>DASXPH010000067.1:0-2296 GCA_036493735.1 Gemmatimonadaceae bacterium
GCGCTCCTCGTCAATGCCAGGGCGATCCGGCTGCGAGGTCTCTTTCGCACCATCTATTTCACGCCGTTCGTTACGACGCTCGTCGCCATCGCCGTCGTCTGGCGCTACCTGTACCATCCGCGCTACGGGCTCCTCAACTACCTGCTCGGCCACATCGGCATCGGCCCGATCGATTGGCTGGGCGACCCGCACTGGGCGATGCCGGCGATCATCGTCATGGCCATCTGGAAGAACTTCGGTTACAACATGCTCATCTTCATCGCCGGCCTGCAGAGCATTCCCGAAGAGCTCTACGAGGCAGCACGGATCGATGGCGCCGGGCCGCTGCGGCGATTCAGACACGTGACAATCCCGCAGCTCGCGCCGACGTTCCTGTTTGTCGGCGTCGTGACGATGATCGGCTACTTCCAGCTCTTTGCCGAGCCGTATGTGATGACGGGTGGCGGCCCACTCCGGGCGACGACCAGCCTCGTCCTCTTCATGTACGAGGAAGGCTTTCGGTGGTGGCGCATGGGCGTCGCGGCGGCGATCGCGTTCGTGCTCTTCGGCATCATCCTGCTCTGGACGCTGCTACAGATGCGGCTCCAGCGTGAGCGCGCCTGACGATGAGCATCACCGCCGCCGAACCATCGGTGCGACCGCATCCGGCGACTAGCGCCGCGCTTGCGCGGGCGCTGCTCTATGGTCTGCTCATCGGCGGCGCGATCGTCGCCCTGTTGCCGACGCTGTGGATGATCTCGGCCTCGTTCATGGCGACGGGTGAGGCGAACTCGTATCCCCCGCACTTCGTGCCGCACGCGCCGACGCTCGATCACTATCGCGCGCTCTTCGGGCGGCTGAGCCTCGGCCGCTATCTCGCGAACAGCGCCTTCATCGCCATCGTGGTCACCGTGCTCTCACTCGCCGTCAATTCGCTCGCCGGTTATGCGCTTGCTAAACTCCGCTTCAAGGGGCGCGACCGGCTGTTCCGAGCGCTCGCGCTGGGGTTGGTGATCCCGGTTCAGGTCTCGATGCTGCCGCTGTTCCTGCTGATGAAGTCGCTGCACCTCGTGAACACGTACTGGGGTGTGATCATTCCGGGAATGGCGAGCATCTTCGGCATCTTCCTCATCCGGCAGTACGCGCTCTCGATTCCCGAAGATCTGCTCGACGCGGCGCGTGTCGACGGCGCGAGCGAGCTGCGGATCTATCGGTCGGTGGTGCTCCCCGTGATCGCGCCGATCCTCGCGACGCTCGCGATCTGGACATTCCTCGCCACCTGGAATGACTTCATGTGGCCGTTGATCATCCTGAGCGATGATCGCCGGTTCACACTGCCGGTTGCACTCGCTGCCCTGTCAGGGGAACACGTTCAGGACACGGAGCTGATGATGGCGGGATCGGTGGTCACCGTGCTTCCAGTTCTCTTCGCGTTCCTCGTTCTGCAACGCTACTATGTCGCCGGCATCATGCTCGGCAGCGTGAAGGAGTAGCGATGTCAGCCCCCCAGCGCCGCGCCCTGCGTTCGAATTACCTCGGAGTAGAACCGCGCGCTCGCCTTTGGCGTGCGCTTCTGTGTCGCATAGTCGACGTGCACGATGCCGAAGCGCTTCGAGTAGCCGAGGCTCCACTCGTAATTGTCGAGCAACGACCACGCGAAGTAGCCGCGCAGGTCTACCCCCTGACAGAGCGCTTTGTACGAAGCGTTCAGGTGCGATCGATAGTACGCGACGCGCAGCGGATCGTCGACGTGACCGTCGATTGGCTTCGGTGGATCGTAGAACGCCGCGCCATTCTCGGTGACGTAAAGCGGGATCCGACCGTAGCGCTCCGTGACCCACGCGAGCGTATCGGTCAGTCCCTCAGGATAGACTTCCCATCCCGTCTCCGTGTACGCGTGCTCCGGCTGGGTGACGCGCCCGGCGCGCACCGGCCACGCCGACGGATCGTTCTTCGTCACGGCCCGGGTGTAATAGTTCACGCCGACGAAATCGATCGGCTGCTTCAGATACTCGAGCTCCGACGCCGGGTGGTCGGGCCACGCCTCGCCGAAAATTTCGCGCAACTCCTCCGGGTACCCGCCGAGCAGAATCGGATCGAGGTATTGCTGATTCATGTACGCGTCGGCACGGCGAGTCGCGGCGAGATCCTCCTCGATGTGCGATGCCGGATACTTCGGCTCGAGGTTCACGACGATGCCGATGCGATTCTTGCCAACGGCGCGATACGCCTGCACCGCCGCCGCGTGGGACCGCATGAGGTGATGGGTCGCGATCGGGGCCTCGTACAGATTGCGATGACCGGGAGCGAGCACACC
>DASXPH010000068.1:0-13539 GCA_036493735.1 Gemmatimonadaceae bacterium
CTGGCACATGCCCCTCATCATCTTCGCCGACTACAACAATGGCGCCCCGTCGTGGTACTCGGTCATGTGCTTCGCCGTGATGGTCGTCGCGCTCGGATTCCCGTTCGCCTGGCTGCGCCTTCGCTCCAAGAGCGTCTGGCCCGCCGCGATTCTCCACGCGTCGCACAATCTATTTGTGCAGGCATTCTTCGATCGCGTCACCGTGAACACGGGCTATACGAACTGGCTGACGAGCGAGTTCGGCGCCGCCCTCGCTTTGGCGATCGTAGTCACGGCGTGGTTCTTCTGGCGGGCGCGTGGCGCGCTCGAACAACCTGACGGTGGAGTAGTTGGGGGCGCGCTTCCGCTGGCTCGAAGTGAGGGAGTGGCGGTCTGAACCAACCGTATGGCCAGCACCGAGTGGTGGCAGCGCGGGCCGGTCGAAGGCGTCCCTGCTTTACTGCAGCCGGTCGCCCACATCCTGCTCCAGGTTCGTGAGAGTGTCGGGGAGCTCGTGGATGGTCTCACCGAGGAGCAATGGAATGCCCGGCCCGCGAACGTCGCGTCCGTCGCCTTTCACATTCGACACATCCCCGGCGTCATCGACCGACTCTTCACCTACGCGCGCGGCGAATCCCTCAACGAGGAGCAATTCACGGCCCTCCGCGCCGAGGGTGCTCCGATCGATGCCGCGGACATCTCGGCCGCGCTCGACCTTCTCAGCGCTCGCGTCGACGCTGCCATCGCCGAGCTGCGTACGATCGACGTTGCAACGCTCGGCGACTTCCGGGCCGTCGGGCGCGCAAAGCTGCCGTCGACGGTGATTGGCTGCCTCGTGCACGGCGCCGAACACGCCATGCGTCACGTTGGACAGCTCTCGGTCACGGCGCGGACCGTTCGCGCCGCCTAACGGCTATGCGCGGTGTCCGGCGGCTGCGCGACCGTGCCCGTAAATGGCCCGATGAGCTGGCGTCGCCACCACGCGCCCATCGTACGCTTCGTCGCCAGATCAGTGAACCAGTACTGATAGCGCACCGTGCGCACGAGCGTCGGTGGATTGCCCTTGAATGGGTCCGACCGGAAGAGCTTCAGCACGCTCGGGCTTCCCTCCACCAGCCGCAGCTGCGCGCTCACGACCCACGGCGATTCCTGCCACGGGCCTAACGACGCGAACCAGAGGTTCCAGTCGAAACGCGGCTGGAACGGCGCGTAGATGCCGGGGCGCTCGTTGACATCCTGCGGCTTGTAGCGAAACGGATACGTGATCCAGGTGGTTCCGTCGTGGCTTCCCTGGAATTCGATCTCGTACCGCGCTTCTGTCATGACGGCGAACAGTCCGTAGGCGTTCGCGATCCGAAAGGGCGCGAGGGCGCGCGCCGGCCATCCGAGGATCGGCAGCTCGGGCAGGAAGGCGACGACGGTCGTGTACAGCACGAAGCCGAGCACGACGGCCTCCGTGCGCCGTTTCCACACGGGCCGCTGCCTAACGGCCGCGGCAGGTGGCGGCGCCGGCAGCCGCGTGTGAAGCAAGAACTGATCGTCCAGCAGCAGGACGCCGAGCAGCAGGACGAGATAGTTGAGGAAAGCGTAATTCGCCGTCGCGATGATGCCGATCTGGAGCGCGGTGACCATGAAGAAGCACGCAACACGAAATGGACGGGCGAGCCACACCAGCCAGACGAGTCCCAGCTCGGCGACGAGCGTGACGATGACCGTACCGGCGTGAAAGCCGTGAGGCAGATGCTGCACGTACCAACCGATCCAGGTCGGGAGCGGCCCGTTCTGGTAGTATTCGTCCATTGCCGTGAGATTCCGCCAGTGCGGATCACCGCTCGCGAGCTTGACGATGCCCGATTCGAGATGGATCCGGAACCATTCCCAGCGCAGCATGAACAGGCTGAATGTCGACGGCAGGCTCGTGCCGCCGAGTCCGGGCCTCATGCCCCGCGGCGCGAACCAGCAGGCGAGGAATCCCGCCTCGAGCAGCATCCCGTCGGACTGATACGCCGAGAAATCCTGCAGAGCGGCGACGCAGGAGAGGAAGAAGATCGTGCACAGCGCGGCCGTTAGGCGCGGCCAGACGTTTGCGGTGAGCAGTAGCGACGCGACGATCCCCGCGGCGACGACGATCGTCAGCCCGCGATCCCCCGCCCCAAACCAGAGCAGGGTCGGCGCGTACCACAGTCCCTCGAGCGCACCGAGGACGTTCCGCACGTTGTGCAGGTAGTCGCCCGCCGGCAGGATGCCGCGCTGCCCAATGAGTCCGTGAATCTGAAAGGCGAGCGCGTAGAACGCCGAGAGAAAGATCAGCCCCAACCCACGCAGAAACATCCATCGCGGCCAGAGATAGGTCGATGGTGGTTCGTCGTCGGAGGCAAGCAGCTGATCGAATTTCATCGAGATGACAGCGCGGAGTGCCCAGCGGGCTCGCTAACTTCCGTGATCGCCACATCCAACTATAGATGATTACCTCCGACATGCGCGCCGTCATCGACGTCGCGCAGCTCTGTTTCGCCGCGACGGTGACGCCGGACGGTAGGCCCAACGTCTCACCAAAGGGCACGATCCGCGTCTGGGACGACAACCGCCTCTTCTTTCTCGACATCGCTTCGCCGGGCACGCGCGCTAACCTCACGCACTCGCCCTGGATGGAAATCAACATCGTCGATCAGCTCTCACGACGCGGTTATCGATTTTCGGGGAGCGCCGAGCTGCACGGCAAGGACAGTTCGACGTATGCGGAAGGGGTGCGGCGAGTGTATGGCGAGAAGCTGCCGGCGTCGCTGCCCACTGCCGTGGTCCTGCTCACCATCGAGCGCTCGGCGCCCCTGCTCTCCCCCGCCTATTGGCGCGGCAACGATGAGACGGCGATCCGCGAGCTCTGGCGCGAGCGTCGCGCGACGCTCGACGAGGAGTTCGAAGCCTATCTGACGCGGGTGGGACCGGTGCGCGCGCCCTGAACGTGCGCCGCTTCGTTAGGCATGCGCCGAACCGCTGACTCGCTGGGACCGGCATACGTTGGATGACGTAGTGGAGTCCGAGCGACCGCTCGCCGAACGATGCGACACCAATTCTCCCCCGCCGCGTACGGTACGAGGTAGGTCATATTTCACGTGTGACTTTGCGCAGGGAGATCACGAATGAGCACGACACCTAACGAGTCTACCGGGGGTGAGCGGCCGGCCGGCCCCGAAGAGAACGCGTCGAGCGACGACGTGACACCCCCCACTCAGCCGTCCGGCGCGCTCGTGCCTCCAGTTCGCAATCCTGTCACGGCAATCGGCGCCGCGGCCGAGCTGCCGCCGCGAGGCCGCCGCGTCGGGAACGCATGGCGGCTCGAAGATTGGCCGCGCGTTGTGGGTGACGCCGTCAATGCCGCGCTCGACGCCGCCGATCGCCTCGGCGACGCCATCGCTTCCCAGCTCGGGCTGCGCCGCGAGGATTCGTAAGGGAAGTCGACGCCAGCTTAGCTTTGATGCACATCTTTTGCATCGCGCGCTCGTGAAGGGCATCGCGAGCGCTGGTGCTGGGCTTCTCGCGTGACGTTATGTTCGATATCGAGTCGACAGGAGCCTGATTCGATGCGGCGCCGTTCCCGAATCCTTGCGATGCTTGGCGTCGCCGGCCTGGGCACCCTCTCTCGAGGAGAGATCGGGGCAGCACAGCTGGTTGGAAGACGCTCTGGTGCAGTGAGCTTTGCCCCGACCGATGCGGCCGCACTTGGCGATTCTTCGCTGTCGGCCGTAGGTCTGTCCGTGGGTGACTATTACACCCTCGGCGGTGGAATGGGGGTCGGGAAGGGCGCGATCCGCGGCTACATCGGTGCCGTCCCAGATCAGGAATGGAACGCTCTGGCTGCAGCCGCATATGCACGAACGCTCGCGACCCGCACGCTGAGAGGTCCGCTGCGAGGGTCGATTGGCACCGAGATAGATGCTGGATTCCGATATTACGCACGTGGACTCGGCAATACCGGCGCAGTCAGTCTCACGATGCCTGTCGGCACCACTCTCGGCAACCCTTCGCGTGCCTCGTTGGGCATCTACCTCGCGCCCTACGCCGAGACGAACCTGCGGCGCCAGCAGGTAGGGGGTTGCACGCAGACTTGCGACTACCGACTTGGCGGCGTTGGTGTGAGCGGCGCGTTCGGTAGTGGCTTTGGCGTCCGCTTGTCGGCCGGCCGTATCTCCGCATCCGCGCTGATCCGCGACATCCTCTCGACCGGCCCGCGAGTACTACGCGGCGACGGCGACCTAACGCTCGGGCTCTCCCTTCGGCTGGGCCGCTAGCGACCGAAGGCACAGCCGTTAGGTGGCCTGCTCGCGACGTCGCCTGCGCTCCTCACGTTTGGGATGTCGCAGTCGCGCACCTAACGCTATCATTTGCTGTCGCCTAACGATGCGTTTTCCCCGACGTCGGGGAGCAGGCGTGGGCGCGCCGGCAAACCGCGCCAAGCGCGACAATGTGGTCGTCGAAAACCGCGCCCACTCTGGACGAGAACCCCAAGGAACACGATGTTCGAGTCTGGCGATCCACCAGACCACCGTCCACCGACTACTGTCCACCGACCACCGACGTGAGCCCTGCACCGGAACGAACCGCCACCAGCTACTCGGACGCCGAGTCGCTGCGGCTCCTGCCCGGGCTCCTCGCATTCGTCCCGCTCATCGTTGCCGGGAACTCGATCAGCGAGCTGTTCCGATATCACCAGATCGGCGTCGCGCTGCTTTTTCTCCCATACGCCGTACTGACCGCGGCGCTCGTCCGCTCACACCGGCGCCACTGGCCATGGTACATCATCATTGCCGCTGCCGTATCGATAATCGTGCATACACCGCGCATCGGCCTGGGACGCGCGCTCCTCGCCCAACCCGTGGACATCGCGGAAGCGCTCATCGCCGCTTTCCTCCTCCTCAGACTCTTCGACGGTCGATTCCGGCTCGATAGCGTCAGCGCTCTGCTTCGTTTCTTCGCCGCCGCGGTGATCGTAGCGCCGGCGGTGGGAGGGGTGCTCGGCGCGATCGACATCGTGGCGGGCGACCCGTCGAAGGCGTTCGGCGCGTCCTGGATGGCATGGGCCCTCTCCGACGCGCTCACCGGCCTAACGATGCTGCCGGCCCTGCTGTTGATCTTTCCGTCGGATGCCCACTGGCGAGGTCGCCTCGATCGAAAGCAGGTGATCGAAGGAGTCACGATCACGGCGATACTGATCGGAACCTCCTGGCTCAGTCTCAACCTTGGAACTCCGGTGGGTTGGCGTCTCGCCCTGTCGCTCTACGCGCCTCTGCCCGCGCTGATCTGGACCGCCCTCCGCTTTGGGGTTGGCGCGACCAGCATCGCGTACACCGGCGTCATGATCGCCGCGGTGATCGGCGCCGATCGCGGCGCCGGACCCTTCGTCGGCTTGTCGATGGATGAGCGTATCGTCATGGCACAGCTGTTCGTGCTACTGACGAGTGTGCCGATCCTCTTCATCGCCGCCATCGGCACTGCGCGTCGTGCCGTCGTCGAGCTGCATCAGGCGATACTCACCTCGGTCCACGCGCACATCGCCATTCTCGATGGCCGGGGTCGCGTCGTCGAGGTTAACGAATCGTGGCGCCGGTTCGCCGCGTTGCCTAACGCGGCTCCGTATCATCACGCGCGCGTCGGCCAGAGCTACGTTGAGCTGTGTCGGCGATCGGCCGAGACTGGAGACGATACGGCGCAGCGAAAGCTGGACGGTATCCAGAGCGTGCTCTCGGGTGACAAGCCACTGTTTCAGATGGAGTACACCCCGCGACACGATCGAGACTCCCGCTACGCGCTCACCGTCGAAACATTGTCGCTGCCCAGCGGCGGTGCATTCGTCAGGCGATTGGACGTGACGGCGCAGTATCACTCGCGCGTGCAGATGGAAGACCAGCGCCGTCAGCTGACGCATCTCGCGCGAGTCAATGCCCTCGGCCAGCTCTCCGGGGCGCTCGCCCACGAGCTGAACCAACCCCTGTCGTCGATCCTCAGCAACGCCGAGGCGGCTCGCATTCTGTTGAAGCGGCCGCACGCCGACCTGGTCCAGATCGATGAGATGCTTCGCGACATCGTCACCGAAGATCACCGCGCGGCGCAGGTCATCCGCCGATTGCGCGCGATGTTGAAGCGCGGCGAAACGCGCCTCCAGCCCCTCGACACCGCTGAGCTGATTGCCGAGGTCCTCCAGCTCGCCCACGCCGAGCTCGTGACACGGGGCATTTCGGTGCTGACGAGCATCGCCCCGGACATTCCACTGCTGCTGGGCGACCGCGTGCAGGTACAGCAGGTACTCCTCAATCTGATTCTCAACGCGTCGGAGGCGATGGCGTCCTCGCCCGAGCGTATGCTCCTGCTGTCGGCGACGCTCGTGCCTAACGGTGAGACGCAGATTTCGGTGCGTGACTCCGGGCCCGGCTTCGCGGCATCGGTCGTCGACCGTCTCTTCGAGCCGTTCGTTACGACCAAATCCGAGGGGCTCGGGCTCGGCCTCTCGATCTCGCGCACCATCGTCGCGTCGCACGGCGGCCGACTCTGGGCGGAGAACAACCCCGAGGGCGGCGCCACCGTGCATTGTCTCTTCATGAGCGCCGCCCCGGGGACTTTCGATGCGCAGTCTCCACTGACCACTCCGCGAGACGGCGCGATACGCTTACCGTTGCCTCACGGAATCGATCGCCGAGCGGCCGCACTGGACAGCAATCGGTCCGATTACTAGCGTAGCGGGCCACTCGCCAGAGCCGTCCTCGCATGCATCCGATGTTCCTGCCGGAAGTCGAAAATTTCCCCGCCACCGGAAGTCGTGGGGCGATGATGGCGCGCCTGCGCGCCAACGGCATCCCCATTCCGCAGATCCAGCATCTCTTCGCGTTCAAACCCGACCGCACCGATCACCTCGGCCGCTTCACGCACGGCGTCATGCGCGGTCCGTCGCCGCTGTCACCGGGACAGCGCGAGCTCATCGCCGCGTTCACGTCGCGGCGCAACGATTGTCCATTCTGAATTGGCTCGCACGCCGCGGTCGCGGCGGAGCTGCTCGGAAGTAGGGAGCTCGTCGCGGCGGTGCTGGACGATTACACCACCGCGCCCATCTCGGAAAAGGAGCGCGCCCTCTTCGCGTTGATTGCCAAGATTGTCGAGGACTCGACGTCGATCGGCGCCAACGATCTCGCGCGCGCCCGTGCTGCCGGCTGGACAGACGAGGCCCTCTACGACGCGATCACCGTCTGCGCGCTATTCCAGTTCTACAACACCTGGATCGACGCGACTGGCGTGAGCGACATGCCGGCGATCGGCTACGAGATATCGGGCAAACGGCTCGCCGAGTTCGGCTACGCCTACACGGAGCCAGCGGATGCAGCCGATCATCGTTAGGCCGTTCGCGATTCCGATTCATCTCGGCGCTTTGCAGTTCGTCGTCTCCGGGTTCGGCGTCGCGGTGTTGTTCGCCTTTCTCGTCGCGCAGCTCGTTTCAGATCATGAGCTGCGCCGCCGCGGGCACGATCTCGAGGCCAAGCACCTCGGAGACGTTCTGCTCGCGGCCGTCCTCGGCACCTTGATTGGCGGGAAGCTGTATTACGTCCTCGTCGTCACACATGATTGGCATACGCTCGTCTCACGAGGCGGCTTCGTCTACTGGGGCGGATTCACGGGCGCGGTGATCGCGTGCTGGATGACGATTCGTATCCGGAAGCTGAACTTCGCCCGTTATGCGGACGTCGCCGGCATCGCCATTGCCGCCGGCTACGCCGTCGGCCGAACCGGTTGTTGGGCTGTTGGCGACGACTATGGGAAGTGGTACGAGGGCCCGCTCGCCGTCGCGTTTCCAAATGGCATTCCACCCACTACGGGCGGCAGTATGACACAGGCATTTCACGCCGTATTTCCGCCGATGATGGATCCCGCGACCCTCGTCAGCGTCGTGCCAACGCAGCTGATCGAGGTCGCCGCGGGCCTGGTGATGTTCGGCATCCTCTGGCGGCTACGTTTCCACACCCATGCCGAGGGGTGGCTCTTCGGCGTCTATGCACTCCTCGCCGGCGTCGAGCGATTTCTAGTCGAATTCCTCCGCGTCAAAGACGATCGCTTCTTCGCGCTCAGCGTGGCGCAGTGTATCGCCATCGTTGTCGCCCTCGCCGGCATCGTGGTCATGCGCGCCCGCAATGCGCCGCCGCATCAGCATCGAGACACCCTTACCGTGGCGCCCTCACCGTAATGGTATTGGCCTAAAGGGACATGGTGCGCGTTTTGAGCCGACGCATGATTTGGGGTTTAGCTGCAATCCGTGGGAACCGCTGTCGATTGTAGCCGCGTCGCGACAACCGACCGTCGTCGCGATCTTGCCCCACCTGAAATCTCGATGGCCACAGCGCGTGCAGCCGAAGGTCCGAGGACGGACGCGGTGACCCTGCGCCTCGCGGTCGGCCTTTTACTCTTTGCACCGCTCAGCCTGCTCGGGAACGAGATCGGCGCCGTATTCCGATACCCGGAGATCGGCGCCGCCGTACTCTTCCCACCGTACGCGATTCTCGCGGCGTTTCTCATTCTCTCATCACCGCGGGATTGGGTGTGGTACATCCTGCTCGGCGCCGCGGCGCACTTCGCGAGTCACTGGCCGCGGTGGAGCATGTCGTGGGTCCTCGCCGCCGACATCGCCAATATCAGCCGAGCGGCGACGGCAGCCTGGCTCGTGAAATGGCGCCTGGGTACACGGCCGCGATTCGAGAACGCCGGGGCATTGCTCCAATTCCTCGCGATCGGTGTCGTTATCGCGCCTGCGGTCGGCGCGACGATCGGTGCGGCCAATGTGCTCGCCCACGGTCAGGGGACCTTCGGCCACGCGTGGGTCGCGTGGTTCCTGTCCAACGCGATCACCGGCCTAACGATTCTCCCCGCCCTGACGCTCTGCCTGCAGGGGGACTGTCGCCGCGCCGCCACCCGCGGGCGCGTCCTCGAGGCCGCGCTACTCGCCATCGCGCTGGTCTCTACCTACGGCGTCGCGGCTCTGCTCAATGGCGAGAGCGCGTGGCGTCCTGCGCTCGGCCTGTATGCGCCGATCCCCATCCTGATATGGGCTGCCCTCCGATTTGGCGTCGCCGGCACGAGCATGGCCCTCACCGTCGTCACCATCGGCGCGATCGTCGCCGCCGATCGCGGCATCGGACCCTTTCAGCTCGCCTCACTCGATGAGAGCATACTCATCGTGCAGCTGTTCGTCGTCCTGACGAGCGTGCCCATCCTCTGCCTCGCCAGCATCAGTGCCGGCCGACGCGCGATCGTCGCGTTGCACCGAGGAATCCTCGCCTCGCTCCACGATCAGGTCGCGATACTCGACGGTCGGGGCCTCATCATCGAGGTCAACGACTCGTGGCGCCGTGAGGCGGATCTCCCCGCCGCTGAGCCAGTCCATCGTGCACACGTCGGCGACAGCTATCGAGAGATCTGTCGCTCCGTCGCGGAACGCGGCAGCGCAACGGCGGCGCGGCTTTCCGCGGGCCTCGCGGGCGCCCTGTCCCGCGCCAGTTATCACTTCGAGACCGAGTACGATCTCGGCGAGCATTGCGCGCGTTACATGATCTGCGTCGAGTCGCTCGCGATCCCCGGCGGGGGTGCCTTCGTTAGGCGCTCCGACGTCACCGCGCACCACGAAGCACGGATGGAAGCCGAGGAACAGCGCCGCCAGCTGTCCCACCTCGCTCGAGTCGCCTCGCTTGGCCAGCTCTCCGGCGCGCTCGCGCACGAGCTCAATCAGCCCCTTGCGTCCATCGGCAGCAACGCCGAGGCGGCCATCCTCCTCCTCAACCGGCCCGAGCTTGACGCCAGCGAGATTGCGGCGATACTCCGGGACATCGTGAGCGAGAATCAACGCGCCGCCGAGGTCATTCGACGGCTCCGCGCCATGCTCAAACGGGGCGAGACGCGACTCATGCCACTCGACGTCGAAGAGCTCGTGAGCGAAGTGCTCGAGCTGGCCCACGCGGAATTGATCACGCGTCGCGTGAAGCCCATCGCCATCGTGCCGCCAGGTACGTCGCCCGTGATCGGGGATCGCGTCCAGCTGCAGCAGGTTCTACTCAACCTGATCCTGAACGCCAACGAGGCGATGGCACTGGTGCCGGCATCCGAGCGCAAGCTCGTCGTGCTCGCGACGCAACCTGCCGACGACTCCATTCAGCTGTCGATCCGCGACTCGGGCCCTGGCATTCCGCCCGCGCTCATGGATCGACTGTTCGAGCCGTTCGTGACGACCAAGTCCGAAGGGCTCGGCCTCGGCCTCTCCATCTCGCGCACGATCGTCGCCGCGCATGGCGGCCGCCTCTGGGCGGAGAACAACAGCGACCGCGGTACCACCGTTCACTGCCTGCTTCGGTCGGCACCAGGGATCGCGCACGACCAGAGGCAACGTGAGCGACGCGCCGGTCACGAGCGCACGCCGATCGTCGAGCGAACCCGGACGCCGATCCCAGCGCCGTTAGGCGGCACCTCATCCGCGATGTCGGCCGCGCCGCCTACATGACGCCAGACACCGCGTCTCCCTCCGAGTCACTCCGCATCGCCATCGTCGACGACGAGCAGCTCGTTCGCGTTGGCCTTCGTCGCTACTGCTGCGCGCTCGGCATGACTGCGGTCGCGTACGCCGGCGGCAAGGAGCTGCTCGACGCTCTGAGCTCGGCGGCGGCACCTCCGGATTGCCTGTTGCTCGACGCCCACATGCCAGATATGACTGGCCTGGACGTGCAACAGCAGCTCCGTCGCGTCGCGGCACCCTTTCCGACCATCGTCTACTCCGCCGACGACGAGCCCGAGGCGCGCGAGCGCTATCTCGCCGCCGGTGCCGCCGAGTATCTGCGAAAGCCGATCACTGGTGACGACCTCGTCGCCGCCATCACGCGCGCACTCGGCCGTTCTCGGTGATCGGTGACCAGTGGTCGGTGGTCGGTGATCGGTCAGATCACCGTTCACCGTTCACACGTAAAACCTTACAGGAAATCCGGCAAACCATGACGGTTTTGCGCCGCCAGACGCCGTACTCTCACGGAGAACACTTCGGAGTACGGCTATGCAGCTCGCGCGTATCGTCATCGGCGTCGATCTCACGGAACCCAGCATCCGAGCCGCGTCATGGGCGGCGCGATCCTTCGCGCCAGACGCCGAGGTCGTCCTGTTGCACTGTCTCGCCCCGCTGCTCGACAAGCGCCACATGGATGGAGCCCGCGAGGCGGCTGCCCGCTGCCTGCGTGATATCGAGAACGCGATCGGGAAGCCGCGCGCGAGCCACCGCATTCGTATTGGCGACCCCGCTCGCTGCCTCGCGGATCTCGCGGCCGAAATCGACGCCGACGTCATCGCCGTCGGCACGCACGAACAGCATCCCGAGCGATTGCCGGCGCTCGGAAGTACCGCGGAGCGACTCGTTCGCTGCTCACCCGTTCCCGTACTTCTCTGCTCCGCGTCGCCGACGGGCGCACCACGTTCGGTGTTACTGCCACTGGACTCGGTGGACGTGGACACGGACCTCGCCGAGTGGACTGGTGCGCTTGCCGACCGCTTCCAGGCGCGACTTGCGCTCCTGCACGTCGAGGACAAGTACCGCGATACTCGCCTAACGACCGTGCCGAAGCGGCCGACTGCCGCCACCACCCCGTGGAGCCGCGTTGGGCGCCAGCTCCCGTCGTACCGCGTCTTCGTCGATGCGGTCCTCGGCGACCGCGCCGAGGTCGTCCTCTCCGAATCCCGGCGCTTCGGAACGGAGTTGATGCTGCTGCAGGCGCCCGACGACGGCACCCCACCCGACTCGCTCGATCGCGTTCTTCGTCGCGCCGAATGCGCGGTGCTCGTCGTGCCCTCGGCGGACGCGGCGCGATCGATGCCAACTCGTTAGGTACGCACGGAGGAGCAATGAGCTCGCACGTTCCCGCACTTCCCATAGTCGCTCCGGATCCACCGACGGCGCAGCCCGGGCCACCGGCTAGGATGCTCGCGGCGCTCGTCACTCAGCTACCCATGGGAGTCATCGTCGCCGATCGCGATGGACGCTTCACCCTCGCGAATGACCCCACGCGGAAGTTGTTCGCCGAGCACCAGCTCACCCATCCTCGTCGTGAGCCATGGGTTGGCCCGGCCTCCTCGAGCGACCAGGGCCTAGAGCCGATTCACTGGATCATCGGCCGCGTGCTGCTCACGGGCGAGGTCGTGCGGAACGAGGAGGTGGAGTATCTCGACACGCGTGACGAGTGGCGGACGCTGAGCCTCAGCGCGACCCCGCTGCACGACGAGCAGGGCGAGATCAGCCACGCGCTCGTCACCGTTGCCGATGTCACCGCGACGAAGCTCGCCCGCGAGTGGGAGCCACTGATTCGCGCGATCAGCAAGCTGTGACCACCTACCGTGCGCTAGTCCTGCGGGCTAGATGCTGAGGCGAGCTGCGGCAATCGGCGCCCGAGGAACTCCTCGACCGGCAACGGTCCATTGCCCTGACGGTGTTCGTCCATGAGGTTGATCGCGCGCGCGTTCGCCAACGCACTATCGACCGAGACGCCCCGCTCCTTGATCAGGTAGGCGGCCCAGAGGTGACTCGCGCGCCACGCGACCGTGCAGTGCAACAGCACCTTCCCGTTCGCGCTGCGTAGCGCCTCGGCGAAGCGCGACACCGCCTCCGGCGAGTACGGGAACTGCGCGTTCCCGCGCATTGGGATTGCGACGTACTTCATTCCCAGCGACGCGGCGAGCGCCGGCTCGTCGAACTTGATCCGCTGCATCTCTTCGGGCGTGCGGAGATTCACCACCGTCGTCACACCTTCGGCTTTCAAGTCGCGCAATCCCCGCTCCGTCGGCTGGCCGGAGATGTACAGATCGTCGCCGAGGTGAGCGACAACGGCGAGGAATCGGCCCGTCGTGTCCTGCAGCAGCGGCGCGGGAATCCTCGTCGTCGGCTTTGTGCCGGTGAATTGCTGTGAGGTAGCGAGAGCCGGCGTGGCGGCGAGCGCGATGGCGACGAGCAGGTGACGAGTCATGGCTCAATCTCGGATGCTGGAGGCTGTTCCAACCTATCCCCAGCGGCGAGTGCCGCAATGTCACCCTTCCGACACTTTCGGCCAGTCGCCTGCGTCCGCTCGCCGATGAGTAGTCGCTCAACCATCCTGCCGCGTCCCCGACAGCGCGTGCCCCTCCTGCTTCACGCATCACGGACCACGCGCCGCAAACCTGGTGCCGCCGGCCTCGAGGATTCACGATCCGACGGACCAGGATAAATTCTTGATCGTAGACTGGTCACGATGCGGAACGCGCCCCGCATCCCGCATCCCCGCGCTTCTCGGCTATGACTGACCTAACGATTCGCTTCAAACGCCACCCCGATCACACGGCGTCGCTCACCTGCGTGCGGCGCGACGGGACGACGACCTGGCAGCGGCAGCGCGGCACGCTCGGCGCCGTCTTCCCGCCGCACGATCTCACCCACTATGCCGTCGAGCAGAGCCTCGGCTATTGCCAGGGCTTTTATGGCTTGATCGCCGACGGGTGGAACATCGCGGATTTCGCCAAGCCCTGGCC
>DASXPH010000069.1:0-182088 GCA_036493735.1 Gemmatimonadaceae bacterium
GTCACCAACCACCAGTCACCAACCACCACGCCCCAGGCTTGCGCGCCCAACCGACAACCCACAATTTCGCCCCCGGCACCACTCCAAATTCTTTAACCCGGTTACTGCCGCATGACAGGTCGTCCAGCGGAATCGTCCGGCATTTCGTGCAGCCGATGCGGCGAGCTGCTACGAGCCGGCGACCGCTTTTGTGGTTTTTGCGGGACGGCGGCGCCGACTGCCGTGTGCGAGCGGTGTAACGGTCCGCTCAGCGCCGCCGATCGCTTTTGCCCCAGATGCGGAACCGGCACTCGCACCGGTACCGAAAGCGCGGTGGGCGCGGCGCAGACCGGCGAGGAAACGAATCCCTGGATTCAGGTTGCCGCGCGACTCCGCACGGCGACAGCCGGCGAATTCGAGATCCTGCGCGAGCTCGGACGTGGTGGGATGGCGGCCGTTTACCTGGCTCACGAAGTCGCGTTGAATCGAAAGGTCGCAATCAAGGTGATGTCGCCGGCGCTGCTCACCGGCGAAGGAATGGTGCGTCGCTTCCGCCAGGAGGCGGTGACCGTCGCCAACATGGGCCATCCGCACATCATCACGATCCATGCAGTACGGCAGATCGAGGACCTGCATTTCTTCGTGATGAAGTTCGTCGAGGGACGGTCTCTCGAGCACGTCATTCGGTCGTCGGGCCCGCTGCCCACTCGCACGGTACGCGGGCTCCTGTGGATGGTCGGAAATGCACTCGCCTACGCGCACCGCCGCGGTGTGGTGCACCGCGACGTGAAGCCCGCGAACATCCTCATCGATGAGGATGGGAACGCCATCGTGACCGACTTCGGCATCGCCAAGCTCGTCGTCCGGGAGAACGGAGTGCCGCGCGCGTCTCGCGGCGGCGAGACGCAGACGGGCGTCATCGTCGGCACGCCGACGTACATGAGCCCCGAGCAATGCCTTGCCCGGCCCGTATCCGCGGCCTCCGATCAGTACTCCCTGGGTCTCGTCGCCTACGAGCTGCTCACGGGACGACCGCCGTTCAGCGGATCGCCCTTCGTCGTCATGCACGCGCACACGGAGAAGCCCGCGCCGTCCGTGCGCGAGGTGCGCCCCGACTGCGAGCCGGAGCTCGATGCCGCGATTCAGCGAATGCTCGCGAAGGATCCGGTGCAGCGCTGGCCGACGGTACAACATGCGCTTGCCGCGTTGGGTGCCGCTCCGTTAGGCGACGGCGACCCGGATCGGGCCGTCCTGGCGCAGCAATCGATGCCGGCGCCTTTCCGGCACTCGGACGAGGTCCTTCGCCAGCTGACGCCGGCACCGGACGCGAAGGTCGCGGCCGACGTCAAGCCGTACGTCGCCGCGATCGAGATCTTCGCGCCGCCGAGCCTCGTCGAGGTCGGCGACTCGTTCACACTTACGGGATCGCCACGCAATCCGTCCGGCGACACGGTACCGGGCGTACGCCTGCGCTGGTCTTCGAGCAACGAACACATCGCCACGGTGGACGAGACGCGGGGCGTCGTGAATGCCCTCGCGCCGGGCGAGGTGGAGATCACCGCGAACGTGGGTGGCGTGCATAACGCCGTTCGCATGAACGTGGTCCCGAAGCGCGTGGCGATGATCAGTGTATCGCTGCCGCCAGGGGTCCTGCGCGCCGGCGACCGCGTTCAGCTCGTCGCCATGCCGGAAGACAAGCGGCACGATCCCGTGACGACCGCCGTGCACTGGGTGAGCGCGGACGAATCGATCGCCATCGTCTCGCAGGAAGGTGTGGTCTCCGCAAAGGCGCCCGGTGAAGTGCTCGTGTGGGCCGAGTCGCAGGGCGTTCGCGCGATGGCGCGCATCGAGGTCTCCCCTGCCCCGGTCGCATCGCTCGAGCCACTCGTGCCCGACGTTCTCGAGGTCGGAGAATCCGCCGAGCTCGCGGCGAAGCTCTTCGATGCCAGCGGCGCTGAGCTCGAACGTCGGGCGATGCGTTGGACGTCGAGCGACAGCTCGGCTGCCGAGATCGTTGGAGACCGCGTGGTGAAGGGACGGGGCGCGGGGATCGCGCGGCTCACGTGCAATTGCGAGGGAAAGCTGGCCTCGCGCGACGTTGCCATCGTCCTGCCCGTCGTTTCGAAGATTCTCATCGACCCGCCGCCGGCGCACGTTGACCTCGGCTTGCCGATTCCACTGCACGCGGAAGTGATCAGCGCCCGCGGGGTACGCATCGATCGGCCATTGCACTGGAGGGCCGAGCCGGCGCAGGTGGCGTCCGTGGACGCGAAGGGCGTCGTGCTCCCGCTTCGCGAAGGTCATGCGACGATCACCGCGTCCGCCGACGGCGTCGAGACCTCGGTGCGCCTCGCGGTGAATCCACCGCCCGAGCTGGCGATGCCGTTGGGCGACGTCTCGGCAACGCAGGTCTTTGAGTTGGCCGAGGCGCGTCGGCTGCTTGCGCAGAGCGATCCCCGATTGTCGATCGTCGGCCTCGCTGCCGATACGGCGCCAGCTGCGCCAAGCAACGACGAGCCGCCTGTCATCTCCGAGCTCGTGCCTGACGAGGCGCAAGCAGTCGAAGCGACCGCTCCGGCCGCCGCCGATACAGAGGTCGATCCCCAGATCGCGGAGCGACTCTCGAAGGAGACGCTGGAGCCGTGGCGGTCCGTCTCGCTGCCGTCTGTCTACGGTGAGAGCGCTGGCCAGCGGTTGGGAGTCATCGACCGCATCGGACGCCGTCGCGCGCTCGTGGGCGCCGGTGCCGCCTTGCTGCTGATTGCCGTTCTGACATGGAGAATCGCGTTCTTCCACGGCGACAGTGGCGCCTCGCAGCAGGTCGCATCGAGCGGCACGCTCGATACGACGCCCGCTGTGCCAGTCGTGGCGGCGACACCAGCGGTCGACACTCAGACCACAGCGACTGCTCCCGCGACGGCGGATTCGTCAGCGAGCACTGCTGCAAAGCTCACCATTGCGGCCGTGAAGCCGCTGCGTGTCGGTGACAGCACCGCGTTGCGCGCGCGGTCGGCGAGCGATCCGAAGGCGAAGTTGGAAGGAGTAACGTGGAGCTCGAGCGCGCCGCGCATCGCGCGCGTCGACCCCGCAACCGGTCGAGTAGTCGCCCTCAAGGAAGGCTCGGCGACGATCACGGCCAGTTCGAATGGCGCTACGGGAAGCGTGGCGATTCGTGTTCTCTCCGCCGCCAACGTCGTCCTCGCCGGCAAGCCTGTGGTAGCGCAGCTCATCACGAGCGACGTCAAGTCAGCAATGCACCCGGGCGACACCGTTCGTATAACGGCCGCGCCGCTCGGCGCGAAGGGCGAGTCGTTGCTCGATCGAAAGGTGACCTGGCAATCCACGCATCCGGAGGTCGCGACGGTCGATGCGTATGGCCTCGTGACTGCGAAGGCGGGCGGCACGACGGAGATCGTCGCGAGCAGCGAGCAGCAAAGCTCGCACATTCCGGTTACCGTCGCGGCGCGCGTCGTCACTTTCAACGATGGCGCTGCCGCGGTACGGGGCGGAGCCGAGCGCTTCATGACCGCGATTCGCGATCACGATGCGCGCGAGGTGGCGGCGAGCTTCTATGTCGATTCTCCGGACGATCAGAAGAATCTCGACTGGCTGCTCGACAAGGTGCGCAGCAGCGACGCGAATTTCCGCATCAAGCCGCCCGCCCAGATAAGCAAGCCAAGCGTGCGCGATACGGACGCAAACTCGGACGTCGTCTTCACCTTCGTGTGGTCGGCTAATGGTCGCAATGTGGAGAAGCGAGCGCGCTTCCACGCTCACGCCAGGAAGAGTGGCGACGCGTGGACGATCGGCACTATTCAGGCGGTAGATCATTTAGAGTGATCGGTCGTCGGTGATCGGTGATTGGTGAATTCGGAAAGGCCGGCGCTTCGCGCCGGCCTTCCCTGTTTACTAGCCACCAGTCATCAATCACCAGTCACCAGTGACGAACCATATTCACGCTGTCGTGATTCGTATTGGCATTCGGCTCTCCCCCCGATTGGGAGAGGAGGACGCGCACCTCCTTGTGCCGGTGCGCAGTCGTCACGCGGAGCTAGGCCATGTCGACGCGAGCACGTAGTGGTATCGCCCTCGGTGCGGCGCTGATTTTTGTCGCCGGTTGTGCCAAGGAAAACCCCTCATCGCCCACGGAAGTGATCAGGGTGCCGGTATTCGAGGAGTCCGCTCCTCGAGCGGCGATGGGCAACGATGACAAGGTTCACGAGCTTCACGTGAAATTGCGCGGCAGGAACGAAGTACCACCGAATGCTTCGGAGGCGAAAGGCGAGGCGACGTTCATCGTCTCCAAGGACGGTATGTCGGTGAAATACGAGATCACCGTTTCGAACATCGACAATCCGTTCATGGCGCACATTCACATGGCGGCCGCTGGTGTCAACGGACCGATCGTGCAGTGGCTCTTTCCGAGCGCGACCACCACGACTCCCGGCCCAACCGGCATTGGCCCATTCAGTGGTTTGCTCGCGAAGGGCAGCTTCACCTCCGCAACGTTCGTCAACACCCTGAAGGGTCATCCGATGTCTGACCTGCTTGCGGCGATTCGGTCGGGTAACGCATACGTGAACGTCCACACGAACGCCGGCGGCGGACCGGCGGGACCGGGCAACCTGCCGGGTGGCGAGATTCGCGCGCAGCTACATGCGAAGGAGCACGGGCATGACAAATAGTTGCTGGTGATCGTGTGGTGGTCGGTGAACGGTGGTCGGTGCTGTGAGCTCGCCAGCTGAGAGCTACCGTTCACCGTTCACCGATCACCGATCACCGTTCACCAGCAGTCACGAACGTTAGGCGGTCGCGGTGATCCGCTCCCGGCCGCTCTTGACCCTTCGCAGCGACAGCCCGAGAGCTACCTGCGCTCCCCCGAGCGAGGCCGCATATGTCACGCTGGCGTGGAGCACGATTTCGGCGCGCAGCGGGTGGGCCATGAGGAAGAGAAAGGCGAGCACCAGCTGGGCGGCGCCGAAATGTGGGATCACACTGCCGGCCCGCGCTCGTCGCGAGAAGGTTGTCCCGACGAGAACGATCGCGATGCCGCTGACGACGAGCCAGACGAGCGCCGCCGTTCGCATTGACTGGAGAGGCATTGCCAGGAGCGACAGCACCAGCGCTCCAAAGCTGAGCCCGAGCAGTCCCAGGGCGCCGATTTTCCGTGCACTGTTGGCGGATTCCCTTCGGATCGCCGCGGCAATGAAGAGGTCCGCGGTCGCGAAGAGCAGGCAGATGACGCCGATATCGAAAAGCGTGATGGTGAGCGCCAGATCCGGCCACAGCAGTCCGCAACTCGCCAGCACGACGAGGCCGAGGCCTCGCATGCAGAGGGTCTGCGGGATGGCGCGCCACGCGTCGCGCCGGGTGAGAGAGCGCATGCAGCTAACCTCTTCTGAAGCGATTCGATGCTGAACGGCTCGGCCGCTTCGCCACTACCCGGACGATTTAGCCGGTCGGGGGTTACGGAGTGGGACGGCAGAGGCCAGAGGGTGGAGGTTGGCAATCGGACGGGCCGACGGCAATTCCGTCGGCCTTTTCCATTTTTCACCCTTTACCCATCAACCCTGTACCCACAACCCGATGGCCCCTTCCAACACACTGGCCGGGGCGTACGTTCTCCTCTGCGAGACACCTAGCAGAATCTCGGTACAGGAGGAGCACTCTCATGAGACCACAGGGTCTGTCTCTGGTCGTCGCCGGCCTACTCGCCTGGATCGCGACGGCGTGCAGCAGCGCCGTGCAATCGGCTCAGACGAGCGTCCAGACCGGCCGAGCGTCGGCGATGACGCCGGCCGAGCAGGCGCGAGCCGACAGCGGACGGATGCCGTTCACCGCCGCCGATGTCCACTTCATGCAGGGCATGATTCATCACCACGCTCAAGCCGTCGTCATGGCCGGCTGGGCCCAGACCCACGATGCGCGGCCGGACGTGAAGGTGTTGGCGCAGCGTATCGATGTGGCGCAACGCGACGAGACGGCATTCATGCAGCGGTGGCTGCGTGAGCGCCATCAGGACGTGCCCGATCCGCTCGAGCATTACGCCATGGGTCACGACATGGGCGCGATGGAGATGATGCCCGGCATGCTGACGCCGGAGCAGATGAAGCAGCTCGACGCGGCGCGCGGCCCGGAGTTCGACCGGCTTTTTCTGACCTTCATGATTCAGCACCACCAGGGTGCCATCACGATGGTCGATCAGCTCTTCTCGAGTCCCGGCGCGGGCCAGGAGCTCTACGTCTTCCGCTTCGCGTCGGACGTCAACGCCGACCAGACGACCGAGATCGATAGAATGCGCCTGATGCTGGGCGACAAGTAGTGGCTGGTTCCCGGTGACTGGTGATTGGCGGAACTCCGCATTCACCAGCCACCAACCACCAGTCACCAATCACCATCACAATACCCCTTCGCCTCCTC
This sequence comes from Gemmatimonadaceae bacterium, assembly GCA_036493735.1. Lineage (GTDB taxonomy): Bacteria > Gemmatimonadota > Gemmatimonadetes > Gemmatimonadales > Gemmatimonadaceae > AG2. The sequence continues at coordinate 6,400 of DASXPH010000069.1, forward strand.
CCAACATGGTATCCAAATTCTCGTTCGCTTCGTTCGTGATGGGCGTGCTCGCACTCGCCGGGTGCGCACGATCCTCATCGATGAACGGCGTCTCGCTCTCGGGCGCGCCGGACATGTCGCCGACGCCGCCATCGCCGGATCCCCGCGTCGGACTCAGCGCCGGCTGGTTCAACGCCGGCCAGGCGATCTGGAACCTGCGCGCGGTCTCGATGACGCGGCCCTCCAAAGATTTCATCAACGAGAGCACGCCCGGCGACCGCCGATTGGTAAACTCTGATCTCGCGTTCATGGGGAACTACGTCTTCCAGGGCAATTATAGCGGCTGGCAGATGTGGGACATCTCCAATCCGAGCAAGCCGACGCTGAAGACGGCGTACGTCTGCCCGGGGTCGCAGAGCGACGTGTCGGCGTACCGCAACCTGCTCTTCGTGTCCGCCGAGGCGACGAATGGTCGTGTCGACTGCGGCCTGGGAGGGATCAAGGATACGGTCAGCGACGAACGCGCGCGCGGCATCCGCGTCATCGACATGAGTGATCCGGAACACCCGAAGTATCTCGCCACAGTGCAGACCTGCCGCGGCTCGCATACACATACGCTGGTTACGGACCCTAACGACAGGGACAACATCTACGTGTATGTCTCCGGCTCGGCTGGTGTTCGGTCATCGCGTGAGCTCGCCGGCTGCTCCGACGCCCTGCCGGAAGAGGATCCGAACAGCGCCCTCTTTCGCATCGAGGTCATCCAGGTGCCGCTGGCGCATCCGGAGCAGTCGCACATCGTCAGCTCGCCGCGCATCTTCGACAACCTTGCCGCGCCCGCGCGTCACGGTGAGACGCCGGCCGACTCCGCGGAAGCGGCGCAGCGTCGCGCTGCGTTCGCGCGCCAGGGTGGGACGGCACCGCAACGCCCCGCGCGCAATCCCGCGCTGACGCACCGTGGCCCGACGCAATGCCACGACATCACTGTCTATCCAGCGATCGGTCTCGCCGGCGGCGCCTGCGCTGGTTACGGCCTGCTTCTCGACATCCACGATCCGGCGCATCCAACACGCATCGGAGCCGCGGCCGATTCCAACTTCTCCTTCTGGCACTCGGCGACCTTCAACAACGACGGCACGAAGGTCCTCTTCTCCGACGAGTGGGGCGGCGGGTCGCAGCCGCGTTGCCGCGCGACCGACAAGCACGAATGGGGTGCCGACGCGATCTTCACGATCGAAGGCAACCAGTTGAATTTCAAGAGTTATTACAAGATGTCCGCGCCACAGACGTCGCAGGAGAACTGCGTCGCGCATAACGGCTCGCTCATCCCAATTCCCGGCCGCGATGTCATGGTTCAGGCATGGTACCAGGGCGGCATCTCGGTGTTCGACTGGACGGATCCCTCGAACATCGTCGAGATCGCGTACTTCGATCGCGGCCCGATGGACGCCAAGGAGCTGGTCGACGGCGGCTACTGGTCGGCGTATTGGTACAATGGTCACATCGTTGGCTCGGAGATCTCGCGCGGCCTCGACCTCTTCGAGCTGAAGCCGAGCGCGTTCATCTCGCAGAACGAGATCGACGCCGCGAAATCGGTGCACTTCGATTATCTCAACGTACAGGATCAGCCGAAGCTGGTTTGGCCGGCGACGTTCGCGCTCGCGCGCGCCTACGTGGACCAGCTTGCGCGTGACAGGACGGTCACGGCCGAGCAGGCGTCGCATCTGAACGGTGAGCTGACGCGCGCCGAACAGACGAGCGGCAGTGATCGCAAGACGATCCTCTCGCAGCTCTCGTCGCAGCTCCCGACGGGCGCGTCGAACGCGACGGATCAGTCACGTGAGCAGAAGCTCTCGGAGACCGTCGCGAAGTTGAGCAATAACTAGTCTCCACTCGGCACAAAAAGGGGCTGTGTGCCATGTGGCACACAGCCCCTTCGATTTCACTCTGCCTTGATCGCCTCCACCGCCGGCACGCGAGCGGCGCGGAAAGCCGGCACCCATGTCGCGACCACGGCCACCACCGCCAGGGTCAGGGTCACGATTGCGAACGTTGTGACATCGGTCGTGGCAATGCCGAACACCAGGGCCGATAGGGCACGCGACAATAGCACCGCGACAACGATTCCGATGACCATCCCCAGCATCGCTGGTGATGTCATGCGGCGCAGAACGAGCGCGTATACCGAGCCGCGATCCGCGCCTAACGCGAGACGAATGCCGATCTCGCGACGACGAAGCGCCACGTCGGCCGCGAGCACGCCGTGCACACCAACAGCCGTCAGTGCCAGGGCCAGCAGCGCGAACGCGCTCAGGAGCCCGGTCACGAAACGCTCCTCCGCAAGCCGCTCGTTCACGACCTGCTCGAGCAAGCTGGCGTGGTAGAGCGGAATGGAGGCGTCGAGCGACGCGAGCACACCGCGAAGTGGCTGGATATATCCGCTTGCACTGCCACGCGTGGAGCGGAGGATGATATCGCGCTCCGAGCTCGCGAACCGGTTGGTCGAGAGATACGCGGCCGGCCGCGGCAGCGTGCGAATATCACTATAGTGGACGTCGCCGACCACCCCGATGACCACGGCCGTGATGGTGTTGAAAAGATCGATTGAAATGCTCCTTCCCAGTGGATTGGCCTCACCCCACAGAGTCTGAGCGAGCGTGCGCGAGATCAGCGCACGTGGCGGCGCATCGGAGGCTTCACTTCTCGCGAACGGCCGGCCAGCAATGACCGGGACGTGCAACGCCGCGAAATAGCTCGTGTCCACGAAGCGCACGTCGGTCGTGGGATTCGGCGCTCGACGATCGGCCGCGCGCGCGGCGTCGCGGACGGTCGTCGCCGGCGCGCAGCAGGCAAATGGGCTCGTAGTCGCGACGCTCACCGAAGAAACGCCCGGCAGCGCACTCGCGCGCGCCACCAGCGCATCGAAGAACTGGCGACGCTGAGCGTCGGTGGGATAGCGCGCGCTCGGAAGCGACACTCGCGCCACCACGACATCCCGCGGCTGGAAGCCGAGGTCGACGCGCCCGAGGTTCACCAGACTGCGAACCATGAGCATCGCGAGAACCGTGAGCGCCAGACCGACGGCGATCTCGCATGTCACCAGGCGAGCGCCATGGAGGCGGGTCGTCGCCCGGCCCCCGCCGATTCCGAGCGATCGACCGTGGCGCGGCACTCCGCGCGTGGCGGACAAGATCCCGATGACGATCGTTGTTAGGCATGTGATGACGAATACAAATGCGACCACCGTACCATCGACGCCCGCGCCCGCGAGTCGTGGCACGTCCGGTGGCGCGAGCGCGATCAGGCCGCGTGTAGCCGCGAGCGCGACAGCGATCCCGACGCCCATGCCGAGTACGCCGAGCGTGAGACTCAGCACCAGCTGCTGGCAGAACAACCGACCGCGCGTCGCGCCAATCGCCTGCCGAAGGAGCAGCTCCGGGACTCGCCGGCGGGTGAAGGTCGTTATGAGATTGCTCACGTTGACGATCGCCATGAGCAGGAGCAGCGAGACCGCTCCGAACAACGTCAACAGGGGCCGTCTCACATCGCCTGTGATCTGCTCTCGTAACGGGACGACCGTCGCCGACCACTCTCTGTTCTCCGCGTTCTCACCTGCGAGCCGAGCGCCGAGCGCGACCAGCTCGGCGCGCGCCTGCGCAACTGTCGTCGTCGGGCGAAGTCGGCCGATGACGTGCAGGAATCGGCCCCAGTTCCGATTGTCAGCGGTGGGCGCGAACGGAATCCAGAGTGGATGCTCGGTCATCCAGCCGAACGCTGGCGGCTCGAAGTCGCGGGGCATGACGCCGACCACGGTGTACGGCGCCCCGTCCATGAAGATGGACCGTCCAACGATGGCCGAGTCGGCGCCGTAGCGATCGCGCCAGAGGCGGTCGCTGAGTATCGCGACGTGGGTGCCGCCGTTCAGTTCATCCGTATCCGTGAAAGCTCGCCCGATGGAAGGGTGCACGCCGAGGAGACGGAAATACGACGCTGATACCTGTGCGGCGCTGATACGCTCGGCTGTGACGCCACCGAGCGTACGCGGTGCCGGTACCATAGCCGCGACGGCGCTGAACGAATGCGTCTCGCTCCGCCAACGCTCGAACATCGAAACGGACACGACGTTCCGATCGACCGCGCGGGGTACGTTGCGCTCCCATAACGCGACGAGCTCCGCTGGCCGCGCATAGGGCAACGGGCGAATGAGCACGCCCTGCACGAGCGTGAAAATCGCCGCGGTGCATCCGATGCCGAGCGCGAAGGTGAGCACAACGGCGACCGTGAATCCGGGGCTGCGTCGCAGGAGCCGGCCAGCGTATCGCATATCGCGGCCGACATCGTCGAGTACGCGTAGACCGAGCACATCGCGCGCCTCCTCCTTGTAGCGTTGCACGCCGCCGAAATCGCGCAACGCCAGGCGGGTTGCCTCGTCGCGCGAGAAGCCAGCCGACACGCGCTCGGCGATTTCCTGGTCGATGTGGGCCTTCATCTCTGCATCGACCTCGGCCTCGAGGAGATCGCGCCGAGCCCACTGCCTCGTGCGTCGAAGAACGCGAGTCATCCACCGCATGACACCCTCTCCTCGGTAGGAATTCGACAACGCCCTGCTCAGGCGTGATGCTATGTCATTCGACAACACTCTGCGTCGCGTGTTGTCGAATGTCAAGGCATCGTCCGCTCCGATTGACTGCCTCGCTCGAGCGCGCTACCGTCCTGCAAGGGCGCGCAGGGCGCCTCCCGTCCGCGGAAAGGACCGAGTCCACCTGAGGTTGCAATGCAGTCGATCGGTTCTCACGAACCTCCTTTCGCCCGACGCGAGCGGACCACGGGCATTACATAGGAGGCTCGTCATGCCCGAACGCGACCTGCCCGTCAGGCCGGACCTGGAGCAACTGAGACACCAGGCCAAAGATCTGCTTCGCGACGCGCACGCTCACGACGCCACCGCGATTGCCGATTTCACACAATTCCATCCCGAGCTCGCTGATCCGACGACTGCCCAGCTGGCGGACGCGCAGCTGGTTCTCGCGCGCAGCTACGGGGCGTCGAGCTGGCCGCGTCTCGTCACCGCATGTCGCCTGATCGATGCCATCTGGGACGACGACGTCGCGACCGTCCGTGCGCTGGCTTTGGCGAATACACACCTGCTCGACGAAAGCACACTCCTCCGGAGCCGCAACTGGGGACGGCCGATGAGCTACGCGGCGAATCTCGGCCGCGACGAGATCATTCGCGCGCTGCACGACCTGGGAGCGACCGATCATGTGTACGCAATGGGCCGCGCGATGCTCCAGAGCCAGATCGGGACGGCGCGGCTGCTCCACGCGCTCGCCGGCAAACCGAGGTTACCTAACGATGCGCTGAGCGGCTCTGCGTATACACTGAGTGCTTCCGGCACGGCGCTCGCCTTCGAGCTGGGTGCCCGTGTCGTCGACGAGAACGGCCGCACGATCGCGCCCATCGATACTGTTCTCGAGACTGATTCGCGCAAGCCTGCCGAGAAGCACGCCATTCTCGAGATGTACGCGCGGCACGGCGCGGCGCTTCCCGACACTCCTCCCATGGCGGTGCATCGCGGTCGCATCGATTTGCTCGAGGAGCATTTGCGGCGCGATCCGTCGCTCCTCCGACGCACCTTCGACCACGAGGAAATCTTTCCGCCATCACTCGGCTGCCACAACGCGGTGCTGGCGACGCACGGCACGCCACTCGATGGCGCGACGCTCCTTCACATGGCGGTGGACTACGACGAGATGGAGATCGCGCGCTGGCTGCTCGACCGTGGTATGAATGTCGATGCACGCGCCGCGGTGGACTTACAGGGTTTCGGCGGACACACGGCGCTCTTCGCGACGGTCGTGTCGCAGCCGAACCTCTGGATGAATCGCCAGCATCGGTCACCGGTCGCGCCATTCACCCAGCTGCTGCTCGATCACGGTGCAGATCCAAATGCGCGCGCCTCGCTAAGAAAGCAGCTACATCCCGGTTACGGCGAAGAGACGATGCACGAGTTCCGTGACATCACGCCGTTAGGCTGGGGCCAGCAGTTCCATCGCAAGATCTTCGTCAGCGAACCGGCGATGAAGCTGATCGCCGAGCGGGGCGGGCACGCGTGAAGCGTTGGGCGTTGAGCGTTGAGCGTTGAGCGTTGAGCGTTGAGCGTTAACGTATAGAAAAGGCCGACGGCGAACGCCGTCGGCCTTTCCCTATTCCCGCGCCACGCTCAACGCGCCACGCGCCACGCTCAACGCGCCATGCGCCACGCTCAACGCGCCAGATCCCGAACAGCGGCGCCGAGCTTCTGCACTTTCGCCGAATCGCTCGATCCATTTGCGTCGCCGTCAATCTGCGACGCGAGCTGGGAGAGCGCGCTGCTCCGCGCCGAGCCACTGGCCTGCTCCGCAGACGCTAGCGCCTGACGAACCCCGGCGATACGACTCGCCGAGAGCCCGCCTGACCGCTCGAGCTGATCGACGTAGGCCCGCGCCAGGGAGAAGGACGCCGGCCAGATGAACTTCGGCTGACCCTGCGTGTTCATGTAATCGAGATGCACCGTTTTCGCCGCGTCGATCTCGTTCTGCGACAGGAGCGGGCTCGGGGTGAGCTCGAAGACATCGAGACCACGCGAGATCTCGGAGCTCACCATGACGCCGTTGTACCAGTACACGGACCATGAGCCGCCACTTGCCATGCGAGTGGAGTCCACCGGGCCGCGGTCGAAGAAGGCGATCTCCTTCGGGTGCGCGGCGTCGGTGAAGTCGAACACCGACACACCGCCCTGATACCACGCCTGCACCATCACGTCGCGACCCGGGATCGGAATGAGCGAGCCGTTATGCGCAACACAGTTCTCCTGTGAGGTCTGCACGGCCGGCAACTTGTAATAGCTCTGGAACTTCAGGCTGTTGCCTTCGATCGTGAAGATCGCGTCAGCGCCCCACTGCTTCGGATCCGACGCGCGGCACTTCGGCTGACCACCGCCACCCCATTCGTCCGAGAAGAGCACCTTCGTGCCGTCGTTGTTGAACGTGGCCGAGTGCCAGTACGAGAAGTTGGAATCGGAGACGGCCGCAACGCGCACGGGGTGCGCCGGATCATGGATATCGAGCAGGAAGCCATAGCCCTCGCACGCGCCACCGGCGTAACCAACCGCTGGAAACACCGTGATGTCGTGGCACTGCGTCGGACCGCGCCGTGGTCCCTGCTGGCCGAACATGCGCTGGACGAGCGCCGGCAGCTCCTGACGCAGCGCCGCGCTGTCCGCCGCCGTCGCTGCGCCTGTGCCGCCACGCTTCTTCACGACGCTGTCGAGCAGCTGGCTGGCCATCCCGTTAGGCAGCACCATCTCCTGGTCGAAGATGTTGATGATGAATGCGCCACGGGCGCGTGCCCTCTCGAGCTCCGCTCTGTCGGCCGACGACGCGCCGTGAGTCGGCGGGGCCGCGAGATCGTTGAAGATGCGTGGCGAGCTGACGATGGCGGCCTGCTCCGGGTGCGCGAGCGGAACCTTGATCACCTCGATGCGGAAACGCGCCGAATTCGGGTCCTGCGACGGATCAGCACTCGAGCAGCCCGGCAACTCTTCCGCCGACCGAACTGGGGCGGAGCCGGAGACGTAGACGTAGACGTTCTCGGGATCCTTCGGATCGACGAGCACGGTATGCGTGTGCGAGCCACGGCAGGTCTGCACGTTCGTGATGCTTCGCGGATGCGCGATGTCGCTGATGTCGAAAATGCGGATGCCGCGAATGCGCTCCTTGCTCACGGTCTCCTTCACGCCCTCGCCGCCGCAATCGATGCGTCCCGAGTTACCCTCGGCGGAGACGAACAGCAGATTCTTGTAGACGGACACGTCGCTCTGCGACGCCGGGCAGTAGTTCCCGACCTTCAGCGCGGGATGCGCCGGATCCGAGATGTCCCAGATCTGGTAGCCGTTGTAGTTCCCCTGAATCACATCGTTGCCGAGGAACGCAATGTCAGAGTTCGTGCTGCCGAGGAACTGACCCTGCGGCTTCGTTGTCGAGACGAGGCGCATGTTCCACGCGGCGGTGCCGGCGTCGAACAAGCCTGCCTTCAATCCAACTCGTGGATCGGGGCTCGGCGCCGCATAGGACACCGCGGCGCCCATCGGCGCGGCGACGGGAGAGGAGATGTTGCCAGTCGCCGTGGTCACAGTCGTGCGAGCGCATGCGCCGGCGGCGACTATCGCCAGCGTGAGAGCGAGTGAGGTACCCGACCTCGCGGTCGAGCGACGTGTCTGATGCACAGACGGCATAACGTGAGTCCTCTGGGGTGGGAGAGACAAAGAGCTGCTTACTGCTCGATACCGAAGTTGATCACGACGAGCATGCGTTCCATCCTCGCGATCTCGGTGGTTTGATCGACGTTCACGTCCGAAGCGAACTTGAAGACGAGATCGTCCTGTGCGGCGCCATAGGAGTCGAAGAGCTCCTTTACCATCTGCACGGCGCCCTTGTGGTGCTGAATCATGTCCGTAAGGAACAACTTGTCGAAGTCCTTACCGCGCGCGGCGTCGAGCTCTTTCATCTGCTCTTCGCTGAGCATGCCGGGCATCAGCATCGTGTGCTCCACGCCGTCCATCACCATCTTCATGCCCATCGGGCTGGCTTCGGGCACTGGCTGCTGCCGATCACGCAGCCATTGCTGCATGGTGCCGATCTCGTCGCGCTGCGCGTTGATGATACGTTCACACAGCGTTCGTACCGACGGGCTCGCCCCGTGAGTCGGGGCCCAGCTCGCCATCTGAATCGCCTGGGCGTGGTGGCCGATCATTCCGGACATGAAATGGACATCGGCTACGGTGTAGGGCCGACGCGCACTATCCTCTCGCGCCTTGGCGATCGCGGCGAGATCACTCTGCGCGCGGGCTGCTGACTGCTGCGAGGCGCTCTGTGCGTGGCTGGGGTCTGCAAATGCGGCGAGGGCCATGCCGCCGAGCAGCACGGCTACCGCACGAGTCACGTGTGGTCGTCTAGTCATGGCTTCTTCTCATTGAGAAGGCGGCGGAGAGGTCCCGTCGGCTTCAACCCGACGGGTACAAGTTACCACCGGAACACCGACTAGTAAGGTGGGCCGCTCGTTCAGAAACTGTTTAGGCGGGACCCAGCCGAACGTCAGGTCGCGAAAACTACTCGGCGCCCTTCTTCTTCGACGAGCTCTTTTTCGACGGCGTGCCCGCCTGATGGACATTGGCCGACGGCGTATGCTTGGCCACCTGCGTCGGCTTTCCCTTCGCCTTCGAGGCGGTGGCACTCCTCGCCGGCTCGTTGAGCATTTGCTCGAGCTGGTCGTCCGTCGCGCCGGAACGTACACGGTCCTCGACGCGTGCCAGCATCTCCTTCGGCGACGAGCTCATGGCCACCAGTTCGGCGCCGACGTGCAAGGGCACGTCGATCGGTCGGCCAGCTGCCGCAAACTGGGCGAGCGCGCTGATACTCGCGCTATCGGCACCTTCGCCGAGCAGCTGCGCGGCGACATCGATCTCCTCCGCATTCGGATCTTTACGGCCGGCTGCGGTGAAGATCTGCCGCGCCCTCGCCATGGCCTCCGCATCGGCGGCGATGGCGTCCTCGATGTCTTTTGGCTTTACATCCTTTGCGGCATACTTCAGAGCCCGATTTTCGAGGGCGGCTCCGGGAAGTCCTTTCGATCGCGCCGCGGCGATGGTCGCCAGTACTCGCTCCGCCGTCGCGTGCGGTAAGACTTTCTTCAGCCGCGAGGACGCGGATCCTTCCTCCGGCTTCGGCGCATCACCTCGGGCAGCAAACACGGAACTCTGCACGTCGAACGCGTCGTGGCTCGATGGCGCGAATCGATCGGTGACCCAGCGCTTGCCGTCGACCAGGAAGGCGTAGTCATAGCGTCCTGCTGGGAGACGAAGCGTGCGCGCCCAGTTCCCGTTCGCACCGCGCTGAAGCGGGGTAGCCGAGGGATCCCACCGATTGAAGTCGCCGATCAGCGCGACGGATTTCGCCTCCGGTTCGCTGAGCGCGAAGCGCGCGAGCACAACCGTGTCGCCGCGCACGACGCGAAGGGTGTCGGTGCGCCTGACGATCTTCGTCGTCGGTTTTTGCCTGGGCACCGGGCCGGCGAGGCGTTTGGCGTCGCTGTGGCCGCGGACGGCGTACCCGGCGCCGAACGCGGCGGCCGACAACCCGAGCGCGATCCCGATGCGGCGGAGATTCGTTAGGCTCGGCAGCGAGAAACCGCGCGGAAAGAGCGCCGGCTCGGCCATCGTCGCTGGTGACGGGGGCGGCGCCGAGAGCGCGGGCTCCCGCGCCGGAGGCGCAGCCAGCACGTGCGCCGTCGCCGGGGTCGCGGCAATCACGCCGCTGTCCACGGGCGCCTGCGCCGCGCGCAGGAGCTTCGTCATCAACCGATCGTCGAAGCTGTCATTGAGTACTTCCGCACGCCGCAATGGCGTCGATACGCGGACGGCGAATGACGGCCCGACGCTTCCCATGGTGGGCTCGAGGCCCGGCCCGTTGCTGGCCGATTCATCCCGCCACTTGGGGAGCAGCTCGCGGAGCCGAGAAACGGCGCGATCGACCTGACGCTCGAGCGTGACCACGCTCGCGCCGGTGAGCGACGCGATCTGCGGATACGTCAGCTCCTCGACGTACTGAAGAATGAATGCTTCACGATTGATGGGATCGATCTGATTCAGCGCTTGCTGCACGTCCGCGCCATTCTCCGAGCCTTCGACAGCGGCGCGCCAATCGGCGATGGCATCGACCTCTCCTGTGGCGCGTCGCGTCCGAACGACCTGTCGCAGCGCTCTCATGCGGCATTCGTTGATGACGATTCGAAAGAGCCAGTCCTCGAAGCGCTCCGGCTCCTTGCAACGCGAGATCGATTGAAGGGCACGCACGAACGCGACCTGCAACGCTTCGTCGGCCGCGTCGTAGTTGCCAAGCATCCGGATGGCGAATCGCGTCCGAACGTCGCGGTACCGGCTGACGAGGGTCGAGAATGGGCCTACCTGTCCTTGAGAGGCCGCGGCGATGAGCTCGCGATCGGAGAGCTGGGTCATGCACAGAGGACGGGTGGAACCCGGGTGGAGGTCACGAGTTGCTCCATCCCAATGACGACTTGGGATTCGCGCCGGTCTCGATGACATTCCAGATCCCGCGCCCCTCTCGCCATGAGCCCAATCGACCGATTTGCCCTGTTCCGGCAGCTCCATCAATCCGGATGTTTCGTCATTCCGAACCCGTGGGATGTCGGGAGCGCCCGGCTCCTGGCGCAACTCGGCTTCAAGGCGCTAGCGACCACGAGCTCCGGCTTCGCCTGGTCCCTTGGCCGGCGCGACAACCATGTCACGCTCGCCGAATCGTTAGGCCATCTGCGCGTCATCAGCGCCAGTGTCGAGGTGCCCGTCAACGCGGACTTCGAAGGCGGCTTCGCGGTCGCGCCAGAGGATGTCGCGGCGAACGTGGCGCAGGCGGCAACGACCGGGGTCGCCGGCCTCTCCATCGAGGACTCGACCGGCGATGCGGATGATCCGCTCTTCGATTTCGCGCTGTCTGTCGACCGGGTGCAGGCGGCTCGACGCGCTCTCGACGAGGCGAATCCACGGATGTTGCTCACGGCACGGTCGGAGGGATTCATCGTCGGCCGTCCCGATCTGCGAGAGACGATCCGACGCCTAACGGCGTACGCCGAAGCAGGAGCCGAATGCCTCTATGCGCCGGGCATCCGCACATCGGCGGATATCAGGGCGGTGGTACAGGCGGTGGCGCCGAAGGCCGTCAATGTCCTCGTTGGAGCGGATTTTACCACGGTCGACCAGCTCGCCGCGGCTGGCGTTCGCCGCATCAGCGTGGGCGGGGCGCTGGCACGTGCCGCGTGGGGCGGCTTTCTCCGGGCAGCGCGCGAGATAGCGGCGCACGGGACATTCACCGCTCTCGCCAGCGCCGTTCCCTTCGCCGACATCGATGGGGCGTTCAACTAGAGCAAATGCTCATGGACCGCCGGCGCGGCCAAGCTTGGCCGCGTCCGGCATGTACACCTCGAGTCCCAGGCTCGGCAGCGTCCGCGAATGGCCGGCGATGAGCTGACGTTGGTAGTGGTCGTTGTCGAAGTCGAAGGGATCGCGCGCATCCTCATCCACGACGATCAACTCGGCGTCCGTCATGTACAGCTTCCCGAAATGCAGCACGCCGCCCCGATAGAGCATGTAATTCGAGAGCGTCGTGTCGGGCAGCGTCATTGGCGACGGTTCGGCTCCCGTGGCTGCTCTCCCGAAGTATTGTGTCATCGCGCCGCGCTCGATGCGAACCAGAGTCAGGCGGCCACGAATGACTGGCGGCGGAAGAATGACCAGCGGATCCATGAGCAGGTCGTTCCCCTCCGCGGTGACGCCCTTCGCCTTCGAGAGATCGATCATCTTTTTCAGATTGAGCCCCAACGCGCGCATCAGGGCGAGCCCATTGACGCTGAAGATCCGCATCCGCGTCGGGTGGATTCGCAACTTTTCGTCGGGCGTGAGCGTGACGGTGCTCGTGATGTCGAATGGAATGTCGACGCCTTTATGCAGCGTTCCCTTGAGGCCAAGCTGATCGCCCCGGACGGCCACGCTCAAGTTGCTGAGTGGGGCTCCGGGATAGGAAAAGACGTAACGATTCATCAGGTTCGTGAGGTCCGACGGCGTGAGCGCAACCGCGCCCGTATCGAGGGAGAGCACGTAACTCCGCTTGTCGTCGAAGTCCACGACGCCGTGCTTCACGCTCTGCATGTGGCCATCGAGCATGGCGATGCGTAGCAGCACGCCGTCGCCGACGTGGAAGTCGACGTTCCGCATCGTCACGTGCGTCGGCGCTCCCGAGACGAGTATGAGCGAATCACGTCCAGCCGGCGTCGGCGCTGGGGGTGGGGACGGCACGGCTGCCGCCACATGCGACCACCGCATAACGAGCGCGGCAGCCACGCCCAGGACGGCGGCGCGAGGGCCGCGCCGAACTACATTCATCCACATGCCGAAGGCCTTCACCATCCACCCCTGCGCTCTCGTTCCGACGCGTCCCACCACGGCCTCTGTTACCAAGCGTATTCATCGCCGCCAGGTTCCGTGGGCATGGCACTGGACTGTCGAACTCAGCCGACAGCTGCTCTGGGCCGGCAGCCCCTCAAGTGTCACGCCTTCGGCCGCTGTTCATCTATGGTCCGAACGCCCCATGACGCGCCTCCTGGGCCGCCATTCAATCACTCCGTAAAGCGGCGATCGGATCGAGGCGAACAGCGCGTCGAGCGGGGAGATACGTCGCGACGAGAATGACGAGGGCGAGCGCGCTGGGAGCAATAACGAAGGTCACGGGATCGCGTGGCGACAGCCCGTATAGCAATCCTCCAAGCATCTTCGCCACGGCGGCAGCGCAGACCAGCCCGATGACCAAGCCGATGGCGCCAAGGCGTGCCCCGCGTCGCATGATGAAGCCCAGCACACCAGCTGGCGTCGCGCCGAGGGCGAGACGGACACCAATCTCACGCGTGCGCTCCGTGACGCTGCCAGCGACCACGGCATAGAGACCGACCGCCGCGATCAGGAGAGCAAGCGCGGCGAAGAAACCGGACACGCTCGCCGCCATCCGGGAGGTGGCGAACCCGCTCTCGACGCTCTGCTCGAGCGTCGACGCGCCGAAGATCGGCAGGGTGGGATCCGCCTCGTTCACCACCCGACGAACGCGCGGCAGTACCATCATTGGATCGCCGCGCGTGTGCACGATGAGTGTTTCCCAATCACGGTATCGTTGCCGAAGGGGAATGTACGCGAGCTCGTGCATCCGATCGCCCAGGGACTCGAACGTCGCGTCGCCGACAACCCCGACGACGAGAAGCGCGCGCCCACCCGCCCCGTCGAGAGACGCTCGCTGCCCGACCGGGTCCCGGCCGGGCCAGAGCCGCGTCGCCAGCGACCGGCTCACCATGATGACGTCGGGCGCGCCCGTGGAATCCCCGATCGCAAAGGTGCGACCCGCCTGGAGACGAAGCCCTAGCGTCTTCACAAAGCTCTCACTGACAAAGCTCGCGTTGGTCGCGACCGTACCGTCTTTCGCGTTCGTTCGCGCGCTTTCTGTATAGAGCCTCATGCCGCGGCCATACGTGTCGAACGGCACGGGAAACATCCATGACGCCGACTCCACGTCCGGCAGCGACTGTGCGCGCGTGAGCACTTGCTCATAAAATCGACGGGTGCGCGCCTCGTCGTAGCTCTGCAAGCCGACATTCACGGACAGCAGCAGACGATTGGCCGGGACGAAGCCGAGATCGACGCTTCTGGCGACGAAAAGACTGCGAACGAAGAGCGTACCGCCCACGAGGAGCACGACGGACATCGCCAACTGCGCGATGACGAGGACGCCGCCCAGGCGCGCGCCGGTAACGGCCCGAGTGCGGGCGCCGATGACGCTCGCCGAGGAGGGCACAAGCCTCGGACGCGAAGCGCGGAGCGCCGGCGCGAGGCCAAAGAGCACGATCGCGAGGAACGCCACGCAGGCCGTGAACAGGGCGACCCTGTGGTCCGTCGTTACGCCGATACCGACGCGAAATTGCAAGTGCGGCACCATGTAGCCCTCGAGCAGTGGGCCGAGCCTGACGACGAGGATGGCGACGAGTATTCCCGGAAGTGACAGCACCAGCCCCTCGGCGAGCAGCTGACGAGTGAGCCGGTTTCGCGAGCACCCTAACGACAAGCGAATGGCGATCTCGCGAGCACGCGTGGCGGTGCGGGCAAGCTGCATGTTCGCGAGATTGGCGCAGATGATGAGGAGCGTCATGATGGACGCGAAGAGCCCCATCATCGAGGCGAGCACCAGCACCGCCGGCTTCACGAATGCCGGATGATCGAAGCCCGAGGCGCCCGACACCAGGGTGACACCGAGATTGACGTCGGTGGACGGGTAGCTATGCGCGAGCTGCGAGGCGAAAACGCGCGCCGCACCCTCGGTGCGCGCCTTCGACCAACCGGGATGCATGCGTCCGACGACATACATCCAACCATCGCCGCGACCATGCAGCAGCGTGCGGGAGCCGGGCATGACGACGTTGTGCATCCCCACCGGAACGAAGAGCTCGGGCCAGAAGCCGAAGCTCCGAATGCCCCTATATCCCGCGGGCGTGACGCCGGTGATCGTGAATTCCGTGCCGTTGACGCGTACGACTCGCCCCACGACGGTCGAATCGCCATGAAAGCGCTGTTTCCAGGATTCGTAACTGAGCACGATGAACGGATTGGCGTCCTGCGGTGCGTCCTCCACCGTGAACAGTCGGCC
Source organism: Gemmatimonadaceae bacterium (assembly GCA_036493735.1). Classification (GTDB taxonomy): domain Bacteria; phylum Gemmatimonadota; class Gemmatimonadetes; order Gemmatimonadales; family Gemmatimonadaceae; genus AG2. Next base: position 21,669 of record DASXPH010000069.1, read on the forward strand.
GAGGGCGGGGCGCATTCCGAGCACGGAGAAGTAGTTCTCCGTCACCATCTCACCCCAGACCATGTCCGCCGCCGATCCGTTCGACGCATCGACGACATTGAGCGGCACGCCCGCGGCGCCGGCGAGACCACTGAAGGCGCCGCTGCGATCACGAAAGTCCACGTAATCCTCGTACGCGAGGAGGCCTGGACTTCCGTTCCTGGTATCGAGCGTAAACACACCGACGAGCTCCGTGGCCCTCGGCACTGGCAGCGGCCGAAAGAGTACGCTGTCCACGTAGCCGAAGACGATCCCGTTGACGCCGACGCCCACGCCGAGGGTCACCGCGACAGCAATGACGAATCCCGGGCTGCGCCGCATGACGCGGAGTGCGTAGCGCACGTCGCCGGCGAAGTCGCCGACCAGGCGTCCGCCGCGGCCGTCACGCATTTCTTCGCGATGCCGATCGAGCCCGCCGAAAGCGACAAGTGCCCGGCGACGCGCCTCCCGCGCCGAGAGCCCGCTGGCGACGAGCCGCTCGGCTTCCATCGCGAGGTGGAACTCGAACTCCTCCTCCATGCGTGCCTCGGAGGTGCGTGCGGCGAAGAGCGACCGTGCGCGGGCCAGGAAACCCTTTAGCAAGCTCATATCAGCTCTCCAGGATGATGGCCATGGTGTCGGCGAAGCGCTTCCACCTGTCGACTTCCTGGCCGAGAGCTCGGCGCCCGCGCGCGGTGATGCGATAGACTCGCGCGCGGCGATTGTTTTCGGAAGATTGCCACGAGCTCTCGATGTCCCCGCGATGCTCCAGCCGCTGCAGCGCGGGATAGAGCGAGCCCTGGTTCACCTCGAGCCGTGAACGGGAGATCTGCTGGATGCGGAGTCCAATTCCCCACCCGTGCATCGGCGCAAGGGAAAGCGCCTTGAGGACAAGCAGATCGAGACTACCACGCAGGGGATCGGATTCGGCGGGATGGCGCGGCCCCATCTTCATGTCTTCCTCTAGAAGTCGAGAAGACGATCGGGGTCGCACCTCTCGAAATCAAGAGGAGAGGGGTGGGACTGTAGGAGCTAGGGCTAGGGCGCTAGGTCCACGGGCCAGGGCGGCCGGTCGGAATCTCTGCGCGCGACCCTAGCCCCTAGTCGCAGAACTCTTCATCCGCTGCGAGTGAAACTGATCGGAAACGTGACAGTCGAGCCGGCGTCGCCACTCGGTAAGTGCCATCCGCGCGCGGCGCGCACCAGGCACGCCTCCGTGGCCGCTGCCGCTGGGCCAGACCAGCTTCGCCTAACGATTTCGGCACGCTGCACGGAGCCGCCCGCGCCAACCGTGATCCGCAGCGCAACGACGCCGGCGAAGTCAGTGCCGCCAGCCGATTCATAGCAGCTCTGCAACTGAGCCACTCGGCTCCGCACGAATGCACCGAGTTGAGTGGCGTCGGCGAGCTGGCCATCTATCGCCGGGGCGCTCACGGTGGCCAACGGGTGAGCGTGGAATTCCGAGCGGTCGACGGTCGCACTATGTCGCACCTGGCCGAGTCCGGCGGCATCAGCTCCCCCGCGCGCGCCTAGCGCGGTTAGCCCCGGCGTGTCATCAGCTCCAGTGCTCGTCAGAGCGGTCTTGCCACCGGGCGCCGAGGTTGAGCCAATGTCGGCATGAACAGCCTGTACCCCCGGAATTGCCTGCGTCACTTCGTTGAGGGCGCGCCGAGTCACGTCGGCGGCGAAAATCCCGGCGATATTCACGAGTCCAGATACGGTGCGCCCGACCGTTTTCGCCCGTGTCCCCGACGCAGCGGGAGCGGGGATGATCGGTGCGCGCCTAGTCCCCAGGCTGGCGTCCACATCCACGACCGACTCAGGTTGCCGATCGACCGGAGCTGGCGCGACAAACACCGTCGGCGTCAGATGAACGGTCAAAAGCCACGCCGCCGCCCCAGCGAGAGCGATTGACCAGGACACGAGCAGTGGGCGGAGCTCATCGTCCGTCGTCAGCGACAGTCCGAGGCGACTTGTTGTCATGCGGTCACTCCTGTTCGGCGCGCGCTGGGTTGAAGCGGGCAAGAGTGGCGCCAACTGGACGCGAGACGCGGATGTAATCGAGAACCGGATAGGCTGGGTTGCCCATAAGAAAGGAAGCGCTGATCTGATAGGAGTTATTCAACTCCTCACCACCGGATCAACGCTTCCTTCCGCTTCCTTCCCAGGCCCGTTGCGTTACGTCGTCGGTGTCGACCGCCCGCGTATGAAGTGCACGATGAACGCAATGACGGCCACGATGACGATGATGTGCACCGCCGCCCCCGTGATCTTGAACACCAGCAGACAGAGAATCCAGATGATGAACAGGACGACAGCGATTCCGAGTAGCATTGCACCCTCCCTGGCGGTCAATCGGCGGGTCGAAACTGCGGAACGCGGTGAATATGGCTGCCAATCGTCCCCCCAGCCAGTTGCTCGCACGCGGTCCCGCTCCTCTCGCCGTCTACCCTCTGTCCTCTACCCCTACTTGTATCCGCGCTTGAGCAGAAAGCGGCCCGCTCTTGGGTAGTACGCACGATCGGGTAGCTCCCAGCCTAACGTATCAGCGAGGCGGTCGTAGGTGTTGAAGAGGAACGCCACATAAAATGCATCCACGATCGCCTCGCTCGTGACGCCGCGGGCGAGGACCGGCTTGACGTCCGCCGCCGTGAGGGTGCCCGGCGACATCGTGAACTTCTCGAGAAGGCCGAGCATGGCGCGCAGCTTCTCGTCGATGGCGGCTGTCGTATAATCCGCCAGAACGAGTTTCATGATATTGTCGCCGAGCGCTGCCTCCGCGACCGCGGAGTGAGCGTTCGTTCAAAAGACGCACTGGTTCAGTCGCGACACGAACGCGGCAAACATCTCGCGCTCGCCGACGGACCACGCTGACGGACCGCGCATGACCTCCTGCGTCAGCTCGGAGAAGCGCGCGCCGAAGAAATCCTTGCGATAGAGCAGCGTGCGAACAACGCCCGGCGCGTGACCGGCCAGCAATCGCATCGCCGCGAGCTTGATCTTGTCGGAAAAAGGATGGCCGCGATGGACCTTGGCGAGCCTCATACGTCCTCCGCGCTGGCGAGCGCGGTCAGCCCCGCTATCAAGCGCTCGCGCGAGGCGCCTAACGCGGCGCTGACGACAACCTCGAACATCTTGTCGTCTCCGTAGGTCGCCTGGAGTGTGGCGACGTCGCCGTCGGTCACCTTGTAGGCGTGACGGTGAATCTTGTCGACCAGCGGCTGCAGATCGGCGGGCAGTCCCCTGCCCTCCGCGGCGGCGTGACGGAGTGCGGGCGCCGTCTCGCCTGGTCCGTCGAGGACCCGGTTGAGAACTTGCTCTCGAAGTCGGGCGTGGCGGTCGTTCGTCGGCATACGTATCGGGAAGCGTGGCAGACATGATGGTCCGTACACCCGCGGCGATTATGTGCCGGGAGACGGTGGAGCGGAAGGGGCGGACGGAGTCGTGATCGTGACGGCGTGTTCCTTCGCTCAGCCGACGCGGCAGACCGGCGGAGGCGTCCAGCGCCCCTCGAGAATGCTCGCCGAGGGCCAGTACAGGCGCATGATGAGATTGAACGAATCGGCGGCGGTGGGGAGCCAATTCCCTTCCCGCGCTTGCCCCGGCGATTCTTTCTGAACGTAGATGGTCAACGAGCCGTCTCTGTTCATGGTCAATCCGTCGCGGTCGCCGATCGCATATCGATGGAGTGGATTCTCCACGAAGGTCCGCTCTTCGTTGTACAGGCTGATCGACCAGAAGGCGCTCACGGGCGGCAGCCCGCCATAGGGAAAGGTGATCGTATATCGCTTCGCGCCCGTGAGGACTTGACCGCCCTCGTCGAGGATCGCCCGTGAGTAGATCGCGTCTTCGCGCAGATTGGCACCGAGACCGATCATCGCGATCGCCGCGCGCAGGAGATAATTGGTTCCGTAGCGCCCGACGTCGCGCGGCGTGAACTCCCATCCATTCACGACGTGCCCGACGACGTGCCCATGCGAGAGCTCGAGCAGTCGTGTCCGACCCGCGGTGATGCCCGCGCCGAGTGCGGGGTGCAATCCGTCGTCGGCGATCGGCGGTCCCGGACGAATGCCGAGGAGCTCGAAGCGCGCCAGCGCCTGTCTGTCGTTAGGCGCCGGGGGATTCGTCTGCATGAGCACGTTGAGACAGCCGAAGAACGTCATCACATCCATCCGGGCCACCTGTTCGGCGGGCGGCGTGTCCCGGTCGACTCCCCTGTGGGGATCGCCTATCGGCGGCTGATATGCCGTCCCCCACTCACTGAGCGGCGTGAGTAGATACTTGTCCTGCGCCGCGTGGACGTTGGTGTAGTCGTGCGGCCCGTCGGTTTGCGTGCGACCAATGAGCCACACCATGTTTGTCGGCGCCCTGATGACGGCGAGCGTTGGGGGAACGGGATCGCGCCAATCGGGACCGACGATGGCGAACTCCCTCGGCTCACCACCAGTGGTGCGCGTACCCGGGTCGGCGAAGACGTTCGTCCAGCCGTCGAGGAGCTGCATCAAGTAGTAGCGCGCACCCATTTCCGGGAGGCCGAGCACCATTGGCTGCTCCCGTAGGTCGAGCCACGCGACCGAATAGAGCATGTCGGCATTCGGGCTCACGATGTCGGTGTAGCTCGCGTCCGGCAGAGAGCGCATGTGCGCGAAGCAGTTCGCCGGCGCGCGGCCCAAAGCGGGCTGCATCGTGGAAGTCGCGACGTGACGCGTCACGTCCATCAGCACGAGCGGATAACCGAAGATGTATGCGTCAGCGGCCAGTCGGCTCGCCTCGGCGGCACTCGTCACGCGCGACGACGCTGCACGCTCTCCCGCTCTGCGCAGCACGCGACTCCCGGCTACTTCGGAGCGACGACGACGTATTCGACTGAAGTGCCGGCAAACTGCGGCTCATACCACACGCCGCCGCAATTCTGGTACGAAACGCCATCGACGACGGTGACCGTGCACGACGGCGGCAGTGAGTACACGACGGAACCGATCGCTGCCGAGGTCACCGCGGCGGCCGTGCCAAAGGCAACGCCCGCGGCAACGGGACGGTGCCATCCATAATCGACATCGTTGTCGAGATGGTAGTTGCCGCCGTAGCCGTTCACGTTGACGTTGTTGACGTTTCCGGTGTTGATGTTCCCGCGGTTGATGTTTCCGGTGTTGACGTTGCCCCGCTGGCCCGCGACCTCGCCATTGCTGACGTTGACGTTACGATTTGCCGTTGCACTGCGACTGGCATTCAGATTCGTCGTTGTGGTCGTGGGTGTGCGGTTGATTGTCGCATTGTTGAAGTCACGGTTGACGCTCGTATGAGCAGCCCCTCCGTCACCGCTGACGCGGTTTCCCCCTCCGCTACTCATACGAGCGCCTCCCGTGCTTGGCCTCGCACCACCACCCGCGTGGATCCCTCCGCCCCCGCGAGCCCCTCCACCTCTTCGCTGCGCTTCGCTCACCTGCGATCCGACGATCAACAGTCCAGCCACTACCGCGCCGACCAACGTTAGGCCGCGCCCTCCGAACCACAGCTGCATCATGGCTCTCCCCGCGACCGCCCTCCTGGCACTGACCCCTTATCTACCTGGCCGGCGACAGATGCGAAGGTGATCCGTTCACTACCCTTTGGCGGTACGAACGCGAACTCGGCGTCATTGAACTTCGAGTTCAGCGTCCACTTCAGCGTCGCACCGTATTGCGGCAACGCCGGATTGCTCGTAGTGGTGATGACGACCCGCTTCGGTAGCGGAGTGTTGCCCCGCTGAATCCAGAGCTGCCAGTCGGTGCCCTTCTCGCGGAACGCATACTGATCGGTGTCGATGCCTTCGACGTATGCCGGTCCGACATACCGCGCCGACGTGAGGTCCTTCACGCCATCGTTCGGCGTTCCCCACAGAAACAGATCGACGAGGGGAAATTCAATTCCCAGCCGCTTGCTGGCGCTGTCGAGTGTTTCGCGGATGGTCGGCGGCGCCGGCACTGTGGCATAATAGAGCATCCGCGGCGCGAACACGGTGAGTGATTTTCCGTCGTAGAAGAGCTGACGCTGCTTGCGATCGGTGCGGATGTCGGCACGGAGTCTATCGGGAACGCGAACCAAATATTCCACCGTGCCGGCCACCTGCACCTTTTCATTGTTTGCGGTGACTTCGTCGCGCGTCGCTGAGGCATCCACTTCGAACTGCTTGAGCGAACGGAGATAGGCTCCCATGCGCCGAAGCGCGTTGACGGCAGTCGTATCCACTTTCGACGTCGTCTGCGCGCCGACCGCACCGCCGATGAGCGTGAAGCAGGCCGTCAGACCCATGGTGAGGCCTCGGCTGCTCGACGACATCTTGTTAGGCGGCAGATGACGCATCGACTCCTCCAAAACTGCAACGCTTGTCGTTTCCCTGCGACGTCAAGGTGTCACCGCGGCGCGGAGTGAGGCATTGGACTTTGGGACAACGGTGAATGGTGCTCGCGGTGATCGCCACTGGTCGGACCAAGGTCTAAGTGCCTGGTGTCCGCGCAGCCGAATACGCTGCGGGAGTTCGGGGCGCGCGGCGGCGACGATAGACGCCATCAGCGTGGCCGCGGAAGCTCGAGCAGCCTCTCGACCCGGTACTGGTCGTTAGGCCGGCTTCACAGGGAGGGATCGATGGTTCGAACGATTGCCCGACTCGTACTCGCCGGCGGCCTGCTGGGCGCATGCACGAATTCCACGCAGTATGTCTCGTCATGGAAGGACCCGACGACGCGCGGATTTCGCCTCACGCATACGCTTGCCGTTTTCATGACGACCGATGCGGGGATGCGCCGCATGGTCGAGGATCGGTTGGCCGCTCGATTGCCCGGAGGAGTGCCGTCGTACCGCCTGATTCCCGACAACGAGATCAGTCAGATCGATTCCGTACGGTCGCGCATCGCGGGCTCTGGCTTCGACGGCGCGGTCGTGATGCGCCTCGTGGGTCAGGAGACGCAGCTCAACGTCACCGGTACCGACTTCTATGGCTATTGGGGCTACTGGGGCAGCGCTTATAACCCAGTGTACTACTCGACCTCCACCTTCTATACGATGGAGACGACACTGTACTCCCTGCGCGACGACAAGCTGGTCTGGATGGGCCGCAGTCAAACCGTCGATCCGAAGAATGCCAACAAGCTCGCGGACTACTCCGTGAACTTTGCCGTCAACAACATGCGCAGGGATGGATTCATTCCGTGACCATCGCCGCGCTCGTCAAGACCGGTGTAGAGGCGAGTCTCATTCTGAATGTCATCGGCGTGGGGCTCGCCGCCTCACCCGGCGATGCGATGTCGCTCTTTCGCGCACCCGGCCAGCTCCTTCGGTCGCTTACGGCGATGATGTTCATCGTCCCAATCTTTGCGATCGTCATCGCCCGAGCGTTCGAGCTCGAGCCGGCGGTCAAGATCGCGCTGGGCGCGCTCTCGATCTCACCGGTGCCGCCCATCTGGCCCAACAAGTCATTGCGGGCTGGTGGCGACCATACGTACACCGTCGGGTTATTGGTGGCGACGGCTATCCTATCGATACTGATCGACCCGCTTGGCGTCGATGTGTTCCGGATCATCTTCGACGTGCCGCTCACGATCTCACCGTTGAGGATCGCGGTGTTGGCCTTGAGGACGGTGGTGGTCCCGCTCTTCATCGGTATAGCCATCAAGCACTTCGCGACGCGCGTCGCATATCGGGTGGTTGTCCCGATACGTCGAGTCGCGACTGCGTTGCTCGTCGTGAGCGCGGTACCGGTGCTCTTCACGGCGTGGCCGGCGATGACGAGCCTCGTCGGTGATGGAACGCTGTTGACCATGATCGCGTTCGTCGCGGTGGGTCTGGCTGCGGGTCACGTACTGGGTGGACCGCCGGCCGAGGATCGGTCGGTGCTCGCCCTCGCGAGCGCGGCACGTCATCCCGGTATCGCGATGGCGATCGCGCAGGTGAGTTTTCCGACCCAAAAGCTGGTGCCGGCGGCAATTCTGCTCTACCTGCTAGTGAGCGTGGCGGCGACGGCGCCTTATGTCCGCTGGACGCGCCGTCACATTCGCCACGAGCACCGGCCGCTGATGGCGCTCCGGTAAGGATCGATGTTCGATGCGGCGCGACGCACGACCCCATCAGTGGTCGCCGCCGCGGCTGCTGCCTGTATCGCATTCAGCGGCGCCCGCTCGCAGGGCGCACAACAGCAAGTGTGGAACGAGATCGACGGCTACTTCACGCTGCCGAACGCCGACTGGCGCATCTACGCCTTCACGTCGATGACGCGCGCCGAAGAGGCCAACACGCTCGAGCCGTCAGTCTCCGCCAATCTCGACTATCTACCACTCTCGTGGGGCTTCCTCCGTACGGGCTTCCGGTATATCTGGTCGATTACAGACACGCCGTATGACGAGAAGCGAGCACTCTTCGAGGCGACGATTCCCGCCACGACGGGACGGTTGCGTTTTCGCAATCGCACCGAGGTGGAGCTCCGATGGCTTTTCGGCGTGCCGTCACAGCGCTACCGCGATCGCCTACGCGTCGAGCGCGATGTGAATGTGCGCTGGCTTCGCCGGCTGGTGCCGTACGCGACGTACGAGATGTACTACGACACCCGGTATCGCGCGTTGTCACGCACTGGCTATCGCGTCGGAGCCGTCCTGACATTCACGCCCAACGTCGGTTTCGAGATCACCGAATTGCGGCAGGACAATCGGTTCGGCTCGCCGCGTCACGTGAATGCGCTAACGAACACCCTGGCATTTCACTTCAATTAGTTGGATGACAGCGCAGCTGCGGCAACTGCGGCTCGTGAGGCAATACTCGAAAACGACCGCGCGGGGAGGAGCGCGGCGTCTTCACGCACTCACCCCCCACGCACCGGCGAGTCGCGGTGCACCTCCGCGTCAGCGCCGGCTGTCGTTCTTGATCTATTGCGCGCCCTTGCTCACCATCACGCGAACCGAGACTCGGCGATTCATCGCGCGACCATAAGGGGTTTGGTTACTGCTGACAGGATTCGCTTCACCAAAGCCGGTTGGGTTGATGATGCGACGAAGGGGGATGCCCTTCTCATCGATGAGATATCGTACCACTGCATCCGCGCGCTTTGTGCTGAGCTGCAGGTTGTACGGCGACGCACCCTCGTCGTCGGCGTAGCCGCGCACCTCGATTACGTAGCCCTGCATACCGCTGATGCGGTTGACCAGGTCATCGAGGACGCTCTTTTGCGGAGCAGAGAGGTGGTATACGTCCGTCGGGAAGTTCACCGTCGTCAAGAACTTCTGCTCGAACTTGTCGAGGTTCGTCACGCGGGCGTTCACGTGACTGATGCTGTCCGCCAATCGGGTCTTGACGGCATCGATGCTATCCTTGTTCGACTCGACCTCGGCGCGCACGACTTCACCACCGACGTTGATCTGCTGCGCGACCTTCATCGAGCGAGTCGAGAAGTGAATCTCGTCGGCGACCAGTGTGCCGTCGGACGAGCCGTGTCCGTCGACCTGGAGCATCAGCCCGGGCAGCAGCGCCGTGGTATCGCGCTTTTTGCGACCCATCTTGAACAGACCGCTCGGCGTCGAGATCCTGGTCTCATCCGTGAGCAGCACCGTGTGTGTCGCGACGTCTCCCTCACGAACGCGGAGCTTGTCTCCCTGCCGATCGACAAGGATGCCGGAGATTTTGGCCTTCTGGCCCTCGGCGTGAACGACTACGGGCGGCAGAGGTTGCGGCTCTTGCGCAGACGCTGGCCGCCCGAAAGCCAGCGTCGCCAGAAGGATCGGTGTGAGATAGGAGCGCATCGAAGCTGAAACCGTCGGTACTCGCGTGTTCATCGAAACCTCCATGAGAACTGCTTACACGCGAAAAGCTCTCGTTCATCAGGAAGCGCCGACATTGGACCAACGGACACACGTCAACAGCGAGTCTCGCGGAGCGCGCCGCGCGCGCGCGAGCACCGGCCTGCTGCCGGCAGAAGCGCGCCGTTGCGCAACGACGCGGAGCCTACGCCAAAGGTCCACTCGTGGCGCTCGCGTGTGCGGTTCTAGCCTGAGGCATGCACAAGTACTTCGCCGCGCTCGTGGCGCTGGTCGCCATGAGTCGCGTTCTTGGCGCGCAGGATCCGACTCCGGGAGTCGATCTTCCCACGGATGCGCGCTCGCCGGTGACGACGAAATCGGGCGGCTTCGTTGGATTGCCCGTCATTCGCTCGACACCGACCTTCGGCTTCGGCATCGGTGCCGTCGGCGCGTTTCTCTTCCAGCTCGACACGATGTCGCCGCAATCCGTGGTGGGCGTCGGCGGCGCGTACAGCACGACGCAGAGCTGGCTCTTCGCCGTGGGGGGGCGCCTGTATTTCCAGAATGGCGCGCGTGACGGAGCGGCGGGGGCGACCTTTTTCAATCTGCGTTACGGCTTTTTCGGAGTCGGATTCGAGGATGGGAAGGCGGACCAATCGGTGCCGATCACCCAGAGCGGTGATGCGCAGATGCTCAACCTGACCGGGCGCCTGGTTGGGCCGCTTTTCGTCGGACCACAGCTCTTCCACCGCGGAGTCACGACGACGCTCCGTGACACCAGTGGCCCGCAAAATGTCCTCGCACTCGCGCGGCAGAGTAACGACTACAACGTCAACGCCGTCGGTATGCTTGCGACGTACGACACGCGCAGTCAGAGAGAGTCGCCGAATCACGGCACGTATGGCGAAGTGGACGCGATGTTCGCCCGCAACTGGATCGGCACCGACAACTCGTACAATTACTATCGCGGCTGGATCAATCAGTACGTCGATGCAACGCCGCTCAGGAGCGTGCTCGCGTTCCGGATCACCGGCTGCAGCGTGGACCGAAATGCACCGGTATGGGAGCTCTGTCTTTATGGCGTCGATCCCGACCTTCGCGGTTACGTCGCCGGCCGCTATCGGGATCGGGCGATGTTCACCACTCAGGGCGAGCTGCGCACGCCAATCGTCGACCGATTGAGTATCAACGTATTCGCCGGGGTCGGAACGGTCGGGAGCTCGTTCTCGGCCGTCGCGATGGACCGGCTGCTGCCGTCGAGCGGCCTGGGCGCCCACTATCTCGTGTCCGAGTTTTATCACCTGAACGTCGGCGCGGAAGTCGCCTGGGGCATCAATGGTCCAAGCTTCTATCTGCGTCTCGGAGACGCGTACTGACGCCCGACTGGACGGCCGGCACTCCCCACACGTCGGTGCCCACCACGCGGCACGAGCGAACCGAGCATCACCCGCCCGACAACGAGTGCCAGCGCGACGAAGCCACGCAGGAAGTAGTCGGCTGGAACCGCATTCATCAGGACTCTCATTGGTGCCTCCGGTTATCGGAGAGAAGCCGCTCGACGGCGAGCTGAGTGCAATGTTTATCGATCGACGCCGTGCGCCGCACATTGGACCATGGCCGGTGGCCGGTGGTTTGGTGGTCGGTGGTTGGTGGTTGGTGGTCGGTGGTCGGTGAATTCTGATGTCGACGCTTCGCGCCGCCTTTCCTCTTTCCGTTCACCGTTCACCGTTCACCGCGGAACGAGAATCAGATCCGCGGACCGTGGCAGAAAGGACGGCAACAGCGTGCGCGAGCACGGATCCGGCGGCTGGTGGCCGGTGTCCAGCAGGAATGCGTTTACGATCACGGCGACGCACGGCGCTGTCATGAGACGGGCATACGCCAGGTGACCGACACCGGGGAACAGCACTCGAAAGCCGCGCGATAGCGTGCGCGCTGCTTCTTCCGCCATATCGGGCGGCGTCTGCGCGTCGTACTCGGACGAGAGAAGTAACGTCGGCACGTCGCTCGTCACTGGTGCAATGGCATCCGGCCCTCCAAACGGCACGCCGAGCGCATCGCACACTCCGCGGCCGCCGGCCTGCAACACGCCCGACGGAATGTCGCCGCACAACATGATGTGATAGATCACCGGGTAGTTGGGTCCAGCGGTGCGCGCGACCGCGGTCTCGTGCACGACGTGCAGCACCAACTCGGGTGAGATGGGGCGCCTAACGGTGTCGCCCCGCGCGAGCTCCTCCAGCACTTGCGGGAGCGCCCGCATGTAGTCCGTGCCGGCGTACGCGCCGATGGCGCTCAACAAGTCGCGCCCGCGAAGGTCGAGGTCGAACCAGCCCGCCGTGGTCGGAAGGTGCACCACGATGTGCACCGGCGGCGCGTCGGTGCGATTGAGATTGTCCGCATAACGACGCAGCTCGCGATACTCCGACTGACAGGTGGGACTCTTCTCACAGTCGTCCACGAGCCGCGCGGCGACGGCGCGGCGACGATCATCTACCACCGCCGGATCGAAGGAATCGTTCCGCTGCGGCGGGGCGACGCCATCGAGGACCGCGGCTTCGACCATCGTCGGATACATCCGCATGATCTCGAGCGCGACACGCGTTCCATACGAGGTTCCAAAGATCATCATCTTCTCGTAGCCGAGCGCGTGCAGCACGTCGCGCGCGTCGTCGATGATGTGGAGGGTGGTGTAATTCGCCGGATCGATGCCATGGCTGTGCAATCGGGAGGCGACGTTGCGCGCGGAATCGAGCAGGGCCTCGATCGATTCATCACGCGTCGCGCGCCAGCGGTAGGCGAGCATGCCGAGATCGGCCCCACCGCTGTTCTCGCTCCCGATGCCCCGCTGGTTGTAGACGATGATCGGGCGCTCGCGCAGCATCAATTGGCCGAGCGGCGTGGGCAGGAAGATATCCGTGACGATGTCGATGGCAGGCTCACCCGGTCCGCCGGCGAAGAACATCAGCGGTGCTTTGGAGTGCGCCGTGGGCGATTGGTAGATGACGACGGGAAGGACGACGGGCGCCAGCTTCCGATCGGGATGGTCGCGGTCCTGTCTCACCGTGACAGTTCCGCAGCGAATCCAGGATGTATCGACACCACCACTCGCGCGAACCTGCGCTGGGCATGCGCCGGGGACGAAAGCGGGATCACCGCCGGAAGATTGTCTCGAGGCGAAGCCGACCGTCGAGGCGACAAACGACGCGATCAGGCATGCTCGGCCCATCGCGGCCAATGATAGTTGTGCTGCGCTCATCCTGCCCCCCACGACACCACGACCCGTCGCTCGCTGTCACCGTCGTAGCATCAACGGCGCGCGAGCGTTTCGATGGATGATCGTCGGGAGTGTCAGCGGGGCTCCATTGGCCCTAGAGCCCACGCACGCTTGAATTTCGGCGCGCTTGCCTAACGACCCTCGGTGCTGACTATGGTCCTTTCGTCCCCGGCGCGCCACGCTCCGGCGTGGCCGAGAGAATGGCGTCGATCTCGTCGAAGCCCACGGGCTTCAGCAAGTAGTGATCGAAGCCGGCAGTCTCTATTTGCGCCTCGAGCTCGGCGTCATGTCGTCCCGTCATCGCGACGAGCACGATCCCGGACAGCCGCGGCTCGGCGCGCAATAGGCCCGCGACGGCGAGTCCGTCGTCCGGACCCTTCAGGCTGATGTCGAGTAGCACGACGGCCGGTTGAAACTCGACCGCGACCTGGACAATGTTGTCGGCGGTGTACGACGTGGCAACGACGTAGCCGGCGATGCGCAACAGCTGCGCGATGGCCATGGTGGCCGGGACGTAGTCATCAATTACCAGGACGCGAAGCACGGTGAGCTTCCGGTCACGCACTGAGGTCTGGGTTGCGCAGCGCGTACTGAATGAGCTCGGCCGTGCTGCGCAAACCAAGCGACTCCATCATTTCGTACTTGTGACTCTCCACAGTTCGGGGTGAGAGATGCAGAATGGCGGCGATCTCTTTCATACGCTTACCCTCGGCGATGAGATGGAGCACCTGACGCTGTCGGACGGTCGGTCGCACAGTACGGGGCGCGATGCCGTCGAGCGAGGCGATCTCGTCTCGTGAGATGAGCGGCGTGAGATACGCGCGACCGGCGAGCACTTCCCGAATCGCGATGATGAGCTCTTCGCCCGCCGAGTTTTTCAACACATATCCCCACGCGCCGAGACGGAAGGCTTCGGTGGCGAGATGGGCGTCGGCATGCATGGTGAGGACGACGACGCGAGACGGCAGGTTCATCGGCGCGAGGCGGCGGAGCACGCCTAACGCGTCGAGGCCTGGCATCGCCAGATCCGAGACGATGACGTCAGGGCGCAGCCGAGCGGCGGCGTCGACGAGAGAAGGGCCGTCCGCTACGCTGCCGACCAGATCGAATTCGTCCTTGAGCAAGCTGCGCAGCCCATCCGCGACGATGATGTGGTCATCCGCCAGGAGAAGCGTCGGACGGTCCATGAGTGCTCCTGTTGGGAACTCGCAGGAAGATGCGCGTGCCGTGGCCCGGCGCCGTGTCCACGCGCACGGATCCACCAACAACGCGCGCCCGCTCGTCCATGCTCGTCAGACCGAGGCCGCCGCGACGCCGCGCCACCGGCTCGTCGAAGCCCCGGCCTTCGTCCTCGACTTTCAGCTCGAGCGCCCCATCGGCCGAACGCAGCGTAACCTGTGCCGTGGTCGCGCCGGAATGTCGAGCGGCGTTACGGAGCGCCTCCTGCGTCACGCGATAGACGCAGAGCGCCACGTCATCGAGGACGTCGACGTCGACGTCGCGCTTGACCGAGAGCACGGCACGCATGGCGTCGCCGCGAGTGTATTGCGCGCAGAGCTCACGCATCGCCGGCACGAGGCCAGCGTGGCGGAGCGCCGCCGGATGCAATTCATGCGAGAGCGCGCGAATGCTGTCCGCGGCGTGCATCGCCTGGCGCTGGAGCGCGGCCACCTCATCGCGGAGAGGATCGTCGTTGGGGAGTCGTCGCTTCAGCGCGCTGAGTCCAATGCCGAGGGCGGCGAGTTGCTGATTCACATCGTCGTGGAGCTCGCGAGCGATGCGTGTTCGCTCCTCTTCGGTGGCTGTCAACAGCCGACCAGCCAGGTTGCGAATCTGGGCAAGGCTCTGATTGAGGGCCTGCTGGCTCGCCGCCAGCGCGCGCGAGGTGCCCTCTCGATCCTGAACCACGGCGCAGAGGCACATGACGGGCACGGCGATCGCCAGAAGCTCGAATTGCACTGCCGGTACGATTTCATTCATGCGGTGGAGCGGCTGCTCACCGTGCCGGAAGGCCATCCACGTCGTTAGGTAGGTGAAGGCCAGCAGCAGCGTGCCCGTCATTCCAAGGCCGAACCGAACCGCCGCCCAGACGACGAACACAAGAGGCAGATAGGCGACGGTCGCACTCTCGATCGACTCCACTGGTTGAGCGAACGCGAACAGACTCGTCCCTACGAGGCCGACGAGTAGTATCGCCGCTTCGTGCCAGCGCGACGCGAGCTCGGCGCGCAGTACCGAGCGGCGACTCGTCAGCAGCGACACCGCGGCGGGCACGAAGATGATGTTTGTCAACACATTGGCGCGCGCTCGAGTGGAAAACGCGAGCCAGTAGTTGTCGCTCCAGTTCGTGAGGACCGTGAGCCCAGCGTCAGCAAATGAAACGAGAATCGTCGGCACCGCGGCGCTGAGCACGAGGAAGCCGATCATGCGCTTCAGTCCTTCGATGCGAGTCTCGTTCGGCGACAAAAAGCGCCAGACTGTCGCTCCGAGCATCGCGTCGGCACAGTTCGTTGTATAGATCAACGCCATCGTGCCGAGGGGCGCGTGACTTTGCCAGCCGACGAGCAGTTGAGCAGGAAGAGAGGCCAGCAGCAGCATTGCCCATCGCCGCGGCGGGTTCACGATGCAGACCGCCAGGAGAATCGAATTGGGCAGCCACAACACTGATTGCGGCACCTGCGGCGACTGGAGCAAGAACCCGACGCGAGCGCCTGCGTAGTAGCTCAGCGCCACGAGGAGGGCGCGACGGACGCGCAGCATCGCTCGGTGACGACTCGACGACGCGCCAGTCGAAGACTCGAGTGGGAGTCGCGTGAGCGAGTCCCACCGTCCGGTGAGGCCTAACTGTGTCGCTCCGCGTTTCGCCTGGGCATCCAATAGCATCGATGATGACCTTCGGACGAACTACTGCCACCGCGCGGAGCCGAAGCACTCGAACCGCGTCTTCTCTGCGATTTACCGCGCTATTCAGGACTTCTCAACCCGTATTTTTCCGGGGTAGCCGCTGTCGCCGCATCGCTGGTAACATGCCGCCTCGGCGCCAACATGGCACGTCATCCCGGAAACATCCAGATGATGCCCGGTGCGGCCCCGAGCAGAGCAATGAGGGTCAGCCACTCGATGAGCCGCCGTTGCGACTGAGAGTCGCCGTTGTCGATCGCCCGTTCGACCCCGCCGGCAGCGATGCAGCGCCAGCACCATTCACAAGCAGCCGAATAACACCATCCCCAAGCCGATCTGCGAGGTGCTCTTCAAGAGATCGAGCGGACGCGAACGCTCAATGTGCTCGCTCTCGTACAGATATCGACTGAAACGATTCATGGTAATGCCGAGACTTATCACGGCGATCGCGTTCCTCGTATAGGCGACATGCGTTCGCTCGTTCGCGAGACGTTCGGCATTGTGATAGTGGGATAGACAGTAGCTCGCGGCGATCGGGAGCGGGCGCGACGGCGCGTTCCTGGCCCGGCGCCACGGCGCTCATGAGAATTCTCCAATCGAGCGTCGCGACTTCGTAGGCCGCAAGGGCGGCTGGAAATGACTCGGTTCCGTGATCTCCATGCCAGCCGGGTGTTCCTCACCCTCCCGCGGTTTGCCAGTCCCCGCGGCTGCCGCCAGACCAACGAGCGCGATCCAGCTCAGTGGATCGGCCTCGGGATCTCCCCACGGCTCGTCCCGGGACAGGGACCAGCGCAGTCCACAACGGTGAAATTGAAAGCGATGACTCCGTTCGCCAGTGATGCGGAGAACCCCGTCACCACGCAGGATGCTGTCCGGCAGGCCGTCGACCCACGATCGGAAAGAGCGGGCGTCGACGGTGCTGCGTGTCGTGAGCAGCCAGGCGCGGTAGTCGTCCGCGTGCCGAGGCTGCACGACCCGATTGTGACGCGCCTCCGACTCGATCGAGAACCCTGGCGACCACTCACCGTGAATGGCATGCACCGGTGCGTGCTCGATGGTTGCACCGAGCACCATCGCCGCCGGCACGAGACAATGCTCACTCTCGATCAGTCGAGCCCGGGCGCTTCGCTGCAGTATCCAGCGACGGACGACCGAGCGCAATGCCGGTTTGAGCACGTCCACCTTGTTGAGGATGAGCAGTTCGGCTTGTTGCAGCTGTGCCTCGAGGCCACCATCTGGCTCGGCTCCCTCCTCGCGAAGTTGAGCAATCTCTGGTGCGCTGAGCACCGTGATCAGCCCGCCCGGCCGGAAGCCGGGGAGAAAGGAATAGCCGGACATGCGAAGCAGCGTAGCCGAGGAAGACGCCTCGACGACCACATGCTCTGGCAGGTTGGCATGATGCGTCTCGTGCAGCGTCAGCAGCGCGGTGCCGACATCACCATCGAGCGCGAGGCACACTGATCCATTATGCAACTCGATCGAGTTCGAGAGCGTTTTCGCAATCACCGCGCTGGTCAGGGCGAGCGACGATGGATGATCGAGAACGACTGCAATGCGACGGCCATCACTGCAGGCGAGCAGGTGCCGCAACAATGTTGTCTTTCCCGCCCCCTCGGGACCGCCGACGATCGTGAGTGGGACTCGTTGTCGACCACCACTTGCGAGCACGAATCGATTCATAAGGCCTCCGTCTCCATCTCGACCGCGCTGGCTGGCGCAAATCGGTGGGAAGCATCTCGCGATACCGCGAAGTGCTCAATTGGCCCAAGAGCCCAGCCCGTGCCGATGACGGGGAGTAACACCTTGGTAACGAAGGCCCGATGGGTCCTAGGTCCAATCGAATCGAGCGCGTATAAGGGAATGCTTTGGAGAAGTGCCTAACCGCGCTGCGTCGAAGCGAGCGGTGGAAATCATGGACCGAGAGGCTGGGGTTGGTATGAAGCTCGGAACGCAGGCGCAATCGCTCCGTGACCGACGACGTGCGTCGGATGGCGGGGCATCGGACGAGGCACCCATGACCGCGGCCGCACTCCCATTTGCCACGCTCCTCGATCGGATCGAGACCGAGTCGCGCTCGCGAGGGAGTGCGCAGGAGATGATCAGCGAGCTATCGCACGATCTGCGACAGCCGCTCACGTCGCTGAAGATGAACCTGCAGTGTGCCGTGCGTCTGCTGCAGCTCCCGAACCCGCGGATCGCGATTGCGCTCGAGGCGCTCACCGACTGTTTGGGGATGGAGTCGGACATCACCGAACTCGTCACCCAGGCACATCGGCGTACGAGTGCACTGGTGACGACGACAACGTCCTTCGCGGTGAACGATCTGGTGCACGACCTCGTCACCACCATCCGCTGTTTCGAGCCGGCGTGGCGAAAGCGCCTCGTTGAAGAGTTGGCGGAGGAATCACCGTTGGTCGAGGGTCGCGCGTGGCGATTGCGCTTCTCGCTCCTGTCGACTGTCCGCCATCTCTTGCTGCTGGACGAATGGAACGAATCTGCTGACGATCCGATGCACATCGAGGTGCGAAGCGCTCCCTCCAGCGCTCAGATCGCCTTGACCGAGGTGCCTGCCGAGTCGCTCGAATCCGCGCGGCTCCAGCCGATGCTCAGCTTGATGCGGACCGTCTCGCATCGTCTGGGTGGAACCGCGACCACGGAGATCAGGAACGATCGTGGGCTGGTGCTCGTCTCCCTTCCCCTGGCACCCCCGAACATGAGAATGCTGCCAGGAGGGCCGCATGGAGTCTGAAGGATTGGTCGTCGTCGTGGATGACGATGAACGGATTTGCCGCGCCGTTCAACGAATGCTCATCAGTGCTGGCTATCGCGTCCGCGCGTTCACGTCCGCGCGCGCCTATCTCGCCGAACAGGAAGGGATGGAACCTTCCTGCCTGGTAGTGGACATCAAGATTCCCGACATCGATGGACTGTCGATGTTGCGCGAGTCGCGCGCGGCCGGCCTCGAGACGCCAGCGGTGTTCATCACCGGCAGCGCGGATCTCGATGCCGCGGTGAAGGCGATGAAGCTCGGCGCCTTCGATCTCCTCGAGAAGCCACTCGACGAGTCGGCGCTCCTCATGGCGATCGAGGGCGCCATTCAGCATGGTGAGCATCAGCGGGGTGAGCGCGAGCATCTCGCGGAGCTTTGGCGTGCCGCTGAGACGATTACCGCTCGGGAAGCACAGGTCTGCGCGCTCGTCGCGTCGGGCCGGCTCAACAAACAAATCGCGGCGGTGATCGGTACGACCGAAAAGACCGTGAAGGTGCATCGCGCCCGTGCGATGTCGAAGCTGGGGGCGCATTCCGTTGCGGAGCTGGTTCGATCGGTGGATCAGCTGCTTGCGCCAGCCGGTCCGACGAGCATCGTCACCGCCGATCACCGGCTCATTCATCGTCCTCGCGTGCTCGACATCATGGCCACCGCGCTTCGCACGGCGGCCGATGGAGCGGAGAGTCTCACTCTTCGTACTGAAAGTACTCGCGCACACTCCACAGAATCATCCGATAATGTAAGTCATCTTCCCGCGTCGTAGCCGCGCGAAGCGCGCCACGAGCCGTGGCGCGCTTGAGGAAGATGACCATCTGTTCCGGCTTGTCGCCACGCTCACGCGAGGCGGCTGCCGTCGCGCGCACCGCGCGCTGCAGCTCGGACAGATCCGGAGATGACTCGTACGGTTCGGTTGCCAATACGCTCCGCATCAATGAGCGCAGGCGTGTGCTTGTTGCGTCGACCGAAACGGCGGGCTGGTAGATCGGCGCGTGTAGTAGGGTCGCCATGCCGTCAAAGCTTCACTCTTTGTTCGCGGCAGCCATTGGACCTTTGTAATACTGCGCCAACGCGCCGCTGTTCCTTGCGGCCTTTGGTCCACTGTGTGGCGCAGCGTTACGAGTGGCAACCTCCGCGCAGAGCACCGTTGGAGGAAAGCCATGGCCAACTCACACGTGGCGCAAACCAGCGAGCAGCAATCTTCGGAACGTCGCGAAACACACGCCAACAGCCTGTCCTTCTTCGGTATACGAAGTCTCTCGTGGCTGCCGCTGACGCTCGTCGTGCTTTCGCTCGCCGGGCTCGCGATCACCCCACTCGTCCTTCAACAACGGACGCGGAACATGCGCGACGATGTCCGCGAGGTTGGCGAGCCGGGGCGTCTCCTGCTTGGCGAGCTCCGTCTGGGACTCGCGCGCGAGCTCTCCACAGCCGAACGCTTCGCGCTCACTGGCGCAAGCGACGACTGGTTCGGCTACCATCGAGCGGCCGCCCGCGACGACTCCCTCGTCGGGAAGCTGGATCTCACGCTGCGCGGCATGGGCAACATGTCGCGCAGCGCGGTGGCGAACCTGAAGCGAAGTATCGCTGACTGGCGTGCTCAATCAGCGATGAACGAGCCAATCGGCTCGCCGGATGCCTTGCGCCAGGCGGCGCTCCACGGGATCGACTACGAGGACCTTCTCGCGGCGACCGTGCGGATCGACTCGGCAGTTGCGCGGGCGATGCAGTCGCGACGCGTCGAGATCGACGACGCCGAAGATCTCGAGGTGAAGGCGGCGATCGCCTTCGTGATCTTCGGCTGCGCGGCGTCGGCAGCCGTCCTCTTTCTCACGCTACGTGACCGGCACCTCCGAACGGTCCTGCGCCGTCGGGCCGAAGAGGAAGCATCTCTGCGACGACTCGCCGGCTCGCTGAGCGGTGCGCTGACGGTCGATGAAGTCGCGACGCTCACGGTGTCCGCAGCATTGCACTCGAGTCGTATCGGCGGTGCCTACGTCGCATGCGCAGAAGATGGTGAGCTCGTGACGATCGCGGGCCAGGGTGCCCAGGTACCGACGGCGGGAATGCGATCGACGATTCCAAAGTGGCTCAACGAGAGTGCCGACCGAGATCAGCCGCGCATTTTCACGACGGAGGTTCGCGTGGGCCCTGGCACGGGGCCGCATGCCGACATCAGACGATTCGGGTCCCTGCTCGTCGTACCGCTCAGCTATGACGGTGAAATCATCGGTGCGTTGGGCATCGCCTCGGCTGGCGGCCGACGACAATTTCGCGAATCCTCATTGCGCTTCGGTCGCTCGCTGGGGGACCTCGCCGCGGTCGCACTGCATCGGGCGCAAGCGCTGGAGAGCGAGCGCAAAGCGCGCGCGGAAGCCGAGAGCGCCGTTCGGACTCGCGACGCGGTCGTTTCCATCGTCTCGCATGACTTGCGCAATCCGCTCATGGCCATTGTGGGGACCGCGGATCTTCTACTCGAGTCGATCGAGGACGACGGACAAGGCTTCGCGCGCTCTCAACTTGCCATCCTGAAGCACGCCGCGGAGTCGATGACGCGCCTCATTCGCGACTTGCTCGACATCACGCGGCTGGAATCCGGGCCGTTACCCGTCCGTCACCAGCGCATAGACGTCACCCATGTCGTGGACGAAGTCGTGGCCATGTTCAACGTCGTTGCCCGCGCACGCCACATCAGCTTGCACCGGGACGTGCCGCCGCAACTGCCGGCGGTGCTTGGTGATCCCGATCGCCTGGCGCAGGCGCTGTCGAACCTGCTCGGGAACGCGGTGAAGTTCACTCCGGACGGAGGCCAGATTCGCGTGAACGTCGACCTCAAGCCTCAGGGGGTGCGCATCTGCGTGCACGACACGGGTCCTGGTATATCCGACGAGCAGATTCCCCATCTCTTCGATCGCTTTTGGCAGGCCTCACGCGAGGACTCGCGCGGTCTCGGCCTCGGCCTGACGATCGTGAAGGCGATCGTAGACGCGCATGGCGGCGTCATGAACGTCGAGAGCTCGCTTGCCCACGGCTCGACGTTCTACATCACCTTGCCGCGCGCCGACCAGGAGCCGTCCAGACCGCCAGTACACACGATGAACGCCGCGCGCGAGGCTCGCCCGGCGCAACCGCGGGAGCAGGTAATGCTCGCGGCGCCATTCGCTGAAGTGTCTCCCCCACTGGCGTAGGCCGATGGCCGCAGGTGGAGCATGATGCAGTCGGGTCAAGAGCTCCTCGAGGCGAGTATCGTCACGCTGGTGTTCGCACTGGGCCTCCGAACAGAGCCGGTGCCGCGCGGCGATCGGCCTGGCCGATGGTTGGTGGCGCGGGCACTGTTCGCGCGCGAGGTATTCGTGCCATTGCTCGTGATGAGCGTTTTATCAATGGTCGGCATCGGCCGGCAGGCGATTCTCGGCGCGACGCTCCTCGCAATCTCTCCCGGCATTCCTATTGTCTTGCAGCGAGAGATGCGCCACCGCCGAAACACCGCGCTCGTCTTTCGAACGACGGCCCTGGGCGTGCTGCTCTCGATCGTGAGTGTGCCGTTCTGGTTGGCAGTCGTCAGCCGATTCTTCGTGGAGAATGCGTCGCTCATGCCGCTCGCGGTCGGCCGCCTCGTCGTCCTCCTCTTTCTCCTACCATTCAGCGCTGGCATCGCGATGCGACGTCTTGCCCCTCGCGCGATGTGGCAGGTCAGCGGCCCCATCATGCTCGTCTCCAATCTCCTGCTGCTCATCGCCTCGATAGTTTTGTTCGGGGACGTCGCGGCCGCGGTGACGAGACTGGGGGCGCGCTACACCACGGCGATCGTCGGCGTCACCGCATTCGCGCTGCTCGTCGGCGACGTGGCGGCCGGCTCGCGAGCGCCGGACCGTCGCACGGCGTCGCTGCTCTGCGCCGCCCGACATCCTGGGCTGGCATTGCTCGTGGCGCAGAGCAATTTTGGCGGCGACCTCGTTCTGCCCGCGACGATGGTCAGCGTCGTCGTTGGAATGCTGCTGACGACTCCATTCGCCGTCTGGCGCTCGCGCCGATTGGTCGAGGACGTTCCCACGCGCCTGGAACTGACGCCGTCGGCCGACCCAGTGGTGCTCTCCCCGCCGGCTGGTCGTTAGGCAGACGCGGAGTGCCGGGCGGAGTGCGGCGCTAGAGCCGCGTCGAAGACTCGCCGCGAGTCATCGTCATGCGCGGGCCGTACGACCGGCAAGCTCACGCGGAACAGCGCGCCCCCGGCCGGATCGTTCTCCGCCCGGACGCGTCCCTTGTGTCGCTCGAGGATGGATCGCACGATGACGAGTCCCATGCCGAGCCCTTGTGCTTTCGTGGAGAAGAATGGATCGAAGATGCGCTGCTGAAGCTCTGGCGAAATTCCGGGACCCGTGTCGCGAACGAGGACCTCGGCGAGCTCACCCGACGTTCTCGTCGAGATCGTGACGACCTTCGCGCCGGCCGAAGTCGAGGCGGCATCGAGGCCATTGAGCGCCAGGTTGATGACGACCTGCTGAAGTTGAACCGGGTCGCCTCGCACCGGCAACGACCCGCGATGCAACACCAGGTCGAGGTGTGTCTGTCGAAGACCGGCGTCGCGTTGCAGCAGCGTGCCCGCATGGCTGCAGACCTCGTTGAGATCGACCACGTCCATCGTTGGCTCGCTTTTCCTCAAGAGGAGCCGAATGTGATCGATGACGTTCGCCGCGCGACTCGTGTCGGCGACGATCGCGCGGAAGATTTCCTGTGCTTCATCGAGATCACGCGGCGATCGCGTCACGAGCATGGTGCCAGCTTCGGCGTTGGCACGGATCGCCATCAGCGGTTGCCGAAGCTCGTGCGATACCGCCGCCGCGAGCTCACCGACGGTTGCGACACGTCCCATGTGCGCGAGCTCGCGCCGTGATTCCTCCTCCTTCAGTTCGGCCAGCCGCTGTTCGGTAATATCGATGTGCGTCAGGATGGCGCCGCCGAGCCCCCGGTCGAGCCAGTCTACACGTAATTCGTACCATCGGGCCCTTGGCGAAGGATCGTGGTACTCGTAGCGAAAGGTGAGCGTGCGGCCGTCGAGCACGGCTTCGATGCCGAGGCGAATCTCCCCCGCGTCGCGCACGCCGCGATCTTCGGCCCGTCGACATTCCTCGAGATAGTTCTCGCCGACGAAGCCGACGCGCTCGGCCGGAATGCGGCCCACGTCGGCTACATGGCGCCACGCTTCGTTGACGCGAATGATGGTACCACGATGATCGAGGATGGCGATCTGCGCCGAGATGGAAGCAAGCACCGCGCGATTGAGCTCCTCGCCCTGACGGATCGATCGCGCGGCACGGGCGCGAGCGAGCGAGTTGGCGAGGAGCTCGGCACAAGCCTCGACCCGGACGAGTAGGCGCTCCGACCACGGCTGCCTGACGACATCGTGATACAGCTCGAGCCGACCGAGGGGTGCCTCGTCGGCGAAGAGAGGGATCTCGAGTTTCGTATCGCTCGCAAGGGGTGACGACCAACCGTCGGTCACGCTGGGAGGCCCACCCGGCGGCCGCGCGCTCCAGACGATCCGCGTCGTGGGATGACCGGATGCGTCCGCGTACTGGACGAGTACGACACGACTGGCGCCGGCGTAGCGGCCGACCCGTCCCAGCGCTTCCTCGAGGGCGCCGGAAACCTCCTCGGGAGCGTGATGCAGCACCCCAGCGGCCAGTCCACCAACGGCTTCTTCGTACGCCAACTGCTCCTGGACCGCCGACTGGGCACGTATGCGTCGGTTTCGCTCGACCAACAGTAGCGAGATGAGCATCGTCTGGGCGAGGATGATTCCCAATGCAACGAGGATCGGATTACGGTGTCGCTCCCATGCGGACGCGTCACGAAAGAGGATCTCCACGCCCGACGGCACACGCGCCTGCGACAGCCGCCATCGGGTGAGCTGGCGCTGATCCACCGCCAGGATTCCTCGGCCGATCTCCGGACGGGGGAGCGGCTCGCCCGGAGCACGGTGAATCGTGCGCATAACGAGCGTGGCCGTACGCGCCCCCTCCTCGCTGAATTGGAGGAGTGCGCCACCGACGATGCCTTGCCCGAACCAGCTGCCGATCGTGCCGTAGACGGGAGCCGCAGACTCCGCGCTCATTCGAGCAATGACCTCGCCGGGTACGATGTAACGGCCCCGGATATCGCGTCGATAGAACGTCAGCAGGACGATCGTCTGGGGGGGAAGCCGATGCAGGTACTCGACGAGCCCCTCGTAAGGCAGATCGGGCGCGAGCTGGACATCCAGCGAGCCACGGCGCGGCGCGATCTCCGAGATCGCCTGCTCACGGATGATGGAATCGGTGTGCGCGGCGCCGCTCACGATCACAACGCGCTTGGCGTCCGGCTGGAGCCGGCGCGCCAGCTCGAACGTTCCGCCGAAGGCCAGCTTCGTTAGGCGCCCGGTGACGTACGGCGGAAGCGTGGCGATATCCGGCGGTGGCTCGATGGCCAACGTGAAGACGACAGGCACGTCTCCGAACAGCGGGCGCAGCTGACTCATTACGAACTCGAGCGCCGGCGATCCCTCGGCGACAATGACATTCAGCTTGAGATCCTGATACTTGTATGCGAAGTATTCGGCGAGATGCTGCCACCGATGTCGCACCGGCAACCGATCTGGATCCAGGAACTCGTGGTAGTACTCGACGGGCTCGTTCGACTGGACGTTGACGGTGTAGCGAAACTGCTGCGCGAAGCTCGACATGCCCGGGGCGTCGGGCGTGTGGCTGTAGACGACGAGAATGCGCGTGACCGGCCCCGGCTGTCGAGCCGCGGCGATCCCAACCGCCAGGAGCAGCGCGGCGATCATCGCACCGATTGCTCCGATCGCGTCCAGGTAAGATGCGGAAGCACCAACGCGAGCAACGCGTCCGCGTAGAAGGGCTTCCGCAGGTAGCCGCACGACCCCGAGTGGAATGCGAGTTGAGTCGATGCTATATCGTCGTGCGCCGTCATGAAGATCACTGGAAGCCGGTCACCGCGCGCGGCGATGTGGTCGCACAACTCGAAGCCGCTCAGGCCACCGAGCTGGACGTCCAGCACCAGACAGCATGGTTGAGATTCAGCTTCGCGGCCGAGATAGTCTTCGGCGGACGCGAATGTCCGCACGCGAATGCCGCGTGCCCGGACGATTCGGGCGAGTGAATGGCGCACCGACTCGTCGTCGTCGATGATCGCTATCCATTCGTCGTCGGCGCTCTCTGGGCTCGAGCCGGTGAGATGGTGATGCACGCGCGACCTCGTGGCAGGCACGGCGGGAGTGATGACAACATATGACCCGCGCGTCCAGGCCGCTCGTTGGACCAAGGACCAATACGGCGCCGCGACCGCGGACGCACCCGCCCCGCGACGGAATTGTGAGAATCCGCTCACGAGGGGCGGCGATTCCACAGTCGGATCCGCCGCGCAAATTTGTGATTTCGAAAGTCCAATAGGCCGATCCGGATGACTCTCCTAGCTTGGCACGTTCTCGCCTTGCGCGGCTCGCGGCGGAGTAGCCGGCAGCAGCGCCCCGCACCGTGCCACCGCAGTCACCGAGGAGGAACCGATGGTGCCGCAGCCGGAAATGGAGTTACCATCCCCCATTGAAGTCTTCCGTGAAGCTGGCCATCCCCACGAAAGGCGGCGACGTCGCGGATCGTCGCACCATCGAAATGCGGCCGAGGAGCGGCTGCGAGAGCTCGGTGATCGGGTGAAGGAGGCCGTGGTCCGGCAACGTGTCGTCGAGAGCGTGGGCGAGCGGCTCGACACGGCGGTGCGTGATCGCGTTCGGGATGTGCTCCACACGCGCTTCGGGCGCGAGCTCCGCAACGCGCTCCGGGACGTCGCGATGGCGAAGGCGGATCCGGGACATGTGAGCGATCTGTTGAGCGACAAGCTCAGTGACGTCATCGAAGATCGCGTGCTCGACGCACTACACGAGCAGCTGGGCGGTGCGTTGCGTGAACGCGCATCGGACGCCATTCGGTCGGCGATCTCTGAAAGCGCGCTCACTGGACAGATCACCGGTGACGCCGCTGACGAGATCGTGGACGCCTTCGATGTGCGGCTCGAAGATATCGTTCGCGAGCGATTGCGGGACGGTCTGCGCGGCGTGACGCGCGAGCGGATGCGCGAAGTCGCGCGCGAGCGCGTCGCCGACGCGGTGCGACAGGCGGTGGATGCGCGCACCGAAGCCGCGACTGAGGTCGAACACCTCGTGGCGCCGATCGCCGAGCGGATCGAGACCGCCGTGTTCGAGCGCGTGAGCGAAGCGCTTCGCGAACGCTTTCGCAACATCCTGGCGACTACGATAGAGAACATCAGCGGCGATCGCCTTCGCGACGCGCTGCGCTCGACGATTCTGCGATCGGCGGTCGATCACCGGGCCAACGGCGCGCACCGTCTGGGGCGCTTCGAGCAAGAGGAGGGATTCGACGAGCGACTGCGGCGCTTCGTCGGCGATCGTCTCCGGGAACGGGTTACGGATGGATTGCGCGAGCGCATCGAGCTCGCCTTGCGCGAAGGCGTTGACGAGGTCGTACGCGAACGACTTGCCGGCGCGATCCGTCACGCCCTCAACGAGCAGCGCGGCTATGACGGCTTCGACGACATTCGTCTCGCGGATTCGATTCGATATGAACTTGCCGAGTCCTTACGCGGCCAGCTGACCGAGGCCGTGAAGAATCGAATAGCCGAATCGCTCCGGAACCGCTTGGCGGACGCGATCGAGGCTGGTATCGCGCAAGCCCAGGCGTCGTAGGACAAGCGACGGGAAGAATCGGTGCACGCCACAAGGGCCGACGGCATCGCCGTCGGCCTCTTTCGCCCACTACCTTTTGGCTACCGCCGAGCCTGGAATCGCCGCGTAAGGGTTTCCGCCGAGAGCCGCCGAGATGTCGGCGATCGCCTTCTGACCCCGCACGCTGTTGCCCGCCTCATCGAGCGGTGGGGAAACGACAGCGATCCCCCACTTGCCCGGGGATACCGCGAGTAGTCCGCCACCGACGCCGCTCTTCGCCGGCAATCCCGTCGCGTACAACCACTTTCCGGAATCGTCATACAAACCGGCCGTGGCCATGACCGCGAGCACCGCGGGCACATGCTTGGGGTCGAGCACCTGTTTTCCCGTGATCGGGTTGCGCCCCGCGTTGGCGAGCGTTGCGGCCATCGCCGCCAGGTCCTTCGCATTCACGTTTACTGAACATTGACGCGTGTACAGGTCGGTTGCCTGCAGCGGATTCGATTTGATGCGCCCGTAGGCGAACATCAACATCGCGATCGCCTGGTTTCGCTGATTCGTCTCCGCCTCGGACTTGTAGACTTCCTGGTTGACGGTGAGCTGCCGCCCGGCGTAGTCGTCGAGGGTATTGATGATGTTCGACCAGACGGCGTCCGCCGAGCCGCCTTCGATCATGCTTGTCGTCGTGATCGCGCCGGGATTCACGAGCGGGTTCTGCTCCTTCCCCTTGTGCTGCTCGATGGCGATGATGGAATTGAATGGCTGCCCGGTCGCATCGACGCCCGTGGTCTCTTCGATGATCTTCTCGCCCTGCGTCTGAATGACGTGGGCCATCGTGAAGACCTTCGACACCGATTGGATCGAGACTTCGGAGCCGACATTGCCGGCGGTGTAGACCTTTCCATCCGCCGTTATCAGGGCAATGCCGAACAGATTCGCATCGACCTTTGCGAGCGCGGGGATGTAATCGGCGTTCTTGCCGTCGTGCAAATCCTTGTATTTCTCGTACGCTGCTTTGACGGCGCGCTCGTAGTCGACGGCATTCTGCGCGACGGCAGGGCGTACGGCGACGGTGAGCAGCGTGCCGACGATAGCGAATCGACGGATCGCCTCACTTATCCTGTGCCGTGACTGGCTCATGAGTACCACCTCCGAATTTTTGTGAGAAGCTGTATCGCACGGAGAACTGGAGCCGATAATCGTTTGCGTGGAAGTCACCGGCCTTGTTGTCGCGATGGGCGTACTGGAACTCGCCGCCAGCCATCACGTTAGGCACCGGCGTCCAGAGCAAGTTCACGAGCGCATACTGGCCGCTCTTGAAGGCCTGATCCGTCTGCAAGTCGCTGTTGTCGATGTCGACGCGGGAGTAGCCGATGGCCGAAGTGAAGTGCTCCGTCCAGCGGTGGTCGAGGAAGCCAACGAACCCAAAGTTGCCGAGCGCCTGGCCCGTGAACGGCGTGCTTCGATTGCCGGGGTTCGACTTGATTCCAACGTCCACCGGCGCGTCGTTGAAATAGTTTTCAACCCCCGCGCCGAACACCGTCTGGAGTCGAACGACGTCGTTCTTGCCGGCATTCAAGCCGGTACTGAGCGAGAGTCCCCACCCGGTGACGCCGCCGCTGAGATTGAGGGTATCGTTGGGAGTGAGATCATCCCAGCGTATCCAGCGGACGATGCCGCCGATTTTCGCGTACCCCCACTTGCCGGCATAGCGATAGGTCGCGGAGATGTCCGGAGCGGGAAAGCGTGGCGCGATGTTCTGCAGCTCGATGCGATCCGCCTCACTACCCAGGTCGCCGCTCGCGCCCGGGCGCTCGAGGGCGATGGTGGCCAACGTCCCGTTCCCGTTGTTGATCGGCTGCCAGAAGAGCTGGACGTTTCTATAGAAGAGCATCCCGTTCGGGCCCCAGTAATCGAGGATGTTCGGGAAGACGTCGAGGTCCATGAACGGGCTCTCGAGCTGCCCGCCCCCGAACTTGCCCCACTGTCCGTACATGTGCCGCGGACGAATCGTCGTCTGACCGGCATCCACCCCGACGCCGAACAGATCCCAGTCGAAGACGATGTTGACGTCGGGACCGGAAGTCGGGATCACCGCCTTCGTCCCGAAGCGCGACTGCCGAGCACTGAACCAGCTATGGCCATTGTGGCCGAACTCGTCCTGGAACGCGGGCAGCTTCGACGGACGGTTCACGTCGAACCAGTTCGGATCATTGGTCTTGAAGTCGCCGATCGCGTCTCCCTGGGCGAAACCATAGATCTCGAACCGTC
This sequence comes from Gemmatimonadaceae bacterium, assembly GCA_036493735.1. GTDB lineage: Bacteria > Gemmatimonadota > Gemmatimonadetes > Gemmatimonadales > Gemmatimonadaceae > AG2. The sequence goes on from DASXPH010000069.1 coordinate 51,401, forward strand.
GCCCGGTGTCGGCCGGCGCTTTCGCCGTCCTGTTGGTGCTGTCTCGGCTCGATGTCGCCGACTGCGTTCTGACCGCCTGTGGCGCCGCGCCGGGAATCGCGATGCTGAGCAACGCGATCGCGCCGACCAGCGCCCATTTCATCACCTTCGACATGTGCATCACTCCTCGTTAGGTGCTTGGTGCGTCAGCGATCGTGCGCCGCCTCCCAGGCGCGGACGCGCTGGCGCGCCGCGCCGAAGAGGCGGTTGTAGTTGCCTCGCAGCAGTTGCGCGCGCGCGGTGGGGGTGAGCCGGTCGAAGAACGGCCGGTAGATGTTGTAGGTGCGGAAATAGCTCTGCGTGTCCGTGGGGGAGAGCGCGTCCGTGCCGAAGAGAAACCGGTCGGGAAAGCGATTCACGAGGTTCGCCGCTGCCGTTAGGCTCGAGTCGCTCGCGACGATGTACTTCGCCACCTCGTCCCAGGAAAGGTCGAAATACAGGTTACCGAATGCTGGATCGCCCAGCATCGCCTCGAGCAATCTGACGTGATGCGTCACCGGCCGAATGACACGGCCGACGCCGGTGTGTGCCCAGATGATGGTCGTCTGGGGATGGCGCTTGATCAGCTCGCGCATCTGCTCCAGGTACGCCGGCGGCGACCCTGGCTTCGCGAACGGAACGTCCACGTCGTTGTGCACGATGGCGAGCAGTCCTACCTCGCCGGCGAACGACAGAATGCTGTCGACGGCCGGGTCGAGGAGGCTGGCGACACCGCCGGCAACTTTCGCCGACACGAACTCCTTGTGGATCGTGAATTCGCCGATCCCGGTGAACACACCGGGAAACAGCGTCAGGACACGACGGATGTGGTCGGGCGCGTACATGTCCGTCGGGTTGAAGCCCGTGATCATCGGATCGAACCGCGCCTGCTCGGACGGCGACAGCGCCTTGTACGCCATCGCGATGTACGCGTCGGTAAAACTGTAGTAGTAGAGTGGCGCATCCGTGTTCAGGTAATACGTCGGCGCGTTGTTGCCGTCGATGCGCTTGGACCATTGCTGCTGCAGGGGGATGCCGAACAGCGCGACGTGCCCGACGCGCGAGCCCATCATGCGCAGGAACTCGTGCAGATCGGGCCCGTGCTGGATGTAGTTGGTGAGGTGGAAGTGCGAGTCGTTGAACGCGTAGGCTGTGTCGTTAGGCGCGGTCCCCGCGAGCTGCTGGGCGGTGAGCACCGCGGGCGTGCACGCGAGTGACGCCACAGCAGTCGCGAGGACGCGCCACGAGCGCACGCCATGTCGCGCGAACCGATTGAGCCTGTCGATCAACGTCACCTTCGATACTCGACTGCGCCGCGATTACCGGCACGGAAGCATGCGCAGCGTGCCGGTGCATGTCAGTTGCTGCGCGTGAGTGAGGCTATCGGCCCTGCCCGCGCAGCGCCAATTGGACCAAGAGGCAGGCGCTCCGCCGATCGTGCCGTGCGCGCCTGGCCGCTGTTGGCAGACGTGCCTAACGAGTCAACCGACGCAGCGGCTGTCGTTGGGCCGATTGGCCAAAGGTCGCATGGCTGCCATCGGCCGTCCGGGAGTTATGTCGACGTATATGGGCGGCGGACAACTTCGTCCGGTGACGGATGCACCTGACTTCGTGGAGCGAGCGATGAGTCGATGGCATCGATCCGTCGCGAGAGCCTCGGCCCTCGCACTGTTGACATGCCTGCGGCTCTCCGCAGCCGCGCCCGCGCTGCGCGGACAGGAGGCTGATCCGCGTCCGGTAAAGGAGGACAGCGTCAGATTCGCCAATCTCTTCGGTGGCGAGTTCGCTCCCGGGACGGGATTCGATCTCATCAAGACGCAGCGCGGGAGTCTCAACATCAGCGTGTACGGGTTGTTCCGGTACATGAATCAATACCCCGTCGGCGACTCCTTCACCGATCACCTGGGCCGTGTGCGCACCGTTCTCCCACGCAACGACTTGAACTGGCAGCGCACCTTCGCCTGGCTCACCGGCTTCTTCTACGATCCGAAGTTTCGGTATAACATCACGCTCTGGTCGCTGCCGACGACGCAACAGACGCTGCTCTTCGGCAACTTGGGATACGTCTTCTCGCGCCAACTTGCCATCGGTGTCGGCCTCGGACCGAACCTCACGGCGCGCTCGATTACCGGCCAGTGGCCCTTCTTCCCCGCAGCGGATCGGCAGATGGCGGAGGAATTCTTCCGCGGCGGCTTTTCGTCGGGCATCTGGATGACCGGCGAGGCGCTGCCACGACTCTATTACACGCTTTCCATCAACAACAACATCAGCCAGCTGGGCGTTCCGCAGAGTGTCGATCTTCCCGACCTCGCGTACAGCATGAACCTGCGGTGGATGCCGACCACGGGTGAGTTCGGTCCCCGCTACGGGTTCGGCGATTTTGAATTTCATAAAAAGATCGCGACGCAGTTCGGGATGTCGATCGCGACCGCGCGCGAGAACCGCGCGGCGTCGCTCGATCAGCCCCCGAACACGACGCAGATCCGCTTGTCCGACGGCATCATTCCGTTCGACACTGGCGCATTGGCGCCAGGCGTCACCGTTGACAAGCTGACGTACAAGTATCTCTCGTTCGACGCGGGTGCGAAGTGGCGCGGCTGGTCGCTGCAGAGCGAGTACTACTTTCGTTGGCTGAATGACTTCATCGCCACCGGTCCGCTGCCGCTGAGCTCCATCTACGACAACGGCTTCATGGTGGAGCTGGGCCGCATGATCGCTCCGCAATCCGTTCTCGTCTACGCGACGACGGGTTACGTGTTCGATCAATTCAACCGTCGGCCATGGGAGCTTTCCGGGGGCCTGAGCTACTACCCGTATCGCTCACGGTCGTGGCGATTGAACGCCCACTATATCCACATCGTACGCTCGCCCACGGGCTCGTTCTTCGGCTACTACACCGCCGGCCAGACCGGCACGACGATCTCGCTCGGTACGGACATTCTGCTATGACGTAGGCAGCCTCGCGGGCACGGCAACACACGTCGGCATGTCGTCCACAAAGTCCAATGTGGCGCCTCGGGGCGCCACGTTAGGCATTCCGTTGGGGTGAGACGCGAGGTGTCGATGAGAATCAAGTCACTGACCGGCAAGGGACCGAGCGACCGCATCGATTACGCCTTCGTCGGTGGCTATCCGACGCGCGAAACGGTTCAGAAGGCCTACGACGACGCCGACCTCAATCGAGCGATTCAGTCGTATCGCTTCTTTTACCCGACCGTTTCGGGCCTCGCGATCTATCAGGGCAACGAGGCGAGCGGTCTCGTTCCCAACCAGCTCTTCGGCGTGCTCGATACGCGGCCGTCGCATCTCATCCTGACCCCCAACTCCGACACGCCCTACGGCCAGATTCTGCTCGATCTGCGTATCGGTCCCATTGTCGTCGAACTGCCGGCGGGACCATTGATGGTGGTCGCCATTGACATCAACCAGCGCTGGGTCGCTGACATGGGCCTACCGGGTCCGGACGCCGGAAATGGTGGTGAGCACCTGATCCTTCCACCGGGATTCGCCGGCGATCTACCACCGCACTATCACTTGTGGCGCTCGACGTCGAACCGGGTCATCGTGGGTGTGCGCGCGATTCCCGTCGGCGGCGATGTGCACGCGGCGATGGAGCGTATTCGCTCGGTGTCCGTGCGGCCACTCAAGACAACGGCAAGCTGGACCGAGCCGACATGGATCAATATCACGGATCGGCCGCAGGACACGACTCCCGCCAAGTGGGAATCGAACTTCAAGTTCTGGGTGGCGCTCCACCAGGTGATCGATAGCGAGCCGCCAGTCGACGGCTATCTCCAGTATTACGGTGAGCTCGCCGCGTTAGGCATCGCCAAGGGAAAGCCATTCGCGCCTGACGAGCGCATGCGCGACATCCTCGAACAGGCCGCCTTCATCGGCAACGCCCAGATGCGCGTGCAGGCGTTTGCCGATCGCCGGCCCGACCGCGTCGTATGGCCAGATCGAAAGTGGGAGTGGGTCGGACTCCGTCCGGAGAATGGCGATTTCATGACACCGACGTATGCCGATCTCGACGCCCGGGAAACATGGTTCTATCAGGCAATCGGCGCGTCTCCCGCGATGTTTCGTCGCAGTGAAGGCGCGGGCTCGCTCTACTGGCTCGGCCTTCACGACGAGAATGGCGCCTATCTCGACGGCGGCAAAGCGTATCGACTCACCGTGCCGCAGCCAGTGCCGGCGAGTCTCTTCTGGTCGGTGACCGTCTACGACGCGCTGACGCGTAGCGAGATCCAGACGGAGCAGCGGCGAGCGGCGCTCCGCTCGCTCTTCGAGCTGAAAGACGACTCCGATTCGCGTCTCGAGTTGTTCTTCGGGCCGCACGCGCCACAGGGGGGCGAGCATCGATGGATCAGGACGATCCCCGGCCGCGGATGGTTCGCCTACTTTCGAATCTACGGTCCAGAGCAGGCTGCGCTCGATCACAGTTGGCGCCCTGGTGACTTCGTACCGGTACGGCGTCACGATGCCGCCGAAGTCGTGTTTTGACATGCGTTGATCTCCGCGACGCGACCTTCGCGCCCGCGTGCGGATCGATTCGGCGGTGTCTATCTTCTGACGATGCCGACACTGGATCTCACGAAAGCTGCCGCCGTCGTCACCGGACATACGCGCGGGCTCGGCGAAGCGGTCGCCGTTCATCTGCTCTCGCGTGGCGTACGCGTCCTCGGAGTGTCGCGGCACGAGAATGCGACGCTGGCGAATCGCTTTCCGAAACTCCGGCAGACGTGTCTCGATATCGCCGACGCCACCGCCCTCGAGAGCTGGATCGCGTTGGGCGAGATGAGCGCGTTCCTCGGCGATGCCAGCACCAAGTTGCTCGTGAACAACGCCGGCGTCCTCCAGCCGATTGGTCCGCTTCAAATGCAGAGCATCGATGCCGTGATGCGTGCGGTTGCCGTCAACGTCGGCGCGGTGTTGGCACTCAGCGCCGCCTTCGTCCAGGCAACGGGGGACGCATCACAGCGACGCATCCTGCACGTCTCCAGCGGCGCCGGTCGGAAAGCATATGCGGGCTGGAGCATCTATTGCGCGACCAAGGCCGCGATTGATCAGCACGCGCGATGCGTCGCGCTCGATCGCACGTCGAATCTACTCATTTCGAGCGTGGCACCGGGTGTCGTCGACACCGACATGCAAGCCGAGATTCGCGCGAGCACCGATGAGCAGTTTCCGGATCGACCGCGCTTCGTCGCCATGCATCAGGAGAAGGCACTTCCCAGCCCCGAGCACACGGGTGGCCGGCTCGCCCAATATCTGGTGTCAGATGGGTTCGGGCGAGAGCCGGTCTTCGACCTTCGCGATTTTATCACTTGATGCGACGGTCGACCGTATCGGAGCAAGCCCCGTCGGCCGCTCGCGTCGCTCAGTCCGCGAGGATCTTCGCCTTTTCCCGATCGAACTCACGAGCGGTCAAGGCGCCAGACTTTCGGAGCGCATTCAGCCGCTCGAGCTCGTCCAGTCGATCTGACTCCGTGCGCGCACCCGCCGCAGCCGCTCGTTTGGCCGCCTGCGACGCCTCCTGCTGTTTGCGCGCCACCTTGCCGGAGACACTCGTCGCCGTGCCAGCAATGACAGCAGTTCGCGCCGCGGTTCCGATGAGACTTCCTCGACGTCGTCGTATCATGGTATTCCCTCAGTGAAACGAGTACTCGAACCCAGACTTGCAATCTTCGGCCCACCGACGGCCGCCATTGCCGCGTGTACGCCTAACGAGAATGTGGCGTTTGAATCGACTCACTCCATCGTCGCCCTGAGCTCGACCAGCGTCTGGTCCATCGCGTCGACACGAAACAGACCGAGTCGCGGGTACTCGAGCTCGATGATGACGTAGACGGCAATGGCGACAGTCGCCGAGATACCGATCATGTAGATCCAGTTGCGTTTTGCACCAACGGCGAGCCCGTACCCGGCGAAGAGCGCGGTCGCGAGCGCGGCAATGCCCAGCATCGCAAAGATCACGAGAGGCGGATGAATGCGACGAGCCATTCGCTCCTTCTCCACGACACCGAACAAGTCTGTCAACGCGGGCAGGAGCAGCATGCGCGCCTGTTCACCGCCCGGCGACAGGCACGCATTCACAGCGCGAGACCAGAGGTCGTCCTGCGCGCTCGTGAGGCTGGCGGGCTGGTGGATCGGCTCCTTGGACCGTGGCACCTGCGAGTACCACCGAATCAGCGCATCAGCGAAGTTGCGAAAACCCTCGCGAACGACCGGTTGGCGTTCCGCGGGCAGGAGATCGATGCGTCGCCAGTCCGTGCCGGCCTCGTTGACTTCGTCAGCGATGTACAGTCGGCGCTCATTGAATCGCTCGGCCGCGCCCGAAAATGAAAACCCGACGAGTAATGCGAACAACGAATACACCGAAGCATCCACCACGCCGACGCCGACTCGCGCCTCGCTGCCCCTCTTCCGAAACTGGCGCAGACCTGAGCGGCGGCCGATCTCCAGAAACAGCATCATCGCGATGAACAGGCCGACGCCAATTCCAACGGCCCGTAGCGTGAATCCGCCCTGCAGCATCCGACTACCCAAATTCTGAATTCCGGCAATGTAGAGACAGTGAAGAGGCCTCCCGAGTGGACATTGGGCCAAGCGAGCCAAGAGCCGGGCTCGTTAGGGATGCCGATGGGATCCTTCCTCCCCGAATAACCCGGAAGAGCTACTTGGACGTTGGTCCAATAGATCGTGTTCCCTCCACGTCTAGCTTGCTTTCGCGTTGCCCCACCGAGACGCACATGAGCTCAAACTCGAAGGCCGCAGGGCAGCAACGGCCGGCGGTCCAGGAAACACCCACGCGACTCGATGTTCGTCGCCGCGCGGGGCGAATTGATACTTCATATTCGCGACGGCAAGCTGAAATCGTATCGGAACGGTCATGGGCTAGCTTCTCGCCACGAGTGGACGTCGGACGCGAGTTTGTTCGGCGCGATGTTGGCTGCGCATGCCGCCATTGCTCGCTACCTGTTCATGAGCATGGAGCTCGACCGGGGAGCGGTCGGTCCGCGATCTGGCGAGCAGGCAACGGCTGCAGCTGAAGAAGTGCGTGCCATCGTCAGCTACACCGTACAAATGCTTCGCGGCCGCGGTGCAGGTCCGGAATATGTCCTCATTCGTCTCAGAGAAGTGCTCGCGACACTTGTCGGGAATGATTCGCGGACGACGCAGCGCGTGCGACGACAGGTGATGCGCTGGGCAGTCGAAGAGTTTTACGGCCCTTTGCGGGCCCGCTCAGCGCCAGAGTCGTCCGAAACCCACGTGCAACCGTCGTTCTCCGCTACCGAGGCTGTAGCTGACGATCGCCGGACCGAGCAAGGTGTCGAGAATCGCTCCGAAGCCAAACTGCGCTTCGATGCTCGTCGTGGAGTCCCGGTCGAAGGCTGAGCCGCCCTCCACCCAGGACCCGACAATGATCGGTCCACCAAGGAAGTCAGGAAGACGTCCGACCACGCGCAGATAACCGCTCGTTAGGCTCGCGAAGTAGTCGCCACGACGTTCGCCGATCGAGAATGCGTCGAGCCGAAACGGAAGTCCGAGCACGAATTGGTCAGTCGGCAATGGCAGCCCGCCAAACGACGAGCCCACTCCGCCCGCGGCGAACAGACGGTTCGTTTTTTCATTCCAGGACCAGAAATACGAGCCTGCGAGCTCCGCCTGGGTGAGACCGAGGTTCGACCGTGCGGTGACGAAAGTGTCCGGGATCTCCGGGGCGCTCATCACATGTCGAGCGGATCCGACGAGACGCAAACCACGGGATGGCACTACCGGACTGTCCTGGTTGTCGTAAATGGCAGATGCCAACAGTTGCGACTCCGGCCCGTTCAGTGACGGAAGGCCAGGATCGCCAACTTTGACGTGCGCCGAGTAGTAGCCACCCTGAATTCCGGCGCGCAGCTCGGTGTGCAGACCTGGCGTGACACCGAGATCGAACTGGCCGAATGCGAGCGACTGGCCGTATTGGGCGATGATTGCATCGGTGTTGTTGGTGAAATCGAAACGGTTTGCCGCTGCTCCGATCGTTGCGGCGCCGAAAAACATCGAGCCGCCAAAGGGCTCGCGCAGCTCCGCGCCAATGCGCGGATTGGTTCCGAGCGCGGCATCGACACGGAGCTCGGATCCCGGCATCAGCACGTCGAACGAGAGAAACCGAGCCGCGATCTGCAGCGCGAATTCCTGGCTCGTTTGACTCTGGGCGTTGAACCCCACCATGAGGATTGGGGGCGCCGAACGCCGCGCGATGGCGCGGATTAGCAACGTGTAAATTCCCGGGCTGGCCTGGACGAGAAACCATTCGATCGACAGATAGCGATCGAGACCGCTCAATCGACCGATGTCACTCTCCAAGGCATGTATGTCGAGGGCACGGCCAACCTGATGCGACAGCCGACGGCGCATCAGGTGCTCGTCCTCGGTCGCGGCGCCTTCGATCTCGACCCTCGCGATCACCGGCACCCGCGTGCGCCGTCTCGCGGCGCGCCTCGTCAGGTACTGATGCCAGGTCGCATCGTCAACGGCGAGTGGCAGGAGCTGCACGCGAGCAGCCTCGGCGCCAGCGTACCCTGCCTTCTCGAGCTCCTTACCCTTGCGCCAATCGAGACTGCCAAATGTCTGCACGCGAGGGTTCACGACGATGTCAGCCGACGCGATGGCCCGGCGCGTATTCGCCCGCATCATCGCCGCCGTCGTGTTGTTCATCAAACCGAACACGGAGTAGCTGATGCTGCTCGTGTCCGAGTTCGATCCCACGGTCACGGCGATGACGACGTCCGCGCCCATCGTACGCACAACGTCAGCGGGAACGTTGTTCATCGGGCCACCGTCGACGAGCACCCACGGGCCCATCTCGACCGGCGGAAATATTCCTGGCAGCGACATCGTCGCGCGCATGGCGGTCGCGAGAAAGCCGCTGTCGAGTACGACCGCCTCCGACGTCCTCAGGTCCATGGCGACGCAGCGAAACGGCGTGGGCAAGGAGTCGAAGGTGGAAAGGTTGCCGTACAGCGCGCCGATGCGCGCCAACATCAGATCCACCTGTTGACCATTGTTCAGCGCCACCGGGAGCGCGAAGCCACGCCGCATCTGAAATTCTATGTGCGATGGATACGCCCGCGCGTCCTCCTTGCGTCGAACGCTCTTGTAGCGATAGGCCGTGTTGCCGAACATCTCGTCCCAGTCCGTGTGGTTGAGGAGGATCTCGAGCTCCTCGACGGACATTCCCGCGGCATAGGCGCCGCCGACGAGTCCACCCATACTCGTTCCGGCAATTCGATCGATCGGGATGTGGTGCTCCTCGAACCAACGGATGACGCCGACATGCGCGAATCCGCGCGCGCTCCCACCACCGAACGCGACGCCGACCAGTTTCCGAGCCGGCGCTGCCGTTTGTGCGTGCGCGCCTGCCACCAAGAGGACGGACATGAGCAGCGCACGTCCGATCGAACCGACTGCGAGAGACATTGTTCACCCGCTGCGAGCGACGAGGTGTGTCAGCGCCGCCATGAAGCTGAAAACGAGCCGCCATCGCTCGCTCCGAGAATGTCCCTGGCGTGGACAATGGTCCACTTGATCGGGCTTCGGCTCGCCACGGCCGTTCCGAAAGGGCACGCGAACCGCTCACGGCAACGAAACCTTGGTCCACTGCGAGGAGATCTGACGCAAACACAATTTCCAACGAGGTCCTGATCGACGGCGATCGACCCTTCGTGGCGCGGTGTGCACCGGATTTGGCCGCTCGTTAGGTGAACGCCAGTTGTTCATGGAGGTGCTCGATGGACGACCTTCAGTGCGCACTCGGACAAACCCTCTGTCGCCGGTGGCCGTGTCTGCTGCTCCGCGGGCTCGCGACGATCGCTATGGGTGTCATTCTCGCGATCCATCCGCGACTGCCGCTCGTCGGCCTCGCCGGTCTCTTCGGGATGTATGCGCTGCTCGATGGCGGCATCGACGCATTCACCGCCATTGGCGGGCTGCGCAATGATCGCGCGTATTGGTTAGTGCTCTTTCTCGGCGGGCTGGTCGGGGTCAGCGTCGGTGTGATGACCCTCATGACACCGCTTCTCACAGCGATCGCCGTGAGTTTCTACTTTGCGATCTGGGCGATAGCGACAGGCGCCCTCGAGATGCTCGCCGCGATTCGCGTGCGCGAGCAGGGGCAAGAGGCGCAGCGCCGCATTCTCACCGGCGTCGCCACGACGCGCGTTCTCATCGCCGGGATCGCGTCGGTGGGATTTGGCGCTCTGCTCACGGCTTCACCTCGCTCGTCGACCTTCACCATGCTCTGGGTGGTCTCCGCGTATGCGCTCTGTTATGGCGTTCTACTCGTTATGCTCGCGCTCAAGCTACGTGGCGTCGGGAGACAATTGGCTCGCGCCTAGAACGCACATCGACACCTCGCGTTGGACTATTGTCCACTCGCTCACTCGCGACGGAGCGGCGATCATCTCTTTGTTCGCTGACCACACATCGCGAAGGCAAGACGCTTTGCGGGTTCTTCCACTGCCCTCCGTCGACTCACCGGGGACGCAGCACGTTGCCGATTTCTACATGGCTCACGAGACACGGCGCGGCAGGCTGCCATCTCTTCCGGCGTGCTCGTCGCTTGTGCGGGCTTCGGTTTGCACCGTTCCTCGGCGTTCTTGTCGGCGTCGCTGTCGTGGCCCGGCCTGCCTTCGCCGGCGAAGTTGTCCTCGTCAACGGTGATCGGATCACCGGCACCATCGTCTCGCTTGCCAATAGTGAGATGGTCGTCAAAGTCGACGACGCCGGCGAGCTCACCATCGACGTCGCGAAGTTAAAAACGTTTTCAACAAACGAGGTGGTCCGCATCCGCCTTGGCGACGGCGCGGCATTCGAGGCCCGCATCGGCGCCGGTCCGGACGGCAAGGTCGAGATCCGGAAAACGGCCGGAGGTGCGCCACAGGTCGTGGCCATTCGGGACCTCGTTGCCATCAATCCACCATCGCCCGCCTGGATGGGCGAGGTGATGCTGAACGGCAAGATCACAGGCGGCGACAGCAGGACGACGGAAGCCGGTCTCGCATTCGAGCTGGATAAGAAATGGACGCGTGATCGACTCCGCTTCGCGGGCGAGTACATGTACGGCCGTGAGCGGAGCCGCGAGGCCGGAGTGACGTCTACGACCGACGACTTCGGCAATGTCTACGGCAAGTACAGCCATGACATTCACGGCGCGGTATACGTCGAGGGCAATGCCAAGCTACTGCACGATCTGCTCGCCGAATTGCAATACCGTTTCTCGCCCGCCGCAGGGATCGGTTATCGGTGGTTCGACGAGCCCGGGCTCGAGCTCTTCACGGATGTAGGGATTCAGTACACCGATAAGCGTTTTGAAACATTCGGTGGCCTAAGCTTCTGGGGGCCAGAAATGGAATACGGCCTCGAGTGGACACCCGTGAACAGGCTGAGGCTCTCCAACACGCTCGAGTACTATCCCAGCTTCTCTGATTTCAGCGGCAATTACCTCCTGGATACGCAGGCGGCTATTCACGTCACGCTCTGGCGCCACTCATTCATCGAGCTCCGCGGCGAGTACCATCACGACACCGAGCCCGCACCCAGCGCGAAACAAGGTGAGTACCGGTTCATCCTCGGCCCGGGCTTGGACTTCTGAGGTGTAGAGGGTCTGTTCATGCAGCAATCAATGAAGGCCGACTCCGTGCCCGCTCCAACGAAATCGCGGATGGAGCGAATGCTCGACACCGTCGAGCGTGTGGGCAACAAAGTGCCGCATCCAGCGGTAATCTTCGTGCTCCTGATTGCCGGGCTGATCGCGCTGTCCCATCTGATGTACTGGCTCGGCGCGACCGTGACGTTCGAACAGGTCAATCCCGACACCAACGCCGTCGAGGAAACCACGGTCGTGGCGAAGAGCCTCCTCACGGGCGATGGCATTCGCTTCATGTACGCGGACGTCGTTCAGAACTTCATGAACTTCAATGCCGTGGGCGTGATCATCGTCGCGATGCTTGGCGTCGGTGTGGCGGATTCGTCGGGCTTGATTGCCGCCTTGATTCGCAAGCTCGTGAAGATCGCGCCCCGGCGGCTGCTCACGTACATCCTCGTCTTCGTCGCGATCATCACGAGCGTCGCGGCCGATGCCGGCTACCTCGTGCTCATCCCGCTCGCCGCGGCGGCATTCCTGAGCATCGGTCGTCATCCGATCGCAGGGCTCGGCGCCTCGTTCGCCGGCGTCGCAGCTGTCTTCAGCGTCAACATTTTCATCAAGCCTCTCGACGGCATCCTCACGGAAATCACGAACGACGCCATTCACCTCGTGAATCCTAACGAGTCGATCGACCTCACGGCGAACTTCTGGTTCTCCTGTGCGTCGGTCGTGATGCTGACATTCGTCGTGTCGATCATCACCGACAAGTTCGTCGAGCCCCGGCTGGGCAAGTACACCGGAGACGTTCCAGCGCAGGATCAAGAGGGCGGCTCTGGAGCGGAGTCACGCGGCTTGAAGTTCGCGACGTGGGGCCTCGTGGGCGTGCTCATCTTCTTCGCGCTGTTGGCGCTGCCTTCGGGGGCCCCGCTGCGCAATCCCGAAACGGGATCCCTGATCGAGAACTCGCCGTTCATGAATGGGCTCATCGTGTTCATCGCGGCTGTGTTCTTCGTCATCGGCGCCGCCTACGGCGTCGGCGCTGGCACGATGAAAGGGACCGCCGATGTCGTCAAGGCAATGGAGAAGGCGATCAGCGATCTGGGTGGCTTGATTCTGCTCCTGTTCATCATCAGCCAATTCCTCGCCCTCTTCGCATACACGAACATCGCGACGATCTCCGCCGTCAGGATGGGCGACACGCTCGAGCGCGCGGGGTTGGGCGCACTGCCACTCCTGCTGGGGTTCGTCATCGTCGTGGTCATTCTCGATCTCATCATGACCGGCGCGATCCCGAAATGGGCCATCTTCGCACCCATCTTCGTGCCACTCCTGATGAGGTTGGGGGTGAAGCCAGACGCCGTTCTGGCGGCGTATCGGGTCGGCGACAGCCCGATAAACGCGATCTCACCCCTCAACGCGTACTTCGCGCTGATCGTCTCATTCGCGGCCAAGTACCAGAAGGACGCGGGGGTCGGCACGGTGATCGCGCTCATGCTGCCCTACGTCGCCGTGGTGTTGGTAGTGTGGATTCTGCTCCTGGCCGCCTGGCAAATGCTCGGGCTTCCCTGGGGCTTTTAACAGATACTCATCGGTACTCGTGACGAGCGCCGGTCCGAGCTCTCGCCGCATCGGACTCGGGAGTCGCGCACGGAGGACACATCATGCCGATCGCTGACAGGGAGCTGAAACGCGCTCGTGCCCGGAAGGCGCCGGAGCACTTTGATCTCATACCATCGATCAAGCGCTTCGCCGACGTCAAGCTGGATGTCGCCGAATCGGCACCGTCCGGCGCCGGATGCGTCGGCATTCCCGTCGGCACCGACGGCGAGGTGCCGTCACTTATCGGTCTGGATCGCGAGACGTTGACCCGATCCGGGTTTACCGGCTTTCCCGGGCAAACGCTGATCCTTCCGCGGCAGGATGAACCCACGCTGGTCGCCGTCGGCATTGGCGACCGCACGGAGCTCGACGCCGCAAAGCTGCGCGACGCGGCCGCGGCCTTCGCTCGTGCGGTGAGCAAATACTCACACATCGCGACGACGCTGGCGGACGTGACCAAAGTACCTGCCGAAGACGCCGCCCAGGCCGTGGTCGAAGGAGTGCTACTCGCCAGTTATTCCTTCGATGTGTTGAAGGAAGGGCCACAGGGCCCTGCCCTCTCGGCGCTGACGATCGTCGGCGCGGAGGAGCGTCACGCCGCATTTTCGCGCGGCGCGGAGCGAGGACGCACGCTTGCCGGCGCCGTGATGCTCGCGCGCGATCTCGCCAACATGCCGGCGGCATACCTCACCGCCGCTGAAATGGCAGGTGTGGCGAAGCGCATCGCGGACGACCGCGGTCTCACGATCGAGATTTTCGATGTCGACGCGCTCGAGGAGCTCGGCTGCGGCGGATTGCTCGGCGTGAACCGCGGCAGTATCGAGCCGCCGTACATGATCAAGCTCACCTATGCGCCCAGCAGGAGCGTTAGGCAGTCTTCTCATGTGGCGCTCATCGGCAAGGGTATCATGTTCGATTCGGGGGGCATCAACCTCAAGCCCAGCGACATGACACACGCAACGATGAAGCTGGACATGGCCGGCGCCGCGGCCGTTCTTGCCGCGATGTCCACGCTGAGCGCACTCGAGTGTCCCACTCGAGTGACCGGCTATCTCATGTGCACCGACAACATGCCATCGGGGTCGGCGATGGTGCTCGGTGATGTACTCACGATCCGCGGCGGCAAGACGGTGGAAGTGCTCAATACGGATGCCGAAGGACGACTGGTCATGGCCGATGCGTTCGTGTTGGCTACCGAGGAGCACCCTGATGCCATCGTGAGCATTGCCACGCTCACGGGCGCGGCCCTCCGCACCTTTGGTGACTCGATTGCCGCCGTGCTTGGCAACGAGCAATCGCTGGTGAATCAGGCACTGGCATCGTCGCATCGCACCGATGAACCGATCTGGCAACTGCCGCTGGAGAGGCGGTATCGCAAGCAGTTGGATTCACAGATCGCCGATCTGAAAAACATCGGCGGTGAAAACGCCGGGACGATCACGGCGGCGCTCTTCCTGGCGGAATTCGCTGTTACGGTGCCATGGGTACATCTCGACATCGCCGGTACGGTGCGCGCCGAGTCGAGCGAATCGTGGCGCCCGGCAGGCGCCACCGGCTTTGGCGTCCGCTGCTCGCCGATCTCGTGCAGAACTTCACGCGACCGGAGTCGCACGTGAACGGCTGGCGCAAGTAGCAGAGCGATGAAGCCGTACATCTCGACGGGCCGGTTGCCACCTAACGAGTCAGTGGCGATGCTCGTTGCCGAGGCGCACCGGCGCTTTCGCGACGTGGTCGACGGCGAGAACTCGCAGGTGTATCCGGCGCTCGCCCAGGCACGGCGCGACCTGTTCGGAGTGTGCGTGGCCAGCACACGCGGGGAGACGTACACTGCCGGCGACGCCGAGCACGAGTTCTCGATCATGAGCGTCTCCAAACCGTTCCTCTTCGCGCTGGTTTGCGACGTCATCGGCGTCGACGCGGCACGAGATCGCCTCGGCGTGAACAGCACCGGTCTTCCGTTCGATTCGCTCTGTGCGATCGAACGGAGTATCGATGGACGCACGAATCCGATGGTGAACGCGGGAGCGATCGCGGCGACGAGCCTCGCTCCCGGCACGACCGGCGACGCGAAGTGGCGGTTCATCCGCGACGGGATGTCACTTTTTGCGGGCCGCACCCTTGCCGTCAACGGAGACGTTTACGCGTCCGCGTCGGCGACGAATTTCCGTAACCGGAGCATCGCGTGGATGCTTCGGAGCCGAGACCGCATCTATTTCGACGTCGACGAAGCGACTGCGCTGTATACACGTCAGTGTTCGCTCAATGTGTCGGCCAGGGATCTCTCAGTGATGGCGGCGACGTTGGCTGATGGTGGGGTGAATCCACTCACGAACACCAGGGTCATCGATTCGACGATCTGCCATTACGTGCTCGCCGTGATGTCGACCGCGGGCATGTATGAGACATCCGGCGATTGGCTGTACAACGTCGGTCTTCCGGGCAAGAGCGGAATCGCGGGCGGAATCCTCGCGGTGTCTCCGGGGAAAGGCGGCCTTGGCGTCTTCGCGCCGCCGCTCGACCGAGCAGGCAACAGCGTCAAAGGCCAGCTCGTGGCGCGATTCCTGTCCGAGCGACTCGGTCTCGACCTCTTCGGCTCACAACCGGTCAGATCGCGTCCCACTCTTCGTCCCGTTGCACCACGGGCGCGCCGGCACACGCGTCGCGTCTGAGCATCATGCATCGCCCCGGCGCGACACAGGCATCTTCACGAAAGCCGCAACGTTCGGCTCTCGGCGCCGCTCGTCGAGAAAAGCAGGATGTCGCGGCCAGCAAGAGTCCGCGACGACCGCTGTCCCTCAGTCTGTTTCGCGACGCGTGGCTCGAGTATGAGCGCGATCGCGCTCACTACCTCGCGATGGCCATCATTTATTACGCCAGCATCACATTTGTACCGATACTGCTCCTGCTGCTCTCCGCGCTCGGGTTACTGCTTCGGTTCTCGACGACGGCAGCCGAGATCGAGCAGCGGACCCTCCTCGCCATTCAAGCTCAGGCCGGCGCGCAACTGGCGGGAACGATCAATCGACTCCTCGAGGTCGTGCAACGGGACTCCATTACGGCCACCGTCGTCAGCGTCGTCGGCATCCTCGTCAGCGCCTCGCTCCTCTTTCGCCAGCTGCGGATGACCTTTCGCGCGGTCTGGAACTACGAGCCGCCGCTGGTCGCTGGTCCGATTTACTTGCGCGTCCTCACGCTGCTTCGCGAATGGATCATCGCGTTCGTGATCACGTTAGGCGGTGGATTGCTGATCATGGTCGCGCTGGCTATCCTCACCGCCTTGAAGTGGGTGGACCGATTGCTCGCCCCGGTTCCTTTCATCCCACATGGCGTGGTCACCGCGGCGCTCAGTTCTTTCGTGATCGCCGCCATCGTCTTTGGCGCGCTACTCAAAGTTCTGCCGCCACGCCCGGTTCGCTGGCGCGACATCGGGATGTTTGTGCTGCTCTGCGCGGGCGTCTGGGTCGCCGCTTCCGAGCTGCTGCCGCTATACAATCGCCTCTTTGGCGGAGATCGAAACGCCTACAATGCCATTGGGGCCCTTCTGCCGTTGCTGATTTCCATCAACGTCGGCACGCAGATGCTTTTCTATGGGGCGGAGCTGTGCAAGGTGGCGACGTTGCGAGGAAAAGCGCCGCTCTCCATCGCCAGCCCATGAGCCACGCCGCGATCACATTTCTGGTCCTCGGCACGGTCGTGGTGCTCTTCGTCGGAACCAGCCTTCCGGTGGAGATCGTCGCCATTGGGGCCGCCTTCTCGCTCTATGCCACTGGGGTGCTCGATCTCGACCAGACCATCGGAGGCTTTGGCGATCCCGCGGTCGTTTTCATCGCCGCCCTGTTCGTTGTCAGCGAGGCAATCGACGCTGCGGGTGTGAGCACGTGGGTGGGCGAAGCGTTGTCCGTCCGCGCGGGCGGCAATAAGGCACGGCTGACGGTGCTCGTTATGCTTGCGTCGGCAGCGCTCAGCGCGCTCGTGACCATCAACGGCGCAGTGGCCGCGCTGCTACCGGCCGTCGTCGTGATGTCGATCCGCTACGATGTGCCGGCACGGCTGCTCCTCCCGCTCGCGTTTGCCGCACATGCCGGTTCGCTCCTGACGCTGACTGGGTCTCCGGTGAACGTGATCATCTCCGAGGTCACGGCCTCGGCCGGTCAGCGGCCACTGGCATATTTCGAGTTCGCCCGCGTTGGCTTGCCCCTGCTCGCCGGCACGATCGCCATCATCATGCTATTCGGCGAACGATTACTGCCGCGGCGGAAGGCCCGCACGATGCCGACCGATTTCAGCGGCCATGCGCGTATGCTCATCAAGCAGTACGCGCTTTCCAACGAGCTGTTCCGTCTGCGGTTCGGTGTCGATTCACCGAACGTTGGACACCCGGCTCCTGCGCTGGCACTGCAAGGATGGCAGGGCGTCACGGTCGTAGGTGTGCAGAAAATGGATGCCTCGCGTGCCGGCAATGGAGCGATGAAGGCTGGCGACGTCGTCATTGTCAGCGGGGAGCGAGACACGGTGCACCGTCTGGCCACGGAGCAGCGCCTAACGGTTTCGCCAGTGGCACCCGCCGACCCAGAGGCGGCGTTGTTGACCCGCGAGCGGGGTGTCGCCGAAGTGGTGATCCCGCCGCGATCGGACATGATCGGCGAGCGCGTATTTCCCGGGCTCATTACAACGAGCGGCGACGTCGTCATTCTCGCCGTGCAGCGCAAAGGCGTCGACCTGACGACGGAAACCGAGCTCGCGGCGGGCGACACCTTGCTCCTCGGAGGACGTTGGGACGCGCTGGGGCGAAACCTCTCCGATTCTGACGTATTGGTGGTGAATTCGCCCGATCTCGTACGTCGGCGGACGGCGCCTCTTGGCAGCAGGGCCCGAAGGACCATCGGCGTCTTGCTCGTGATGGTGCTCCTGCTCGTCACACGAATGGGGCCTCCCTCTTTGATCGCCCTCCTGGCCGCGTGCGCCATGGTCCTGTTGCGCGTCCTGGACGTCGACCAGGCCTATCGCTCGATCTCGTGGTCTGCCGTGATCCTTGTCGGTGCGATGATCCCGCTCTCGACCGCCATGCATGAAAGCGGTGCCGCGCAGATGATGGCCGAAGGACTCGTTAGGCTCGTTCGTGGCGCGGGGCCGTACGGCCTCCTCGGAGGTCTCTTTCTCCTCACCGCGATTCTCGGCCAGGTGATCAGCAACACGGCGACGGCGCTCGTTGTCGCGCCGATCGCGGTATCGGCCGCCAACCAGATGAACGTCTCCGTGCGACCGGTGCTGATGACGGTCGCCGTCTCTGCGGCGGCATCCTTTCTCACGCCCATCGCGACGCCGGTGAACATGATGGTACAGGGACCGGCCGGGCTTCGCTTCGGCGATTACTGGAAGCTCGGTCTTCCCCTGCTGCTCTGGTTCTTCGTCGTGTCGATCGGTCTCATTCCGCTGATCTGGCGGTTCTAGGCGATGACGATGCGCTCGACGATGGCTCGCCTAACGCGCGTGTGGGATCTGAGACGCGGCGACGCCGATGACGATCGGTCGAGTCCTCATGGCCGAGGCTGGGCGAGCATCATCTTCGCCTCGGCGCTGGAATTCAACTATCTCACTGCCCCCATCACCTTTCTCTCCCTTGTTGCCGGACCCGCACTGATCCTGGGCCTCGTCCCGCCGATCGTCGCGACCTATGGCCATCGGGCATTCCTGGCATCGATTGCCGGCGCGCATCCACGGCTCGCCATTCCGATCGCCCTGATCCTCGTCGCCACAGCGCTGGTGATTGCGCGGCCGGTGCTGTCGCTCGGCATGGAGAGTATGTGGCAGCTCAAGTATACGCTCATCTTCCCGTTGTTCGTCGGCGTTCGCGAGCTTCTCTGCTTCGGTCTCGAGCGTCTGACTGGCCGGCTCGAAGCGCCCGAGCAATTCGCGCGAGTGCGACGCCTTGGTACCGCCGTCGCCGCGCTGCTCTTCGCCAGCGGCGCGCTCCTGCTTGCCGCAGCGATCGAGTTCTCGAGTGGCGGACGACTCGTCGCCGCCTTCGACGCCCGACTGTGGGGCATCGCGTTGGCTGGGCTGCGAAATGCAGTCGTCATCGTCTCCTTTGGAACTGCATTCGTAGCCATCCAATGGCTGTGGCGCGAAGTGATGGCGAGCCGGCCGGTTCGCGCGTGGGTGCCGCCCGAGCCGAGCCCGGACGCGAAAATGCTTCACATCGCCCATCTCTCTGACCTTCACCTGGTCGCCGGCCGCTTTGGATTCCGAATGGAAAGCGGCACCAAAGGTCCGCGTGGCAACGGCCGCTTCCATCGTGCACTGTGCCAGCTCGAAGACCTGCACGCGGTGACTCCGCTCGATCGGGTCCTCGTGAGCGGCGACATTACCGACGCGGGCACGCGCGCCGAGTGGATCGAGTTTGCGCAGATTCTGCGCGACTGTCCCGAGCTGAGGGCGCGAATGCTCTTCGTGCCAGGCAATCACGACGTCAATGTCGTCGATGCCACCAATCCCGGTCGTCTCGATTTGCCAGGCAGCATGGGACAGGCGCTGAGGCGCCTTCGCGTGGTGCTCGCTCTCGATGAGCTGCAAGGCACCTCGGTTCACATCGTCGATCGCCGATCGCGCGCTCTCGGTCCGACGCTCAGCGAGTACCTGCGCACCGGCAGCCGCGAGGAGGTATTACGCGAACTGGCCGATCGCGGCACGCGCCGCGGCCGACGTGAAGTTGCGCGAGTGTGGAACACGATCTTCCCCCTCGTTGCGCCACCGCCAGAGCGCGGTGGTTATGGCGTCCTGTTGCTCGATTCGAATGCGCGGCGCCATCTCTCGCTCACGAACGCCATCGGTGTCGTTGGGCGGTCACAGCTGACGGCGATACGACAGATCCTGCGATCCTCGCGTGACCGCAGTTGGTTGATCGTGCTCCACCATCACGTGGTCGAATATCCGGATCCCACAATCGGCCTTACCGAGCGGATCGGACTATCGCTCGCCAACGCGCCCGACGTGCTCGATGCGATCTCGAAGCACCGCGCGCGTGTCCTCGTACTCCACGGGCATCGGCATCGGGATTGGATCGGCGCCCGCGATGGCATCACGCTCTGCTCAGCCCCGTCGGTGATGCTGGGCTCGTACAACATCGATCGGCACCACGGGTACTTTCACATTTACGAACTAGCACCGACCAGCGACGGTGGCGTGCAACTGAGTCGCTCACGCGTCATCGCTGTCGCGTGAGATTATTGATTGCTGAATCGTCTCGAGGAGGTCCGATGTCTCGTGTCGCTCACGAAGTGCCAACGGCGAATACAGTCGAGTCGCTGATGCCCGAGCTGACCTCGGAGCTGATGCAACTGATACGCATACCGTCCATCTCCGAACCGGGGTTTCCCGAGGAGCGGATGTTCGAAGCGCATCGTCTGCTGGTCGACCTGCTCCGCTCCGCCGGAGTCGAGCAAGTGGAGACGCTCGAGCTAGCGAAAACATATCCCGTCATCATTGGAGAGATCCCCGCTCCGCCGGGTGCGCCGACGGTGTTGCTGTACGGCCACTACGATGTTGTGTCGGCCGGCGAGGAGTCGAAGTGGTCGACACCACCCTTCGTGCCCGATCTGCGTGACGGCGCCATATATGGCCGTGGCGCCGCCGACTCGAAGTCGAATGTGATCGCGCACGTCGGTGCACTGCGTGCGTACGGTGGAAAGCCGCCCGTCGGCATCAAGATCGTGATCGAGGGACAGGAAGAGGTTGGAAGTGCTCTGAATGACTATCCCCAACAACATCCAGAGCTGTTCCGCGCGGATGCGATGCTCATCGCGGATATGGGAAGCGTACGACCGGGAGTACCAACGCTCACCATCGGGCTGCGCGGTACGGCTGCGGTAACGATAGAAGTGAGGACGCTCGCGGGCCCGAAGCACAGTGGACAGTTCGGCGGCGCCGCGCCGGATGCGCTCGTCGTTCTTCTGCACGCGCTGGCGTCGCTGCACGATGCAAGCGGCGACGTCGCGGTCAAAGGGCTTCGTCGAGAGGAGTGGACGGGCGCATCGTACGACGAAGATGAGTTCCGTCAGCTCGCCGGTGTGCAGCACCAGCTTCCACTATTCGGAACGGGCAGCCTTGGCGAGCGCCTGTGGACTGGCCCGGCCCTCACGGTCACGGGAATGGACGTGCTGCCTGTCGATCGGGCGTTGAATGCGGTGGTACCCTTTGCGCGAGCGAGCCTGAACGTTCGCGCGCATCCGGAGCAGAAGGCTGAGGAAGCGCAGGAAGCCGTCATCGCGCATCTCCAGCGCTTGCGCCCGTTCGGCATCCCCCTCGAAGTGAAGGCTGGTGCGACTGGCAATGGGTTCGCCGCGCGAACCTCGGGAGTGGCGTACGACGCGGCGCGGGCAGCGATGGCTGCCGCCTGGGAAGCCGAGGTCGTGACCATCGCGACGGGCGGCTCGATTCCGCTGGTGAACGCACTCCATCTCGCCGATCCAGACGCGGAGATCATTCTCTTTGGCGCGACCGACGGGTTCAGCAACATCCACGCACCTAACGAGCGCGTGCTGATCGACGAGTTCCGGAAGACGGTGATCGCTGAAGCCGAGTTCTTCCGCGAATTCGCCGATCGCTACAGCAACCGCTCTATCTGAGCGAACGGCACCTAGCGAACAACCCTCGCCCGAGGCGCGGCCGGCGCCGCGTCAGACAAAGGCCCAACAGCCTCGCCGGCGATGCACTTCTAGCTTGACCAGCAGCGAAGTTCAACGCGGAGGACACCATGGTGGAGACATTGGGCAAGAATTGGGGATGGCTGGCGGTGCGCGGTGTAGTCGCGCTGCTCTTCGGATTGCTGACCTTGCGCCGTCCGGGTGTCTCGCTCGCCGTGCTCGTCCTCTGGTTCGGCGCCTACGCATTCATCGATGGAATCTCCATGGTGATCTCGGCGGTCTCCCATGGTCCCGGTGACTCGCGCCGCTTTTCTCTGTTCCTCGGCGGCTTTCTCGCCATGGCGGTGGGTGTCGTCACGTTCTTCTGGCCGCACATTACCGCAACCGTTCTCCTCACTCTCATCGCGCTCTGGGCGATCATCACAGGTGTCGCCGAGATTGCCACCGCGATCCGTCTGCGAAAGGAGATCGATGGAGAGTGGTTCCTCGTCCTTGCGGGTGTACTCGCCGTCGCGCTTGGCGTGCTGCTGCTTGCCCGACCCGCAGCCGGAGCACTGGCGATGGTGCTCTGGATAGGCGTGTACGCGGTCTTCTCCGGCATTTTGCTGATTGCCCTCAGCTTCCGGCTACGAAGCTGGCAGCGGATGCATCCCGCCATTTGAGAGCTCCGCCTACCAAGCTCGAGGCCAGGATTTGCTCGAACGACGCCAATTCAAAGGCGGTGAGCAGATCCTGGCCTCTTCGCGAGCGACCAGGCGGTGCTGTAGCAGTTAGGTGGTGTTGGCGGTCAACTCACCAAACTCGGAGTCAGCCGCGACGTGGACGCTCTCCCGAGTGGTCGCATACGCGCGATGGAAGTACGTCATCGTGTCGTGGAGCACCTCGTCGAGCGGAATCGTCGGCGTCCAGTCCAGCAGCGACGACGCTTTCACCGTACTCGGCATGCGGCGATCGCAATCCTCGTAACCCTCGCCGTAGAACGTCTCACTGCTCACGCTCACGATCGGATGCTCTTCGTAGCTCGCATCACCCGTGATCCGCGCATACGTCCGTCGCATCCGGTCCGCCAGCTCCGCGATCGTCGTCTCGTTGTTCCGGTTTCCGATGTTGAAGATCTGATTCTGGGCCTGCTGCGGCCGTCGTAGCATTCGACCAATCGCATCCACGGCTTCGTAGATCGACACGATCGTCCGACGGGCCATCCCTCCGTCCACCAGCTGCATCGGCTCGCGATTCAGGAGCGCGCTCATGAAGCACGCGAGTACGCGCGGCGTACCCTCCCCGTCGCGCCCTGGGATGTAGTCCATCCGTGGCCCGAAGAAGTTCAGCGGCCGCACGATCGTAAACGGCAGGCCGCGCTCCTTGTGATGTGCATACACGAACCGCTCCATGAGCGCCTTCGCGGTCGCGTAGGTCCACCGTTGATTCCGGATCGGACCCATGATGAACGGGGTGCTGTCCTCATCCAGCTCGAAGTACTGCGGATCATCGCGGAGATTCGGCGGCAGATAGCTCGCCAGCGTGCGACCATACACTTCGCAGGTCGAAAAGGCGATGAGCCATTTTCGGTGATCAGCGCACATACCCACGACCGAATAGATGTCGAGGAAGTTCGCTCGGATCACATCCAACGGTCGCGTGTTGTACTCCGCGGGGTTACAGATTGCCGCGAGATTGATGACAGCATCGGCGCGCCCGATGGCGTCTCTGAGGAGAGCCTGCTCGGACGCTTCCTGAATGCCGCGTCTGTGAAAGTGGAAATTCGGACGATCCACGTGCTGCTCGATCTTCTGATCGTCGAGGTCCCATCCCTCGATCTCGTATTCGCCGCCCGGGAGCAGCAGATCGAGGAGATGGCTCCCGATGAAGCCACCGCAACCCAGCATGACCAACTTCGTGACCATATTCATCCTCCTGGATCTGGATTCAGCTCAGCGCCGAGTGGCTCCGCTCGTCGTCTCTGAAAAGTCGGCTGCTATTGCCTACTGGTGCTCGGCGGCGCTGGCGGCAACGACATCACTCGCTGCTTCATCGCCTGAAATGCGGGCGTGTCGCTCGTTAGGGTCTGCAGCTGGGACGCCGGCACCTGCGCCAACATGTGCTGGACGTTCGTGATGCGATCCTGCGTGCCCGGGTGACTGGAGAACCAGGAGCTCACGTTGCTGTTGCCGCCCTGTTGCTCCTCGGCCAACAGCTTTTGAAAGAAGGTCAGCATACCGGTCGGATTGATGCCGGCGTTGATCATATTGCGGAAACCGCCCTCGTCGGCCTGGACTTCGTCCTCTCGGCTGAATCTCGCGAAGACCGCAGTGCCTCCCACGTTGATTGCCGCCGACGCCGCTTGATTGTTGCACACGTTTGTCAGGATGCACGCGAGCGTGACGCCGACGTTGGCGCCCTGCATCTGCTGCATCTGCTTTACCGAGTGGCGACGGACGACATGTTCGATCTCGTGGCCCAGGACCGCCGCCAGCTCATTCATGTGGTCGGCGCGCTCGAGTATTCCGCGGTTCACATAGATGATCCCGCCCGGCAGCGCGAACGCGTTCACGACGTCGGTATTCACGACGTAGAAATGCCACTGCAGGTCGGCCCGCGAGGTGTGGCTCGCGATCTGATTGCCTAACGATGCAACGTACTCGGTGACGACGGCATCCTGCACCATCGGCAGCTGCTGTTGGATCTTCGCGGACTCTTCCTGGCCGATTTGGACTTCCTGCTGGCGCGAGACGCTGCAGGCGCTCACGCCAAGCGCTAACGCCAGTGCACCTGTGGCGCCGTAGATTCGCTTCATGGCGGTACCTCCTTTCCGGGGGCAGCAGCATGTCACACGCCACCCGAAGCCAGCCCGACCGCCCGCGCTTCGTTGGACCATAGTCCACTTTGCAGCAGTCTCTAACCGACTAACGGCCGGCGTCCGCCTTCAGCGAATTGTCAACATTGATCGAGCGATAGCCCGGTCATCTCCGGGTCACCCTCGAGCCACGCGGCCTAACGGATCTGAGGTGCCTGGCCCGGAACCATCGTGCTCAGCGCGTCGCCCAGCTTCGTGCGGCGGTCCATGTCGTCATGCAGACGTCGCCGCCGGGTCGCCTTTCGCACCGAGCCGGCAATGATTCGCATGAGTCGGCGCTTGATCGGGGACCCCGTGTCCAGCTGCGGGATCGAGGCGTCCACAGCATACGGATAGGATGCCAGCACTTGGGGTCCCACCCTCGAACGCGTAAGCGTTGCGCAGCCCGTTACGAACACCAGCGACAGCAGAAAGATCTGGGCGCGCATCGTCTCCGAATCGCTCGAGGGAATCGTTCGATTCGACAGACGGATTTCCCGGGCCAGACGTCACGGGACCGGGCAGGAAATCGGTTGGACGCGGCCGAGTGCCCTTCTATGGTTGTCTTGCCAGCTCCGCGTATGACGAAACAGCGCCTGCCACCGGGCGATTGGTCGCGATCGACGCGACGAAACCGCGCAACTTTCCGCTGTCGCTCAGGACTGACAACGCCAGCTCGTGAGGGTAGCGCTCCGCATCCGTCGTTGGGATCGTACCGACAAACTGGCCTTCGAGCATCGAGTTCTCGAAGCGGGGCCGATTGAGCAGCGTCCAGAGTGCTTGCGGACCGCCGAGCCTAACGAGGACCTCGTCATTCTTGACGCGCAGTGTGATCGGAAGCGTTCCGTCATACGTCCGCACGGTGCCAGTCCACTCCCCGACGAGCTCCGCGGGCGCGACAAATGTCGCGCGCGCTCGCCCCTGCTGCGTTGCCCGCTCGGCGACGACCGCCTGCGCTCGTCCGGGCAGCATCACGTCCTCGATCGCCGACGCAATAAAATATGGCGCCGGGTTCGACTGATTGCACAGCGCGACGATGGCGAGGTCCTGCGACGGGAACATGTAGAGCAACGTCGAGACTCCGGGCATGCCGCCAGTATGCGACACCCGTCGGTAGCCATGATCGTCGTCGACCAACCAGCCGAGTGCGTATCCGTGTGCGGTATCCCCGGGCGTGCGCGTGTGCTGCATCGCGAGGATGGTCGAGTCGGCGAGAACTCGCTGCTGATCGGCAAGATGGTCGCGGAGATGAAACATCCCGAAGCGCACCAGCTCGTGGGCCGTCACCCAGAGCGCTGACGCGCCACGATGATCGAAATCGTAGAAGGGTACAGCCTTGAGGCTGTCGTCGTAGCGCACCGCAGCTCCGGTGAGGCCCTGGCCAGTGCCGATCGCCGAGCGCTTCATGCCTAACGGGCCGAACACGGCGTGCCGCATGAATGTCTCATAAGACTCGCCAGTCGTGTGGGCCATCATCTGCTCGACGATGCCGTAGTCGAGGTTGGCGTAATTGTAGACGCGGCCCGGCGGGAAGACGACGATTCCATAACGAGCAATCGCTTCGTCCATGGTCGGGCGCTTCTCGGCGCCACCGTCATAAAAGAAGCGGTAGTGGAGCGGGAGTCCGGCCGTGTGACTCATCACCCGCTCCACTGTCGCGTCGTGCGCGTCACCAGCGTAGCCCGTGATCTTGCCACGGCCGAGGTAATCGTTCGCAGGATGGTCCAGCGCGATCGAGCCGCGCTGGACCAGCGTCATCATCCCCGTCGCCGTGATCGGCTTCGAGATCGATGCCATCGAGTACAGCGTGTTCGGCGTCGCTTTCGTGTGCTTGCCGATATCCGCCCAGCCGAAGCTCTCCTCCCAGATAATCTTTCCTTGCTGAGCGACGGCGATGCTCACCGAGGGCGCATGCAGCGAATCCATCAGATGCTGGATGCGAGGACGGAGGGAGTCGAGCGCTGGCGGTGCGGCGACGCCGATCTGCTGTGCGCTGGCTGGCGCGCCGGCAGCTACGGCGAGGAGCATTAACGACGACGCTACGAACCGACGCATTCGAGAACCTCGCTGGAGGGTTCAGGCTGAGCACTGACAGGACGCGCGCCTGACGGTATCAGCGGGGACAGGCGCGGTAAAGACCCAACCAACGTCGATACGCTCCCTCCGAGCTCCTCGAGCACCCACTTCTCATCCGGATCTACCGCATCGCGAGCGACGGCGGTGATCGCGTTCATCACGCCATAGAGTGTGCGGTCGTCGGCATGCTCGAATTCCTGGGTGACCGAAAGGATCACCGCGCGGTGGAACTCCTCGGGAACGCCATGGAGAATCGTGAGGGCCCGGAGCATGTGTTCCGCGGCGGGCACCTGACTGGCCGTCCGCATGTCATCCGCGATTTTCCGAAAGAGTTCGGGCTGCGCGCATTCGCGAACCGCGAGCGCGATCTCGGCGAGTGCAGCGGTCGCGAACTCGGTGGCAGTTTCGAACTCGACGCGAGGGATTTGCCGACCCTCCTTCACCTGGGCCAGGATCGCCCCATTCGTGCACACCTGGCGAAAGACATAGGGGTAGACGCCGACCATCGCGCCGGTCGCCCGCAACGCCACGCCAGATCGGAGCTGGTCGCGCGGCCGCACGTCGGCGGCGCCGTCGAGGACGCCGCGCAGAAACAAGCGCGACCCGTCGTCGTACTGTTGCGAGATGCTTCCGCCTAACGTGGTAATCTCGTGAGTGAAGGCGAGGGCGATCTCTTCCGTCGTGGGCAAGAAGCTGGCAGCCATGGCACACCTCCTCGAAATGGGCCGGATGACATGACCCGCGTTCCGGATCACGTCCGGCACTTCGTGAAGTTAGCGCGTCAGCGGTGCGAAGCGCATCCGATCCCTACGGGATCGCATCGATTAAAGCTTCGTAAAGTTTGCGTCAGATTCGCCAGCTGCGGTCCATGCGTACGTGGCCATCGCCCCAATTTGGAAGCTGCCCCTCTCACGGGACCCTCAGGCCAGATGCCGAGAGCTGTCTTCGCCGCCGCAATCACGCTGTTCGCGAGTCTCTCGAGCCCCGCTGTGGTTCTCCGCGCGCAGAGCGTGCGCGAGTCCGGAGAGGCGCCGAGCGCCCGCGGGAACTACGGCCATGCCACGGCCGTGCCGCGTGTCGTCGCCGTGCGGCGCACCGGGCGCATCACACTCGATGGCAAGCTCGACGAACCGGCGTCGCTGGCGGCGACCCCCATCACCAACTTCACTCAGCTCGATCCCGACGAGGGAAGGCCGGCATCCCAGCGAACCGAAGTGCGCTTCCTCTTCGACGACGAGGCGCTCTACATCGGAGCGACGATGTACGACACGGCCGGCGCGCCTGGCGTGACGACGCGTCTCGTTCGTCGCGACGCTTCGTTCGATTCCGAGTACCTCCAGATTGTCATCGACGCCTATCACGATCATCTGAGCCGCGCCTTCTTCGAGCTGAATCCCGCCGGCTCCAAGTCGGACTATATCGGCATCGGGACTTCATGCTGCGACCAGTCCTGGGATCCGATCTGGGAAGCTACGACCCGCATCGACCGCGACGGTTGGACGGCGGAGATTCGCATTCCCTACAGCCAGCTGCGCTTCTCGCGAGATTCCGTACAGACATGGGGACTCCAGGTGCGACGGTACATCAAACGCCGCGAGGCCTCATCCGGCCTCGAGCTCATGCCTTACGCGAGCGTGAAGTCGACCTCGCTCGCGTCCGTCGCGGGTACGCCCTTCGATACGCACGCGCGCCCCACGCTGCGTGCGGGCCTCGATATTCGCGATCGCGTCACATCGAATCTCACCCTCAACGGAACGCTGAATCCGGACTTTGGCCAGGTGGAAGTCGATCCAGCCGTTCTCAACCTCTCGGCATTCGAGACGTTCTTTCCCGAGAAGCGACCGTTCTTCGTCGAGGGTGCCCAGGTCTTCGATTTCGGGATCTTCAATTGTGATTTCTGCAGCAATGTGGAGTCGATGCAGGGTTTCTATTCACGGCGCGTCGGCCGGGCGCCCACCGGCGCGTCGCTCGCGACTGACAATTATGCGTTTGCTGATATTCCGGATGCCACCACCATACTCGGAGCGGGAAAGATTACCGGCCGAACTCGAGCGGCTATACCGTCGGTCTCCTCGACGCGCTCACCGGGCAAGCGACTGCGCGCGTCGAGACGGCGACCGGTCAGCGAAGCACCCAGGAAGTCGAGCCCCTCGCGAATTATTTCGTCGGCCGGCTGAAGCGCGATTATCGCAACGGTGATCTGGTGGTCGGCGGCATTCTTTCTGGCGTCGTTCGGAACATCGATACGACGTTTGCGCCGCTCCTCGCGCGTCACGCCGAGATGTACGGTAACGATGTCGTCCTGCGATGGGGAAACAGGGCGTACTCGCTCACGGCAAACGGGGCAGTGACCAATGTAAGCGGTGATCCGCGCGAGGTTCTCCTTCGTCAAGCGTCGAGTGCCCGCTACTTTCAGCGCCCGGATCGCGGCCGCGGCTCGGGCGGCTGGCTCTCCAACCGGCTCGACTCGAATGCAACCTCACTGCGAGGCCTCGGTGCCTACGCGCGGCTGGCAAAGGAGACTGGAGATTGGACCTGGGAGACCGCGCTCAACACCCGCAGCCCTGGATACGAATCCAACGACTACGCCTTTCAGCGTTCGGCGGACTATCTCTGGTACAACGCGAACCTGGTGCATTTCTGGTCGAAGCGCACCAACTGGTATCAGACGATGGTCGGCATCCTCGGCGGCCAGGCGCAGCAGAATTACGAGGGTGACCGCACCGGATTCCAATCTCAGGAATATTGGAGCGTGCAGACTCGCCAGTTCTGGAACATCAGTCAGTTCCTAATCGTTAGGCCGAGTGTCTTTGACGACCGGCAGTTGCGAGCCGGGCCCATCGTGCGCACGCCTGACAGTCGCTACACTGAACTGGACGTGGCGACCGATTCGCGCCATCGGGTTACGGGAACGCTCAGCCTGCAATACCACTGGGATCACCAGGGCGGCCGCGCACCGCAGGTCAATCTCGGCGCGAACATCCGGCCGGTGTCGAACCTGAGTCTCTCGTTGGGACCATCGTGGAGTGCCGGCTGGCTGCCGGCGCAGTACGTCACCGCTGTGGCGGATCCGACGGCCACGTCGTTCTATGGATCGCGATACGTGATGTCGTCGATACATCAGCAGACGATCGGCCTCGACACGCGCCTGAGCTGGACCTATTCGCCGACGATGAGCCTCGAACTCTATATGCAGCCATTCCTCGCGTCGGCGCATTACTTCGACTTTAAGGAGTACGCAGCGCCACGAAGCGCGCATTGCGCGTATACGGCCGCGACCTCGGCACCATCAATCAGAAAATCGGGAGCGACGGCGTCGTGTCGTCGTACACGATCGACCCCGACGCAACTGGACCGGCCGACGCGTTCACGATCTCCAATCCAGACCTCACGGAAGCGTCACTTCGCGGCAATGCTGTCTTTCGATGGGAGTACCGACCAGGATCGGTTCTCTACGTCGCGTGGACACACTCGCGTGCATCGGACGCGAGCTTCGGCGATCTGCGGTTTACGCGCGATCGCGAGGCGCTCTATGACACGCGACCAGACAACATCTTCCTTATCAAGGCGAGCTGGTGGCTTCCGATGTAGCGCCGCGACTCACGAAATCCGCGCGCCGATCTTCTCTTCCAGATAGCGTTTACTGATCGCCGCCGCCTCCTTTGGCGAGAGTCCCGCCTCCGGCACGCTGTCCAACTCCACGATTGCCCAGCCCTTGAATCGCTCGGCGCGCAGCGCAGCGAAGATGCCGCGCAGATCGACCGAACCGCGTCCGAGCTCAACGAATTGGAAGGGGGCGCTGTGCGCCGGCTGACGCAGATCCTTGATGTGAAGGAGTGCAATCCGGCCCGCGTAACGATGGATCGCGCGCACTGGATCGCCGCCGCCCGCTTGATAATGCGCGACATCGAACAGGAGCGGCACGTACTTCGGGTCGGTGGCGTCGAGCACGC
The DNA here is from genome assembly GCA_036493735.1 of Gemmatimonadaceae bacterium. Lineage (GTDB taxonomy): Bacteria > Gemmatimonadota > Gemmatimonadetes > Gemmatimonadales > Gemmatimonadaceae > AG2. The sequence continues at coordinate 82,160 of DASXPH010000069.1, forward strand.
GGTCGATGTCGGCCGGCTTCTCGCCGATGCTGCCCATGTGTGGATGATAGACCGCCTGCACCCCGACCTCCGCAACACGTTTTCCGATCTCGGTAAGCAGGTTGCCAAGGCGCACGTAATCGCCCGGTTCAACCGCGCGACCTCTCGGGCGTTCGTCGATGAGCTGGAGATAGAGGCCGCCCGCCTGCCGAAGGAATCGCGCGTGGGCAAGGTGCTCGTCGATCACCTTCTCTTCGACGGCCGGATCGATCGGCACATTCCCACTGGAGAGCGCGACGAAGGTGAGATGTCGCGTCGCGAGCAGATCGCGCAGGGCGGCTGGGCGATCGGCGTATGCTTTGAGCACGCTGGTGCGGAGCTGAATGCCGGCGTAGCCGAGCGCGCTGATGTCGTCGATGGCGTGTTCGTCGTTGCCGCCCCACGTGATCGCGGCGCAGCCGAACTTGATCTCATCCGCGCGCACCGAGGCCTCCCCAGCCAAGGAGATGGGCGCCAACGCGCCGGTGACCGCGGCACCGGCAACTTGACGGAGGAATTCTCTCCGATCTGGCATTTCTCTTCCTCGTCTGAAGTCGGGATCTTGAGTGATTGTTCAATAAGCCATAGAGAGCGCAGAAGGACACAGAGAGATAATGTAGCCAAAACCGCGAGGAGGAATGACTCCTCTCGCTCTTCCCCAGCGTCACCAAACTCGGTACGATGCGGCATGAACCTGCCTGTGAATCCGCCGATCCTTCCGATGCTGGCGAATCGCGTATCCGAGCTGCCGCCTGGTGAAGGGTGGATCTTCGAGCCCAAGTGGGATGGCTTCCGCGCACTGATCTTTCGCGATGGCGACGAGCTGTTGATCCAGAGTCGCGACGAGAAGCCGCTCGATCGCTACTTCCCCGAACTGCAAGACGCGCTCAAAGCGCAGCTGCCGCCGCGATGTGTACTCGACGGCGAGCTGGTGATCGCGTTAGGCGATGCCCTCGATTTCGAGGCGCTCCAACTCCGGTTGCATCCGGCGGCGTCGCGCGTGAAGCTGCTCGCGAGAGAAACGCCGGCGTCGGTAGTCTTCTTCGATCTGCTCTGTGTCGGCGACCGGGACATGCGCACGACGCCCTTTCGCGAGCGGCGTGCGATCCTCGAGGAGGTGCTCGCCGACGTCGATGTGCCATTACATGTCACGCCCGCCACCCGCGATCACACCATCGCCGCCGACTGGTTTCGGCGGTTCGAAGGCGCGGGGCTCGACGGCGTTGTCGCGAAAGCAGAGTCGGGCATCTACGAGCCGAACAAGCGCGTGATGCTGAAGGTGAAGCATGAACGGGAGTGCGACTGCGTCGTCGCGGGGTTCCGCTGGCACAAGAACGCGCACGGTGCCGCCATCGGCTCGCTGCTGCTTGGGCTCTACGACGCCGCGGGCAATCTCGAGCACGTCGGCGTCTGCGCGAGCTTCACCACGGCCAGGCGTCGCGAGCTCGTCGACCTTCTCGCTCCGTACCGCAAGAACGCCCTCGAGGACCATCCGTGGCGCGCGTGGGCGGAAGCGGAACCTAACGAAGCGGAGCGTGGGCACCGCCGGCCGGGCGCGCAAAGCCGGTGGAGTCAGGGAAAGGACCTGTCGTGGGAGCCGCTCCGTCCCGAGCTCGTCGTGCAGGTCGCGTACGATCACATGCAGGGCAGCCGCTTTCGTCACACCGCGCAGTTCCGCCGCTGGCGTCAGGACAAGCCCCCGCGGGATTGCACGTTCGATCAACTGGAGGTGGTTCCACCGCACGAGCTGGCCGCGATCTTTAACGGTGGTTTGTGATCGGTGGTCGGTGGTCGGTGAGCCTGAGCCTCAGAAAACTGACAGCTACCGTCCACCGACCACCGATCACCGTATTGACATCCCGCGGTCCCCGCGACACATAGGGGCCGCAATCTCCTGCGGAGGACTTTGTGGCGGTCAGTGCGCATCCTGTTGGCCAACGCGATGTTCGGCTGTTGAGTATCGGCGAACGTCTCAACACCACTTGGCACAAGGCCGCCCTGAACGTGTTCATGGGCATCGTGCTCTTCCACTGGGCCGAGCACATCGTGCAAGCCTACCAGGTGTTCTATCTTCACTGGCCGCGCCCGATGGCGATGGGCATTCTCGGGATGTATTACCCTTGGCTCATGCGAACCGAGGCGTTGCACTACGGTTTCGCCCTGGTCATGCTCGTCGGGCTCTGGCTGCTCAGGAACGCATTCGTCGGCCGCGCGCATCGCTGGTGGATGATCGCCTTCTGGATTCAGTTCTGGCACCACTTCGAGCACGCGTTGCTGTTCTATCAAGCGAACACGCACCACTACTTCTTTGGTGGCTCCGTACCGACCAGCATCGGCCAGGTCTGGATTCCGCGGATCGAGCTGCACCTCATCTACAACACGATCGTGTTCATTCCGATGGCGATCGGGATGTTCTATCACCTGTATCCACCGGCGAGCGACGTGCCGAAGATGACCTGCAGCTGCGCGCACCCTCGCCACGAGGTGATTCCGGCCGCGGCCTGATCAGATGGCCTTAGGGCCACTGGACAACATCTCGCGAACTTCGGTTGTCTAAGAAGTATCGTTTTTCAGGCGCCAATCCCATGATCCGCTCGCTCGCGATCGCCGTAACGGCGGTGGGGCTCGTTGTCGCTCCGCCGCGGCTCGACGCCCAATCGGGCATCTTTCTCGACCGCAGCTACGTCGTCCACATGTGGCCGGACGAGGGCCTCCTCTACGAAGGCAAGACGGCGATCCCGCTCACGCTGCACCACGGCGCCGATTCACTCTACGCGACCCTGCGCAGCCCTCAGCCATCGTGGTCCACCGGGACGATGTGGTATCTGACCCCGATGTTCGTCGTCCGCCAATTGGCGGCCAACGTCGACGCGTCGCTGCCGGTGCGGACCCCATCGTTCATGCCGAAGCTCGACTTTCAGTATCTCGCCGCGCGTCGAATCGGCGGCAGCATTCGGCAGGCAGCCGCCGATTATCCCCTCGCGGCAATGATCCTCGGCTTCGACGGCACCTTCGGCCATTACTCGAACGGACAGGCCGGATGCTTTCGGGCGAATGAGAAGCGCACCTCCGCCAGCAGCGGCGACTGCGTCATCGATCCGAGCGCGCCGCCTGGTTCGGACACGCTCAACACCGTGGACGGCAGCTTCTCCACCTGGTATTTCAAGGTGCAGGGCAACATGCGGTATCAGTACTATAAGGACTCCCTACCCTTCACTTCGTTCACGCTTTCGGCCGGCGTGGAATGGCATCCGCCATTCCTCGAGCCGATCGGCGGGATGGACTCGTCGCTCGCGGCCGTGTACGGGCGCATTCGCCCGTTCGCCGGCGCGGCGCTCGCGCGGCGCAGCGAGTGGTCCTGTCCCGAGGCCATCCCATTTGGCTGGCTTCCATGCGGCCGTGGCCGCGTGAAGCTCGACACGTATATCGAGTATCTGCCGACGCACCCCACGAACGTCTCGAGCGTCTCGACGACGACGGAGCTGGCGTGGACCTTCTCACGCTATGCCGGGATCGGACCGATCGTACGACTGCACACAGGTCAGGATTACTACAACATGGGGCTGAGCCACGAGCTCAACGTGTTGCAGTTCGGGCTGACCGTCGATCTCGAGCGCGACCTTCCGCTGAAACGCTAGCGCGTTTCTCGTTAGGCCTCGCCGCGATCACGCTTGCTGGCGGAAGCGCGGTGCTCCCGCCACTCGCGCGTCGGGTCGTCGTCGGGGTCCGGTTTCCCCTGTGCCGGCCGTATCTCGTTAGGCACATTCCGTAAATTCACGCGAATCCGCGTCCAGGTGGACGACCGACCACGCATCGAATCGACAAGGACGTCGTCGGCGGCCAGATGCGCGGCAGCCTCGGGATGTCGCGTTTTCCAGCGCTCGAGACCGTCGAGCGCCGCCTGCTTGTGAGGCGAGTTCGCGACGACGATGAGCGGCATCTTCGCGCGCGGCGTCTTCTTCGCGGCGGTCTTCTTCCCGCCTCGAGCGCGGGAGGGAGCGACGCGCGCTCCCTCGCCCTCCATCTTCCGAAAGTGCGGCGGCCAGGGCGCGTCGCCGAGACCTGCCGCTTCGTCACGGGCTGCCAGCTCGAGCAGAGCATCCAGCGACCCGGGATGCTCGTCCATCGCCGCGTGCGGATCGCCTAACGAAGCAAATCGCTCCGGCATCGTCAACACCGTGAAGTCGGCGGGCTCGCAGTCGGGAATCTCCTTCCACCCGAGCGGCGCCGACACCCGAGCGTCGGGCAGCGGCCGCACCGAGTAGGCCGAGCAGGTGGTCCGATCCTTCGCGTTCTGGTTGTAGTCGAGAAAGACGCCATGGCGCTCCTCCTTCCACCAATTCGACGTCGCCAGCGTCGGCGCGCGCCGCTCGATCTCACGAGAGAACGCCAACGCGGCTCGACGCACATCGGTGAAGCTCCACCGGGAGTGGATACGGACGTTGACGTGCATGCCGCGCGAGCCACTCGTCTTCGGCCAGCCGCGAAGACCCAACTCCGTGAGGAGCGCCTCCGCCTCGACGGCCACCCGCCTGACATCCCCCCAGGCGACGCCCGGCCCGGGATCGAGGTCGATCCGCAACTCGTCGGGGTGCTCGAGATCGCTCGCGCACACCGCGTGCGGGTGAAGTTCGATGCAACCCAGGTTCACTACCCAGGCCAGGCCCGCCGCGTCGTCCACGACGACTTCTTCGGCCGTGCGGCCGGAAGGAAAGGACAGCGTCACGGTGCGCAGCCACGATGGCCGGTTCTCCGGCGCGCGCTTCTGATAGAACGGCTCTTTCTCGGCGCCGTTCACGAATCGCTTGAGGACGATCGGCCGATCGTGGATGCCGCGCAGCGCGCCCTCGGCGACGGACAGATAGTACTCGACCAGCTCGAGCTTCGTGAGCCTAACGAGCCGCGAGAAGTACGGTTTTCCCGGGTTGGTGACGCGGACCTCGCGCCCGTCGATCGACAGGACTTCGGCAGTCTCCTCGCGGGCCATCAGCGCCAAACGAATGGTATGAACATGAATGCATATGAAGCCTCCTCGGCCAGACTCGCGCAAGGCAGACATTAAGATTCGCACTAAGATCCGTGACGGATGCGCCGGCCCGAGGGTCGGATTCACACGAAAGCAACAAGTAGTCTTTCCACCCTCGATGGAGCTTCTCCATGAAGACCTTTTTTGTCAGCGCTGCCATCGCCCTGTTGTTCGCTGCAGCCCCGAGCCGTCAAGCGTGTGCCCAGGCAGCAGCACCCGCACGGCAGCAAGCCGCGCGTCGCGAAAAGAACGAGCAGCATCCACGCATCCACGCTGCAATCAAAGAGCTCCAGGAGGCAAAGGCCGAGCTTCAGGCGGCGCCGCATGACTTCGGTGGCCATCGCGCCGACGCGGTCGTTGCCGTGGACAAGGCGATCGAGCAGCTCAGGCTTGCGCTGCAGTACGATAAGAAATAACCGTCGGTGGTGGGTGAACGGTGAACGGTGGTCGGAGAGCTGACAGCTGTGAGCTGACAGCTACCGACCACCGTTCACCGTTTTCACTCCGCGCGCAGCGCGACCGACGGCGAAACTTTCGCTGCTTTCCAGGCAGGCAGGTAGCTGGCAATCAGCGTTGTCAGCCCGAGCGTCGTCACGGTCAGGCCTAACGACGGCAGATCGAGCGGATGCACGCCGAACAGCGCCCCGCTCAGAAGACGCGTCGCGGCAAGCCCGAGGGGAATCCCCAGTGCGACGCCGGCCATCGCGACGACCACCGCCTGACGCAGCACCAGCGCCGCGACGCGCCATGGCTCGGCGCCGAGGGCGGCACGCAGACCGAACTCGCCAGTGCGTTGCGTCGTGGCATAAGCGGTGATTCCGTACAACCCAAGCGCGGCGAGCACGAGCGCGATCGCGCCGAAGAATGCCGTGACTTTCGTCAGGAGCTCGTCCTGCGCGACCGACTGACGGACACGATCGACCAGCGGCACCACTTCCTCGATCGGCACGCTCCGGTCGACCCCCATGAGCGTTTGCCTAACGGTTTCGATCGACGGTGCAATGGCACTGCGCACGTGCACTTCCACCTCGAAGCTGCGAACACGATCGCTGAGCTCCAGGTCGGGGACGAAGAGTCGGCGAGCAAGCTTTCCGCGCACGTCTCTATACTGTGCGTCGCCGACAACAGCGATCACACTGAAGGTCTCGTCATCGAGGGTGACCGACTGGCCGATCGGATCCCGATCGCGGAAATAGTACTTCGCCATCGTCGCGCTGATCGCGGCGACCCCTGCTCCCTTCGACATGTCGGCGACGGCGAAGTCGCGGCCACGGATCAATCGTGTACCGAGCGCGCGGAAGTAGTCCGGACCGACATAGTCGATGTCGACCTCGCCTTCCGAATCGGCCCGCGCGAGGAATCCGGATACCGTCACGTGTCCCGACGAGTGGCCTCCCGAAAATGGGCCGCCCGCGGAGTAGCTCGCCGCGTCCACGCCATGGAGCTCGAGGATGCGGGCGCGCATCGCCTGCTCGAGTGCGTTGAGCCGCGCGCCGGTGTAGTTCGTCCGGCTCGTCGCGACGTGCGCCATGATCACATGATCACGATCCATCCCCAAGTCCGTGGCGAGCAACTGTCGCATGCTGCGAACGAGCAGCCCGCTGCCGATGAGCAACACCGTCGACAGCGCGATCTGCCCGACGACGAGCAGTCGGGCGACCGGCATTCGCCCGGCACGCGCCGCTGCGCCGGTGAGCCCTCGACCGCCGCCGCGTAGTACGGTGGCGAGATCCAGCCGCGCGAGTCGAATCGCCGGCGCGACTCCGAACAGCAGTACACAGGCGAGCGTGGAGCCGGCCGTGAACGCCAGCACGCTCGCGTTAGGCAGCACGTCGAGGACCACCGGCGGATCGCCGCGCACGTGGGCGAGGAGGAGCTGGCTCCCCCACACCGCCGCCAACGATCCGAAGACGCCGGCCGTGACCGCCAGGAGCAAGCTCTCGACGAGGATTTGTTGAACGAGGCGCCCGCGCCCGGCGCCGAGCGTTAGCCGGACGGTCATCTCCCGCGTTCGCGCCACCGCGCGCGCGAGCATGAGATTGGAGACGTTCGCGCACACGACGAGGATCACGAGCGCGACCGCCGCCAGAAGAACGACGAGTGCCGAGCCATAGATCTCTCGATGTTCGGAAAAACCCCGCCCACCACGCTCGACCCGAATCGGATTGGCCTTGAGCTCTTCCTCGAAGCGTGAACGCTCGATCCCGCTCACGTGCGCGCGGACCGCCTGCGCCTCGAGCATTGGGAGCACGGTCCGTGCCCTCTCCAGTGTGACGTTAGGCGCGAGACGCCCCATGAGCACCAGCCACGAGGAGGCGCGGTCGTTCAGCCGATTCACGCGTGGCTGCAACGCCGGCTGCATGGAGAGCGGAATCCAAAGGTCAGTCGGTTGGCCGACGATGTCGCCCCAGAAGGCCGCCGGCATGATGCCGATGACTGTGACCGGCACGCCGTTCATGCGTATCACGGCGCCGACAGCCGAGTGATCGCGATTGAAGCGACGCTCCCAATAGGCGTAGCTGAGCACCGCTACCGGATTCGGCTTCGATATGGACTCGTCGGCGGCGGAGAACGTTCTGCCAGCGAGCGGCCGGAGCTCGAGAACGTCGAAGAAGTTTTCGGAAACGAGTCTCACGACGGGATGCTCGGGCGGACCGGCGAGGTCGGCGCCGATGATCGCATCGACGTCGCCGGGGGAGCCGTTCGCATAAAGCCCGGAGAGCACGCCGTTGTGATCGCGAACGTCGACGTACAAGGGGTACGAGACGTAGTCAGTCTCCGGCGATCCCGTCCAGCGCTGGTTGACCGCCGCCGGATCACCGATCGTCACCAACTGGTCGGCTTGCGGCACCGGCAGGCGGCGCAGAAGTAGGGCATCGACGAGGGTGAAGATCGCGGTGTTCGCGCCGATGCCCAACGCGAGCGTGGCCACGACGCTCAGCGTGAACACCCGATGCTGACGCAGCGAGCGCACGCCATAGCGAACGTCTTGGATCAGCCACTCGACCCGCGCCGTGCCGTGTGCCTCGCGGGTACGCTCCCTCGCATTCTCGACCCCTCCGAATGCGAGGCGGGCGCGACGCCGCGCCTCGTTAGGTGCAGCCCCCCGCGCGATATGCTTGTCGGCCTCCCGCTCGAGGTGAAAGCGCAACTCGTCGTCCAGCTCCCGCTCGACCGCATCGCGTTGCAGCAGCGCCCGCAGGCGGTACCGCAGATCACTCCACAGCTCGGTCAGCATGGTTCCTGTCTCGGCCGCGACCAACCTGATGATTCCCTTGCACTTCTACAGGACATCTCAACGATGTCGCTCTCCCTGTAGAAGTGCAAGAGGTGAGGCGACGAACATGCCACGCGGCGCATACTGGCTCGGCCTTATGCTTTCGGGTAAGCTCTATCGCCCACGCGATTCCTCCCGGCTTCCCTCCCCACTGTCCATGCGTCTCGCCATCCTGCTCGCCCTCACGACCGCTCTGCCCCTTGCCGCTCAGGCGCCATCCTCGAATGTCTTCGCTGCCGAAATCGACCGCCGAGCGGCACAGGTGAATGACAGCGTCGTCGCGTGGCGACGGGACATCCATCAGCATCCCGAGCTCTCGGGACAGGAGACCCGTACCGCAGCGCTCGTGGCGGCGCATCTGCGACGGTTTGGTATCGAGACCCGCACTGGCATCGGCGGCACGGGCGTCGTCGGCGTGCTCAAAGGCGGTCGCCCAGGACCCGTCGTCGCGCTCCGCGCTGATATGGATGCGTTGCCGGTGACTGAAGACGTCGATGTCCCATTCCGCTCGCACGTGCGGACGCAGTACAACGGTCAGGAGGTCGGCGTGATGCACGCCTGCGGACACGACAATCACGTCGCGATGCTGCTCGGGGCCGCCGAAGTCCTGTCGGGCATGCGCGAGCGCCTTCCGGGCACGGTCGTCTTTCTCTTTCAACCCGCTGAGGAAAGCCTCGGCGGCGCCGCGGGGATGATCCGCGATGGCGCGTTAGAGAATCCTAAACCATCGGCGGTGTTTGGGCTGCACGTCTTTCCCTATACCGTCGGCAGCGTCGTCTATCGACCGGGCGGATTGATGGCGGCGGGTGGAACGTTACGCATCGTCGTTCGTGGCCGGCAGACGCACGGCGCGATTCCCTGGAACGGAGTCGATCCGATCGTCGTCGCGTCGCAGATCGTGCTCGGGCTCCAGACGGTGGTAAGCCGTCAAATCGATCTGACCGCGAGCCCGGCAATCGTCACCGTCGCGACGATCAATGGCGGCGTGCGGAACAACATCATCCCCGACAGCGTCGTCATGACAGGGACGATTCGCACCTTCGACGAAGCTCAGCGCCAGCAGATTCCCCAGCTGGTGAAGCGCACGGCCGAATCCATCGCGGCGGCGTCGGGAGCGACGGCGGCGGTGGAGGCGAGCGTCGCTGGCACGATCACGTACAATGATCCATCACTCGTCGAGCGGATGCGTCCCACGGTGGAGCGCGTCGTCGGCGCTGGGATTCCCGGCGCGAAAGTTCTGCCTGGCCCCCCGACCACGACCTCCGAAGACTTCTCCCTCTACCAGCAGAAGGTGCCAGGCATCTTCATGTTTCTCGGCATCACACCGGAGGGCACCGACCCGAAGCTCGCCGCGCCGAACCATTCGCCGAAGTTCTTTGCTGACGAGCGCGCTCTGCCGATCGGCGTGAAGCTATTGACGAGTCTCGCTGTCGATTATCTGTCGGGCGCGGGAGCAAGCGCGAATCCCTAGCCGGGGAATTCAACTAGAGATATTTCGCAAAGGCATCAAAGGAATTCGTGCGCGAGCCCTGCTCGTTGGGCGGCTCGAAAGCTGCCCAAGACAAGGTGAGGACCTCGAGTCGGCGGCGCGTGTACATCCCTGCGGGCGAGGTGCCTGATGGTGTTTGTCCCGAGAAGCTGGAGTCAGCAGTCTGATGGTTCTTCGGAAGCATCTGCAAGGTGCGCTCGTCGCGATGAGCGCGCTGGTTTTCACCGGAGCTCAGTTTGCGCCGCGTTCGGACAGCTCTGGCCCGGTCGTGAAAGCCGCATCGAATTGGCTCACCGGCACCGCTAGCCAAGCGGACTCCGTGGAGAGCAGGAGCAAATCGGCGCTCGCGCTTGCGACGCGCAGGGCGATCGATGCACTGCGATCCGTCGTTGGTCCGCTGAGCTCGCCCGTGGCGCTGCAGGATGCCGTGCGAAGCTATTTCGCGTTCAAGACGGCGCATCCGGACGAGGTGCGCAACCCCTATCTCTACTTTGTCGACTACGGCCTGCCGAGCACCGCGGCACGCGGATACGTGTTCGACATGAGCTCGCTCGAGATCGTCGACGGCCCGTTCACCGTCGCTCATGGCCGCGGCTCGTCGACGTCGAGGTACGGAGTGCCGACGCTGTTCTCGAATGCTGAAGGAAGCGCGGCGACGTCTCTCGGGCTGTACGTCACCGAGAGTACGTATCCCTTTCGCGGCAATTCGGGCGGCCAGAGCTACCGCTCGATTGGACTGCGCCTCCTTGGTGTTTCCGAAGGCTACAACGACAATGCGTATGCCAGACGCGTGGTGGCGCATGGAGCGCCATACGTGACGGAGACCAAGGCCGGTCGGAGCGAAGGTTGTCCGGCCATGGAGCAGTCGCGGGCGCGACGACTCCTCCCGAAAATTGCGAATGGCGGAATGGTGTTTCTGTTCGCGCCCGATTCGGACTGGATGTCGAGTGATCCGTGGTTGACGGCAGCGGCGGAATGATCGACGACCTTACGGAGCTGGCGGCGGGGTGATCGCGTAATCCTCCGGCGGCGTCGCGCCCATCAAATACTGAACAAAGTAGTCCCACGTGCGTCGAATCACGTACGGATGCTGTGTGAGGTCGTGTGTCGCGTCAGGCAGGATGAGGAGGTCGAACTTCTTGTTCGCCTTCACCAGCGCGTCGACGAGCGCGATCGTATTGGCCGGATGCACGTTGTCGTCCATGTCCCCATGTACGAGAAACAGCTTGCCCTTGAGATTCGAGGCCGGCGTCGCAAGTAGGAGCGTGCCAATTGCAGCGACGCGCGCGGCATCCAACGGAAAGATGATCATACGGCGTCTCGACGAGGGGCCACGAACATGCACCCCTCGCGGAGCACCGTCAAATCCGGCTCAGCGAAGCAACGTGAAGGTGAAGCGTTGCTCCACGAGCTGGCGCACCTTGCGATTACTAGCCATCGCCGGCTCATACCGGGAACGCAACAGCGCCTGCCTAACGGCGTCGCCGAACAGCGGGTGAGTTGCCTCGCGGATCACGATCGACGCGGGCTCGGCGCGGCCGAGAGTGTCTACGACGAATTGGGCGACGACCGCGCCCTCGAGCTGCGCGGAGCGCAATGCGGGCGGGTACACGGGAGATGGATTACTCGCCTTGGGTCGAGCGGCCAAATCAACCGTCATAGGCGTGTAGATAGCAGTGGCACTATCCAAGCCGCCGCGTCGATCACGCGAGTTGCTTTCTCCCCCAGGCCAACCCGCCCATCCCTCGCCACGAAAGTCCTCTGGTATCGGCGGCAATGTACTCTCGATCGCCGGTAGCTCGGACGAGATCTTCACCGGTGGCACAGCCATGTTGGGCAGGAAGTCGGGGATGCAGATACACACTGCCCTAGGCGTCGAGACCGAGTGATGATCGCGAGGAGGTGCCGGCATCTCGACATAGGGCAGGCTTCGGTAGAATGGATCGCTTCTGGCCTCCGCTGGACCGAGGTTCGCTCGTGCTGTCGCCGCTACGGCAAGCGCGATAACGGCCGTATGCAGTACGATACTCACCAGTATCCCACCCCTACGACGCGTCGGTGCAGCATTGGACTCGAGCAATGTGCGCAGCATCGTGCCTCTCCGGTTGAGCTTCACCCGCGAAGATGGATTACCGCGGCTCACATTGCATGACGAGTGATTTGCGACCGCATGAAGTGATTATCAACCAAAGATGATGATTCGATGAAAGAAAAAGCTCGTGGCACCTAAGCCACTGGACCAACAAAACGGTCACAGAGTCCGCAGAAATTCACAGAGCACACGGTATTGCATTGGCCGCCAGCAGCATTTTAGATGCTTTAACGCAGAAGCCGCAGAGTCACGCAGAAGACGCTGTAACTGCTTGTGGCAGTACAGCGTCTTCTGCGTTTTCTGCGTCACTCTGCGTTCGAGCGAATGTTCTTTGCGGCAAGCGGGGAGAGCAGGTCTCTCCAGTCAGACCCAAAGCAGTTTTGCAGTACCGTGTATTCTGTGCTCGTCTGTGGAATCTGTGGCCGCTTGTCATCGGTCTGAGTGGCGACCACCCATAACGCACAACCCCGCTACTCGTGCGTCACTACCCACCACATCCGATCGAGCGTCTTCTGACGCGGCGCCACTTCGGCCAGCGTATTCGCATCATACAGCCGGCCATTCTTCATCACATAACGAATCGCCGTGGTATTCCGAATGTCGTCGAGCGGGCTCTTGTCCAGCACTTGCAGGTCGGCCAGTTTGCCCGCCTCGATCGAGCCGATGTCCTTCCCCACGCCGATTGCCTCCGCGCCGAAGATCGTTCCGACGCGCAGCACGTCGTGGTTAGGCATGCCGCCGCTGGCGATACTCCAGAGCTCCCAGTGCACGCCCAGTCCCTGCATCTCACCATGGCCGCCGAGTCCAACGCGGCCGCCGGCCGCGACGATCTTCGCCGCCTGGGCAGCAATCTGGTTGAATGAATACTCACTATCGGCGAACCAGCCGGGCCGGCGCAACCCGCGGCGATCGAGCTCCTGGTGCGGCGTGAAACGTTGCAGCTTCGCGTCTCCATGAATGTCGTAGTGCTCGAACCAGTAATTCTCGGCGAAGGGGCCGCCGTACTGCACAATCAATGTCGGCGTATAGGTGATGCCGCTCTTGGCGACGACGCTCACGACGTCCTTGTAGAGCGGTGTGATTGGGTACGCGTGCTCGCTGCCCGCGTAGCCGTCAATGGCCTCAGTAAGATTCTTCTTGAAGTCGAGGCCGCCCTCGAGTGTCGGCGTGATGTGCTGCTCCTTCGCCGCCATGAGAATCCATTGACGGATCATGCGCTGGCCCGACATGTACTGCTTGAGAGTATGCGTCTGATAGAAGTCGGAGTAGCGCGTCAGCACCTCGCGCGCGTCGTCGAGGCTCGTGACTTCGTCGGTCCAGAATACGCCAGGCCCCGTGGTGAAGATGCGCGGTCCCACCATGTCTCCGGTCTCGACCAGATCGCCGTACGTCAGCACGTCCGTGGTGGACGTCTGGGGATCGCGAGTCGTCGTCACGCCGTACGCCAGATTGACGAGATACTCGTAGACCTGCGTCTTGTGAATGCCCCACGTCGGCCACATGTGCGCGTGGATGTCCACCCACCCCGGGATGATCGTCGTCCCGCTCACATCGATCGTTCGCGCGCCGGCCGGAATCGTCAGGCTTCCGCTCGGCCCAACCGCCGCGATGCGATTGCTGGTGACGACGACGTCACCGTGCTCGATGATCTCGTTCCCCTTCATCGTGACGATGCGCGCGTTTCTTAACACGATCGACCCTACGGGTCGATCCTTCGTCGCCGTGATCGCCACATCGAGACGTGTGGGGGCGTAGGCCGGCTTCTTTGCCGCCGGCGTCGTGTCTGGTTTTGCGCCCACCCGGGTCAGGCTGTCCCCTTTGCGCGTCGAGTCGGTGATGGCTCGGTTGGCGGCCGCAACATCATACGTAAAATACGAATGCCCCAACGACCAGTAGAGCGATTTGCCGTCCTGAGTCCACCCGAGGAAGTCGCCGCCGACGCGCGAGAGCCGCCGTACGGGCACGATCGCTCCGCCCGGATTGGAGATACTGATGGTCGGCGTCTGCCCGCCGGTAATTGGCACCGCGACGAGATACAGCTTGTTGTCGATGTCCGCGAAGGCCTGATCGCCATCGGGGCTGAGCACGACCTCGTTCGCGGGTCCTGGACGCGCGTCCGGGCCGCCGAGTGGATCGGTGTAGCCGGTGATCTTCACATGGGCACGGCGATCGGTGCCGTCCCAGCGCATCGAGACAACGCCATCGATCGGATCGTACATGAAGACGCGCGTCGTATCACGCGTGAAATGCGGCCGGCCATAGAAATAGTTCAATGGCGCGATCTGTGTCACCTCACCGCCCTCGGCCGGCAGCCAGACGAGCTCTTTCACCTGTGGGCCGGGTCCGCTGAACTCGTCGGTCTTTTCGATGCGCTCGGCGCGCGGCCCGCGCACGACGACTATGCGGCGGCCGGTCGGATCGTAGTTGAGATCTTCATAAAACGCCTGCTGTCGTGACAGACGCTCTGGCCGCGCGTTTGGCGTCGTCGGCGAGATGCGCCAGACGTCGCCGCCCTGCTCGGTCCACGTCACGTACGCGATCCAGCGTCCGTCCGGCGACCAGGCCGGCGAGTGCTCGCCACCGCCAAAGGTCGTGAGGCGACGTGGCTTGCCGTTAGGCAGGTCCATCAGCCAGAGCTTGTCGAGGGCGGAGAAGACGAGCTTCCTACCGTCCGGCGACGGCCTCGCGTTGCGGATCTGCTTCACCGTCAGCACGGAGTCGTCTACGGGGTACTCGAACTTGACGAGCGGTCCCAAATCGATCTGGACGTCCGCGGTGAACGGGATCGCCGTCGCCTTGCCATCGGGCACGCTCACGCGCCACAGCTTTCCGCCGTAAGTGATCACCACGCCGCGCGAGTCGGGCGTCCACGCGTAGCCGGGCAGCAGGTCGCGCGTGTAGCGCGACTCCGAGTCGTCGCGCTGGATGTCGCGAGCCAACAAGATCTCGTCGCCCGATGAAAGATTGCGCAACCGCAGCGATGTCTTGCTGTCGAGTCGCGACGCGTAGGCGAGCCACTTGCCGTCAGGGCTCGCGGCCGGGCGCATCCCACCGCCAAGATTCGTGGTCCGCAGATACGTCTTGCCGGTAGTCCGATCGTAGACGCCGATCTGCCACCGATCGTCGAGCATCTGATCGTACTTGAACCCGCCCCGCTTGACGGCCGCGTAGATGTAGCGATTGTCCGGCGCGACCATCGCCCCCATATAGTTGTTGTATGGCGGCGGCGCGAGTGGGTCGGGAGGTCCACTCTGCGTTCCCGTACCGGGACCCGTGAGCTGCACACCGGAGCCGGCGTCCTTGTTGATCAGGACCAGGTCGTAGCGACTGCCGAGGATCCCCGTCTTCGTGCGCGAGACGACGAGATACTTGCCATCAGGCGTCCACGCCGGCGAGATGTACTGCGCGTCCTTATCCTTCGTGAGCGCGCGCGGATTCCGGCCATTGGGGTCGACGAGCCAGAGATTCTCGTAGCCGCTGCGGTCCGAGACAAAGACAATCGCGTTGCCGTCGGGCGAGTAGCGAGGCTGGCCGTCAAAGCCCATACCGCTCGTTAGGCGCGTCGCCTTGCCGCCGGCAATCGGCACGCTGTACAGATCACCCATGATATCGAACACGATCGTCCGGCCGTCCGGCGAGACGTCGAGCGACATCCAGGTTCCCTCGTCGGTCGTGAACGCTGCTTGGCGGGCGGGGATGACTGGGAGCTCGGAGTTGGGAGCGGTCTTCTTCGCGGTGTCGGCGGCACGGGCCTGCTGTTGTGCGGCTGCCGAGGCTGAACCGAGGAGCGCGAGGACCAGCAACGACACGAGACGTGTAGGCATCGGACGCGAGCGCATACGCTGACTCCGAGGTGTGGGTCGGGCAGGAGATGCCGGCGAAGGCGCCCTAATGTAGCCTTCGCCGATCAAGGCTGCACGCGCCGGTATTGACACCGCCACGCAGTCCTGACAGCATCCGAATCCAACCCTTTCGTCCCCTACAACACGATGCGCCTCTCCCTACCGCTTCTTCTCGCCTGCGTCGCCACGACGCCCCTACTCGCACAGGAATCCAAGGCCAAGCCGGAAGACACCGAAGTCTGGTCGCCCGTACCTCGCGTCGTCACGCCAGGCCGCACCGACGCACAGCCGCCATCGGATGCAATCCTGCTCTTCGATGGACACAACCTCGATCAGTGGGTCGACGTGAAGGACCACGGGCCAGCACGCTGGACGGTTTCGGACGGTATGCTCACGGTGAACAAGTCCGCCGGCAACATCGAGACGAAGCGGAGTTTCACGAGTTATCAATTGCATATCGAGTGGCGAATTCCCGAAAGCATTACCGGCTCGGGCCAGGCGCGCGGGAACAGCGGCATTTTTCTCGCCTCGACGGGACCCGGCGACGACGGCTACGAGATCCAGGTGCTCGACTCGTACGACAACAAGACCTACGTCAATGGGCAGGCCGCCGCGATCTACAAGCAGTATGCCCCACTCGTGAACGCGATGCGCCGGCCCGGCGAGTGGAATAGCTATGACATTATCTGGACGGCGCCGACCTTCCACGAGGACGGCTCCGTCGCCACGCCGGCGTACGTCACGGCCCTCCACAATGGCGTGCTCGTACAGGACCACGTCCAGCTCAAAGGCCCGACGCTCTACATCGGGACGCCCTCGTACAAGAAGCACGGCCCAGCGCCCATCAAGCTGCAGGCACACGGCGACCCGAGCGGACCAATCAGCTTCCGCAACATCTGGGTGCGAGATCTCAGTCAGCCCTAGCCTTCAGCGATTTTTCTCGAGGCCAGCCCAGGCGGTGCCGGAGAAAGGGGCGCTCATCAGAGCGCCCCTTTCTCGTGCTCGCCACCGATTGGGCCAACGGTCCATTTCGAGGAGCATGGTCTAGACGATTGATTCGAAGTCGCAAAACGCTCGGACGCAGTAGTTAGGCAGAGTCCGCAGTATCGACGCGCTGCATGAGCTAGTGGCGCGCCGCCGTCGCATCCACAGTCGAAGGAGTTGGAACAATGACCCAACGGTTCACCCTGCCCCTCAGCGGCCTCGCCGCGCTCGCATCATTCGCGCTCATCACCGGCTGCAGCAGCGACGCAACCAAGCCGGGCAATTTCGCGAATATGCGCATTGTCAACGCTTCCGCGAGCACCGGCCCGATCAGTGCCACGAACGAGAACAGAACTGTCCAGGCCGGGGTGGCCTTCCAGACGCCTGCCGGAGCAGGTGGCTGCGGCACGGTTGAGGAGGGCAGCAGCGAGTCAGTAAACTTCGTGCTCGCCGGCACTCAGACGGGATTGGCATCGGTGACGATGCAGATCGTCGCCCATACCAACTACACGGCCGTCTTCTTCGGACCGAACAATGTCGGCGTCTTTCCGGAGTCGTTCACCACGCCGGCGTCAGGTAACAACAATATTCGTTTCGTGAACGCAACGGGGAGCGCCGGAGACATCTATCTCTCCACCCCGGGCGCGATCTTACCCGGTACCTCGCCGACGGTCCCCAATCTCGCGGCGGGCCAGGCGTCTACCACCGCCCAGTTTTCGAACGGCAGGACCGAGATCCGGATGTTCAACGTTGGCCAGAACACAGGAGTGCCACGCGTCGACTTCACGATCGCCGGACTGCCGAATAACATTGCCACGATCGTTCTGACGACACCACCGGCTGGCCAGTCGTCGCCAACGGCCTTCGTCGTCGGCAGCTGCGCTCACTAAGTCAGCGACGGCGAGCCATCATCCGCAAGAACACGCACGTTAGGCGATCGCACGCGGATCGCCCCGCTCGACCGATGACTCGCCGTCACTGCCCACGCCGCAGCTCGAGGACCGACGCCCGCCGCGCACCGGGGTAAGGAACGTCGCTGCCCTTCAGCGCCCGCCATAGGATCTCGTTGAAGAGATCATCATCGCCGCGGTCTTCGGCCGACAGATCGAGATGTTTCGAGCGCTCCGCGCCGACGCCATGCTGCGGATTCCGCTCCGTCAGGCTCATTGCCGGTCTGACCGCGCTGTACGGTTGCAGGTTCGGCTGCGACGAGAAGATGTCGCGCAGCGGACGTCCGTAGTAATCGAACTGTGACAATGATCCCAGGTGGAGGATCTCCGCAATCGTCGCGACGACGTCGCTCGTGTTCGTGAAGCGCCGGTAGACGCCAGGCGCGTTGTACGGCGAGATGACAAACAGCTCCGATCGGTGGGAGTCGACGTGATCCGGGCCATTCTGTGCGTCGTCCTCGAGGACGAAGACGACGGTACTCTTCCAGAATGGTGATCGTGACAGCGCCTCGATCATCCGGCCCAATGCCAGATCATTGTCGGCCAGCATCGACCGCGGCGTTACCGCTCCCGCCTTGAGCGCCGCCGTGTGGTCGTTAGGGAGGCGCACGATCTCCAGCTGCGCCATCGTCCCGCGGCGGCTGTCGCGCTCGAGATCCTTCACCCAGATATCCGTCCGGTACTGGTCGGGGATGTCGAGATCGAAGCCGGGATAGTCCCGATTCATGTTCGCCGCGAGGAATGGCTTGTTGCCGACATAACGCGGATGCCCATCGGAGCCATCGCTCGCGTCACGCGACACATACTCGCCGTAGTCGCGGAAGGTGATGTGCGCGCGCTCGGCGAGATTCCAGAGATATCCACTCGCCGGCTCGGCGACGTCGTCGCTGGTACCGACGCGCGGCCCGACGCCCCGATTCGTTCCTTCGTAATCGTACGTCCGACCGCGGGCGGAGTAGTGCGAGGCGACCGTCTTCTCGACATAGTCCGTCGCGTACGCGGCCATCGACCAGTTGTGACCGTCAGCGCTCACCTCGGCGTTCACGAAAAAACGATCGAAGATGCCGAATCGCTCGGCGAGCGCGTGATGGTTGGGTGTGTTCGCGCGCGGAAAAACGGCCAGCGAGGAATCGCCGTCCGCCTGGGACAGATCGCCCAGCACCTCGTCATAAGTGCGATTCTCCTTGATCACGTAGATCACATGTTCGAAGGCTGGATACGTCGGCGCCGTGCGCCTCGGCTGATTCCAGCCGTTCGCGCGTTCTACCCGGCTCGTGTAGGTGGCGAGCGCTGCCGGTGCGAGTTGCGATGTACTCAGCACCATCAACGACCCATTGAGCTGTCCGAGTGTGTACGCCTTCGGGTGCTGCTCGCGCGGCTTGTACGGGGTGGGGCCATCTGGGTTCTGAGCCGTGCCGTGCCCCTTCCCGCTCACCACGACGAGCGAGTCGTCTAACGCCGCGAGCGCGGTCGGGTACCAATCCACCGGCACGCGTCCAGCGAGCTTGCTCGGCGCCCCCTTTCCGGCACCGAGATCGAAGATCGCGACCGCATTGTTGTCAGCTTCGGCCACGAACAGGCGTCGCTCATCGGGAGATAGTGCGAGCGCATTCGGTGTACTGCCCTCGGCGGGGCCCGCCGGTGGTGGGTCGCGCAGCTCGGCGAGCTTTGTACCGGTGGCGACGTCGAACACGCCGACGCGATCCATGCTCGCCGAGGCGATAAAAAGCCTTGCTTCGCCCCGGTCGAGGAGGAGTGCGGACGGATGCCGACCGGCGGCGATTGCGCGTCCTGGCACCAAACGGCCGTCGACCGCAGTGAACGACGACACAATGGTGTCGCCCCACGCTGACACGAACACCCGGTTACCGCGGGTCGCAACGACGGCGTAGGGATACCGGCCTAACGGCAACCGCTGCGTTACCTGCTGCCGCGCGATGTCGATTACCGCGAGCGAATCCGTCAGATTCTCGGCGACGTAGAGCGACCGGCCATCCGACGACAGCGCGATTCCCGCGGGATAGCGCTGACCAAGCCGCCGTGGCGCCTTGGCGACGAGCGGAATGCTGTCCACAAGACGCGCCCGCCCGTGTTCCCAGGCGAACTCATAAATGAGATCGCGATATCCGCCGGAAACGAACAACGTGTCGCCGGCACGATTGAACGCCACGCCGAGAAAGACAGCGGGTAGACGCACCGTCTGTACGACGCGTCGTGATGCGCGGTCGAATACCTGGATGCCCTGCTCCCTCCAACCGTTGAGCAGGACGACGAGCTCACGACCGGCTGGATGTACAACTACCGCGAGCGGCATCGATCCGAGCTCCACGGACGGCTCAGCCGGATCGAGCGAGACCCCTGTCGGCAACTGCGCGCGCGGACGCTGCTGTTCGGGAGCGTCCGTCGTCGGCGGCCGCTCCCGAACGTCGCACGCCGCAAGGCATCCAAACGATAAGACGAGGAGGGCCTTGCTGAATTCTCCTAGAAGCGATTGCTGCGGCAGCATAACGAATCGATGTGGGGATCGCTGGGGTTGATTCCGTCGTCGCTGAAATTAATCGGCGATCGGGTCCGCCGGATCTGGCACGGGCACTTACCGATACTCGATTGTGACCCGAGTACTTACCGCGGAGGTCACGGACTCCATTGACGCGGAAGGCGCGGACTGCATTGACGCGGAGGGTACAGAGTGCACGGAGGGGCGCAGAGGACTGCAACAAGTCGCGGGACGCTAGGCGCGGGACGCGTTGCGCGTGAAGCGTGGTGCGTAGCGTTTACTAGCCATCAGGTGCGGATTGACATGCACGAAGCTACGATCACGCCCCTCCAGGTTACGGTGACGTCTCTCGAAATATTGGTCGGCGCTTGCGTGCTCGGCTCGGATTCCTTGAGGCGCGGGTCTCTGATTAGTGAGTTCAGGACAGATGACAGTGAGTTGCGGCAAGATGACATCGAGTCGAGGACAGATCACGTGAGTGCTCGGCGAGATGACCTCAGGCGCAGGACAGATGACGTGAGCGCGTGGCAAGATCACGTCAGGTCGCGGCAAGGTAACGTGAGCGCGCGGCAAGATCACGTCAGGTCGCGGCAAGGTGACGTGAGCGCGCGGCAAGATCACGTGAGGTCGTGGCACGGTGACGTGAGCGCGCGGCAAGATCACGTGAGGTCGCGACAAGGCGACGTGAGCGCGCGGCAAGATCACGTGAGGTCGCGGCAAGATGCCATGAGCACGTGGCAACGTGCCGTGAGTGCGCGGCAAGGCGACGTGAGTGCGCGGCAAGGCGACGTGAGGCAAGAATCGCCGAAGAAAGGGCGAAACGGCGAAGGGACAACAGCAGATTCCTCGCTGCGCTCGGAATGACACCCAGGGGTCAGCGTTCGTCACTGGCAGTCCTCTGCGATCCCTGTGCACTCTGCGCCCTCCGCAGTGAAACCGGCGAGAAATGTCCATGAGGAACGACTTCCGCCTCCAACTAACCTTCAAGGGCGCCGATCAATGGCACGCCCTACATAACGCGCACAAAGGCTCGTCTAATAGCATGTCTGAACCGTTGGAGCTCGGGCTCGATACCTTTGGCGACGTCACACTCGGCGCCGACAACAAACGAAAGTCGCAGGCGGAGGTGATCCGTGACGTGATCGAGGAGGCGACGCTCGCCGACTCGATCGGAGTGGATTTCATCGGACTCGGCGAGCATCACCGTGCCGACTTCGCCATCTCCTCACCCGAGGTGGTGCTCGCGGCTATTGCCGGGCGCACGGAGCGGATTCGACTGGGTTCGGCGGTTACAGTGCTCAGCTCGGACGATCCCGTCCGCGTCTATCAGCGATTCTCGACGCTCGATGCCGCCTCGAACGGTCGCGCCGAGATCATTCTCGGGCGCGGCTCGTTCACGGAATCCTTCCCCCTCTTCGGCTACGACCTGGACCAGTACGAGACGCTCTTCGAGGAAAGGGTGGAGCTCTTCGCCGCTCTGCTGGAGGCCAACCGGACCGGCGAGCCCGTGACCTGGCGCGGCACCACGCGCGCCGCCCTTGTTAGGCAACGCGTCTTCCCTCGGACGGAGACGGGTACGCTCAAGACCTGGATCGGCGTCGGCGGCACCCCCCAGTCCGTCGTGCGGGCGGCGCATTACGGTTTCCCGCTGATGCTGGCGATCATCGGCGGCGACCCGCGGCGTTTTGGGACGTATGTCGATCTCTACAAGCGCGCTCTCGCGGAGCGCGGTGCCGAGACGAGCCTGCCGATTGGGGTCCATTCGCCCGGCCACGTCGCCGACAGCGATGAGCAGGCGCGGGAGGAATATTGGCCAGCGTGGCGCGACCTGCGCGAGCGCATCGGCCGCGAGCGCGGCTGGGGCGCGGCGAGCCGCGCCGAGTTCGACCGGGAAGTCGAGCGTGGTTCGCTCTACGTCGGCGCTCCCCACACGGTCGCGCGCAAGATCGCCGCGACCGTCCAAGCCCTGGGCCTCGCACGCTTCGATATGAAATACGCATCGGGGCCACTGGCGCACGAGAAGCTCATGCGATGCGTGGAGCTATATGGACGTGAGGTGATTCCTCAGGTCCGTCAACTCATGCCCAGCCTCGCCGCCGTCGGACAATGATGGCCTGCCACCAGGAAGCCACCTGTCGCGGCAGCTCGTCGAAGTACGTGTAGAACACCGGCGTCACGTAAAGAGTCACCAACTGGGAGAACGCCAGACCTCCGACGACCGCCACGCCGAGGGGACGCCGCGACTCGGATCCGGCGCCGGTGCCTAACGCGATCGGAATCGCCCCCATCAGGGCGGCGAAGGTCGTCATCATGATCGGCCGAAAGCGCACCGACGCCGCCTCGACGATCGCCTCCGCCGCACTCTTCCCCTGTCGCTCGCCAACGAGCGCGAAGTCGATCATCATGATCGCGTTTTTCTTCACGATGCCGAGTAGCAAGATGATCCCGACGTAACCATAGACGTCGAGCGGCATGCGAAAGACGTAGAGCGCGAACAGTGCGCCGAACGCGGCGAATGGCAGTCCGGTCAGGATCGTCGCCGGGTGCACATAGCTCTCGTAGAGGATGCCGAGCACGAGATAGATCACGAAGACCGCGATGACCACGAGAAAGATCATGCTCGATTGCACGCTCGCGAATCCTTGCGCGTTGCCGCTGTAGGATGCGCTCACGCCGGGCGGAAGCACCTCGCGCG
Source organism: Gemmatimonadaceae bacterium (assembly GCA_036493735.1). Taxonomy (GTDB): domain Bacteria; phylum Gemmatimonadota; class Gemmatimonadetes; order Gemmatimonadales; family Gemmatimonadaceae; genus AG2. The sequence continues at coordinate 105,030 of DASXPH010000069.1, forward strand.
CGAGCGCATCGATCTGTACCGCCGCTTGGCCTAACGACACACCGGCGCGAGTGTTGAACGAGATCGTCACCGCCGGTACCTCGCCGGCGTGGTTCACGCTCAGCGGACCGGCCGTCGCCGTCAACGTCGCCATCGTCGAGAGCGGCACGAGCACCCCCGTGCGCGACGACACGTAAAGCTCGCGCAACGCGGTGAGATCCTGTTGGTACTCGGGCTGCAGCTCCATCACGACCCAGAACTGATCGTTGGCCGCGTAGATCGTCGACACCTGCCCCGAGCCGTACGCTGAATAAAGTGCGGTCTCGATCACATCCGGCGTTACGCCAAGCGCATCGGCGCGATCACGGTCGATCTCTATCGTCACCTGGGGTCCGGAGATCTGCAGATCGCTGATCACGTCCTGGATCGTGCCGAGCTGGCGCATGCGCGCCGCGAGGCGATCGGCAACTGCGTACAGCGTGTCGGTGTTGGTTCCCTGTAGCTGGTACTGGTAGAGACTGCTCGATTGCCGCCCACCGAGCTGGATTGCCGGCGGCACCTGCAGAGCAACGGTGATTCCCGGAATCGCGCCGAGCTGGGGTGAGAGCTCCTGAATGACTCGATCGGCGGGAGCGCGTTTGCCGAACGGCTTGAGCGCAATGAGTATACTCCCCTGGTTGGTAGTTCTGTTCTGTCCCCCCGCGCCAACCGAAACCAGATATCCAGCGATGTTCGTATCCCGCGCCAGCACGCGCATGATCTGCTCGTGGTACCGCAACATCGCGCTGAACGACGCGCCCTGCGCGGCGAGCGTGCTCCCGCGAATTTGGCCCTGATCTTCCGTCGGGATGAAGCCCTTGGGTACGCGACGAAAAAGCACGCCCGTTCCGGCGAGCACGGCGAACGAGATGACGAGAGTGAGCGGCCGGCGCGCCATTGCCCACGTCAGCGACTGCGTGTACGCATCGCGCGCCGCGTCGAAGCCGCGCTCGACGACGCGATAGATCCTGCCATGGCGTGCTCCCGACGTCTGACGGAGCAGCCGGCTCGACAGCATCGGCGTGAGGGACAGCGACACGACGCCCGAAATGAGAATCGCGATGCTGATCGTCATTGAAAACTCGTGAAACAGGCGCCCGATTACCCCCGGCATGAACAGAAGCGGGATGAACACAGCAATGAGCGACAGTGTCATCGAGAGAATCGTGAACCCTACCTCCCGAGATCCCTCCAGCGCCGCCGTCATCCGGTCGGAGCCGAGCTCCATGTGCCTGACGATGTTCTCCAGTACGACAACGGCGTCGTCCACAACGAATCCGACGGCGAGTGTCAGCGCCATCAGCGACAGGTTGTCGAGGCTGAAGCCGAGCGCGTACATCCCCGCGAACGTGCCAACCACCGCGAGCGGGAGGACCAGACTCGGAATTACCGTCGCCGTGACGCTCCTCAGGAAGACGAAGATGACGAGGACGACGAGAATGAGCGTCAACACGAGCGTGAACTTGACGTCTCGCACCTCGGCGGCGATCGACAGTGATTGGTCATACATCACTCGCAGCTGAAGCGCGTGCGGCAGCTGGGGCGCGAGCGCCTCCACGGCAGCCTTCACCGCCTGCGCAACGGCGACGGTGTTTGTCCCCGGCTGGCGCTGAATCGCGAGGATCACTCCACGCGTACCGTCGAACCACGCCGCCGTGCGATTGTTCTGCACGTCGTCGAGCACGTTCCCCAGCTCGCCGAGCCGCACCGGCGCGCCATTGCGATAGCTGACGATCACGCGTCGAAACTGAGCCGCGTTTGCCAGCTGTCCGTTCGCCTGCAACGTGTACGTCCGGTCCGGCCCCCAGAGCGTACCCGTGGGCTGATTCACATTGTGCTGCCGTACCGCCGCGGCGATGTCGTCGACACCAATCCCGCGCTGCGACAGAGCACGCGGATCGAGCTGAATCCGTACGGCATACTTCTGGGAGCCGAACACCAGCACCTGCGCCACCCCGGACACCATCGACAGCCGCTGGCCGAGAAAATTTTCACCATACTCGTCGACCGTGGACAGGGGCAGTTGATCCGAGGTCAGTGCGTAATACAGGATTGGTGACGCGGCCGGATTCGCCTTCTGATAGGACGGCGTGATGATGTTCGTCGGTAATTGGCGTAGCGTCTGTGAGATCGCGGCGTTGACGTCCTGCGCCGCGGCATCGATGTCGCGGCTCAGATCGAACTGCAGCACGATCGAGGTCTGGCCAAGGATGCTCGCGGATGTCATCTGGCTGATGCCCGCGATCGTCGAGAACTGCTGTTCGAGTGGCATGGCGACCGCGGACGCCATCGTCTGCGGGCTCGTTCCCGGCAGGTTCGCCGCCACGGTGATCGTAGGATAGTCGACCACGGGCAGGTTGCTCACCGGCAATTGCCGGTACGCCAGCACGCCGAAAAAGAGCAATGCAACCATGACGAGTGTCGTCATGACGGGACGCCGAATGAATCCCGCCGAGATGTTCATGGACCCACACCCGCCACCGACGGCAGCGTCAATGTCGAGTCGACGGCGACGACACGCACGCGCCCGCCCGATGCCGGCAGTCGCGACTGTCCATCGGTGACGACACGTTCGCCCGCAGTCAGACCGCTCGTCACGACGACCAGTCTCCCCACCGTCGCGCCTAACGCCAGCGGCCGACGCACCGCTTGACCATCTCTTCTCACGACGAACACCGCTGGATGTTGTCCGAGCTGGACGGCCTGGCTGGGGATGAGCAGCGCGTTGGGCTCGACGCTGAGCTGGAGCGAGACGACCATGAATTGGCCGGGCCACAGCCGGCGGTCACGATTCTCGAGCTGCGCCTTCAGTCGTACTGTCCCGGTCGTGGTATCCAGCATGTTGTCCACGAAGGTCAGCGTCCCGGATGCGTCGCCGCCCACTGGCAGAGCGACGCCGCGAGCCGTGCTGTCCGATCTGTAGTCGTTAGGTGCGGCGCCGCCGACCGCCGTTCCGGGATCGGTCGGCCAGACCTGTACCGGCAGGGGTTTGGGACGCCCGCCGAGCTGGAGCTCCTCGAAGACGCCACTCGGCACACTGAATCGCACGACAATGGGATCGATGCGATTGATGACCACGAGTGCCTGGTTCGGGTCTGCCTGCACAAGATTGCCGCGCTTGATGAGCAGGCCGCCGGTACGTCCGGCGATCGGCGCACGAATGACGGTGTTCGCAAGGTCGAACTGTGCGCGCTTGATCGCCGCCGTATCGGCCGCGACTGTCGCCGCGGCCGCGGCCGCGGCCGCGGCCTGCGAGTCGGCCTCGAGCTTTGTCGCGTAATCCTGGCGCGCCAGGGCGCGCAGCCGAGCCGCAAACCTCAGCGTGTACGCAGCGGTTGCGGTGTCGCGCGCTAGCGCTGCCTGCGCCTCGGCGAGCGCGGCCTGATAGGGGCGTGGATCGATGCGGAAGAGCACCTGCCCCTGCTCGACCCAGTCCCCTTCGCCGAACGTCACTTGTAGAACGAGGCCGCTGACCTGTGCCGAGACACGCGCCGTCTCCAGCGGCTCGAGCTGACCGTTCGCGGAAATCGTTCGCGGTGCCGCACCAACACGGGCAACCGCGACCATCACCGGTACGATTGGCGCCGATCGCGGCACTGGCTTCGAGCAACCAAGCGTCGCGAGCCCGATGAAGGAGATGCCTCCGCACCCGCGCGCCATGATGCCGACGCACCCAACGCCCTGCGCAATCATCGCGGGGCGGTCGGTAAACTGATGGTCCCCCGCTCGTCCAGCGCTCCGACGGCAAAGGCGAGCATCGCCAGCTGCTGTGCCCAGCTCCAGCGCGCGCGCGCTTGCTGTGCTCGCGCCGACGCCAGCGAGCTTTGCGCGGTGAGTAGATCGAGAATGGTGCCGAGGCCGGCTCCATACCGCGCCCGCACCACGTCCATCGCGGCCGCCGTGCTCGCGAGGAGCGCCTCGCTCGTTACGACCGCATCGGTGGCTCCCCGCAGCTGGTGATATGCGACGACAACATCGAGAGCAACCGTCTGCTCGAGAGCCGCCGCCGAAGCGATCTCGCTCTCTGTAGCGGCTTTCGCCCGCGAGATCTCGTATCGGTCGGCGAGCCCATGAAACACTGGGAAAGACAGGCCGAGCGAGACGGTGTAGTCACGCGCCGCCACCGTTTGCTGATAACCACCGAGGTAGCCATAGGTCGCCGACAGGTTGAGCGTCGGCCGCAACGCGCTGCGCGCGGCGGTCACGGCTGCTTCCGCTGCGCGAATGTTCGCGCGTGCCGCCTGCACATCGGGGCGCTGCTGAATGGCCTCGTTCACGAGCGATTCGACGCTCGCCGCGACGCTCGTGACGTCGATGTCCTCCACGCACTTCGTGACATCATACGGCGCTGTCGGCCTGGCACCGAACGCGACGGCGAGTCTCGCGTGGGTCGTCTCCACCGCCACTTCCGCTGTGTCGAGGGCAAGCTGCGCCTGGGCGACGGCGGTACGAGCCTGCATGACGTCAGCGAGCGTTGCCATGCCCACCGAGTCGCGCTTCGAGGCAGCCTGGTACGACACCTGTGCCTCGCGGAGCGAAAGCTGCTGCGCGCCAAGGACGGCACGGGCCATCGCGTACATGTAGTACGCCTGCTCCACGCCGAAAACCGTGCTTTGAATCGTGGCGTTGTGCGTGAAGCTCAGGGCGAACGCTGTTTCACGGGCACTCAGTGCCCGCGCCTTCGCCGCCCCGAAGTCGAGTACGGTGTAGCTGAGGGTGACTGATGGGGTGATGGTGCTCTGCAAAGCGGCATTACCGTTCCTCGAAGAGCTGGCCCGCGAACCGAGTCGGCCGGCATTTATGCCGGCGTCAATCATCGGAAAAAAGCCGGCGCGCGCCGCACCGTAGGTATCGGCCGCCATCTGCGCCTGCGCCCAGCTTACCCGCGTTGCGGGATTGTTACGCAGCGCAAGACTCACCATCTCGGACAGGGTGAGCGAGTCGGCGTGCGCCGCGACCTCCTTCGGCAGCACAGGCTCGCCGATGGAGTCTCGCGCGACGGCGGCGCGCGGTGGGTGCCAGACGGCGTCGGGTCCCGCGGGCGCGACGGGAACGCCGCCGACGCGAGGCACCGGCGTGCAGCCTGGGACGAGCAGCACGACACCGGTCGCCACCGAGACGAGCCATGATCGGCACATCACGTCGTTAGGCACTCCCTTCGCTCATGGTCGACCTCGCAGATTGCGACCGTGGCCCTTGAGTGTGGAGTGGACGTTGAGCCAATGCAGCTAGCGCGGCTGCGGGCTCCTCATGCGCCGCCGTCCCGACAACAGGCCCGTCGCTCGTCTCACGCGCTCGTTATAGATTGATCGGCGGCTTCGCCCTAGCGACGAAGCAGAGCGTGGCTATGATCGTGTATCGCTGGACAGCGCGAGTCTCAAAGGTGCCATGTCGCTTACCCTCTCCTTCTTGCAGCGAAAAGTCATCGAGCGGCTCAATCTCGTCGGCATGGAGGAATTCGCCGAGCGTGCGAGCGAAGCGTGGGGGGATGGGCGGCCGTACCCCTGTTCGCTGACGCCCGCTGAACGAGCGACCATGGAAGGCGCCGTGCTATGCGATGATTTCAAGCGGGCGAACCAGCAGGCTAGGGCGATCGCCCAATTGAACACGCGGTGATGCATCTCTCCGAATCCGACGTGGCGCGGAATGTGTCGCGTCGGACCGCACTAAAATGGCTAACGCTCGCCGTCGGCGGGTCGGCGTTAGGCGCGTGTGTGCCATTCTCACCGGCGCCAGCCCTCTCCCGCGCTCGACGGCGCCTCGCGCCGGTGCTGGTCAGCGAGGATCGCGTGATCCGCACCGTTGTCGGGCTCCGGCCATTCCGCCGCTCCGGCTTTCTCGTCCGCGCCGATGCGCAGGATGACAAGTTGCTGATTCATAATTATGGCCATGGGGGCGGCGGCGTTTCGCTCTCCTGGGGCACGGCCGATCTGGCCGCGGAGCTCGCGATGGCCTCGGCCCAGCGACAGGCCGCCGTCGTTGGTTGCGGCGTGATCGGGCTCTCGACAGCGAGGCTGCTGCAGGATCGCGGCTTTGCGGTCACGATCTACGCGCGCGACCTGCCACCGAACACCACCTCGAACATCGCCGGCGCGCAGTGGTTTCCCGTGACGGTCGTCGACGCGGATCAGGCCACGGCGGCGTTCGAGGCGCAGTTCGTCCGCGCGTCACGATTTGCCAATCGCTACTTCCAGACGATGGTTGGCGCTCGCTACGGTATTTGCTGGCGGGAGAACTATTCCATCTCGACGCACACCAACACCCCGTCGGGCGGGGGCAGTTGGGAATGGTCGCACCTCCACGATCTGCTCATCAGGACCGACCTCTCGCCGGACGAGAGCCCGTTCCCCTCGTTTCGCGTCTCGCACTTTCTCTCGATGCACATCGAGCCGTCGATCTATCTGCCCGCCGTCCTGCAGGATTTTCGGATCGCCGGAGGGCGCGTCGTCGTGCGCGAGTTTCCCGACGCGCGTTCGATCATTGGCCTCGCCGAGCCGGTGATCGTCAACTGCACCGGCCTCGCGGCGGGCAAGCTCTTCGGCGATCCTGACGTGATACCAATCAAAGGACAGCTCACCGTGCTCGCACCTCAGCCGGAAGTGGATTACATCACCGTCGGCCCGGGCGACCTCTACATGATGCCTCGCCAGGATGGCATCATCCTCGGCGGCACCCACGAGCGCGGCGAATGGAGCCTCGAGCCTAACGCGGCGGAAGCCGCGCGGATTCTCCGCGGACAGCGAGATCTGTTCGCCGCAATGCGGCAACCTTCTGCCTAGCCATCGGTGTCTCATGTCGAACCCACTCTAAGGCCCTGGTATGCGAAGCCTCGTAGCGCTGCTCGTTATCGCTGTTGCCGTTTCCGGCGTCTCCGCCGACGCTCAGCTGCCTGACACACCGGCGGGCCGGGAGCTCGCCGGCTGGCTCGTCGCCTTCAACGCCGCCAATCGGGACGATTTACGCAGCTTCTATGAACAGCACTATCCGAGCGCCATCGGACGAGTGGATCAGATGATGAACTTCCACGAACGCACGGGCGGTTTCGACTTCATGAAAGTCTCCGAGTCGGCGCCGAATCGCATCGTCGCCTACGTGAAGGAGCGTGCCTCCGACCAATTCGCGACGGCGACGCTCGACGTCGACTCCGCCGCGCCACACCGGATCACGGCACTGCAGCTCAATGCAATCCCACGTCCCGCCGAATTCGCGATCAAGCGGGTCGATGAGAAGGAGCTATTGCGTAGCCTTCGCGAACGACTCGACCAGGACACCGCTGCGGGCCGATTCTCGGGCGCGGTGCTCCTCGCCCGCGCCGGCAAGCCAATCTTCGAGGCGGCGTATGGACTCGGCGAACGCGACCGGCGCATTCCGAACACACTCGACACACGCTTCCGCATCGGCTCGATGAACAAGATGTTCACCGCCACGGCTGTGCTGCAGCTCGTGCAGGCTGGCAAGGTGAAGCTCGAGGCGCCGCTCGCGGCATACCTTCCCGACTACCCCCACAAGGAGCTCGCGTCGAAGGTCACGATTCATCATTTGCTCACGCACACCGGCGGCACTGGCGACATCTTCACACCCGAGTACAACGCGCATCGACTCGAGCTGCGCACGCTCGCCGATTACGTCACCCTCTACGGCAATCGTCCCCTCGCCTTCGAGCCCGGCAGCAAGTGGGAATACAGCAACTACGGCTTCATCCTCCTGGGTCGTGTCATCGAGCGCGTCAGCGGAATGTCGTACTACGATTACGTCGCGAAGCACATCTTCGCACCCGCTGGCATGACGTCGAGTGGATCGGAGCCGGAAGACTCGGTCGTCAAGAATCGCTCGATCGGTTACACCACCATGGGCGCCACCGGCCTTCGCCCCAACACGGAGACACTCCCCTGGCGGGGCACCTCCGCTGGCGGCGGTTACTCCACCGTCGGCGATCTCCTGCGCTTCGCCAATGCGTTGCGCGCGCACAAGCTACTCGATGCTCGCCACACCGAGCTGTTGACTACGGGTAAGGTGCAGACGCCGGGTGGTGGCAAGTACGCGTACGGTTTTGGCGACAACACCACCAGTGGTCTGCGTTGCGTCGGACACAATGGTGGCGCGCCGGGCATGAACGGCGACCTCGAGATCTGTGACAACGGCTATGTCGTCGTGGCGCTCGCGAACATGGACCCGCCGGCGGCTGGCCGTATAACCGACTACATCATCAATCGGCTGCCCCTAACGCGCGACGAGACGAAAGCCAGCGCCAGCCGCTGATGACAATAACCTTGCATGTACCTAAGCAGCTGAGAAGTACTCCTCGGCTACGATTCGCTGCACCTCCACCTCGAACGTGCCTTGCTCGTCCGACAGTCCGCTCAGCGCGCGAAGACTGCGGAGGATAGTCCCAGTGCTGCGTAACACCTCATCGAGGGTGTCCCCCTGATCCTTGAGGCGCGCCACGTACTCTCGAGTCGCGTCACGCAGGCGCGTGCGCCTCTCCTGCGCCATTTCCACGCCGCCGTACGCGAGCGCGGCGTCCCAGAATCTCATCAGGATTTCATCTGAGGTTTGCGGTTGGGTAAAGCCCTCGCTCTGTTCCACGGCTGCATCCGCGGAGCGTGTGTTCTTGATGTGCTCGCATTGCCAACGAACACGAGCAATACGATGCACGATGATGGCGTATTCCTCGTACGGCACGACCTTCGAGAGCGACCGCAGACTCGCGGCGACTTCGCGCAGGAGCTCGCGGGGCAGCTCACTCCCATCCACCGCGGCTGACATCCCCTTGTCGTAATTCTCGGCCCGCTTCGAGCCCGTCGGCTCGGGAGCCCGCGGACTGTGCATGGTGGCCTCCCATGAAGCAGTCTTGCAAGCCTGGATGCTCTCGCCGCGCTCCATTGCGCCTCGAGGAGCCAAAAACGTGGTTGTTTCTGCAATTGACGCACCCAGCGCAGGCTCTGCGCGTTGCAATCGATATCGATTCGCTAATCGCGGCACCTTTCCCACACGAGCTCGGCACGGGAGGCCCCAGCGCGATGTCTGACTCGCTCGCCATCTCAGCGATCTTGGCCGACTCGTGGCGCGAGCTCGTACTCGAGCGCAACCACACCCGATGGGTATGGCTTGGCCGAGACAAGTCGGAAGCTCGCTTGCACGCCCTGGGGCAGCACGCGCTTTCCGCCGCCAAGCGTAACCGGATAGACGTGCAGTATCAGATCGTCGACGAGGCCGTTCGCGATCAGCTCGTGAACAAGCTGGCTGCTGCCGTCCGTGACGATGTTCTTCCCCGGCTCCGCTTTCAGCGCACGAACTGCCTTCACGACATCGTCGCGGATGATCGTCGTATTCCGCCAGATGGGCTTCTGCAGTGTCTTCGACACCACATACTTCTTCGGCGCGTTCATCATGTCCCCGAAGGGATCGCCCGCGGGCATCGGTTCGAATGCATTCGCATGAATTTCGTAGGTACGTCGCCCGAGCAGGAAAGCATCGGTATTCTGCATGATCTCGCCAAACCGCTTGCCGATGTCGTCATGCCAGTACGGCCACGTCCAGCCGCCGTACGCGAAGCCGCTGTCCCGATCTTCGTCCTTCCCGCCGGGTGCCTGCATGACGCCGTCGAGCGACATGAATTCGTGCACAATGAGCCGTCGCATAAGACCCTCGCTCGCGCGATGAGTTGTGGTTCAGTAGAAGCTAGCCTGATTCGTTGGATGTCCCATCTGGACCTCAGGCCAGCGAGCCAACCCTTGCGCGACTCGCGGTGTCGAAGCCATAGTCTGTCTATCCCCTGACCCGCCTATGGCCTCCATCAAGCGACAGAGCCTCGTCCCCGGGACGCTCGATCTCCTGATTCTCAAAACGCTCACGGCCGGTCCGCAGCACGGCTATGGCATCGCGTCGCACATCAAGGACTGGTCGCGCGAGGTGTTGCAGATCGACGAGGGTTCACTCTATCCCGCGCTCCAGCGCCTCCGTCAACGAGGATGGGTCGAATCGGAGTGGCGCCGCTCACCGAACAATCAACGCGCGCGGTATTACACGATCACTGCCGGGGGACGCAAGCAACTCGGCATCGAGGAGGCCAGCTTCACCGAGACCTTCGATGCCATCCGACGCGTCCTTCGATCCGTATGACGATGAGTATTCGTGAGCTCTTCGCGCGACTGCGCGACCGGATCCAACGCGAGCGATTGAGCGAGGAGCTCGCCGATGAGCTGCAATATCATCGCTCGCTGCTGGAGCGCGACACGCCGCCCGGCCGTGCCCTCGGCAATGCGACCTACTATCGAGAGGAGACACGCGCCATGTGGAGTCTCGGGCTCGTGGACGATCTGTGGCACGACGCGCGCTACGCGTCACGAGTGCTGCGCCGCGACGCTGGCTTCACCGTGGCCGTGATCCTCACGCTGGCGTTAGGTATCGGCGCAAACACCGCCGTGTTCAGCATCGTCAACGCTGTGCTCCTTCGCCCCCTTCCCTATCGCCAGCCGGATCGCCTGATCGAGGTGTCCGTTGCGCCAGTGGCGGCACCGACTGATCGCAATCCAACGTCGCTCCCCGATCTCCGCGATTGGCAGCGCGATGCGACGATGCTCGACGGCATCGCCGGCTATGCTTTCAACCGCTTCGACCTGCGCGGGGCCGAGGGCGACGATCAGGCGCGCGCCATTCTCGCGACGGGAACGCTGTACGACGTACTCGGTGCCGTGCCTCTGCTCGGCCGACTGCCACGCGCCGACGAGGAGAACACGCCCGTCGTAGCCATCAGCTATCGACTGTGGCAGCAGCGCTTCGCGGGCAATCCGGGAGTGCTCGGGCGACAGCTCGTGATGAGTCAAAAACCCTACACTATTGTCGGCGTGATGCCCCCGGGCTTTCACTTTCCCGGGCCCGACATCGATCTCTGGTCCACCCTCTACTCGATCATCTCGTCCCCTAACGACAACGGGCCCAACCTCTGGCTCACCAGTCGCTCCCTTCGCGGCTACCGTGTGCTCGCGCGACTCGCGCCGGGAATAACCGCGCCGAGCGCCGAGGCGGCATTGAATGCCATCGAGCACCGTCTCGCGGTGACATTCCCTGACGACGACGGCGGATTGGATGTCCACGTTCAGTCGGTTCGTGAGCAGGCGCTCAGCGGCGTAGCACGAGGCCTCTGGACTGTCTTCGGCGCCGCGGCGCTCATTCTGCTCCTGTCCTGCGTCAATGTTGCCCACCTGCTGCTCGAGCGCACCGCATCGCGCACGCGCGAGCTCGCTGTTAGGCGCGCCCTTGGCGCGCACCGCGGCCGAGTGCTTCGCCAGCTCGCCGCCGAGAGCGTTCTCCTTGGACTCCTCGGAGGCGCAGCCGGTATCGCGCTCGCCTACGCAGCAATGCGCGTCTTGCTGCGATTGGCACCCCCGGACATCCCGCGCCTCGAGAATGTGGCGATCGACCTGCCGACGCTCGCCTTTGCGGTCACTGTCTCGTTGATCGCTGCTGCGCTCTTCGGGGTTGCCCCAGCCATCTTCGGCTGGTCGGGCGACGTCCATCAGACGCTCCGTGCGCAGGGCAAAGGCGCCGCGGCGGGTGCGCACGGCCAGGGCACCCGCGCGCTGCTCACGACGATGGAGGTGGCGTTTGCCATCGTAATCCTCATCGCCGCCGGTCTCGTCCTTCGGAGCTTCAAGGAGCTCACGTCGAGCAACATCGGCCTCGATCCAGAGGGGATTGCCGTCGCGCAGCTCACCGTTGCCGGGACGCGTTACCTCTCGAACGATATGAAGACACAGACGGTCGATCAGGTACTCGCGAACGTGCGAGCGATTCCGGGCGTCACGGCGGCGGGCGCGAGCACGAGTATGCCACCCACGCGCATTCAGGAGATCGAAGGTTTTTCCGTCGTCGGAGAGCCGGCGCCTGAACCCGGGCACGAGCCCACCGCGATCTACATTCCGGCCACGCCAGCTTTCCTTTCGGCGCTGCGCATTCCCGTGGCCACCGGCCGCGATTTCGATGCCCGCGATGATGCCAAGGCGACGCCGGTGGTCATCATCAGTCGCGAGCTCGCCCGACGCCATTTTACGCATGTAGATCCGGTCGGTCATCAGCTTCTCATCTCCGGCGTCACGCGCATGATCATCGGCGTCGCCGGTGACGCGATCTATGAAGGCGTCGGTGCTCCCCTCACGCCCGTCGTCTATGTTCCGTTCGCGCAGAGTCCATTCCCCGGCGTCTGGCTGGCGATTCGCACGACGACCGCGCCCACCGCTATAGCCGGCCAGCTCCGCGACGCCTTTCGTCGGGTCGATCCCGACCTCGCGGTGGGCCCCCCACAGCCTCTCGATGTACTCGTGTCGGAATCGATCGTACGCCCGCGCTTCCAGGCATGGTTGTTGAGCATCTTCGGCGCCCTCGCCCTCGTCCTCGCGAGCGTCGGCATTTACGGCGTCGTCGCGTACGGTGTCACCCAGCGCCGTTCCGAGCTCGGCATCCGTATCGCCCTCGGCGCCCCGAAGCGCTCGGTCGTCTCGACGGTGCTCCGCGCCGGCATGATGCCGGTGCTGCTCGGGCTGGCTATAGGTTTAGCGGTTGCTTATGCTGGCTCGCGCGTCCTGGCCGGACTGCTGTACGGCGTCACGCCGACCGATACGCTCACCTTTGCCGCGGTTCCCCTCGTCCTTTTCACGACGGCGCTGATCGCGGCGTACGTGCCCGCCCATCGCGCATCGCGGGTCGATCCGTTGATCGCGATTCGCGGCGAGTAGGGTGGCGAAAAGGCTGTTCGCGTGAGGAAAGCATCGCGACGTCGCTGGACCCGATTTGAAAGAGATCTGTAGGGAAGCTTGACGTCCGTCTGGCTGTCCGACAGTGTGATGGTAGACATCCTACTATCGACCGTCGGACATGCCTCTTCCACGCGCCGCCGAGAAAGTCGAGCTGCTTCAGGGCACGCTCGACATGCTCATCCTCAAGACACTCATCTTTGGCCCGACGCACGGCCGCGGCATCGCGAATCACATCCGACAGACGACGGATGACTTGCTGTCCGTCGAGCATGGGTCGCTCTACCCTGCGCTGCACCGTCTCGAGCACGCCGGGCTCATTGCCGGCACGTGGGAAGTCCGAGGCGACGTCGCGCGTGAGCTCAAGTACTATCGCCTCACTGCCGCTGGGCGAAAGCAGCTCCATCGCGAGCAGTCGAAGTGGAACCAGCTCGTCGCGGCCATCGGTCGGGTCATGCAAGCAAACGAGGGACGATGATGGGATGGCCATTTCACCGGCCTCGGCCGCGCCCGTCCGACGCCGCAATCGCGCGCGAGCTGCGCGATCACCTCGAGTTGGAGGCCGCGGAGCTGAGCGCAGCGGGCCTGAGCCCGCGCGAGGCCGAGCTTCGCGCTCGCCAGCGCTTCGGCAATGTCACCGTCGTCCACGAGGACGTCCGGGAATCCTGGGGCAGCCTCTGGTTCGAGCGATTGCGCCAGGATCTGGGCTTCGGCTGGCGCGTGCTGTGGCGCGCGCCCGTCTTCACCTGCATTGCCGTGCTCTGTCTCGCGTTAGGCATCGGGGCGAACGCGGCGGTATTGAGCTGGACGGAAGGGATCGTCCGCCATCCCTTCCCCATGGTTCGCGACCAGGCGCGCCTCGTCGCCATCGCCGGCACCGCGAAGGGAGCATCTGGCCTCGACGAGATGTCCTGGCCCGATTTCACGGATCTCGCGCGAGGCACGAGCGCCTTCGACGCGTTCTTCGTCAGCAAGATCACCGGCGGGACACTCACCGGCGGCGACCGCGCCCAGCGTCTCGTCGGCCAGCTCGTGACCGCGAACTACTTCGATGCCATCGGAGTCCGCCCCATGATGGGCCGCGCCTTTCTCGCGGGTGAAGACGTCGGCCGGGGCGCGCATCCAGTCACGGTCATCAGCTATCGCCTCTGGCAGGATCACTACGGTGGAAGCCGGTCGATCATTGGCACGACCATCCATTTCAACGGTGTTCCACACACCATTGTCGGCGTCTCACCGGAGGGATTCCTCGGGACTTTCGTCGGTTATGCGATGCAGTTCTGGGTCCCCGCGTCGCAGCAAGCCGTCTTCGACGCGAGCTACAAGCTCGATGATCGCGCCGCGCGCTGGGTCGAGGGCTTCGCCCGACTGAAGCCGGGGGTGTCTCTCGCTGCCGCGCAGGCGCAGATCAATGGCGTCGCCAGTACGCTCGAGGCGGAATTCCCCAACGCCGATCGGGGCCGCGGTGTCCGCATCTTTCCCATCGAGGACAATCCGTTCGACAATGCGAAAGTGCTCAAGCCGATGCTGCGCGTCGCCGGGATCGTCGCGGCGCTCATCCTCGTCATTGTCTGCGCGAATATCGCCAACCTGTTGCTCGTGCGCGCACTGGCGCGCCGCTCCGAGCTCCTCGTGCGACGCGCGCTCGGCGCGAGCGGCGCGCGTCTGACGCGGCAACTCGTTACCGAGGGGCTCATCCTCGCCTTGGCGGGAACCACGTTAGGCGTGGTGCTCGCCTTTCTCTCGCGCAACATGCTCGGATCGTTCTTCGCGCCCCGCGGCGGCGCGACGCTCGTCTTTGGTGCCGACTTTCACTGGCGCGTGCTGGCGACGACCGTCGCCATCGGACTCGTGTCCACGTTGCTATTCGCGCTCGCGCCCGCGCTGCACGCCGCGCGGGTGGATCTCGCGACGGCCATGCGCGCGATCGCTCCCGGCGCCATCGGGGGCGCCAATCGCCTACCGATGCGCGCCGCTTTGGTGATCGTACAACTCTGCCTGAGCGTGCTGCTGCTCGTCGCGACCGGGCTCGTCGTGGTGAGTCTCGAGCGGTTACTCGCCACCAGTCCCGGTTTCGCGGCTGCTAACATCACGACGACTGGCATCGATCTCGTCGCCGCCGGATACGATACCGCGCGCGCTCATCGCTTCCACGACGAGTTGCTCGCGCGCTCCCGTACACTCGGTGGCGTGTCATCGGTCGCTCTGGCGCGCAGCCTTCCCTTCTCCACGAGACCTTACGATAACGGTCCCATCATGGTCGACGGCTATCGATCGGCCAAGGACGAGCAGCCCACTGCCGACTACAACGCCGTCACCCCTGGCTACTTCAAGACCTTCGGCGTTCCCGTTCTCGCTGGCCGCGAATTCTCTACGGCCGACGCAGACACAAGCGAGCCCGTAGCGATCGTCACCCGTGCGCTCGCCGCGCGCTACTGGCCGAGCGCGTCGCCTATCGGCCGTCGCCTCCGATTGCGCGAGCGTTGGATGCGTGTCGTCGGCGTCGTCGGCGACATCAAGTACCGCTCTCTCGACGAGCCACCGGGCATGCTGTTCTATGTCCCGCTCGCGCAGCAGCGCACCGCTTACGTGTTGCTGTTCTTGCGCACATCGGCAGACAACGCGGCGAATGGCATTGCTCCAGCGGTCGGGGGCGCCATTCATGCCGTCGATCCCGCGGTGTCGCCATACGAAATCATCACGATGCGTGAGCAGATAAGCCGTTCCACGGCTGCGCAGCGTATTCTTGTGACGCTCCTCTTCGTGTTCAGTAGTCTTGCGCTGTTGCTCGCGGCGATGGGGCTGTACGGCATGATTTCTTATATGGTCTCACAGAGCGCCCGCGAACTTGGGTTGCGCATGGCGCTCGGCGCGAGCCCGGCAAAGCTGCTCGCGTTGGTGATGTCGTCCGGCCTGCGCCTGACACTCGCTGGCATCGTGCTCGGAGTCGCTATCGCGCTCGGGACGACACGATTGCTCGGAACACTGCTCTACGACGTGAGCCCTCGCGATCCGTACATTCTTGGAGGCGTCGTCATCGTCATGAGCGCGGCAGCCATGCTCGCGTGTCTGGTGCCGGCGTGGCGCGCCACCCGGCTCGATCCGATGCGGGCCCTCCGTCTGTAGCTCCGACGGATACTACGGACGGATCGTCATGAATGCCGTCGCCGACTCTCGCTTTCTCGGCGGCGGTAACTCGACCGGTTCGCCCACGTTCACGATCGCGACGACACGTTCGTTCTCACCCACGCCGGCCGCGGCGCGCGCGGCGGCGTCGTCCATCACACCGCCTGTCTTGATGTGCGTGCCGAGCCCCAGCGCGACCGCAGTGAGCGCGATGTTCTGCACCGCCATCATCGCCGCAGCGTAATCCTCTTCCCGGGTCTCCGGGTTGTCGCTCTGCGCGATCGCGACAGCGATCATTCCCGGTAGCCGGCGGTGCTCCTCGGCGACCGTTTCGCGCAGTGTGCGCGCGGCGGCGGCATCGGGCAGCTTCCGCGCTTTTCGCTCGCCGAGCGCGCTGCCATATGCATAACGAGACTCCGGCCCCAGCACATAAAAGCGCCAGGGCCGCGTGAGGCGATGATTCGGAGCGAGGATCGCCGCCTCGAGCAGCGTCTCGATCTCTTCTCGAGAAACCGCGCGATCGGCGAACTTCTTGATGGAGCGGCGACGCTCGATGATTTCGGGGATGGTCATGCGTGGAAACTAGTAAAGAACGGGAGAGATACGGCACCGCTCATCAATCCTGGCGTAGCTCCCGGCGCAGTGCGAAGTTAGGGCGAGACAACGGACGCCAAACCGCTTCAAACCACGCGCATGCTTCGAATCACACGCTCAGCACTTCTCGTCGGTATGCTCGCGGCGTCGATCGCCCACGCGCAGCAAGCCGCCACATCGCGTGCAATGCCCGCCGAGCAAGAGCGCCAGCTCGCGCGCGCGATCTACAAGGAGATGATCGAGATCAAGTCGGGATTCACGACGGGTGCCACGACGCCCGTCGCGCAGGCCGCGGCGCGGCGGCTCAAGGCGGCTGGCTTTCCAGACCGTGACATCTTTGTCGGCGGTGCAAGGCCTGATAAGGCGAATCTTGTCGTGCGCTACCGCGGCACGGGACGCCAGCGGCCCATCCTTCTGCTCGCGCACACCGACGTCGTCGAAGCAAAGCGCGAAGACTGGAGCATGGATCCATTCGTGCTCAACGAGAAGGACGGCTACTTCTATGGAAGAGGCACCGGCGACGACAAGGCGCAGGCCGCGCTCTGGATCGCGAATCTCATTCGCTACAAGCGCGAGGGATTCAAGCCTGACCGCGACATCATTGTCGCCCTCACCGCGGACGAGGAGGGCGGAGGCCCGAACAATGGCGTCGAATGGTTACTCAAGAACAAACGAGAGCTGATCGACGCCGAGTATGCGCTCAATGAGGGCGGCTGGGGCGAATCGGTGAATGGCACCAAGCTCTCGAATGACGTGCAGGTGAGCGAGAAGTATGTCGTCAACTATCGGCTCGAGGTGCGCAACAAAGGTGGCCACAGCTCCCTCCCCGTCGCCGACAATGCCATCTACCACCTGGCCGGTGCACTCGATCGCCTTTCCCATTTCGCATTCCCCTTGAAGACCAACGAGGTGACGCGCGCCTACTTCCGCGCGATGTCGGGCATCGAGAAGGGTCCGATCGGTGAGGATCTCGCGGCTGTCGCCAACGGCGACAGCGCGGCGATGACGCGGGTGGCCGCTGCGTCAACGCCCTGGAATGCTACGCTCCGTACGACCTGCGTCGCGACGATGCTCGAAGGCGGACACGCGATGAACGCGCTACCGCAGCTTGCGGCCGCGACGGTGAACTGTCGTGTGCTCCCCGAGGACAGCGTCGATTACGTCACGGAGAAATTGCGTCACGTCGTCGACGACACCGCCGTGAAGGTCATCGTCAGCGGCACGCCGCACGGCGCTCCGCCGTCGCCGATGCGTGCGGATCTGTTGAATGCCGTCGGCGCCGTGACGACGGAGCTCTGGCCTGGTGTCGCGTCGGTTCCGATGATGGTGATGGGCGCCACGGACGGGGCATACCTCCGCGCCGCCGGCATTCCAACGTACGGCGTCCAGGGTCTTTTCTACGATCGCGACGACATTCGCTTCCACGGCCGCGACGAGCGGCTCAAGGTCCAGTCGTTCTACGAGGGACAGTCATTTCTCTACGAGCTCGTCAAGCGACTCTCGACCGGAGTGCCTAACGCGTGACGAGAAGGGCGTCCAAGAATCGCGAGATGACAGGCTAGGGCGAGGGCACTGCCGACGTCGCGGCAGCGGGAGCACGGCGAGAGCCGGAAAGTGGCCGCGCTCGTAGGAAGGTGACGAGAACGACAATAGCGGCCAGGACGGCAATTGCCGTGATCGCGATCCAGCGCGCGCTCGGCTGGCGCTCCGTCATTGCTTGTGAGTGCTCGCCACGGCGGACGAAGCCATGGTCATCGCCGCTTCACCAATCCGCACTGCCTGCATACGATGCATGGCGGTCTCTCCGAACAGAGTCTGCTCAAGCACCTTATGCCACCCATGGTGGCGGGACCATACGACCTTGGGGCGTCTGAACCTGACTGTGAACGTCCTCGCGATCAGCGGCAGCCTCCGCACGCAGGCCTCGAACACGGCCATTCTCGAGGCGGCCTGTCGCATTGCCCCTCCGAGTATCCACGTCACACTCTATCCCGGGGTCGGGGCGCTTCCGCACTTCAATCCCGATCTCGATCGCGACGATGGCGCTGGACTGCCGACGGAAGTTGCGCGGCTGCGCGAGCAAGTGGGCGACGCGGACGCGCTGCTGATCTCCACGCCCGAGTACGCACACGGCTTGCCGGGCGCGTTCAAAAACGCGCTCGACTGGCTCGTCGGGAGCACCAGCTTTCCAGGAAAGGCGGTTGCCGTCATCAACGTGAGTCCGCGATCAGTGCACGCACACGCACAACTGCGAGAGATCCTCACGACGATGTCGGCGCGGCTACTCGATGACGCGTCGCGCACGATCCCACTGCCGCGGCGTGATATCGACGCCGAGGCAATCGCCCAAGACGGCGAGCTGGCCGCGCTCGTCCGATCTGTCCTCGACGCCATCGCGCTCGCCGTGGAATCGGAACCACCGCGTCATTCCTGAGCGAGGAAGGGTCGCCACCGGCCCTTGACGCGCGTCGGATCATGGTTTATTTAACCGATAGGTTAGATAAACCGTTGGTTACATAATGCCAGCCGATTCGCTCTCACTCGCCTTTGCCGCACTCGCTGACCCTACCCGGCGCGCGATCGTCTCGCGCCTGGCCACGGGGGAATGCACCGTCGGCGAGCTCGCCAAACCGTTCGCCATGAGCGGACCCGCGATCTCGAAGCACCTCCGGGTGCTCGAGCGTGCTGGCCTCGTTGCCCGCGGGCGCGATGCGCAATGGAGACCCTGCCGATTGCGGGCCGCGCCGATCAAGAAGATCGCCGACTGGGCCGACGGCTATCGCCAATTCTGGGACGCCAGCTACGAGCGCCTCGATGCGTACCTCAACCACCTCATGTCGGAGGAGCAGGATGATGACGCGAAGTGAAGCCGCTGCCACCAATCACACGATCTTCTCCACGCGGATCGACCTTCTGACGCCCTCACGCGTGGAGCGGACGACGTCCCGCTCCCGAGCACTGCGCACCGGCTTCTGGAGCTTCACCACACTTTTCTGCCTCCAGATGGCGTTCACCGCGTACGCCCAGCTCGCGCTGCCGCAGGTGACCGAAATGTTCCACCACCTCGGCTTCCCCGACTACTTCCGCGTCGAGCTCTCCTGGGCGAAGCTCGTGGGCGTGGTCGTACTGCTCGCACCGGTGTCGGCGCGACTGAAGGAGTGGGCCTATGCCGGCTTCGCCTTCACCCTCGTCTCGGCACTCATCGCCCACTTCACGTTAGGCGATGGCCCGGCGGTATGGAGTTGGGCGGCAGGCACCGGCGTGCTTCTGGCAGGCTCCTATTTCTTCTGGCTTCGTGTGCAGTCCAGCCGTCCGAGAGCGGAGGTGTAGGTCGATGAGACCAGCAGCCAAGGCCGCGACGAGCAATCAGACCCTCTACGCGACCCCGAACGATCACGAGCTGGTGATCACTCGCACGTTCCACGCGCCGCGCTCGCTCGTGTGGGCCGCGTTCACCGATCCAACGCATCTCCCGAAATGGCAAACGGGTCCGGAAGGCTTCACGATGCCCGTCTGCGAGATCGACCTGCGTCCTGGCGGCCGCTGGCACTATGTCTGGCGAAACGCGCACGGCCGCGAGTTCGGCGCGACCGGTACGTACCGGGAGGTCGATCCCCCAAAGCGGATCGTCACCGTGACGAGCGCCAACGGCGAGGAGAACACGTCGACGACGATCTTCGCCGAGGACGACGGTCGCACGACCGTAACCAACACGCTGCGCTTCGCGAGCAAGGCGTCGCGCGACCAGGCGATATCGCTCGCCAAGTTCGGCACCGAGAGCAGCTATGCCCGCCTCGACGCCTATCTCGCCTCGCAGGGTGATCCCACCACACGAACCTGACGATTCGATCTGGCCGCTGACAGCTCGCAGCTGCGGTTCACCGTTCACCGACCACCGTTCACCGGACATGTCCTATGAAGATCAAGCTGACGAACCTGTACGTCGACAACCTGGATAAGGCGCTCGGTTTCTACACCGACGTGTTGGGCTTCGCGAAGAAGGCCGACTTCTCGCAAGGATCGTATCGCTGGCTGACGGTCGCCTCGCCCGACGAGCCTAACGGCACCGAGCTGCACCTCGCTCTCAACGATAATCCTGCCGCGAAGGCGTTCCAGGGAGCACTCTTTCAACAGGGCCAGCCCGCGGCGATGTTCTTCACCGATAACGTGAAGGCGGACTACGAGCGGATCAAGTCCCGCGGCGCGGAGTTCACCATGCCACCGACTCAGGTGACCGGCTCGACGATTGCCATGCTCAACGACACCTGCGGCAACCTCATTCAGATCACCCAGCTGGCGCGGTGGTAGCGCATTAGCGCGGCGCGGCGGCGACAAACCGTGCGAGCGTCGCCGTACCGCGCGCGAGGTTCAGTGTATCCTTGACGATCTGATAGCTGTCGGTTTCGCTCAGGGCCGCGAGCACAGCCTGCTCTTGCTCGTTGTTGGCGGCCTCGAGGCATGCCATCCGAGTGGTGGCCGCCGCCCCGAAGTGAATGGTCGTACCGGTAAAGGTGAACGGCCCCGTTAGGCGGTTGCACCCCGTCGATCCGACCACGGGCCGCCCCGCAACATCGACGAGCTCCCACCTCACCCCGCGCAGGGAACGCCGTGCCGACTGGCCCGACGGGGAATGCGACGAGCAGGCGATGACGCCGACCGAGGCGATGATGAGTATTCTCTTGCCGTGCCGTATCATCCGCTGACGATTACTGTCGCGACACTCGCCGAGAATTGGACCTTCGCACCAGCGCGCTTACCGTGGGCTCCCGTCCGAGGATGGCCTCACGGCCCATGGAGCGCTGACCGCGAGCGATTCAAGTTGTCAGAGACGACGCATCGTCCACGCGGAGGGTTCGACCATGGCCACCTTGCTTGATTCGCTCACGTCACTCGTCACGCCTTCGACCGGTGAGATCGCGAAGCATTTCGGCGAGTCCGAGACGACGATCACCGGCGGCATGCACGCGGCGTTTGCCTCCATCCTCGCCGGACTGCTTGCCAAGGCATCTGATCAGGGCGTTTTTCGACGGATCTTCGACTTCATCGGCAGCTATCCCGGCGGAACGAGCGCGAGCGACATTTCGACCGTTCTCGGCGGCCTCGGTGGCAGCGGGCTCGCCGCGAATGCCGGTATGAATTTTCTCAATTCGCTGTTCGATGGCCACTCGGGGGTCGCGGAAAACGCACTCGCGCGCGCCGTGAATTTCGAGAATCCATCATCGGCGGCGGCCCTGTTCTCGCTCGCCTCGCCACTCGCGCTTGGGTTCCTTGGCAAGCGGGCCCGCGACGGCGGATTGAACTCGGCAGGATTGGCGAACGTGCTCACGCGCGAACGGGAGAGCATCGTCACCGCCGTGCCGCCGGAGCTCACGAATTTTATCAGCAACAACGCGCCCGCGGCGCACGCCGACTCGAGCGAGTGGCGACGCGCTCCAGCGGACGCGCGACGCGCGTCCGCTGGCCCACCGATCAACATGCCCCGCACCGGTCGGTGGTTCTGGCCGCTGGCGGGCGTCGCCGCGCTCGCCCTGCTCTGGTTCACCATCTCGCAACGTCGGGCACGCATCAACGCGCGAGAGAGCGTCGGCTCGGCGGTCGTGGACACGCTGAGCCACGCCGGCCGCGTCGTTGGCTCCGCGGGCGGCGAAGTGAGCGGAGCCATCGGCGGTCTCGGCGCCATCACGACCAAGGTACTGCCTAACGGCGTCGCCCTGCGCGTTCCGGAGAACGGCGTCGAGTCAGAGCTCGTTGGCTTCATCGAGGATCGCACGCGGCCGGTAGACGAGACAACCTGGTTCAACTTCGATCGAGTCAACTTCGCGACGAATTCGGCGACGATCACCCCCGAATCACACGACCAGTTGAACAACATTGCCGCGATCATGAAGGCGTATCCCAACGTCAACGTGACGGTCGGAGGCTACACCGACAACGTCGGTGGCGCGGCGGCGAACCGCCGCCTGTCGCAGCGTCGCGCCGATGCGGTGCAACGGGAGCTCACCCGCCGCGGCATTCCATTGAGCCGCGTGAACGCCAAAGGATACGGCGATGAGCATCCCGTCGCGGACAACGCGACGGAGGAAGGACGCGCCCAGAATCGTCGCATCGCGGTGCGCGTGAGCGCCAAGTAATCCATCGCGCGCGTCGGGACGCAGGAGAAACGCTGATGACGCTGTACTGCAAAGGAGCATCTTTGAAACGAACAATCGCCACGCGCCTTTGTAGTACAGCGTTCTGCGCCTCGGCGAAGGCGACCTAACTATCTAGCCAAGTAGATTCTCGCATGTCTTCCACTGATGGGTTCGAGCTGATCTCTCGCCCCGGTGAGCGCCGCCTGCTCGCGGATAGCGAAGTGTGGTGTGTATACGAGGTCCCGGCCGACGCGCATGTCCCGACCCCCGACCGCTGTTTGATCTTCGAGAGCACGAAGGTCGTCCGTCGCGTGCGCGACTATCCGCGCCGTTGGCGCGATCTGCCCGACCCAGAGCTCGCGCGGGTCATGGAACGCCAATAGAGGATCTCAGCACTGTGCCGGACCGCGCTCTGACACTACCCTCACGTTGCGTGTCCGGTTCTTGACACATCGATAGCTCTTTGCCTATATAAGGCATGAGCTATGACGTTGTTCTCGTCGCGCTCGCCGATCCCACACGTCGCACGATCTTCGAGCGGCTCCGAAATCGCCCACACACCGTCGGCGAGCTCGCCGAACTTGCCGACGTCCGACAGCCGACGGTGACGCAGCATCTCCAGGTGCTGCGGCGCGCCCACCTCGTCACCGATCGTCGCGACGGCACGCGACGCTACTACAGCGCGTCGCGCGAAGGGCTCGCGGAGCTGCGACGCTATGTCGAATCATTGTGGGACGACGTGCTCGCGGCGTACGCGGGCGGCGACGGCGCCACTCCAGGCACTCGACGGCGATCGTCCAAGAGGAGGATTCGCTAATGGCAAAGCAACCCAAGCTGCCCGACCCCATTCGGCGCTCGATCGGGGTGCCGTGGAATCAGCAAACGGCATTCGAGCGATTCACGGCGCATTTCGGGGAATGGTGGCCGCGCTACTCACACTCCATCGGAGGCAACCGCGTCAAGCGACTGGTCTTCGAGTGCCGCGTCGGCGGACTGCTCTATGAGGAGCACTACGACGGCACGCGGATGCTGTGGGGGACGGTCACGGCCTTCGAGCCGCCGAATCGGATCGCCTTCACCTTTCATCCATCACTCCAGGCATCAGACGCGCAATTGATCGAGGTCCGCTTTCTCCCCGAGGGTGTTGGTACCCGCGTCGAGCTCACCTCATCGGGCTGGGAGAAGATGGGCAAGAGCGCTCAACGAGCGTACGGCGCGTACCGGCTCAACTGGGGTGCCGCGCTCGATCGCTTCGCCGGCCGCTTCAGCGGCGTGGTCGTGCTGTTCAGTCTCATGTCGGCGGGCATCGACTTGATCGGCCAGCGCGGCACGTTCATCCGGAATAGCCACGGCAGGATGTAGCGTCGGGCGTTGAACGTTGAGCGTTGAGCGTTGAGCGTTTGGCTAACCCTAACATCCCACATCCCGACTCCACCTCGCGCCGCACGCTCCACGCCCAACGCGTCAAGCAGATCAACGCTCTTGCCGACCGTCGATCAGCGCGACGGGAACTGGCACCTGTCCCTTCGACTCGACGACGAAGACGACGCGTCGGTTCGATTCCGCGCCCGCCTGGTCGCGTGCGGCGCCAGGCACGACGAGCCGCGTCTTTCCATAGCCAACGGCCTTCACCAACTGATCGGTAATCCCCTCGCTCACGAGATAGCCCTTGACGGCGTCGGCGCGCCGACGCGAGAGGTCGAGATTGTAGCGTGTCGAGCCCGCGGGATCCGCGAATCCCTCGACCGTGATGAGGGAACCCTGATAATACTTGCCCACCACCTGCGCAAATCGCGTGAGCGCCGCGCGATCCTGGTCGCGAACGATCGCCTGATCGTACGCGAAGTTCACGGGGAAGGCGAACTGCATCCCCTGCTCCACCATCGCGATCTTCGCGCCGAACTCGCTGCGCAAACTCTGAAGGTCATTGCGCAGCGACTGAAGCTCGGTGCGCAACGACTGCTGGTCGCTTCGGAGCGCCGTCACGTCCTGTTGAGTAGTGCTGTCGATGGTGACGCGTTCCGTGCGCTCGGTGGCGAGTGCCGTCCGCTGTTCGGTCATCGCCTTCTGTAGCGCGCCGCGCGTCGCGCAGCCGGCAACGAGGAAGGACATGGCAACGACGGCAATTACGGAATTGCTCAACTTCGCATACTGGATCATCGGAATCTCCCGCAGGGCTGTTACTGGCGCCGTCTGCAAGAAGCTTGCACTTGTGCCCGCTCGTGACTCACGTCACACAAGCGGAGCTCCGAGTGTTCAGATGATTACGCCCTGATGTCGAGGGTCACGGATGAAGCGCGGCGCCGCGACCACGCAGCACACGGCCGGGCTTCGCGCCAGTTGGCTTGCCGTTCGCCACGATCGGTACACCGTTCACCAGCACCCAGTCGACCCCGCTCGACAGCTGATGAGGATTCTCGTATGTCGCGTGTTCGGCGATCGTCGCCGGGTCGAAGACGACGATGTCGGCATAGAAGCTCTCGCGCAGGATTCCGCGCTGCTCGAGCGACAGGCGCGTCGCCACCGCTGACGTTGCCTTGCGCACCGCGTCCTCGAGCGGGATCACGTGCTCGTCACGCACGTACTGGCCCATGATCTTGGGGAAATTCCCATACGCGCGCGGATGCGTGAGCGTGCCCTTCGCGCTGTCGGGATCGGTGCCGCCGGCGTCGGTGCCGAACTTGATCCAGGGCTGCTGGAGCTGCAGCCGCACGTTGTCCTCGCTCATCAGAAAATAAACCGTGCCGATCCGCTGGCGCTCGGTGATGAGCAAATCCATAACAGCATCCGGCCAATCCTCCCCCAGGGCCTTGGCCACTTCCGATAACCGCTTCCCCATGTAAGGCGCGTCCTGCGGCTGACGCAGTCCCAAGAGCAGCACGTTCTCCGGAGTCGCGAGGAAGCACAGGTTCTCCCACGCCGTCTGGTCGCTCAACATCTCCGATTTGATGCGGGCGCGCGTGGCAGGGTTCTGCAAGTTCTCAATGAGCTTCCCGTTCTCGGACGCCCAGGGCGGCGTACACGCGGACAGCCCGGTGCCGCCGGCCGTGTATGCGTACATGTCGGCCTGCACGTCCAGACCCGCGCGGCGCGCCGAATCGATCTTCGCGATCGCCTGCGCGGCCTTGGGCCAGTTGCGCTTCCCCGCGGCCTTGAGGTGGTATATCTCGACGGGGACGCCGCCTTCGCGGCCAATGCGAATCGCCTCGTCGATTCCCTCGAGAAGCTGATCGCCCTCGGATCGCATGTGCGTGATGTAGACGCCGCCGTACGGCGCCATCGCCTTCGCCATCTCGATCAGCTCCCCGGTCGTAGCATAGTTGCCCGGCGGATAGATCAACGCCGAGCCGATGCCGAAGGCGCCGTCCTCCATCGCCCGGCGCGTCACCGCACGCATCGTGTCCAGCTCGGCGGGCGTTGGCGTACCCTGGGCTTCACCCTTGGCGTAGACACGAATGGTGGCCGCGCCGACGAACGAGCCAACGTTGGGCGACGAGCCATGTCGCGCCATGGCGTCGAGCCAGGCCGCGAAGCCGTGCGCGCCAGTAAAACTCGTATCGGGACCGCGGCTGCCTAACGCGAAACCCCCCGTCTCCTGCCGCCCAGGGTTGAGCGGCGCGGGCGTGCCGCCCTCCCCCATGATCTCGGTCGTGATTCCCTGCGTGATCTTGCTGACGGAGCGGCCGTCGCCATTTCCAATGAAGTCGCCGTACGACCCACTCTGGATGTCGATGAATCCCGGCGCGACCACGAGCCCATGCGCGTCAATCCGCTGCTTCGCCGTCGCCGAGCGAAGGGTTCCTGGGGGAGCAATGCGCGCAATGCGATCGCCGACGACCCCGACGTCGCCGTAGAACCAGGCAGCGCCCGTGCCGTCGATGATCCGGCCATTCTCGATCACGACGTCGTAGCCGCCGCGTTGGACCGGACCCGCGCCGGGCGCCCCGCTCTGCGCGTTATGGGAAGCGCACGCCGCCAGAGCGGCGAGCGCGGTGGACAATGCGGTCAATGACAACAGGTGTCGGTGTCGGTGCATCTGAAGGTCGGGTCGGGTTGCTGGGTGAGTATGCGCGGGCTAGCGTAGAGCGAGGGAAGCTGCGGCGCAAGGCCGTGGCGCGTGGACCGTGGGCGTGGAGTATGGAGCGATGAGGAACGGGATGACGTCACGCATCACGCATAACGCGTCACACCCCAGGCGCCGCGCTCCACGCCTTCTTGCCATCTTCATTCTCTGCGCGTCCGGCGTCGTACGCGCGCAATCCGTTCTTCCTCGCGCACCAGGCGCCCGAGTCGTGACGGTGTCCGGTGCACCAGGGCCCTGGAGTGAGCCCGGAATTGCGCTCGATCCCAGAGATCCATCGCGGATTCTCGCCGTGTACCAGGGCCCAGCGGCAGGAGCGTACTCGCTCGACTCGGCGCGCAGCTTCAGCGCCGCGGGTGTGATCGCCCCGTCGGACTGGCGCCGCGCTGGCGATGTGTCCACCACGTTCGATGACAAAGGGAACTGCTACGTCTCGTACTTGACGTTCGACAAGCTCGGGACTCCGTCGTACTGGCGACACGGCGCCGGTCGCAACGGGATCTACGTGCGCCGCTCGCGTGATGGTGGAAAGAACTGGGACGCGCCAGTACCGGTCCGCGCCTGGTACTCGGGAAGCGAGCCGGACATGCAATACGAAGACATGCCTCGCATCTTCGCCGACAATGGCCCGGCCAGCCCCCATCGTGGCTCCCTGTATGTCGGCTGGATCGAGTGGCAGCTCGACAAATCGATCATTCTGTTCTCGCGGTCGACGGATCAGGGTCGCACATGGTCCCCACCCATTCGTCTAAGTTCGCAGGCCGGCTACCCGCGTGACGACAATGGTGACGTCGTCGGCTTCATCGGCACGACAGGCTCCGACGGAACCATTTACGCCGTTTGGAATTGGCGCACGACGATTACGCTGGCGATCTCGCACGATGGCGGCCGCAGCTTCAGTGCGTCGCGTCCTGTGCTCGACGTGGGTCCGCCATACTTCGGCGGTACGGGAGCCGTCCCTGGCATTGGCCGCGTCTTCGGCTTTCCCCAGGTCGCCGTTGCTCCACAGAGCTCACGACCGGCACGCGTCAGGAACGCGGCGAGGCTCTATGCATCGTGGACGGACTATCGCAACGGTGACATCGACGTGTTCGTCTCGAGCTCCGACGACGATGGACGAAGCTGGGCACCGGCAGTGCGGGTGAACTCCGACTCGCTCCACAATGGCCGCGACCAGTTCCTGCAATGGATGACCGTGGACCCGGTAACGGGCGACGTCTACGTCCAGTTCTACGACCGCGGCGCCGACCCCGAGAATCGCCTAACGAGCATGACACTCGCCCGCTCGGCGGACGGAGGTCGCCACTTCACGAGCTACCGCTGGTCCGACGAGCCGTTCGAGGGTCGCGGCGCCTTTCTCGGCGATTATACATGGCTCACCGCATTTGACGGACAGGTGTATGGCGTCTGGGCGGAGACGGCGCCAGCCGATTCGACGACGACTGCTGGCACGCCGGCGACGCGAACACACACCGTCATGAAGGTGGGCACTGCTCGCTTCGCGCGCAGCAGCGCAAGCGTTAGGCAGGAGGAATCGACCCGTCGGCCAACAACGCTGCCGGCTCCGGCGCATCCCCGATGACGTTCTCGACGTAGAGCGCCTTCACCAACGCGATGACGGCCGCGAGCATCGGGACGGCGACAAGGAGGCCGAGGAAGCCGAAGAGGAGCGCCATGACGCCCTGCGTGATGATCGTCAACGCCGGCGGCAGGTCCATGCCTTCCTTCATCAGCATCGGAATGAGCAGATGCCCCTCGAGCTGCTGAATGAGTAAGTATGCAAGTCCGACGTACAGCGCCTTTTCCGGGCTGTCGAGAAATCCCATCGCGATCCCGGGAATGGCGGAGAGAATGGGCCCGATCGTCGGAACGAACTCGAGGAGGCCGGCGATCACCCCTAACGCGACCGCCGCCTTGACGTGCAGAATGAGCAACGCCGCCGTCGAAACGAGGCCGATCACCACCATCGCGATGAGCTGCGTCACCAGCCACTTTCGGAGAACGGTGGCGACCCGGCCCAAAACCACCTCCGCGCGCGCTCGGGCGCTCCGCGGCATCAGATGCAGAAGTCCCGAACGATAGAGTCCAGGATCTGCACCGATGTAGATCGACAACACGAGGATGAGAAACAGGCCCGCGGCGACGGTGATCGTCGATGAGAGAAATGGAAAGAAGTACCGTGACGCACCGCTCAGCTCCTGGCTCACCCGTTGCCGTAGCGAGGGCACGGACGCGGCGTTCGCCGTATCGGCGGCTACCGCGCTTCGTGTCGCCTCGACCGCCCTTGCCGTATCGGCGCCGGCCGCGCGCGCCTGCGTGACATGCTGGCCGCCAAGAACCAGGCCAGCGAGTCCCGGTCTCGCGTTGAGCCACGCCTCGGCGCGGTCGACCGCCTCCGGAACGCGTGCGCGCAGGAGCGCTCCCTGATCGCGCAGCGTCGGCGCGATCCAGACGCCGACGCCGTACAAGACGGCAATGAAGCCGAAGACGACGAAGGCGGCGCCCACTCCGCGCGGCACGCGCAATTTCGTGAGTAATCCGGCACCCGAGCTCACGGCGCAACCAAACAGGATGCCGATGAACGCCGTCAGGAAGATGTCCCGAGCGATCCACAGGAGCAGCAGCGCAATCAGATACGCGCTGACGATCGCCGTGGTTCGCAGAACGTCGGCACCCCGCCAGCGACGTTCACTCATGATGGAGAAGCAGCCGGTTCACACGCATGCGGCATAAACTAGCTGCACCGCCACCACGCGTGCGCTCTGAACGTCAGAGGCTTCGCCAATCGTCCTGCAGCACCCGTTGAAAGCTCCGGCTCTCGACCATGATGTCGACGAGCTGACGATCCAGCAGTCCCGCCGCCGCTTCCCGCCGGAGAATCTCCAGGGCGCGCCCCACTGGAACGGCCGGTTTGTACGGTCGATCGGCCGCCGTGAGCGCGTCGAAGATATCGGCAATGGTGATGATCCGAGCCTGAAGCGGAATTTCTGCAGCGTCCAGGCGCTGCGGGTACCCGCTGCCGTCCAGCTTCTCGTGATGGCAATAGGCAAAGTTCGCAACGTTCCTCAGATCATCGGTCCATGGGATCTTCACGAGAAACTGATAGGTCTCTTCGACGTGCGACTGGATCTCTGCCCGCTCAACGTCGTCGAGCGTTCCCCGAGAAAGCTGCAGATAGTGAAGCTCCTCCGCGGTGAGATATGGCATCACCCTTCCATCGGGCTGGCGAAAGGTGTGACTGGCGATCTCGGAGAGCTGCGCTGGCGGTACGTGATCGACGATCGACGGCTCGTTGGCCATGGACACCAACTCGCGCATGCGGGTGAGCTCCACGATCGCGTCAGTCTGCTCGGACGAGCTATCGTCCCCACCCCTTCTGCAGGCCTCGAGCTGCAGTGTTCGATGAATCACGTCGAATCGCGCGTTGACCCGTTCCCACAGGACGCGCGGTAGCTTCTTGGCTTTGACGAGTAGCTCTTCGCGCACGGCCACCTTGCCGAAATCATGGAGTAGCGCGGCGAAGCGGAGCTCACGCATCTGCTTGCGGCTGAAGTGCGTTAGCGGAGAGCCACCCTGATGATCCCGGTCGACCGCTTCCGCGAGCGAAGTGCTCAACGTCGCGACGCGGAGGGAGTGGCCGGCAGTCGTCGGATCGCGCTGGTCGATTGCGGTGACGGCCGCCTTTACAAAGCTCTCGAGCATGCGCTCGATCTGCGCATATAAGTGTGTGTTTTCGATCGAGACGGCGGCCTGCCCTGCGAGGGCGCGCGCCAGGCGCAGTTCGCGCGTCCCATACGGGAGAACGTAGCGGTCTGCTGCTCGTTTGCTCGTAATCCGCGCTCCCGGCTCTGATTTGCGGTTGATGAAGACCAATACACCGACGAGATGCGCACGATGGTCGACCATCGGCACGATCAACATCGACCGCCGACGGTACCGATATTGGTGATCGAACGACGGATCCATCGCGAAACCAGCATCCGCGGGCAGGTCATAAGCGTCCGCGATGACAATCGGCTCGCGCGCGGTGGCGGCATGTCCGATGATGCTCGTGTCGTCGATGGGTATTGTTTGGGCCGGCGATTCGAACTTTTCAATTGTGTCGAACTCCGCGTGCGCCACGCGAAGGCGCCCGGGTGAATTGCCGTCGTACTCCGCGATCAGCAGTCCGCCCCCATCGCTCATCGTGAGTCGCTTTCCGACTTCTACGATCTGACGCAGTAGCTGCTGTTCGTCCCGCTCGTCCATCAGGTCCGAGCCGACTTGATTGAGATCACTCATCGCGCGCCGCATGCGCAACAGTCGCCGACGGCCGCGTATCACCGCGAGCCTCGCGCACGCCAGCTCGCACGCTGCTTCGAGTAGGTGTGTCCGCGTGCGCGCTCTCGTTGCGCCTACCAGAGAGAGGTAGCGATGGGGCGCGAGCAGCTCCTCGGCGCGTGCATCCGCGGCGATGAACACGGCGTGTGGCGCAGCCGCTCGTAAGGCTCCCAACTGGCCGGCGAGGCTGGCGTCGAGAATCACCACTATTGGGCCAAGGCCGACAGGGCCACTCGTGTGGACTTCCTGGACGAGTTCGAGCGTCACCTCGTCGACAGTGGCTGGAAACCAGTCCGTCGAGACCCGGGGACTATGAAAGACGCGACATGTGACGCGCGACGGAGCTCGCTCTGGCTCGGCCGCCCGCGCCTCCTCTCGGGTTGTGTTCATGCATCCGAGTAAGGGAGAGTTCGTGCCAGCTGTCGCGTAGGCTGGGCCGAGTCCGACAACTCTCGCGTTGCGCGAAGGTCCAATCGATCTTAGGCTCGTCCCGCATCCAGCGCGCCCGCATCCAGTGTCCCTCGCCGCCCCGCCCAATGAGAGCCGTCCTCCTCGCATGTGTCGCTCACCTCGCTGCCCTGCCCCTCCTCGGTGCTCAGCAGGCGCTCACGCCTTATCAGCGGCTAGGGCGAGACATTCTCCGTGATCTCGTGCAAACGAACACGGAGCATTCTATCGGCAGCACGACCAAAGCCACCGAACGGCTCGCGGCCCGTTTTCGTGCTGCAGGATTCGCCGCGAGCGACATCGAAGTCGTCGGCCCGGACACAGGAAGTGACAGCAAGGACAAGAACCTCGTCGTCCGCTACCGTGGGGCCGGCAAGCGGCGGCCGATTCTGCTGATTGGCCATCTCGACGTCGTCGAAGCACGGCCATCCGACTGGGCGCGCGATCCCTTCACGCTCATCGAGGAAAACGGCTACTTCTACGGCCGTGGCACGCTCGACATGAAAGACGGCGACGCCGCGTGGGTGGCCGCGCTCCTTCGTATGAAGCAGGAGGGTGTCGTTCCCGACGGTGACTACATCCTTGCGCTCACCGCCGGCGAGGAAGGAGGCGGCGGCTACAACGGCATCGAATGGCTGCTTGCGAATCACCGGACTCTGGCCGGCGTGTCGCTCCAGAGCGTTCAGTACGTGCTCAACGCCGACGCTGGGGGCGGCGAGCTGCGGAACCGCAAGCCCACCGCATTCGACGTGCAGGCGGCAGAGAAAGTCTTCTATTCGGTGAGTCTTACGGCAAGAAACCCCGGTGGCCACAGCTCGTTGCCTCGAAAAGACAATGCGATCTATGCCCTGGCGCGCGCGCTCGACCGGCTATCGTCGTACGCCTTTCCGATGCGGACCAATGAGGTCACCCGCGCCTACTTCGCGCAAACGGCATCGCTCATCGGTGATCCGAACGTCGCGGCCGACATGCGGGCGGTCAGCGCGGCGGACACACCCGACAGCGCGGCCGCCGAGCGCCTGGCGGCACGCTCGGCGTTCTACAACGCGCAGCTCCGCACCACATGCGTGGCGACACTCCTCCAGGGCGGTCACGCGGAAAACGCGTTGCCGCAAATGGCGCAGGCGACGGTGAACTGTCGCATGCTTCCCGGTACGGCGACTGCCGACGTCGACGCGACGATTCGGCGCGTCATCGGTGATACGTCGGTCGCCGTGGTGTCGCTCCGTCCCGCGACTCCGAGCCCGCCCTCCGCACTGCCGCCCGCCGTCGAGCGCGAGATTCAGCAAGTTGTAACGTCGCTCTGGGGAGCCTTGCCCATTGTGCCGGACATGGAAACGGGTGCCACTGATGGACTCTTCCTGCGGAATGCGGGCTTTCCGGTGTATGGCGTGAGCGGCCTCTTCGCCGATCCAACGATCGACGCGGACAACCGAGCGCATGGCCTGAACGAGCGGATCGGCGTGCGCGCGTTCTACGACCAGCTCGAGTTCACCTACCGTTTGTTGCGCCGCCTCTGATGGGCAGCGCGCCGGAGCTCATGGCAAGCGGACGACCTTGCCCATGAACAGCACCGTGCCGCTCAGTCGCTCGCGGATGACGAACAGGAACGGCCGGTCGACGCGCATCTCGGGGACGGGGTGGAAGGACGTCGGTGTGACTCCGACGACTGTCACTGCTGCGGCCTCGGTGCCCTCTTCATCGACGTTCACGAACGTGTTCTGCTTCACGAAGTTGATGAAGAGTTGATTCCCTAACGGCGACATGCGGCTGAAGTCCGCTTGTTGAGGATCGAATGGTGCGATCATGCCCAGGCCCTTCAGGTCGTCGTTCATCGTGCGCTCGTATTTCAGCGTGAACTTCGGTAGCGATAGCTCGATCTCAACGCTGTCGAAGCTCGCCACGAGTGAGCGCCAGGACGCCTGAGTCAGGCCCGCGCTCAACGTCTCGATGTCGGTACCCGCGTTGGGCAGCACCACCGTCATCGAAAAAGCCCCGTTGCCGTACGGCAGATCGACCGCTTGATAGGTCGGCGTCACGCTGTACTGCATGCCGTCCTGTCGGTGCATCAGACGCATCGGCTGCGTCACGCCTGGCGCCGTCGTGAACAGGTCGTCCGTCGTCTTCGATGGATCGAACTTCGCTCGCCAGCCTCCGTGGAAGTACAGGGCGTTGATGAGGAACATCACCTCTGCGGTGTCGATCGCGCTCAGAACACTCGGGATCTTGCCGTTCGTCTTCTGATTCACCCAGCCGTTGATCGTGCCAAGGGAGCCTGACGCGTCGTTGAAATTCAAGCCCGCCACGTCGGCGTCGAAGTAGGACTTCCCCGCGTCGATGAACGACTGATTGACGGGAAATGTCTGGCGATACCAGATCGAATTGGCGATTCGCATCGTCACGCTCGGGTCCAGCGATGTGAGCAATGCGGTTAGCGATTTGTACCCGGCGTTGATATCCTGCTGCGACACAGCTGCGACCTGAAGCGCAGCGCGCATCTGATCGAAGCTCTGGTTCGCGGCGCCATTGAGCGTCATGCCAAGCGCGAACGATGCGCTCAGCGGCGATATGAAGACATTCTGATTGGGTTGAGCTCCGGACACCTTGCTCCACAGCGCAAAGGAGAAGCTGTTGGAGGCATCGATCAATTCCTGCTCGGTAGCCGACAGATCACGCGGGAGAGCGTGGAGCTCGGCTGGCGCTCCCTTCGGCTCGGTGATCTTCGAACAGGCGGCGAGGACGAGGCCAGCGAAGATGCTGCCAAACAGGCGCGAGGGACTCATGTTGTCGCTATCTCGTGTCGAGGTTGCGCTGTGGGCGATCCTTCTGGCCCCTCCCTGCCAAACCCGGTGTGCCACCCACCGGTCACCACAGTCACACGTCGAGATGTGACTGTGTCGCTCGCGGCGCGGCTCGCGCCGCGCGTTGCAATCTCACGAATTCCTGATGAGCGAGCCGTTGTTCACGCACGCGCTCGTGCTCGTCGGCGATGGCGTCACGCCCTGTAAGCCAGCCGCGCACCTTGAAGAAACCGTACGTCAGGAGGCACTGGACGTACCCAATCGCACACGCCTTGTAAAAGCCGCTCACGAACCAGAAGAGCGTCGGCCGGGACATGGTTGATAACCTATGGCTGGTACCATCGGCTGGCTAATGTCGTCCTTGCTACGTGAGGCTGGTCCATTCCAAGCAAGCAGAGGGTACACGAATGAGAGGCTGGTTTGTTGGCAGCTGTGCCATGGTGTGCGCTTTAACGAGTCCGCTCGCCGCGCAGGCCACCTTTGAAGGATGCCAGGACATCTTTGGCGTCCAGGTGGCATCGGTAGTGAATCCGGCTCTTACGGATATGGCACTCTCCGCGCTTGCAACCTTGCCACCTGGGCAACAAGTCCAGCCGATCATCTACTTCCAGCCGTCGGCTACGGTACTCCCTGCGCCACTGCGCCGAGTCATTTACTTCCACGAGTGCGCCCATCATGCTCTTGGTCACATCGCCGCCGCGGCCCTTGGAACGCCGATAACGATCGCTCAGGAGCAGGCCGCGGATTGCTGGGCAATCATTCACCTTGTTCAGAGTGGCGAATTCCACATCCCGCAGCTTCAGATGGCCCAGGCGGCATTCAATGATGGGGTGAATGGGGCGCACCTGCCTGGCCCCTCACGGCCAGCCAATTTCGTTGCCTGTCTCGTCGCGTCCGGAGTCCAGCCATTGCCTTAGGCTATTTCTTCTTCCGTTTGTACGCTCGACGCCCCTTCTCCATTAGCGTTTCGGCCCGTTTTCGTCCGTGACGACCCTTGGGCTCGAAGCGTTTGCCCTGCTGCTCGTTGTAGCTGATGAAGAAATGCTCAATCTGGGCAGTCACCGACTCTGGTACCTCGGACAACTGATGGACGTCCGTGAAGAGCTCGTGCGTCGCCGCCACCGCGATCAGGCGGTCGTTGGTCTCCTTCGTCCCGTCTTTCTCCGTCTGCACGGCTTCGATGACCCCGATCAATCGTGACGGTACGATCGTGCCGGCAGGCACTGGTTCATCCATAAGGACCAGCACGTCCACGGGATCGCCATCGTCGGCTCTCGTCGATGGGATGAAGCCGAAGTCGAATGGGAAGCTCATGCCCTGGGGAAGCACCAGCTTCACCACAAAGGTGCCGAGCTGGGGATCGTAGGCGAGCTTCGTCCGCGAATCCCGCGATGTCTCGATGACGACGTTGATGCACTCGGTCTCGTCATCTATCGGTTGCAGATCGGTGAGCTTTGGCGTTCGAGACGGCATCGAGGTCACCGATAGAGATTGGGCGTGCCGACCGTCCGCGCTGGGATGAGCGAGATGCGCCCGTCGCCTTCGAGAATGGCCCACTCCACCTGTTCGAGCCGCTCGAGGCCGACCTCGTGCATCGCCGAGAAGATGTCTTCCGGCGCGATGCGCTCGCGATTGAGATGTTCCTCGATCAACGTGCTGCGCTGCACGAGCACGGTCGGGCGGGCCTGAACGATTCGTGCAAAGTTCCGCACCCGATAGCTCAGCACGCTCGTGAAAAAGACGAGGACGAACAGCGTCGTCGACCCGATCACCGCGTTCGTCATCGAGTAGTCCTGGCGCGTGAGCGCACGGGAGAAGAGCTGCGGAATCATGATGATCGTAACCAGTTCGAATGGCGACATTCGAGTGAGCTCGCGTTTGCCGAGCACGCGGAAGCACGCCCAGACGAGGACATAGGCGAATATCGCCCGAATGACAGTCTCCATTGTTCCTCCGGACAGAACGTTCAGGGGAAGACGAGCGTCCGCACCGTGACGACGACCGAGTCGTTAGGCGCCGACACGACGATCCGGCCGTGATGGCGACCATACTGCTCGCCCGCCACTTCGGCGGCCACGAGGCGTTGTTCGCCGGGCTTGACGCTGGTGAGCGCCACCCTGAAGGCACTCCGCGGCTGCGGCGTGATGCGCACACCCGAGAAGCGCGTCATGTAGGCCGTATCCAGCACAACATCGATGGTGTCGATGACGCTCGGCGACAGATTGCGAACCGTGACCTCGAGCGGCTCCGCCTGCCGATAGCGAAAGCGCGTCGGATATTGGACGGACACGGCTAGCGACGCCGACTGCGCCTTGATGGTTGTGCTGCGCTCGCCAAAGACGCCGAGGAGCGCGAGCAATGGCATCAGCGTCAGGAGTGGAATGCCAATCCGCTGCTTTCGCGTAAACGCGATGCGGCGGGTTGTCTGTGGCGGAGCCGCCGGTCCCATCGACCGCGATTCTTCGCCGCGCTCCCTCTGCCCCTCGGGTTCACCGAACGGATGCATGTCCAAAGCCCTCGTCCTCCCTCCCGAAGAGGTCACTTCGGGCAAGGGCCATACCAGCCTCCGCCGCCTGATTCGATTGCGCTGAGCCTCAGCCATCAGCCGCCTCCGCAAGGACCACGCGTTTGCGACATGCTAAACGTTGGTATTGATTCGGCAGCCACGTTTTTTGTTAAACATCTCATCGCGATCAGTCAGCTCGTCTGATCTCGTTGTCATTCAGCCTCACGGCGTTCTTCGCCGTCTAGTCAGCGCTGCCCTAGCGTATCCCGCTCATTTGCCAGGTCGTCATAAGTGACCGGCACAGGGCGCCGGCGCGCGATCGGTTCCCGCGCGTGTCGCCGTATCGATACCTCACGTGGAGAAAGGCACGATGGCGCTCCTCAACTTCAAGAAGCAACAGCCGGCGAATGGCGCAGATGAGTCGAACTCCTCGGGCCTCAATGGCGTGCAGGGCGGCGCCACGGGTGGCAACAAGCTCGAGCCGCTCGTCACCCGCGCTGAGCGCGCCCTCGAGCAGTTGAAGGCTATGGACTCCGGCGAAAGCATCACACGGCTGGAAGCACTCGAGCAGCGACTCCTGGGGTTGGATCAACGGCTCGCGGCGGCGGAGCGCCTAACGTCGGAGCTCGCTGCCGCCCAGAAACGCGCCGAGGAGTTGAAGGCCGCCAGTGAGCAAATTGGCGCGGAGGTCGAACGCGTGCGCGCCGGCGCCACCACGCTGGGCACCAAACTCGACGCCGCGCTGGGACTCCGGGAACAGCTCGATCGAGCGGCCGCCGTCCAGCAGCAGCTCGTCGGCATGCAGGGCCAGACCGATGCGTTCATGGCCGAGATGCGTGACCTCGCCGGAAACGTCGCCCGACTGCGGACGGTGCACGACGATGTCCTCAATGCGCACAAGCACGCCACCGCGAGGCTCGATCTCATCGATCAGCGCCATCAAACGGTCGACACCAAGATGGCCAACATCGAGGAGCGCGCGGTCTCCGCGCAGCAAGCGCTCGACGCGGCGCTGCGCCTTGCCGCCGGTGTGCCCGATGCCCAGCACCAACTCGCGGTCCTGAAAGTCACCGCAGACCAGGTGACGCAAAAAATGGCGGTGCTCGAACAGCACCGCGATGCTCTGGATCGCGTGACGGCTCAAGCGGCCAACATCGTCGGCCTGCGGGCGGAGCTGGATCAAGCGGCTCGCCGTCAAGAGGAGCATGCCCGGACGTTGAATACAGTGGAAGAGAAGCTGGGAGAGCTGCAGGCAGCGCATGCGCCGGTCGTGGCGCGCTGTGAGGAGATCATGAACTCCCAGCGCCGGCTCGAGGAAGCAGAGCGAGAGGCGACACGCACTCTCGACAACCTCCGGGAGGAAATGCGAACGAGCACCGAGCGCTTCGAGCTCGAAACCAAGACTCTCGACGCCGTCAGCGAGCGCATCGCCGATCTCCGCGGAGGAGTCGGCGAGTGCGAGCAGCGCCTTGGCACCATGAATGAAACGGCGCGGCGCGTCGCCGAGATCGAGGGCAATACCAGGACAGTGGCGGCTCAGGTCGCGACGGTAATCGAGGATGTCACCCGTATCTCGGGCCAGGCTGAGCGTCTGCGCGCCGTCCGCGATGACGTGGGAGAGCTCGACCGCACCCTCGAGGAGATGAGAGAGCGCGTCGAGCGCGTGGAAGCGGCGCGACCGATGGTGAACGAGGTTGCGACCGAGCTTGGCGAGTTGCGCGGCGCACACGAGGCGGTCCGCGACGGGCTGGAACAGATTCGCGTCGCCCAGGCGGAGAT
This sequence comes from Gemmatimonadaceae bacterium, assembly GCA_036493735.1. Taxonomy (GTDB): domain Bacteria; phylum Gemmatimonadota; class Gemmatimonadetes; order Gemmatimonadales; family Gemmatimonadaceae; genus AG2. The sequence goes on from DASXPH010000069.1 coordinate 143,585, forward strand.
GACCAGTCTGCGCGATCGTCAGGCAGACACGAATGCCTGGCTCGGCGACACCGACCAGAAAATGGCGGACCTGCGCGCCCAGGTGGTGGACCTCGAGAGCTCTCGTCCGTCAGTCGAGCGACTGCGTGGTGAGGTCGAGCACCTGAGCGCCTCGCTCGGCGTCGTGGAAGCGCGCGCCGAGGCGGTGGACACGCTCCACCGCCGCGTGGGTGAGCTCGAAACGCTGCTCGAGCAGGTGGCGTCGCGCAGTGAGACCGCGGCACAACAGATGGACGCGGCGGAGACTCGGTTCACGGAGCTCTCTCGTCAGTCAGGGGAGGCCCAGCGTGTATCGACGACGATCGGCACGGTCGCCGCGGCGGTGGACGGTGCCGAGCGGCGCATCCTGACGATCAGCGGCACCCTCGATGGGCTCGAGAGTCGCGCCAAGGATCTCGAGGGCCTTGGTGAGCGAGTTCGTATCATCGGCACCGATCTCGAGCAACGGCAGGCAGCTCTCGAGCGCGCCAGCCAGCACCTCGCCCGCGCTTCGGAATCGCGGCGCGAGGCGGCGGAAGCCGCGCAGCAGCTGGAAGAGTTGAGCAGAAACATGACCGCACAACTGAGCTCGTCTGAGAACCGCGCCAACTCGCTGGGCGAGCTCGCTCACGAGCTCGATGGCCGCGTCGCGAGCTTCGGCGATCTGGAGCAACGCATCGTGCGTTTCGAGACGATCCTCAGCCGATGGGAGGTGGCGCAGACCAACGCGACCCGATCGCTCGAACAGATCAGTGGCCGACAGGCGATGCTCGACGCGATCGAGGGGCAGATACGGCACGTGTCCGAGATTGCGGAGCAGACCGCCGAGGGCGTTCGCGCGATCACCGCGGCACGTCGCGAGGTGGAAGAGGCGCGGAGCTTCCTGGAGACCACGCGGTCGCAGTTGCAGAGTGCCACCGACGGGATGTTGGACTTCGACGACCGAAGGCGGCAGGTGGAGGAGCTCGAGCGGCGCCTCGTGCGCGCCGAGGCACTCTCCGGCGACGTCAGGTCGACGATCGAGACCATCGCCGCCCAGCGCTCACTCGTCGATCAAGTACTGGAGCGGTCGGGCACTCTCGCGTTCCAGATGAAGCAGGCAGAGGCACTCGCAGACGCGTTGCGCAACGAGTGCGCGCTTGCCACGCAGCTCCGCACCGCTCTCGGCGGGTCGAGGTGACTCGAGCAGGCGGATCTCAGTGGATCGGTATCGATCCGACGAGCAGCTCGCGCAACGTTGCGACGGGACGCCACTCGTTAGGTGCGAAGCGCACCGAGCTCGGATCGCAATCGAGCAGGCCGACGAGCACCTCGCCGACGATCCGGGCGCCCACCGGGCCGAGTCCATTACCGGCACACTTCACGTCGGCTTCGCGCAGGATGTAGTACCATAGCGGCGTTTCACCTCGCCAGCCGGCGTCCGCCGCTCCGACCTCGTCGGCGGAAAGCGGCGTCTCGCCTAGGCGCCGCGCGATCGCCTCGCCCGAGGGTAATCCGACGCCCTCTCCGCGCTCGAGATCGCGGACGGCGAGTGAATGATACTCGTCGACCTCGGTCTGCCCCGTCATCGCGACGGGCAGCTGGATCAACGCGCGCACCATTCGGCCGTCGATGCGCTTCGCCCGCTGCGCCACGCCATCTTCGCTGCCGTCGAAGAAGTACGTCCAGTCGACAGCGCGCTCCGGCGGCACGGGACGAAATCCCATCAGATCGGGAAGGATCGCGAAGGACTCTCCTCGCTCGTTCAGGACATAGCGGTGCCGGATCTGCGAGTGGCCGTACCGAAAGGCGGCGTCGGCGAATTCCAGTGGAATGAAGGTCTCGCGCTCCGGGCGAAAGTATCGCGTGCCGTCGTTGAGAAGCTCGTCGGTCATGCATTGGCCGATGAGCGTCGGCAGAAACTCGTCGACGATCGCCGCCTGATAGTGCCATCGCAGCTCGCGCGCGGCTGTCGTGAAGATCTCTGACTCATCGACGCCGGCGCTGCGTCCCCGGTCGACGAACGCGTTGTGTGCGCGCACGAAGGCGAGATGCATCTGCGCCATCAGCAAATGTGAATCGTTGCGTGGATCGCCGATGATCGCCGTCCCCTCGGTGTTCCGAAGCAGGTCTCGGCCGTCCGGACGGGTGAGGAGCTTTACCGGGTCATCGCGCTGGTAAAGGAACGGATGGCCCACGGGACCGTCGCCGTACAGGTACTCGAGATTGAGCCGCGGCGACCGCGCGTTCCGCAGCTGCGCCGGATCGACGTGTGGCTTGGGTGCCGATCGGTCGGCCGTGATGTCGTGGCCAACGAACTGACCGAAGAAGGGCCAGCCAGCCTCGAATCGACCCAGCGCCTCCGGTAGGTCGTTAGGCTCTCCACAGTCGCAGAGTCCGCCGACTCGTCCGAGCGCAAACAGGAACTCCTGATCAGCGGAGAACGCCGGCAGATCGGGAAACAGGCGTCCGTACTTCGCGGTTGCGAGTGGCGCATCGACCGTCCTCCGGGCTCGCGCCGGAGAAAGTCCGTACGTGTGTGGCATGAGAAGCTAGTATTCGACGAGCCAGACAGGCACCATAGTCCAATAGGCCAACACCTCGGATTAGGAAAAGTTCTTCCTCGTCGTGATTCCATCGCTCCCCGGTTCCGGCTGGAGCCGCCGCGCATTCTTGCGGGCGGCCGCGATGACCCTCGCACTGAGGAGGCTCCGGACTATGCGCTCCTGGCAACGACCGGTGCACGCATTGGAACGTCTCGCCGTGATGGACGAGCTCTCCTCGCTCGCGGGAGCTACCGCCTGGATCAATTCCCCTCCGCTCACGGCGGCGAACCTGAAGGGCAAGGTCGTTCTCGTGCAATTCTGGACGTTCACGTGCATCAACTGGCTCCGCACGCTTCCATACGTTCGCGCATGGGCGCAGACGTACCGAGAGACGGGACTCGTGGTGATCGGCGCTCACACGCCGGAGTTTTCCTTCGAGCACAACCTGGAGAACGTTCGCCGAGCCACGATGGAGATGAAGGTCGAATACCCGGTCGCCGTCGACAGCGATTACAAGATCTGGCGCGGGTTCAATAATCAATACTGGCCGGCGCTCTATCTGATCGACGGCAAAGGACACCTGCGATACCACCACTTCGGCGAAGGGGAGTATCCTGAGACTGAACGCAAGATTCAGCAATTGCTCACGGAATCAGGAGCGCATGAGAGCGTACCGGCGTCCAGTCGCATCGATGCTCGAGGCATCGAGCTTCCCGCCGACTGGGCGAATCTGCACTCCGCGGAGAACTATGTCGGTTACGAGCGAACTGAAGGCTTTGCGTCTCCCGAGGGCGTTGCCCGTGGCAGTCTCCGGAGCTACACCCTGCCGCGGAGGCTCGGCCTGAATCAGTGGGCGCTCGATGGCGAGTGGACGATCGCCAACGACCATATCGCGTTGCACAAGCCTAACGGCAGGATCGCCTATTCCTTTCGCGCCCGGGATCTTAATCTCGTGATGGGTCCGGCGGCCGGCACGCGTCCCGTGCGATTCCGTGCTCTGCTCGACGGCCAGCCCGCCATGGCGGCTCACGGGGGCGACCTCGACGAACAGGGCAACGGCGTTGCCACCAGTCAGCGCCTGTATCAGCTGATTCGTCAGCCGGCACCGATCGTCGATCGCCTGTTCCAGATCGAGTATCTCGATGCTGGCGTGGAGGCTTTCGCCTTCACCTTTGGCTGAACCCCACGCGTCGACGACTGCGGCGAGCAGTCCGGGGCTATCGCCCCTGGCTGGAAACACTAATCTTGATTCCGGCTGTACCACAGTGTGAGAAGCCGCATGCCCGAACTGAACCTCACTCCGGTCTCAGACGGTTCGCCTTCGTGATTCACGCCGTTACCACCGCCTACCGCGCTGATGTCGGCGCTCATGGCGACGCCTTCGGACTTCACGATGACCAGTGGATCGCCATCGCCACTCTCGTGGCCCAGGCTGGGCTCATGCCGCCCGCCGAGCGACAGGAGCTGCTCGCAAAGGCGGTGGATCTGAGCCAGCCGCTGCTAGGCACGGCCCTCTCACGACAGTCCACTGATTTCGAGTGGGAGCCCTCACCGCCGATCGCGGCTGACAGCATTCTCGTCGTTTCCGATCACATCTTTCAGAGCGGCGCGCTGCATCTCGCCCGCGCCACGATCGACGCGTTGCTCGAAGCGGACCCGTCACTCACCCCGCTCCAGCGTGGGCGGGCACTCGCCAAGCGCGCGCGGATCGACGGGCGGCTCGGCCGCATCGACGAGGCAGGAGATCAGTACAAAGAGGTGACGCGCCTCGCACGACGCTCCGGCATCCTTGAACTGCGAGTGCGCGCGTGGATCGGGCTCGCCGCGCTGGCACAGATGCGCGGCAACTATCCCCAGGGGATGCGCTACTCGCGCCGCGCCGCACGTCTCGCCGACCGCGAAGGCTTGCCGCTCCTCAGTCGCCTGGCTCACACGGGGCTGATGATAACCGCCGGCGCACAACATCGCTTCGACGACGCCTTTCACCACGCTCGCATCGCGTACCGGTACTCGTTAGGCAATGCGCTCCGGGAAGGAGAGATCCTTGCCAATATCGGGCAGCTCCTGCTCGAGGCAGGCCACATAGCGCTCGCCGAGCGGACGTTCATCAGCGTGCTGCGCCGCTCTCTGCCGGTACGAATTGTCCTTCCGGTGCTGGGCAGCCTCGCCGTGACGGCGGCACATCGCGGTGACACGGCGCGGGTACGCTGGGTGTATTCGGAGCTCGAACGGCTGGAGCGGGCCACGGTCACTCCGCCCTACGATCTCGCGAAAGCACTCCTCGACACGGCGTCCGCGCTCTCCAACGTTAGCCAGCGTGCCGACGCCGAGCGCGTCCTGGAAGCCGCCGTGCGCATCGCGCAATCCGGCGGCTATCACGAGATCGTCGTGAGGGCGGATGACGTGCGGCGCGCACGTGGCTCCGAGCTTTTCGAGCAGCGGCAACCAACGACGGGCGCACTCCGCCTCACGGACGATCTCGACGCCGCGGACGTGGCGGACCTGCCAGAACACGTCGGCGTCGTCGGCACTCCGGTCTAGGAGATCAGTTGCGGCACACCAGGACTCCGTCGATGACGACCCACCCTGTCGCGCATCCAGGGTCATCGTGCGAGACGGTGGGCGTGGGCAGCTGTGCCCTGGGGCTGGTCGGATCGCTGCCCGCGCACGCACCGAGCGTCGCCAGACCGGCGATGGCGCCGGCGGACAGGATCCTTCGCGCGTATTGCCTAACGCTGACCATGGAGCGCTCCGTGAATGAGAGAGCGCGCTATGTACGACGCGATCGATCGACGGGCGGTTATGCGGAGTGACGCGGCATTACACCAAGGGGCCGCCAGGACCAGCGAGCCGATGGTTGTGTCATGCGGCTGCTCGGCGTTACAGCAGGCACGGCTACACGACGCCCTGCGCGGAGTCGCACAGCTTCGACCGCTTCAGCGGCTCGCGATGCTTTCCATTGTGGACTGGCTTCAGGTTCCGGACATCCTCGTCGTCGCGATCGAGCCAGACGCCGCACGCGACTGCGTGGCGCTCGTCCGTGAGATTCGCTCCCGCTGTCCAAGAACCGCGCTCGTTGCCTATTGCGGCGGCGTCAGGGAGACGCCGGCGAGCATCGGCGCGCTAGCCGCTGCTGGAATCCATCAATTCATATTTGCTGACGTCAACGATCGGGGCAGCATGTTGCGCGCAATTCTCGACAGCGCGCGCCGACAGTGCGTCGCCGAGCTCGTCGCGTCGGCGCTGCGCACGGCCCTGCCGCCCGCGCTCCAGCCGATCGTCGAGGCAGCTGTCACGCGGCCGGGCGTGGTGACCGACGTGTCTGCCCTCGCCAGGGCACTCGGCGTACACCGCAAGACCGTCTTCAACCGGTGCGCGCGCGCCGGACCTCTCGGCCCTCAGGAGCTCTTGACCTGGATCCGGCTTGCCCTCGTTGCTTACCTGCTCGAGTCGACCGGCTGTACGCTGGAGGACATTTCGCTGCAACTCGCGTATCCGTCGCCGACAGCACTACGCAATACGATCAAGCGCCATGTGGGGCTGCGGGCTACCGAGATTCGGAGCCACGGCGGCCTTCAACTCGTGCTGAATCGATTGCGCGATCGGATCCGCCCGGAGCCGTCACCTGACACATCACGCCTGGCAACGACTGCTGCCGAGTTGCACGCTGTGTAATGCCACCTTGCTCCCTCGAGTGCTAGTCTCGGCTCGGAATGCAAGATCGCTTTCCGTTGCATCAGCACAGCGCGTCTGCGCCGGCGGACTCGGTCCGTTTCGCTCTTTCCAGCTCGGGAGGACACTCCGTCGGAGTCACCGAGCTGAGTGGGCCGCGTTTCGTGTACGGAAGGCTCTCCATCGACTGGTGTCGTGGTTCGATCTCTTCGGTGAACGCCTCGGTCACGCTCTTGCGCACCGAGTTGCGCCTCCTCGGTGTTCTCCTGGCGAGCGAAGGTGAGCCCGTCCATTCGCGGGTCCTCATACGAACGACGTGGCCGGGCGCGAACTCCGAGCTCACGAAATACGCAGCGCTCCGCACCTACATGCAGTCGCTGCGCCGCCGACTGAAGCGCGTCGGCGCAAGCGGGAAGCTCGTGAGGGTCCGCGGAGTTGGGTATCGCCTCGTGCCGTAGTGCGAAGCTCCTGGCGAGGCGCTGCCCGCTGGGCGCATCACATTGCCCATCATGTAACGGCGCGGTTGTGAGCTCAGCTACACCATTCGAGACCTCCCTGCGGGCAAAGATCCATCGACCTCGGCGTCTCGATATGGTTGTTGCTCTGGTCTCGTCGGCGGCAGAAGTCGCGGCTCTGGAGCGCTTGTTGGCCAGGGCGGGTTGGCACACCCGGGTACGCGATATCGATGAGGAGCTTTCGAGTGGGACGATCGCCACAGATTGCCCCGCGGAGATGGCCGCTCAAACGGGCCGTGCGAGTCGAATCGCGCTGCTGCTCTCAGTGGGCTCGTTGAAATCCGCTCTGGCACTCGACCGTCTGATTGCCTGGTACGCTACCCAGGACGTCCGGGTGATGCTCGTGATTCCCTGCGCGAGGCACTCGTCCTCGCGCAAACTGCTCGCGCGCGGGATCACGGCTGGCGCGGACGATTTCATCCTTGCCTCGTCAGTGCAGGACGAGCTGCTGCTCCGACTCGAGGCGCTCGCGTATCGTCGCAAGGCGACTCGAGAGCAGCGCACGCATCCCATCTGTGGCATAGTACTCGATCGCGCGAGCCGTCGACTGTATTATCGCGACGGACATGTGACGCTGACGCCATGCGAGTTTAAAATCTTCTCCTGTCTGGCCAAGCACGCGGGTGAGACCGTCTCGCGTTCCACCATTCACCAATACCTCGGGCGATACTCTCGCTCGCGGAAGGCAAATCTGGTGGATGTATACATCCTGTACCTGCGACGCAAACTGGCCAAGCTGCATTGCTCGTGTGCGATCCGGACGGAGCGGGGCGCTGGTTACGCGCTCGTCGCAACGGGGACGTCAGCAGAGACTGGCCGCCCGTGGACGGAGCGAACCGAGGATCATGACGCGGATAGCCTCGCGTCGTAGAACCAGCGCGCCGGCCTAACGCCCGTTATCCCTCGTGGCGCCGGTCGTCCCGATAGCATGCGAGCCTCGTTCACTCCATTACGAATGCACCTTTGCTCAGCCGTTATCCTGTTTGTCTCGACGGCATGTCGAGGGCCGGCGCCCGGCGTCATCGGCTCTGTCGTCGCCGACACCGGCAGCCGAAGCGCGAGCCGCGGCCGGCTCGCGTTCCCCATGATTCTCGATTCCACTTGCGAGGGAGAAGATTGCGAGACGACCTTCGCTGCCCTGGCCTGCGACGACGTCGTGCTTCAAGCGGCGCCATCTACGACGGCGGCCATCGTCGCTCGGATCAAGCGCGGTGACACGCTGAACGTGCGGCGCACCGATCTCCACGTGCTGCGCCCCGGAATCGTCGTCCTGAAGCGGAACTATGTTCTGGACTCGAGCACCGATGAAGAGGGCTCGCGCAGCCCACGGCCGGACACGCTCCACTTCGCCGCGGGAGACACCGTCTACCTAGTGCAGTACCTCGGTCTGGGGTCGTGGGAGTGGTGGCATCGTGGCCGAACGAGTAGCGGAGGTGAGTTCTGGGCGGGCCCGGTGAATGCACACCGTGGTGGCGTCGCACGCAGTAAGGACAGCACGATCGCCGTCGGCCGCTCACACCCCGTGAGTCAGGCCTGGTGGCTGATTCAACGCCGCACCGGCCAGGTCGGCTGGTGGGCCGCCGATTCGGCGCGCGCCGTCAGATCGATTCAGGGGATGAAGCATTGGGACGACTGGTGCGTCAGCCCTTCATCCACTCCGCCGAGCTGACGACCTCTGCCTGACGCGGGAAGACCTTGTTGATGAGAACATTGTGAACTTCCGCGTCCGTGTCCGCGCATAGATCCGAGAGCACCGTGAGCCGATAATCCTTGTCGGCCGCCTCGCGGAGCGTCGAGAGCACCACACCGCTCGTCGCGATTCCCGCGAGCACGAGATGCTGGACGCCCTTCGCGCGCATCACGACCTCGAGATCGCTGCCCGTAAAGGCGCTCACGCGTCGCTTCACGACGACGACGTCGCCGTTTCCCGGCGGGATCGTCGGCTGGGCATCGCCGAAGGCAGCGCCCTGCTTGACCGCGTTGCTGAACGCCTTGTTGCGCGGGCTCACCTCGGGAGCGCCGGCGCGGAAGCCGACGACTACGTAGATGACGGGGATGCCGCGTGCGTGTGCGGAGTCTACCGCCGTCCGCACCCGTGAAACGTAGGCGTCGCCGTCGCGAAGGCGACCTACAATGCCGGGCTGAACGTCCATCACGAGGAGGGCCTGATCGGTGTGATCTGGGGTCATGTCCGGAGTATGCAAAGCCACGAGCTGCTTGTACAAGACGTTCATCGGGGTCAGAAACCAGAGCTTCATGGCGCCTCCTGAGCAATGGGAGCGCCGCGAGGCACCTTTAACAAAGATCAATGACGCTGAGCGGGTGCTCTGTATTGAACGCCGGCGGAGTCCGTTGTGACCCTCGCCTAACGCCGAGAGCCGCGGCCATCTTCAATTGGATCAAGGGCCTAGTGACCGGCGCCCTAATTGTCCTGACCATTGGAAGGGACGCCCTTCGGTCTCGGCCCATCGATCGACGTGACTCGGTCGTGACGATACAAATGAATGGTGGACCACAAATGATTCGAAGCATCGAGGTTTGCCACTGGCCGCCGAATTCAACTGGTTGTAATCTTTTCTAAGAATTCCTTAATGTTCGTGCTCGATGGCCATTCCGAAGCCGAAAAGGCCTCGTAGCGGGTTAGCATAACCGAGGTTTCCAGGATTCCACGTGCCGAAAGCAAAGAAGTCGAGACGCGCGGTCGTGAGGAGAAAGTCAGCAAAGGCGCAGCAGGCCGCCGAGAGCAAATCGAGCCCGGCTCCGGTGCGATCCCCTGGCCGACCAAGGAATGGTTCTTCTGAGAAGCCACTCATTCCGAAGGCGGAGCTGGCGCAGGAGATCGCGACGATTATCCGGTACCATCACCTCAATCAGACCGAGGCGGCGAAGATCGTCGGCGATGCACCGTCGCAGATGTCCCTGCTGATGTCGGGAAAGCTCGAGGGTTTCTCTACGGAGCGATTGCTTCGGATGCTCCTTCGGCTGGGTCGCGACATCGAATTGGTGTTCAGGCCGGCCCCACAACCTCGCTCGGCGAAATTCCGAATCACTCACAAGACGGATCTCAGCGCGACGGCTTGATCGCAAGTTCTTGCGAGATTTTCGAACGGAGACCGGCGACGATCGCTGGTCTCTCGTCGTAGAGCTGCCGGCCGACGCGGCAAGACGACAGCGACAGTAACGCCTCGAACTACGGTCGCAGCGGCGTGATGCATTTTGCCGTTAGGCACATCGTTGCTACGCGACCGCCGCTGTCTTCCCAGTCGTACCGAGGAGCCTGCGAACTTCCAGCTCCTCGGTCGCGCGTTCGATCGCCGCATCGAGCGTGGGAAGGACGTGCTCCTCCCCGATTTCGTCGATCAGAACCGAGCGCCGCAAAGCTTGGAGCGGCTGTGGCTGCACCTCACACAGGAGTACCATCGTCCCGTCGCGGCGGCTGCGATGAACGACGTCCTTTAACGTGTGCAGTCCGGTTGCGTCGATGACGGGAACACGCCGCATTCGAAGAATGAGAACCTTCGGCTTTCCGGAAACGAGGGCGAGCGTCTCCTTGAACGTCTCCGCTGCCCCGAAAAAGAATGGTCCGTTGATTTCGTAGACGTCGACGCCACGTGGCACAAGCTGCGTTTGGAGATCATCGCCGGCCTCCTCCTCCAGCATCTCGCTCGGCACTTGCCTGACCGTCGCAAGACTCGCCATGCGCCGCATGAAGAGGAACGCGGCGAGCACCATTCCAACCTCGATGGCCACGGTAAGGTCGACGAAAACCGTCAGTCCAAAGGTGGCCAGGAGCACGACGACATCGCTCCGCGGCGACGTGAGCTCGGCGCGGAACACCCGCCATTCGCTCATCTGGTACGCCACGATGATGAGAATTCCGGCGAGCGTCGCCATCGGAATCAGGCCTGCCCACCGGCCGAAGAAGAGGGTTATGAGCAGTACGGTAATGGCGTGCATCATGCCGGCGATCGGCGTACGCCCGCCGTTCTTGATGTTCGTCGCCGTGCGCGCGATCGCTCCAGTTGCCGGGATGCCACCAAAGAGGGGTGACAGGATATTCGCGACCCCCTGGGCGACGAGCTCCATATTCGATCGATGTTGTCCGCCGATCATCCCGTCCGAGACGACCGCGGAGAGCAGCGATTCGATCGCTCCCAGCAACGCAATCGTGAACGCCGGCCTAACGAGACGCGTCGCGTCGGCATAGGACACGTGCGGCACGACGGGATGAGGCAATTGCGCGGCCAACGCACCGAAGCGACTGCCGATTGTCTCGACGTTCAGATGCAGGAGTCGCGCGGCGATCGTCGTCGCCAGCAACGCAACGAGCGGTCCGGGGAGGCGACGGCTGACACGGGGCCACAGCATGATGATGACGACGGATGCCGTGCAGACGCCGGTCGCGGCCCAGTTGATCGTTCCGACATACTTCGCGAAAAGCTGCCAGCGCTCGACGAAATCCGCCGGGACGGCGCCCATCCGCAGGCCAAAGGCGTCCTTGATCTCGCCGCTGGCGATGATCACGGCGATGCCGGACGTGAAGCCCGTAATCAGTGGATGCGGGATGAACCGGATTGCCGTGCCGAGGCGTGCAAGCCCGAAGCCGATGAGCAACACGCCCGCCATCAGTGTCGCTATCGTTAGGCCTTCGACGCCGTAACGCTGGACGATGCCGTACACGATCACGACGAAGGCGCCCGTCGGGCCGCCGATCTGGACCCGCGAGCCGCCCAGCGCCGAGATGACGAATCCGGCGACGATCGCCGTGTAGAGGCCGCGATCCGGCGTCACCCCACTCGCGATGGCAAACGCGATGGAAAGCGGAAGCGCGACGACGCCGACGATCACACCGGCGGTGAGATCGCGAACGCACTGTTGGCGAGAGTAGCCTCTGAGCGTTGTCGTGAGTTTCGGAACGAACGTGCCGGCAGCCGTCACCAGGAGGGAGCGATGAGGGGAACGCAACGTGAGGGAGCCCGTGAGGAGATCATGCCGGGCGCGGAAGATTACCGAGCCGGCGGTGCTCCGTCAGTCATCCAACTCCCCGCGTCCCGTCGGAGAAACCCCTACATCTCCGTCGCAGAGTGTCATCCTACGGTCAGGAATGTCGCCTACGTTCAACGTGGAAGAGTACCCACTTCAACGGAGGCGGCACGATGACATCGCTGGTATACATAACGCTGTTCGCGGGCGCCCTGAGCCTGGGGGTGGCGACGAAGGGATCGGCACAAAAGGCTGACACGGCGAAGAAGACAACCGCCAGCCACGCGCTTCGCCGAGAGGCGAAGATCGCCGAGGCGGACGCGCGCAAAACGGCGCTCGGCGCGGTGCCAGGTGGCAAGGTGCAATCCCACGAGCTCGAGCGCGAGAACGGTCGGCTGATCTACTCGTACGACATCAAGGTCGCCGGCAAGTCGGGCGTCGAGGAGGTCAACGTCGACGCCATGACAGGGGCAATCGTCGCGCATGAGCACGAAGATGCGAAGACCGAGGCGAAAGAGAAGAAGGCTGAAGCAAAGACGCCTTAGAACGGCTTCGTTCTGCGTTGAAGTTCGACAGCGGGGATTACCCGATCATCGACAGAAACGTTCGCTCTTCGCGCAGCACGAACCGCTTCTCCTGCGCGAACCCAAAATTCGCCCGTGCGTCAGGGTCTTCGCGGAGCCGAGCCCGGTAGCGCTCGTACGACGCCAGGCTATCGAAGGCAATTATTCCCCAGGCGATGTCGTTCGTGCCCTCGTGCGGCAGGAAGTAGCCCACGAGATGGCCGCCACAGCGCGGGATGATGGCGCCCCACGCCGTCGCGTAGCGGCGAAAGGCGTCGAGCTGGAACGGATCGATCTGGTAGCGGATGAAACAGGCGAGGCTCATCGTCGTTAGGCTCCTCGCATCGGAGGCGCGCGATGCGAATGCGGTGAGCGCCGCGAGGATCGTCCAGATCGCGTTGCGGCGGCCGATCTCCATGGTCATGCCGCATGATACCTCTTGCCACGCGGCCACGCTTCGTTCATCATCGAAGCATGGATGTCCACGAGAGTCTCGAACAGGCCACATCGCACATCGCCGCCGCCATCGGCGAGCCGGCGCGCGCACGCATGTTGTTCGCATTGCTGGACGATCGTGCGCGCACGAGCACCGAGCTGGCGCTCGTCGCGGAGGTGAGCCCTTCGACGGCGAGCGTCCACCTGGCTCGTCTTCACGCCGCGCGACTCGTGGAGCTTCGGGTGCAGGGGCGGCATCGCTATTACCGTCTCACAAGTCGCCGAGTCGCGCAGACGCTCGAGCAACTGAGTGTTCTCGCCGCCGGAACGCGCCAGCGCGCCGCCGCGGCACTACAGCCGTCGACGCCGGCGTATCTGACTGGCGCGCGCACGTGCTACGACCATATTGCGGGTGCACTCGGCGTCGCGCTGCACGACGCGCTCATCGCGCGCGGCTGGCTGGTCCTGAATGCTCCCCGTCGTGGCGCCTATTCGGCGACGGAAGTCGGACGCCGACAGCTCGCCGCGGTCGGTATCGATCTCGACGAGCTCCGAAGCGCGCGCCGGCGCCTGGTGTTCGGCTGCCTCGACTGGAGCGAGCGTCGCCCGCACCTTGCCGGCGCACTCGGTGCTGCCCTCCTCGCGATGATGCTCGAAAAGCGCTGGGTCCGGCGCGAGCGCCACTCGCGCGCCCTGAGCGTCACGGCGATCGGGACGCGTGAGTTGGCGATCCGGCTTGGACTCCGAGCGGAAAGGTAGCGCGATCGACGCTGCTCACGACGCCCTGCATCACCTGCTCGTAATGCAGACCCTTGATCGCGAGGTTGAACGCTTTCACAAGGCACGCGCCGGGGAAGCGGTGCAGGCGCGATTGCCTAACGAAGAACTCATGCCCGGCCCGGTATACGGCGGCGAGATCGTCCCGGTTTGCCTGGCCCGCATCGATCCGAGTCCGGACGCTTCCTATCCAGGCATTGATCTCCTCGAACGAGCGCGCCGGCTGGGAGCGAAGTAGCGCTTCCCGGGCGGGGTCGAGGAGCGTCAGCACCATGGTTTCCTTCACGTCATCCGCCGCGCTCGTCCGCGAGGCGGTCAGCAGGCGGAGCTCCCTCCGCAAGCGCGCGACAACATTACGCGCCGCGCTGCGGCGAACGTGATCACGACGCCACGCACCCCACAGCAGGCCGAAGTAGGCACGCCGCGATGGGCGAACGATGCCCTGCACCCAGAGCGAACGCAGCGCCGCCTGGAGATCCGAACGCCGCATGCTGCGTCCCGCGAAAATGTGGGGCTCGAGCCGCGCGACCAACGCCGCGGCACGGCGGTACATCGCACCCGACGAGAACAGCGCATCCAGCAACCGGTAATAGCCGCGCTGCATCTCCGCGACGGTCATCCGTAGTGGCTGGAACTGAACCTCGTCGTCGGTATTGTTTCCGGAGAACTCCGCCTCATGAAGTCGGCCTTCCGCGCGCAGCCGCTCCGCGAGCGGTGTGTGCGGAATGGGCGTCAGCATCCCGGCCATCGCGGTCGGAATCGCGACGGTGGTCGCGAAGGCGGCGATGGCGCCCGCCGTGTCGATCGTATCCTCGTCGGAGCCGAAGATGAAGCCCGCCATTACCTCGATACCAGCGTTCTGAATACCAGCCACCGTCGCCGCGATGTCGACCTTCATGTTCTGCTTCTTGTTCATGCGATTGAGCGCGGCCGGGTCCGGATTCTCGATGCCGAGAAATACCTCGGAAAACCCCGCCGCTTTCATCAGCGGCAACAGATGCGCGAGCTTCGCCGAGCCCAGATCGAGGCTCGCCTGCGTGTAGAAGGAGAACGGGTAATCATGCGCGCGCTGGAACTCGATCATGACGTGCAAAATCGATTCGATCGCTTCCGGATTGCCGACGAAGTTGTCATCGACAGTGAAGACGCCGCCCCGATATCCCAGACTATGCAGCGTTTCGAGCTCGCGCCGCACCGAGGCGAGGGTCTTTGGCCGTGTGAATCCGCCGTTGAATTGGATGATGTCGCAGAAGTCGCAGCGAAAGCGACAACCGACCGTTGTCTGCATCATCATCGCGCGATAGTCGCCGAGGTTGATCAGATCCCAGCGAGGTGGCGGGACGTCTTCGAGCGCTTTGAAGATCGTGCGATCGTTGAGTGCCTTTCGAGAGCCAGGCTCCTGTGCGGCAATCGCCGGGGGAATCAACAGGAGCGGTGGGTCGTCCGTGTGGCGATGCCGCTCGTCGCGGAGAATGCGATCGATGGCATCCACCCATTGTCCGCCCTCGCCCCAGACGAGGAGATCGAGTCCGCGGCAGAGTATCTCATCCGAAGCGGTGCGCGGGTTGAGTATGTGATCACGGTAGCTCGACGGGTAAGGACCACCGAGCACCCACGGCGTGGCGAGGCCACGCGCAGGTCCGTCGAGGAGCGCGACGAGCGATCGCTTCTGCACGGACATCGCGCTCACAAACACCGCGTCCGCCGCCTCAATGCGGGCTCGCAGCGCGTCATCGTCCGGCTTCTCGACATTGAGGTCGAGTAGCTCGAATGACCAGGACGCCGGCATCAGCGCGGCAAAGGTGAGTAAGCCCAGCGGCGGGAAGGCCGCCTTCGCCCCGACCATCGGCATGATGTGCCGATAGCTCCAGAAGGAGCTCGCGGGGAATTCGGGGTAGAGCAGTAACCCCTTCATGGCAGCTCCGGTGTCGGACAGCCGATCTACGCGTTTAGTAGGCGCTAAACGAATACTGGCCAGCGGTGTCTCTCGAGCTAACCTACTGCTGGCGGCTCGGATTGCAACAACGCGCTCCTGAAGAGTCTCGCCACCACGAGATTGCGCCCCGCCCCGCCTCGTACTATAGTTCAATCATCGATACACGCGGTCAACGCGTGGACAAGTTCCGAGTGGTCAGGGGCCTGCCAAATGCGAGCAGGCCCTTTCTTTTTGCAATGAGGAGTTTAGGGCATGCGAACGACCGGTACTGTGAAGTGGTTCAACGAGGCGAAGGGCTTTGGTTTCATCAGCCGCGCCGATGGGCAGAAGGATTGCTTCGTCCATCATTCCGCCATCGAGGGTAGTGGTTACAAGTCACTCGACGAAGGCGAGTTGGTGGAATTCGACGTGATCGATGGGCAGAAGGGGCCCGCCGCTGAGAACGTCAAGCGGCTGCGCGCGTGAGGGTAGCGCCGCGGCGAGCGTGTGACGTGGCCGTGGCAGCGAGATTACGTGGCTGAGGAACCGTACAGCCATCCGTTCCTCAGCACCGCGCGCGCGCTGAGTGCTGCCGCGCGAGAGTTTGCACGACTCGGCGATTGTCTGGCCGATGGCGTCGCCAGTGAGTTCGGCGAGGCCAGCGATCGCCAACGCTGCCTCCGACGGTCGCCCGACCGATGCATCATTCAGGTCGGCCGATCGGCCGTGACCATCGCCTGGATTCGCAATCGGCGCGATTCGGGCGAAGGCGAGCTCCTCATCATTCATTGGCGAGGAACTGTGGCGCCCACGATCAACCAACAGTTCGAGCGCGCGCGCGAGCTGACGTTGTCGGCAACGCCCCTGAGCGAGAGCGTCTTCCTCGCGGAAGCCACCTGTGAGGCCGACTGGATGTGGCGCTCACGCGAGGAGCCTCTGCACCGCTATTCCTCGTCACTGTTGGCGACGCGCATTATTGAGCGTTTGCGCATCGACCATGACGGGGCCGATGCGCCCAGCATTCCCACGCACTGAGCGTCACGGCGATCGGGACGCCTGAGTTGGCGATCCGGCCTGGACGCCGAGATCTCGATCGTCGCGGCGAAGCGTGATGCGAGCCGCCGCGGGCTCGAGCCCATCCGACATGGCACTCAGCGTGACTCCGGCCGCCTGACGCGACGCGCGAACGATCACGACCGCTCGCCCCGCGAAGAGCCGCACGCTGTCGCGTTGAAATCGCTCGTGATCGATCTCGTCGCCGTTGTCCACGCCGGCGATCCGCGCGGCGCCGTTGAGCCGAAGGCGAACCACCGGCTCCGCGTCGGGCACCGGAGTCCCCTTGTCGTCCACGACGCTCACGGTCACGAAGGAGAGATCGCGGCCATCGGCGCGGATCGTGGCGCGATCGGGCGTCAGCACGAGGCGCGCGGCACGGCCCGCGGTCCGTATCTCGCGCGTGACCACGACGTGTCTGCCCGTTCGTGCGACCGCTCGCAAGACACCCGGCCTGAACCCCAGGCGCCAGACGAGGTGACGAACATCTCCCTGCTTGCGCCGCACGCCCTGGGATACGCCGTTGAGAAATAGCTCAACTTCTGCCGCGTTCGTGTACGCCCAGACGTCGACGCTGTCGCCGGCCCGCCAATTCCAGTGCGGAAAGACGTGGAGCATCGGGGCGCCCGTCCACTCGCTCTGATACAGGTAATACGGATCCTTCGGGAATCCGGCGAGGTCCACGACGCCAAAGTAGGAGCTGCGCGCGGGCCACGCATAAGGCGTCGGCTCGCCCAGGTAATCGATGCCCGACCAGATGAACATCCCCGAGAGAAATGGGTACCGCTCGAAGATCGCCAGCGACTCTTCGTGCAGCGACCCCCAGGACGCGCGCCGGTTGTCGTATGACGAGATGCGGTAGTTCTTATTCGGCTTCTGGCCTTGCGTCGTGTCGTAAGGCGTGAAGTAGACCGCGACGCTGTCGGACGACTGCTCGTAGTATCCGCGCGAGTTGTACGCCGACATCGCTTCGGTAATGATGAACTTCTGCCCGGGAAACTGTGCCGGAAAGTTCGCCCACGCCTCCTGATGGTAGTTGTGACCGAGAAGGTCGAGCGCTCCGGCGTGAAAGACCGGATTGTCCGTGCTGCCATTGTTGTTCGCCGAGGTGATTGGCCGCGTCGGGTCCAGGCGCCTGACGATGCCGGCAAGCTCCCGGGCGATCGGAGCGGCCGTGCTGTCGCCGTTCGTCCACTGCTCCATGACCTCGTTGCCGATGCTCCAGATGAAGACGCTTGGATGGTTTCGATCGCGCCGGACCATGTCCGAGATGTCGCGTTCGTGCCACTCGGGAAAGTCGAGGTGATAGTCGAATTCCGTTTTCGGCTTCCGCCACATATCGAACGCCTCGTCCATCACGATGAACCCCATCCGATCGGCGAGGTCGAGGAGCTCTGGCGCCGGCGGATTATGCGAGGTGCGGATGGCGTTGACGCCCATCGCCTGCATCAGCTGGAGCTGCCGCTCCAGCGCACGATCGTTGACGGCGGAGCCGAGTGCGCCGAGATCGTGGTGCAGGCAGACGCCGCGAATCTTCACGTGCTTGTCGTTGAGGAAGAACCCGCTGTCGACGCGGAATGTGAATTCGCGAACGCCGAACGGCGTCGCGTAATCGTCGCAGAGCGCCCGCCCACACTCGACGCGCGTAATGGCGCGGTACAGAGTGGGTCGCTCGATCGACCAGAGTGCCGGCCGACGTACGACCAACTGCTGCGCCACTTCGGAGGCGGAGTCGCCAGGCACCCTCGCTGCCGACGATACGGAGACGACTTCCCTGCCCGCGCCGTCGACGATAACCGTGTGGACGGTGACCGGTGCGTCGTCGGGCGAGTCGTTACGCACCGTGGTGCGGATACCGATGTGAGCGGAGTCCGCCGTGACCACCGGTGTCGTTAGGTAAGTCCCCCAATGGTCGACGTGAACCCGGCCCGTCGTCACGAGCCGGGTATGGCGATAGATGCCAGAGCCCGAGTACCAACGAGAGTTCGGCTGCTTCGAGTTGTCGACGCGCACGGCAACGACGTTGCCCTCGGCGCCATAGCGCAGGTAGCGCGTGAGGCCATAGCTGAAGGAGCTGTAACCATATGGCCGTTTGCCCAGATAATGGCCGTTGATCCAGACTTCGCTGTTGCGATAGACGCCGTCGAACTCGAGGAAGACGCGCCGGCTCGTGTCGGTCGCGGGGACGGTGAACGTCTTGCGATACCAGCCGATACCGCCGGGCAACGCACCGCCGCCAGCGCCCGCGGGATTCTGCTGGCTGAACTCGCCTTCGATGCTCCAATCGTGCGGCAGGTCGAGCGCTCGCCAGCTCGAATCGTTCAGCGCCAGGTCCTGGCCGTTGCTCACGTCGCCCAGATGGAATCTCCATCCTCGATCGAAATCGAGCGTCACCCGGTGCTGGGCAATGGCGGCCGAAGAGACGACAGTGAGGGCACAAAGCGTGGACAGCCAGGTGACGCTCCAGCGGCGAATTGAAAAGTCACACATGTTCTCTCCAACAGGTGCGTGTGAACGGTGTGCACCGAGCACCGATCACCAAACCCCGATGTCCGTTCCCGTTGCGTGCATCATCACGATATGCTCGTCGGCCTGGATGCGATCCAGGGCGGCCGCGACTCGCCCCTCTCGCATGACGATGATCCGGTCGCTCAGCTCGAGCACTTCGGGAAGCTCCGACGAGATGAGTAATATCGCAACGCCCTCGCGGGCAAGGGCGCGGATGATCGCGTAGATCTCGGTCTTCGCGCCGACGTCGACACCGTGCGTTGGCTCGTCCAGAATGAGGAGCTTGGGGCGCATCGCAAGCCAGCGTGCGAGCACGGTCTTCTGCTGGTTGCCGCCGGAGAGTGACCGCACCGGCGACTCGATACTGGGAGCTCTGATCCGGAGCCGGTGCACCTCCTCTACCGCGAGCGCGCGCTCGCCACGCCGCCGCAACACACCACCGTGAGCGAGCAGCGGAAGCTTGACCATCGAAATGTTCGAGCGCACCGGCTGCTCGAGGAAGAGCGCCAACCCTTTGCGATCTTCGGGCACCATTGCCACGCCAGCGCGGATGGCGTCAGATGGAGAGCGGAAATGGACCGGACGTCCATCGAGGTGAATCTCGCCGGCGTCGAATGGCTCGGCGCCGAAAATTGCCCGCGCCACCTCGGAGCGTCCGGCGCCGACGAGGCCAGCGAGGCCGAGGATCTCGCCGCGCCGCACCGTGAAGCTCACGTCATGGAGCGCGACATGGCCGCCACGATCGCTCCGGCGGCGCCCCACACCACGGAGGTCGAGCATCGTTGGCTCGTTCGGCCGAGGCGCCTGACGCGGCGTAGCTGCCGCGAGCTCGCGTCCGACCATCATGCCGATCACGACGGCAGGCACCGTCGTCGCCGCGTCCACCGTGCCGACGTAAGCACCGTCGCGATATGCGGTGATCCGGCCCGCGATCGCAAACACTTCGGCCATTCTATGCGACACGTACAGAATCGCCACGCCGCGTGTTCGCAGCTGCCTGACGAGGGCCAGAAGGCGCTGCGTCTCGTACTCGGTGAGGGCCGACGTCGGCTCATCCATGATGAGCAGTGAGGACCCGGCGGAAAGAGCCCGCGCGATCTCGACCTGCTGTTGCTGTGACAGACTGAGGTCGCGCATCGGCGTTCGTGGGTCGATGTCGAGCGCCACCTGCGCCAGCTGTTCGCGCGCGACGCGGCGTATTGCCGATCGGTCGAGCCAACCCGACCGTGCCGGCATGCGGCCCATCAACAGATTCTCGGCGACGCTCAGCGATGGGAGCGTCGCGAGCTCCTGGTGAATGACGGCGACGCCCGCGGCCTGTGACTGCGCCGGTGTGCGGAAGTCCACCTCGCCACCCGCGAACACGATTCGCCCCGCATCGCGTCGCACCGCCCCCGCCAGGATGTTGATCAGCGTGCTCTTGCCGGCACCGTTCTCGCCAACGAGCGCGTGCACCTCGCCAGCGCGCACATCGAGCGACGCCCCCCGCAGAGCGTGCACACCGCCGAAGCGTTTGTGCACGTTCGTCACCCGCAGAAGCGGCTCCGTCTCGACCTCTCGCGTCACGATCGCGGCAGACGGAACTGCGCGGCGTTCGCTTTGGTGATCACTTCAGCGCGGGTATAGAGCCGGCCGTAGGGCGGTGCCTGCCCGGCAACCAGATAGTTATAAAGGCGTATAACTGGGTCGTGGCCCTGGGCATCGGGATCCTGCCCGATGGTCGCGTCGATGACACCCTTCTCGACGTAGTCCATCGTCTCGTCTACGGCGTCGAACGTCACGAGATGCACCTTGCCTGCCTTACCAGCCTCCTCCACCGCCCGTGCGGCACCGAACGGAGAGCCGGCGATGGCAATAATGCCGCCAAGGTCGGCATGCGCAGTCATGAAATCCTTGGCCTCCTGATACGCGATCTCCGCTTTGTCCTGATTCTCGACGCGGCCGACGATGACGGATTGCGGGCAGCCGGCATGGAGCGCGTCCTCGAATCCCTTCACGCGCAACTGGTGCGCCTCCACGGCGAAGAACCCGGTGATGATGCCGACCTTGCCAGTCGCTCCGATGAGTTTGCACATCAGCACTCCGGCGGCCCTTCCCTGCGCGTAGCTGTCCGCGCCGACAAAGAAGAGGCGATCGTTAGGCGTGTCCGTCTCCGAATTGTACGTCGCCACCGGAATACCGGCGCGCACGGCCCGATCGATGTACGCCGCGACGCCGGCATCGCCTGCGATCGTCGCGATCGCGTCGTATTGCTTGGCAACCGCGGCGTCGATGGCGCGACCGAACACCTCCGCCGTGTGCAGCTCACCGGGAACGATCCAGTCGACCGTGATGCCACGCGGCGCCAACTCCTGTCCGGCACGGTGCGCGCCCGCCTTGACCGGGATCCAGAACGGACTGCTTTCCAGCCCGAGCACCGCGATGCGGAGCGGCTTCTTTGGACGCTGCGCCGCCGGCTGCACCGTCCCCTCGTCAGGCACGCTCCCGGCCGACGCGAACGCCGGCGCGTGAGGCAATGGTCCTGAGTTGCTCGCCTTTGCGTCCGGTGCGTTGCGGCAGGCCCCCAGGGTCAAGACGCTGATGAGGCCGAAAACGGAGGTTTGGACGTTGGTCATTGGCATACGGATGAAAATTTGCTAATACCCTGAGGCATTGAGGGCCGCGCCTTTCCCGCGCACGGAACACGTCAGTGGTTTCAGCGTCGTGTCAGTGGTTTCAGTGGCCATCTTTGATCCAATAGTTTCATGAAGCATGTCGACGGCGGTCCAGACCAACCGCGAGCAGGATTACGACGCCGATGATCATCGTCTGAAAGTGGAGCGGTATGCCGAGCATCACGAACGCGTTCCGCACCACGGCCATGATCGCGGCGCCGAGGAGTGTGCCGACGACGCTCCCTTCACCACCGATGAGACTCGTCCCACCAATGACCGCCGCCGCGATCACATCGAGCTCGACACCTTGCCCGAGATTCGTCGATGCCGTCGAGAGCAGCCCTGTGCTGATGATGCCGGCGAGTGCGCTCAGCCCGGCGGCGATGACGTAGGTGACGACCTGCACGCGGTCCACCGAGATGCCGCACAGTCGCGCCGCGCGAAGATTGCTCCCGACGGCGTAGATCTGGCGCCCGAGCACCGTGTTGGCGAGGAAGAGCGCGGCGATCGTGCCGAGTGCGAGCATCATGATCACCGGCATCGGCACGGGCCCGACGTACCCCGCGCCAAGGAAACCGACACTCGCGTCGCGCATCGGGACATTGCTCGCCACGCCCGCCGAGCCGGTCGCGAACAGATAGGCCAGCCCGCGTCCCACGCTGAGGGTTCCCAACGTCGCGATGAACGGAACGATCCGCGCGCGCGTCACGAGCAAGCCGTTCACCAGACCAAAGGCGAGCCCCGCACCGAGGCCAACGAGGGCGGCGAGCCATGGTTGGACATGCTGATAGGTCATGAGCCGAGCCGTGAGCACCGCTCCCACGGCCATGACAGAGCCCACCGAGAGATCGAGCCCTCCAGCAACGAGCACGATCGTGGCACCAATCGCCATGATGCCGATCGTGCTCATGCCTTGCAGCACGTTGAAGATGTTGCGAACGGTGAAGAAGTACGGGCTGGCGATCGACAAAACGATGCAGAGCGCCGCGAGTGCCGCGAGCGTACCGGCCTCGCGCATGGCGAAGAAGCGCCCTAACCCGCGCGCCGAGAAGGGCGCGCTCTCAGGCGGCAGTTCGGCGGAAGCCGCGACGGGCTCGGTCGTGGACGGGCTTACCGAAGGCGGATGCATCCTCTCGGTAATGCACCGTTAGCTCACGCTCGCGCAAGAGAGTCGTGGGGCGTGGGGCGTGGGGCGTGGGGCGTGGGGCGTGGTGCGTGGTGCGCGACCGGACGCTTGGCGGGCGCCCGGCGCATCTCAATCTCGACTCTCGTCGCTGCCCTTCGGGCTCGCGTCTTTGGCGCGCCGATAATGGGTGAGATGCCAGGAGGAATCTCACCTCTTAGGTCTCGACTCTGGATCTCACCCAACCGCTCCCCAGTGGGCCGAGCTGCGACGCTCAACGCTCAACGCCGAACGCCCAATTTCCAACGCCCAACGCCGCGTCACTCCCCGCGCAGCACCGCCACCGGATCGACGCGGGTTGCCTTGAGACCGGGGACGTATGCGGCGAGCACACCAACACACGCAAGCGCCACGGCGATCGCCAGGAACGTCGGTGCGTCGTGCGGGGGAACGCCAAAGAGAAGATTTCGCATCAGCCCCGACGCGATGAGCGCGCCCACCAGGCCGATGGCGATCCCTGCGAGCGACAGCATCGCACCCCGCCAGACCACAAGCCGGAGCACGTCTCGCGGCGACGCACCGAGCGCGACTCGGATGCCAATCTCCTGACGTCGCTGTTGCACGGTGTACGTCATCACGCCGTAAATGCCAATTGCGGCGAGCACGAGCCCGAGAATCCCGAATAGCCCGAACAGCACCGTGCTCAGTCGCGTCGTGCCCATGGCGCGCGAGACGAGTGACGTCATCGGCTCGACGGTCGCGAGCGGAAGATCGCGATCGACCTCGCGGATGGCGGCGCGCACCGGCTGTGCATAACGAGTGGGATCACCGCCGCCACGAACCACCAGCGCCATGCTGTTGTACGGGAACTGAGTCAGCGGCCGGTAAATCTCCATGTATGCTTCCTTGTCCGGACCATCGTCATGCACGTCGGCCGCCACGCCGACGATGCGAACGCGTTCCGGCCGGTCCCATTCATAGAGCAGATAGTGCCCGACCGCGCTCGAGTCGGGCCAGAACGCGCGCGCCAGTGACTGGCTCACCACGGCGACGTCGGGCGTGCCCATGCGGTCCATCTCCGTGAAGCCACGACCTTCCCTCAGTGGAATGCCCATCGCCGCGAAGTAGTTGGGCGTCACGGCGCGCATGTCGCCTCCCGGCGCGGCGCTCATATCGAGAGTCGGTCGCCCCTCGACGTTGAAGCCTTGCACCGCGCGCATCCCGGTGAGTGGCAGGTAGCTGATCAACCCCACCGCCTTCACGCCCGGCATAGCCGCAACCCGCGATTCGGCCGCCTGAAACAACCGGACGACCGCCGTGTCGTTGGTATACTTGCGAAACGGCAGCGTTAGGCGCGCCGTGAGCACGCCCTCCGGCCGGAATCCAAGGTCAACCTGCTCGAGGGCGGCGAAGCTTCTCACCATCAATCCCGCGCTGGTGAGGAGCACGAGCGCGAGCGACATCTCGGCAACGACCAACGCGCTGCGCAGCCGGGCACTCGAGCGAGAGGCGCCGGACCCGCCGCGACCACCTTCCTTGAGCGTTTCCTGAACATCGCCCTTCACGGCCTGACGTGCTGGTGCCACGCCGAAGAGAAGTCCCGTGCCGATCGCCACGAGGCCAGTGAATGCGAGCACTCGCCACTCGACCGAGACGTCGGCCAGCGACTGCACTGTCGAGATGCCACTCGGCACGAGCGCAACGAGCGCCTCGGTGCCCTTCACGGCGATGACAAGACCGATCGCTGCGGCGATCACCGACAGCAATACGCTCTCGGTGAGCAACTGGCGCATGATCCGCGTCGGCGAAGCGCCGAGCGAGATCCGAACCGCCACTTCGCGCCCGCGATCCGCCGCGCGCGCGAGGAGAAGGTTCGCGACGTTCGCGCAGGCGATGAGGAGCAGGAATCCCACCGCGGCGAGCAGCGTCCAGAGCGCGCGCTCAGAATTGCCGACCAACTGCTGCCGCAGCGGTCTGGCGAGTGCCGTCATGTTCGTATTGAACGCGGGCAGCTCGCGCTGACGCTCGAGCGCGACACGCTTGAGCTCACGGTCGGCTTCCTCCAACGACGCGCCGGGCTTGAGCAATCCGACCGCACGCAGGAATCGCCCTGGTGCGCTGCGCTGCGCCGCGGTGAACCGGATCGGTATCCAGACATCCACCGGATCGTACAGGCCGAAGTCCGCCGCGGTCACGCCGATCACCGTATACTCATTTTCGTTCATGCGCAGCTGTCGTCCGACGATGCCCGGATCGCCGCCGAAGTGCTGCTGCCAGAGCGCATGGCTCAGCACCAATACATTCGGGCCACCAGGCCTGTCTTCGTCGACGGTGAAAAAGCGGCCAAGGCTCGGGCGAGCGCCGAGGACTTTGAAGATTTCGGCGGTCGTGAAGCGGCTCTGGGCGGCGATCGGATCGGCGCCGTTGGCGGTGATCGCGACCCGCTGCTCGACGAACGCCGCCGACGCCTCGAGCGACGAAACGCGATCGTGCCAGGCGAGAAAGTTTCCCGGGTTCAGCGACCCCACGCCGCAGACCGGCTGCTCGAGCTTGGTGAGATTCTTCTCACAGAGCGCGACGATGCGATCGGCGTTGGGGTACGGCAATCGACGTAGCAGAACGGCGTTGACGACCGAGAAGATCGACGTCGTGGCGCCGATGCTGAGCGCCAGCGTCGCGATTGCGGCAGCCGTGAACGCTGGTGCCCGGCGCAGGCTGCGTAGAGCATAACGAGCATCATGCAGCAGCTCCTCGAGCGGCCGGCTGCGCACTTCGTCGCGCGCGGACTCGCGCCACTGCTCCCGGCCACCGAATTCGACCAGCGCCGTGCGGCGCGCTTCGTCAGGCGCCATTCCCCTGTGCATCTTCTGCTCCGTGGCCATGTCGATGTGAAACGCGATCTCCTGGCGCAGCCTCGAATCCATGTCATTTTTGCGTCGGAAGCCGAGGAGGACGGCAATGAAGTCCCGAAGACGTTGCCGGCTACGCATCAGTCGGCCGCTCCCATCGCGAGGATCAGCTCCACTGCCCGCGACATGCGATTCCACGCCTGCCGCTCCTTCACCAGCCGTGCGCGTCCGGCGGGAGTGAGTTGGTAGTAGCGGGCGCGGCGATTGTTGTCGCTCGCGCCCCACTCCGAGGCGATGAAGCCCTGCCGCTCGAGACGATAGAGCGCGGGATAGAGGGAGCCCTGGCCGACCTGCAGGACGCGCTTCGAGCCGTGCTCGAGCCGCTCGCTGATGCCCCAGCCGTGCATCGGCCCGAGCTGAAGCGCCTTGAGGACGAGCATGTCGAGAGTGCCCTGCAGGAGCTCATCGCGTGAAGCCGTCGGCACAACCGCTCTCCTTTCGAACGTCGAGGGGTAGTCTACGCTCGCTCCTTTCGACGGTCAAGGGGAAGCAATGCCTAACGGACCGACATCCGCTGCTGCCCGATGATCCACCGATGGATCTTCGTGTCGAGCATGGGGAGCGTCACCGTCCCATCCTCGAGCACGCGATCGTGGAAGGCACGGATGTCGAAGCGCGATCCCAACGCCCGCTGCGCCTCACCGCGGAGCCGTCGGATCTCCAGCGCGCCGATCATATATGCCGTCGCCTGACCGGGCTCGGAGATATACCGATCGACCTCCGCGGCGATCTGCGCGGGAGAGTTCGACGTGTGCTGGAGGAAGTAGTCGATCCCCTGCTGCCGCGTCCACCCCAGCGCATGAATGCCTGCGTCGACGACGAGGCGTGCCGCGCGGAACGACTCGCCATTCAGCATGCCAAGTCGGCCGAGATCGGTGTCGTAGAGTCCCATCTCGTCGGCGAGCCGCTCGCTGTAGAGGCCCCAGCCCTCGGAGAAGCCGCTGTTGCCGAGATAGCGCGTTACCGGATGCGCGTGCGTGCGCTCGTGCGCGATCGCAATCTGTAGATGATGCCCAGGAATGGCCTCGTGAAACGTCACGTCTTCGAGAACGCCACGCCCGAGCTGCTCGGGCTGATAGGTGTTGACGCGGTAGATGCCGGGTCGGGTGCCGTCATCGGAGCCCGCGAAGTACTGACCGGGAGGCGCCGATCGCTCCTGAAAGGCCGGGAAGGGCTCGACGCGCACGTCCCCCTTGGGCAGGATGCCGAACCACTTCGGCATCGCTGCCTTGGCGCGCGCGATCAGTGAATCGGCGTACTTCACCACTTCGGCCTGCGAGTGGAAGGTGTACTGCGTGTCGGTGCGAATGCGGAGAAAGAGCGCACGCAAGTCGCTCGTGCCGAAGGAGCGCTGCGCGATCGCCCGCATCTCGCGCTCCACACTGTCCATGCGTTGCAGTCCGAGCTCGTGCAGGGCGCGCGGATCGCGATCCACAGTCGCCGACTGGCGCACGAGCGCGCGATAACATGCAGCCCCGTTCGGGTTCGCGGCGACGGCGATCGCGGAGCGTGCCTTTGGCAGATACTCATTCGAAAGGAAGTCGCGGTAGCGCGCCAGCGCCGTCGCAATCGAATCGCGCACGAGCGACTCGAATGCGACGCGAAACGCCGCCGTCGAATCGTGAGTAGCGGGCGCGAAGAATGGCGATCTCTCTGGCGAAAGCATAACCAGGCCGTCGATCTGCTCGATCTCGCGGCGTACGACATCCTTCGGCGCGGTGTAGCCGCGGCGGAGCCCCTCGCGCTCATTCGCCATCTCCGTCGCCAGATAGTGCGGGAACGCCGACCAGCGCAGGAGCGCGGCGCGACGCAGCGAGTCGTTTCCGACCGGCTGCATATTCGCGAGCACCGCGTATCGCGCTGGCGCCCCCGAAAGTGAGCTGACGGGCCAGAGCTCGCGCCGACAGACGCGCGCCTGACGCGACGCACGCAGCGTCTCGAGCAGTAACCCATAGGTAGTCGCGTAAGACGTGCCCGCGAGCGCAGCGGCGTCCACCGACTCCAGCGACTTGAGCCAGCCATCCTCGCTCGCCCGCCAGCGCTTCAACGCCTCGAGTGAGTTGTCTTCGAAGCGATCGACTCGCGCGCCGGGAATTCCGTACGTGATCGCCGCGGATGGCGAGCGCTGGAAATACGCCGCCATGTACTCGTCGGCGATGTGCTCGACGCGCGTCATCGCGTCGGAAGGCTTTTGAGCGGAAAGCGCCGGCGCGGCGGCGAGAACGAATGTGACGACAACGCGGGAGAAGCGAATCACGGTGGCGATGGGTGAGAGCAGGGTAAATTCAACGGCGCCGGCGATGGGCGCCGCTGCCGCCAAACATGCTATCGATGCAACGTGACAGAAGCGAGAGCTACGTGTCAGCGTCCACGCCCTACCCTGAGCTCAACACCGTGCTCGCGCACTTCCTGCGCGAGCTCGAACGCGTGCTCTCCGACAACTTTGTCGGCGCTTACCTGCAAGGCTCCTTCGCCGTCGGCGATTTCGACGAGCACAGCGATGTCGACTTCGTCGTCGTCACGATCGGCGAGGTAGACGACGATCTGCCGGCGCTGCAGCGCCTCCACGCAAACATCTTCGATCTTCCGTCGGAATGGGCCAAACACCTGGAGGGATCGTATTTCCCGGCAGAGACGCTCCGGCGTGCTGACACAATGGGCAGTCCGCTCTGGTATCTGGATCACGGAAGTCGCTCGCTGATCCGTTCGAACCACTGCAACACGCTCGTGGTGCGCAGCATCCTCCGCGAGCATGGTGTCGTGGTCGCCGGTCCCTCGACGGGCGAGCTCGTTAGGCCCGTTTCAGCCGAGGCGCTACGCCGCGAGATTCGGGCAACGATGGTGTCATGGGGCCGACAGGTACTGAACGACCCTGCGCCTTATCGAAACAGGTTCTATCAGGGCTATCTCATCCTGAATTACGCCCGCATGCTTCACGATCTTCGCGAGGGGCGGCCAGGATCCAAACTCGCCGGAGCGGAGTGGGCAAAGGCCGCGCTGGGTGGCGAATGGCACGACCTGATCGACCGCGCGTGGAGCACGCGCCCGAATCCCGCCGTCTCCGTGCGAACGCCGCCCGATTCGAAAGACTTCGAGCGCACACTGTCATTCGTGAAGCTGTGCATCGAACAAGCCGAGCTCCCGCGTTAAAGGGGGAACCCCACCTTCCCTCCCGTCGTTCAGGAGGGTGGCACTGAACGAGGGGACATGTGGAGACGACGATTCGTCGGTACCAGGCGGCTGACGAAGCCGCTTGTCGTGCTTGTGTCGTCGAGCTGCAGGATGCAGAGCGCGAATTCGACAGGCGTCTCCGGCCTGGCGAGTCCATGGCAGACGAGTACCTCGCGCAGATGCACGTGCACTGCCGCGAGCACGCGGGCGCAATCTTCGTGGCTGAGCGCCTCGATGAGATCGTCGGTCTCGTCATGGTCCTGGCGCACGTGCCGTTCGAGGCACTCGATGAGCCACCTGGCGATTACGCATTGGTCGCCGAGCTGGTCGTTCGCCGCGGATTCCGCCGGATGGGTATCGCACGCACGCTTCTCGACGCCGCGGAACGCTACGCGGAGGATGCGGGAGCGTTGGAACTGCGAATCGTTGTCTTGAGCCAGAATGGAGCCGCGCGAACTCTATATTTGCGAGAGGGGTTCGCGCCTTATAAAGAGACACTGACGAAGGCGCTGAAAGTCCGCGGCGTATGAGGCGATGACACCCGTTCAGACAATGCCCCATTGGCGGATCCTGGGCACCGTCCATCCGACCACACTCCAGCGTAGTCGAGAAACGCTTCACCACGCGGCGCAGTTGCTCGCGCTCGCCGGGGCGTCGTATCGCGAGCCGCAAGGAGACGACAGTCATACGAGCATGTCGTGGCTCGAGCCCTTCGGGGCACTCTCGTCGCAACCGATCGCCGCCGAGGTGCCCTTCCGATTCGCGCTGCGATTGCGAGATCTCACACTGCTCGTCATCGATGAAACATCACGCGAAGAGCGCGCTGCGTTGCCACTCCACGGCGTGACCCGCGATGACGCGCTTGCCTGGATGCGACATGAGGTGGCGCGTCGCGGATTGGATGATGAGCGACTTCGATCGCGGCTACACTTCGCGATCGCTTCTCACCCGACCGATGATGGCCGGCCATTCGAGGCTCTCATGGATGGCACCCTCGAGGAGCTGGCTTCGTGGTACTCCGATGCGAGCTTCGTTCTGGAAAACCGACGCCGCGCCGTGGATGGTGCGGGCCCGGTACGCTGCTGGCCTCACCACTTCGACATCGCGACTCTCGTTAGGCTCGAGCCTGGCGGTCCCCTGCGGACGATCGGCATTGGCCTTTCGCCCGGCGACGATAGCGCCGACGAACCCTACTACTACGTGGCCCCATATCCCGCGCCAACGGTGCGCCCGCGACCACTCTCGATCGGCAGCTGGCACACGAGCGGTTGGTGGGGAGCGGCCCTCGGAGCATCAGCGATCGTCAAAGCTGCCACGGCGGAGGACCAGGCCGCGATGGTGACACACTTCATCGACGAAGCTCTCGAGTGCCTCCTCGCGATCAATCAGGGTCGGTGAGAGTTGGAGTGATTGTGTGCGAGCACCGGCACGTGCGCGTCGCGAATCACCTTGTCGAGTACGCGCGGACGAAGGAAGCGAGCGATGCCGTCCGTCGCGCGCGTCTCGGCGACGATCAGGTCGACCTCCCTGGCATCGGCGACGGTGAGGATCGCCTTCGCCGGAGAACGATCGCTGATGACCTCGGCAGTTGCCGTGAAGCCGCGACTGCGAATGCCGCGCGCAACGGCCTCGAGATAGTCCTCCATCCCGCCTTCGATCTCCGACGCAGCGTACGTCTGGAGCGCCGCCGTATTTGGCTCGTTGAGCTCCGGCAAGTCGTCAGGCGTTAGCGCGTCCTGTTCGAAGTGGGCGACCGGCTCGCGAACGTTCAGGAGGACGAACTCAGCCTCGTTCGGAACCACCAGCGCCAGTGCGTCATCGATTGCTTCCTCATCCATCGGCGTCCCATCGAGGGGCATCAGGAGCTTTCGAAAGGTTCGGCGTGGCTCGCCACGCGAGTCGCTGGCCGGCATGAGCAGTACCGGGGCGTTCGCGTTGCGGACGAGCGCCGAGGGCACGCGGCCCGGCAAGAACTTGCTCAACCCGCCGCCTCCATGTGTCGCGAGGATGACGAGATCGGCGTGCACCTCGGCGAGGTACGCCGTGAGCGTCGCGACAACATCGGATCCTTCGAGTGAACGCGTCTTGATCTTCGCCGACGAGCTGCTCCGAAGTCGTTCCGCTACCCGCTCGAGGTATTTCTGTCGTTCGCGCGTTATCTCAGAATCGAGCTCGGGGTCGATCGGTGGCGCCCCTTGTACCTCAAATGGCGCGAGCGCCTCGAA
This sequence comes from Gemmatimonadaceae bacterium, assembly GCA_036493735.1. Lineage (GTDB taxonomy): Bacteria > Gemmatimonadota > Gemmatimonadetes > Gemmatimonadales > Gemmatimonadaceae > AG2. The sequence goes on from DASXPH010000069.1 coordinate 174,631, forward strand.
CACGTGCACGAGCTCCAGCTCGGCGTGGTCTCGCTCGGCCAGATGGATAGCGAGCGGGAGAACCTGCTCCCCGGACGGCGAGCCGTCCAATGGCACGACGATATGTGACAGCATAACGATGACCTCGTCCGATTCGGCGCGCAGTCGTCGCGCGGCCTGCATAAGCCGATTGTACCGAGCTGGCCGAACCCGGCGAAATGCTCCGAAGGTCTATCTCACTCGCCCAAGATCGAAAGCCACCGTAGATGGCATGGCATGTCCTCCGGGAGGGCAAGGTGGAGACAGCTAAGCCTTCGATAACTCGCCGCACGTTCGGTGCCTGCCCCTCGAAGCTCGCATAGAGCTTGCCCTTGAGCTGGCCATGATCCGCCTACTCCAGGCGAGCCTCCTCTTGGCGACGCTCGCCGTACTTGATGCCGGCGCACTGAAAGCCCAGCGTGTGACTTCGCTCACGCCCAATTCGCCCCAACCCGCGACACCGCCCGCGCCGGTCTTTTCCATCGGACAGCCGCCGATCTGGCGACAGCAGCTCACGGCGCAAGGAACCGCGTATAGCCAGGGCTCGGCTGGAGGCGCGACGTTCAGCTACGGTGTTTTTCATTCGCTGAACAAGCCGCCGCTCCAGCCATTCAATCCCCTGCTCGGCGTCATCGGCGGCACCGTCGAGGGATACGGTACGATTGCCGGCATCGCCGACGCGGGCCTTCGCGCCATGGCAACCTCGCGGTTGCTCGCGACCAGCGTCGGCGCCGACTGGGACATCCGGCATCATCACGTCAACACAATTATCAGTTGGCAGAGCGCCATCCGCCGCGGCGGGCTACTGGGCCAGGGCTCCATGTTACGCGTGGATTGGCTCCCGGCACGCGGACAGACGGTACGCATCGGCGTTACCGCGCCGCTCTTCCAGCCACTCGCCGGACGCACGCGGCCGCTCGAGACGACCGTCGAGATTCCGGATCCGCCACAGCCGCGCACGCAGCCAATTGCCGCACACGACGCTGCAGCGCAGCGGCTCGTGCGCGACATCGAGTCGGCCTCGAACGTCATCGCCGCGTATTCGGATCTCTACACCGACGCTGCGATTCGCGCGTCGCACGCAAGCAGCTATCGCGCCGCCATGGACCGGTCGCGCATCGCGCTCGAGCAGCTCTTCGGCACCGCACTCGATAGCACGCAACGCGCCCTCGCGGCGCGACGGGCCCGCATCGCGGTGCTCGACCGTGTCGTCATCCCCGTGGACTCGGTGTTTGGCCGCGCGAAGCGTGTCGACATCGCGCGCCTCGCGGGCGGGGCCACGGCGGACTTCGAGCGATGGCTGAGTGACTCGTCAGGCATCCCGACAGCTGCGCAGCCGGGCGCCACATCCGCGTTCGCGGCATGGCTCGGCGCCGTCACGACGCCGATGCATGCACTCGTCCAGAGCACGCGCGACTCGCGGCTCATCTGGTTGCCGATGGATCTCGCGCTCACCTTCGACCAATACGACGACCAGGTGGAGGTGGACTCGCTCATTGGCCGGGTGGTCGGTCATCCCTTCACGGACCACAACGCGCTGACCTACATGCGCAGCACGGACCTGCCGCTCGAGGTCGCGCGTTCGATCCTCGCTGCTCGGCAGTATCACGTTCTCTGGACGCACGAGTTCATGGGACGCCAGTGGTACTCGCGCGCCATCGATAACATCGGCTACACGATGGTCGCGGACGCGTACTTCCCCGCCCTCACGGCGGCCGTTAGGCGCTACGACAGCACTGGCGTCTTCCCGATGTACATGATCCTGCACGACCAATATTTCTACGAAACCTCGGATGGACGTCTCTGGCTCACGATTCTCGAGGATCCGCGGCACGCGTCGATGCGCATCAAGGGTGATGACGGCACCCGCGAGCACCATCTTCTCGATCGGCAGCGAGAGCTCCTCGCCGCCATCGCGAGCTCGCGGCGGCTGCAGCAGGATGCGAAGGCAAGCGGAGACGCCGAGCGCTGGTTGCGCGAGACGATCAAGATACACGTGAACGTCGGCAATCAATCGGACTTCTCGTTCCGCAGCGGGCATATCGTCCCCGGCATCCCATTCATGCCTGACAATGTCATGCGTGATCATAGAAAGCTCGTTATCTACGACGTCAACGAGGCGGATGTGAACCGTGGCGCCGTCTTCGTGATGGGCATCGGCATCGGTGAGGTGTACTCCAGCGCGACGTGGGAGGACCGCGGCTTCCGTCTCAGCGGTCCCGCGACGCTGGAAGCGCGCACCGCGCTCCGGCAGGCGCTGCGCAGCAACGGCTACTCGGAGAGCCAGATCCCGGTTCCGTTACGCGCGGTCGCAAGCAAGAAGGCGCAGGAACAGGCGGCGAACCAGAGCGAGTACGTCGGCCGGGCGCTGCAGGTACACAATCAGGTTGGCTTTGGCGATAAGAAGTCTTCAATCGCCCGGGCGCTGCTGTACAATCTGGCGCAGCCGGGCGCCGTGATCATCGTGCCGGACCAGCTCTGGCTCAGCGAGACGTGGGCCGGCATGCTCGCCGGAGCAGCGGCACGCGGCGCCCGCGTGCACATCATCGCCCCAGCGCTGCCTAACGCACCGATTCCCGACGCGCCGGCGATGGCGCGCGCGCACGATGTGCTGCTCCGCGTCCTCGCGCTACGCGACAGCCTGACGCCGACGATGCGCGAGAGCGGCGGCGATCTACGCGTCGGTCTCTTCGCGGCGCACGCCACCGCCGACGACGCCGCTGGTCGCTTGCGCGAAGTTCGCGAGGGACTCGCCCGCTATCCGTGGATAAACGAGGTGATTCCCTTTGATCAAAAGACACTCGCCGTATTCAGCCGAGTCGAACGGCAGATCGCGAGCGACGGCCCGGACGCGACGCAGATGGCGAAGGACGAGAAACCGCATCCGCCCCAACCGCACCGCAAGACGCAGGTCATCGCTCGACCTGAGGCCATCGCGGCCCTGCTGCGTCAGCCCGGATGGGACGTCGTGCTCGCCGATGCCATGCGCGTGCAATCGCGTCAGACCGCGACGTTCGCCGAGCAGTTGGGGGACACCCATCCCGCGGTGGACACGGCGGCGACACGGCGTGCCGATGACATGATGCGTGGCTACGAGGCCAGCATTCCAGAAGCCGACCGAAAGCGCGTGAGCTTCTACTTCACCGAAGGGTCACACAATATGGATGACCGTGGGCTGATGTCCGACGGTGAGGCGATGCTCATCGTGTCGGGCCCGCAGGCGTCCGCCGGGCTTGTCGATCTGTTCTACATGATGGCGCGCACGACGTGGATCGATAAGCCGGCGCAGCTGGAGCAGCTCCTGCCGCGCCAGTCGTCGATTATCCGCCGATTCGCCTACTGGATACGCGCGACGTTGTGATGTGGTTGGCGGTCGGATGTCCGCGCTCCACGCGCCACGCTCCACGCGCCTCAGCGCAGCAGATACTTGTCAAGGAAATCCGATTGCGCGTGGAAATACGTGAGCCACGATCGGTGGAGTAGCAGATCATGAATCTCGTTCGGGATGACGATCAACTCGTAAGGCACCCGTTGCTCTCGCAACGCCCTGGTCAGGAGAACGGTCTGGTCGAAGGGCACGTTGTGATCGTCGTCCGCCTGAATGACGAGCACTGGAGAGCGCCAATGCTTGATCGATGACATCGGCGACGACGCCAACGCCAGACTGTCCGACGCCGATTGCGCTCCAGCAGCGGCGTAGACCTTCAACAGACCGCTCCAGTCGTGCACACCGGCGTAGTCGACGCCGGCGGCAAAAACGTCGGACGCGCGGGCCAGCGCGAGCGCGGTCATGTAACCACCGTAGCTTCCGCCCCATACGCCAAGTCGCTTCGGGTCAACGTCTGCTCTCGCCTTGAGAAAATTCGCGGCGCCCAGGATGTCGTTGAACTCACTCGCTCCCGACGGTCCGAATTTGGGCGGCACGCGGTAGTTCAGGCCGTAGCCCGTCCCCCCTCGATAGTTGACCGACAGCACGACGTATCCGCGGCTCGCGAAATACTGATTCTCGGCGTACATGTACGCATACGCACCCATCGGATTCGCGCCGAGGAGCATCTGGCGATAGGGACCGCCATGGAAAAAGAGCAGCGCCGGGTGGCGGCTGCCGCGCGATGCGCCGGGCGGGAGAAAGAGTTGGCCGTGGACCATCATGCCGTCGGGCGAGCGGAAGGTCACCGGCTGCGGAACGACGAAATTTGCCCCCGGATACTCCTCCGGGATCGACTGCGACGCGACGTCCTGCGCCGCGCCAAAGCGATCGCCGGATTGCGAGACGACCGCTGGTCGCATGGGATTTCTGGCATCCGCGTGCAGGAACGCGACCGAGTGGCCGTCGCTCGTGTACACCGGGAGATCCGCGATCGTCTGCCCAGTCGTTAGGCTCGTCGGCGCCCCGCCTGCCACTGGCACTTCCCAGATATGCCGATGATCCGAATCGGTTTGATTTGACGAATACACGATTCGTCGACGATCCGGACTGAGATCGGCGCTGAAGACCTCGAAGTTGCCGGGCGTGAGCAGCGTCGCCGTGCCACCGGCAGCGGCGATGCTGTAGAGATGCACGTAACCCGTTCCCTCCCACGGAAAGACGATTCGGTCGTCCGCACCCCACGCGAACGCCGAGTTTCCTTCCAGCGAGTAGAAGCGGCTGCCGGCACCGGCGTTCGCATGCCATATCTCGCGCCCCTTCCCCGTCGCGGGATCGGCGACCCAGATCGACCAGGGCTCCGCCGCGCGCGTGGATGTAAAGGGACCAGGTGCTCCGGGAGGAATTCGGACGAACGCGATCCGGTCGCCGTTAGGTGACCAGATGGGACCAACGTCTCGGTCGACGCTCGGCGCAAGCCAGGTGATCGCTTTGCGTCCGAGGTCGTACACGCCGACGAGACTGTGATCGCTTCGATTGCTGACAAAGGCGATGCGCTTGCCGTCGGGTGACCAGGCGAGCGAACCATCCCTTCCAAGGTCTTTGACAACTATCTGCGGTTTGCCGCTGCCGTCGAATGACACCAGGGCGATCGAATTGCGCGCGACGTACGCAATGGTGTTGGCGTTAGGCGCCGGAGTCGGCGAGCTGCCATCGCCAATAAGGTGTGGCGCGGTGTCGCCGACGGCGATCGCCCAGATCTGCGCCGGTGTGCTTCCCAGTGGGAGGTCGCGTGGATTCGGCTCGCCACCGCGCACGAACGCGAGCGATTGGCCATCGAAGCTCCACACGGGCTTCTCGATTTCCACACCAATGTCGCCGACGTATCGCGTGAGTTGTCTCGACGTGAAGGCGCCATTTGCCGACCGCTCGGCGATCCAGATGTTACGACTCCCCTCGGCATCGAAGATCCACGCCAGCCTCCCGCCGGCCGGTGCGGCCGTCAGATCACTCGGGAACGGCGCACTGAGCGCCGCGTCGATGGTGAACGACGGTTGCTGTGCCGCCGCGGTCCCCACGGCCACGGTCACAAGTAGCGCGGATTGCCGCAGAGCGGCAAGGATGCGTTGATTGGTTCGATGACTCATTGCCATGATGACATCAGGATGAATGGTGTACTTGGCGGGGCCATAGTAAGCGGAGATCTGCGCGGCAACGCAAGCTTGGATAGCTGTCGGAACGCGAATGGCGCGAATTAGGGCGAATCAGCGCGAATCCCGGCGCCCCTGTTTCGCGAAATCGTTAGGCTACGCGGCGCCTCCCGAGAACTTCGTAATCAGTTACGCATTCTGAATCATCACCGCGCGCGAGTTGAGGTAGGCCTCGAGCGCTTCTGGACCACCTTCGGAGCCGTAGCCAGAGTCCTTGACCCCTCCGAAGGGCATCTCGGCGGAAGGCAGCGCCGGCATATTCATCCAGAGCATGCCCACCTCGAGCTTGCGCGCCAGCAGGTCCGAGTACTTGAGTGACTTTGTAAACGCGTAGCCGGCGAGCCCCATCAGGAGGCGGTTCGACTCGGCGATTGCCTGCTCGAGCGTGTCGAACGGCTGGATCGCCGCCACGGGCCCGAACGGCTCGTCGTTGAAGACTTTCGCCTCTTTCGGCACATCGGCGAGAATAGTCGGCTGCCAGAAGTTGCCGGCGTTGCCAATGCGCTGTCCGCCAGTGAGCAGCTTCGCGCCCTTCTTCACCGCGTCTTCGGTAAAGGTCGTCATCGCGTCGATGCGACGCGCATTGGCGAGCGGTCCCATTTGCGTGCCTTCGGCCAGGCCGTCGCCCACCTTCAGGGCGTTCGCATGGTCGGCGAGCGCTTGCGTGAAATCGCCAACGATCGATCGGTGCACGAGGAATCGCGTCGGCGCGATGCAGACCTGGCCAGCGTTCCGGAACTTCGCCGCTCCAGCCGCTTTGACAGCGAGCGCGATGTCAGCGTCCTCGCACACGATCACCGGCGCGTGGCCGCCAAGCTCCATCGTCACACGCTTCATGTGCTGGCCGGCGAGCGCGGCGAGCTGCTTCCCGACAGCAATTGAACCAGTAAATGTGACCTTGCGGATAACCGGGTGCGGGATGAGGTAGCTCGAGATCTCGGCCGGCGTGCCATACACGAGACCGAGCACCCCTGGCGGCAGCCCGGCGTCGGCGAACGCCTTGACCAGCGCCGCGGGCGCGGCAGGCGTCTCTTCGGGTGCCTTGACGAGGATCGAGCAACCGGCGGCCAGCGCGGCGGAGACTTTGCGCACCACCTGGTTGATCGGGAAGTTCCAGGGCGTGAACGCGGCGACCGGACCGACGGGGTCCTTCATCACCATCTGCCGAATCGTGACGCTGTGACGCGACGGCACGATTCGCCCGTAGACGCGGAAACCTTCCTCAGCGAACCACTCGATGACGTCGGCGCCAGCGAGTGTCTCGGCCCTTGCCTCGGCGAGCGGCTTGCCCTGCTCCTGAGTGAGCAATGGCGCGATCTCGCCGGCGCGCTCGCGGAACAGCGTCGCCGCCCTGCGCATGATCTTGCTCCGCTCTGCCGGCAGCATCTCGCGCCAGATCTCGAAGCCTTTCTGCGCCGCCTCCACCGCGCGTTCGAGATCCGGACGGCTGGCGTGAGCGACGCGGCCGATCTCCTTCCCAGTCGCGGGGTTGACCACCGCTAGCGTTTTGCCTTCCGCGGGCTCCTGCCACTTGCCGTTGATGAAGAGCTGCGTGTCGACGTATCCCATGGCGGCACTCGAGTGTGCGAAGGAACCAGTTGCCGGTATCACTGGCGGCGCGGAATCTTATCAGCCTGAGCGCCTGATTCGCCATAGCTCGTTGCGCGTTGCGCGTTGGGCGGGGCGCGGGGCGCGGGGCGCGGGGCGCAATTTTAGAGCTCTCGGGTCTTCCGGCTTTGTAGTGGGTAAAGATTAAGGATTTCTCATCGAGGATCGAGATCCAGGCCGCCGCAGTGGAAGTAGATCGCGAGTTTAAACCGCTCCCGATCGCGGAAGCCGCGGGAGGAGTACTTGATCCACTGG
>DASXPH010000070.1:0-72487 GCA_036493735.1 Gemmatimonadaceae bacterium
TGGGTCGTGTCGCGGACGTCGCGACGTGGTTGCTGAATTTGGGGACGCGGCGGCCGAATCTGTGCGCTCACGCTCATCATTGGCGCGAGCAGAAGGACAAATGCGAGTGCGCCGAGTCGGCGAGCCATCATGCCGGCAAGCCCTGCTCCGACGCAAGCTTGGCGTCTCGCCGTACCTTCTTGCGATAGATGATGTAGGAGACTGCGACGCTCACCTCGTAGAGGAGGTAGAGCGGAATGGCGAGGGCAATCGTCGTCGTGAGCAGATCACCCGGCGTGATGATCGCCGCGGCCCCGTAAGCAATGACGACGGCATAACGGCGAAACTTGCCTAACGTCTGCGGCGATACGATGCCCATCGCCGAGAGGCCGACGATGACGATCGGAACCTCGAACACGCCGCCGAAGGCGAGGCACATACTCGTCACGAATCCGAAATACTCGGAGACGGTGATCATCGGCGTGAGCGATTCGGCCTCCAGACCAAAAAGAAACTTCAAGGTCAATGGAAGGACGAGAAAGTACGCCAGCGCGACTCCGGCCAAGAACAAAAAGGTCGCCGCGGCAAGGATTGGAATGACGATGCGCCTTTCATTGCGGTAGAGCGCCGGCGACAGAAAGGCCCACACGTTGTACCCGATGACGGGCAAGGCGAGCGCGATGCCGACGACCAGCGACATCTGCAGAATCGTCGAGAAGGTGTCGCCGGGGTGGGTGTAGACGAGATGCTGCCCCCGCAAATAGGGAAGCACCGGCGCCTGCATCAAGCCGATCAGGTCGAACTTGAAGGTTACGAGAAACCCGATGGCCACGCCAACGACGAGCGCCCCGAGTGAATAGATGATACGCCAGCGCAATTCCTCGAGGTGGTCGAGGAATGGCATCTCACCCGTCTGCGTCTTGGGGATGGGCATGAGTCCCTGCTACTACACGACTGTGGCTCGAAAGAGCCGTGGATTCCGCGAGCTTACTTGACGGTGCGCAGCAGGTCGCGCGCCAGGCTCGCCTCATCGCTGTTCGGATAGTCCTTGACGATGCGATTCAGCGCCGTCTTAGCGGGCGCGCTCTGCTTCTGCGCAATCAAGGATAACGCGAACTTGTAAAGTGCGGTCGGCGCCGCCTTCGACTTCGGATACTTGGTGACGACGAGTTGGTACACCGAATCCGCGGCGGCAGCGTTCTTCTCCTCGGCGAACGACTGGCCGATGTACAATTGGGCGGACGGTGCCTCCTCGAAATTCGGGTACTTGGCCAGCAGATCCTGAAATCCGGAGCGGGCCACGCCGAAGCTGCCCCGCTGCATCTGGTCGAACGCGATCTGGAATAGCTGAGCTGCGCCGGGCCCGGCCGCTGTCTTCGAAGTATCCGGTGTCGCGCTCGCCGGAGCCGCGGACATGGATTCCTGCCGCGACTCCATCGATGCGCGCAATTCCTGTAGCCGTCGCTGATTCACACCGCTGAGCTCCTGAATCTGCAGGAGCTGCCGGTTCATGTCGTATATCCCGCCCGAGACGTTCGCCTGAAAGGCGGCGAGGCGCGTGCTGAGCAAACGAAGCGAGTCGTTGGCTCGAGCGATGAGCATCTTTGTTGTATCCGCCTGAGCGCGTCTCGCCGTATCCGTCTGCGCGATCGTGCTACGCAGGGAGCGCAACTCGTCCTGGAGGACGCGGACGTCCCCCTTGCTCGCCATGCACGCCGTCGTGCTCAGGGCGAGCACGACGGCAGTCGACGCGAGCCCAATCGCTCGCGTCCCAGGCGTCCGGCGCGGCCGGAGCGACGACGTCATCACGCTCCCGGCTTATTGAGACGGTTGCCGCCAGCCGTGATCTCGAATTCGGCGCGACGGTTCTGCGCCCAGGCGCCCTCATCGTGACCGTCGGCCACCGGACGACCTTCACCGAAGCTCACCGTCTCGATGCGATTCGCGGTAACCCCGCGCTCGGTGAGATAACGCTTCGCGCTTGCCGCGCGGCGCTGACCGAGAGCGATGTTGTACTCGACCGATCCACGTTCATCGGTGTGACCCGCGACACGAATCGTGACATCCGGATTGGCCATGAGCACCGGAATCTTCGCGTCGAGCGTCGCGCGCGCGTCGTCACGCAGCTCCGATTTGTCGAAGTCGAAATGAATGACGGCCGTGACGGTGTTGCGGAGTCCACTCTGCTCGCCAGCAGATGCTGCTGCTTCGTTTGCTCGGCGAACGCTGTCGTCGTAGGCGCGCTGCCGGGCCAGTGCTGCATCACGCGCAGCCTGCGCTCGTGCGATCGAGTCGCGAATGGCAGCACTGTCGACGGTGGATACCGGCGTGGGCGCCGGTGCGGGTGCCGTCTCGGGCTTCTTGTGCGAGCACGCGCCGAGGAGGATGGCGGAGGCAAGTAACACAGCGGGAATCGAGCGACCAGCCGCACGATGGTGTGCTGTCATCGAAGATTCACTCCTGAGAAGAGGTGGGATGTTGTGGGGACCTGCAGGAGGGACTTCCGGTCACCAGAGGAGGTGCCGCCTTACTGACGACTAGCAGCGCTTGTGGATGCACTTGACCCAAGGCGAGGAGACCAGGCAGGCAGTTGCGCACCCGGGGCGCGGCTCAGTTGGCGCAATCGACCAGATTCCGTGTCGAGCACCCAGAGCTCCCTCCCCCCGCCGCGGGTGGAGGCGAACACCAGGTGACGGCCGTCCGGCGCCCAGGACGGCTGTTCGTTGGAGCCTTCACTTGTCAATAACTTCGTGCTGCGATCGCGCAAGCTGATGGTCATGATCTGAAAGCGACCGTCAGCGAATTGTGACTGAAAGGCGATGAGCCGACCATCAGGTGACCAATCGGGATCGGAGCGATAGTTCTTGTCGCCAAAATCGAAGGAGGTCAACAGTTCGGCGTTCGTCCCATCCGCGTCCATAATATAAACCTCCGGATGGCCAACACGACCCGATGTGAACGCGAGCCGGCGTCCATCTGGACTGAACGAGGGCTGAACGTTGTCCGTGCCTCGCCCGACCGAGATGCGGCGCGCTGGTGAGCCATCGTCCGTTGGAACGACGAATAGATCCGAGCCCTCGTCATCGGCGTGCGAGTACACGATCGACAGGCCGTCGGGCGAGAAGACCGGCGTCAGATTCGCATGGATGGGCGTCGCGTTATGCAGCACCCGCGACTTCCCGGTCCGCAGGTCGAGAATCATGATCCGCGAGCTCGTCCCGAACGTCGAGTAGGCGAGCTGCGATCCCGCCGCGTTCCACGAGGGTGACATTGGCGTACCCGTCACCGATGTGACCTCATCGTCGGCGCCGTCGCTGTCGAGGACGTGAACCCGTGGCCCGACGACGAATGCGACGCGAGTCTGCGCAATCCCCTTCAGCCCCGTGATCCACCGCTCCACTTCGTCGGACGCGCCATGGACGGAGAGTCTCCAGTCGCGCGTGTTCGCTCGTCCGGCAAGGGGAAAATCCTGCACATTGATGACGGCGCCCTTGCCGACGTCGTGCAGCGCCACGTGCAGCGATCCGTCACCGACCGTTGCCTGTACGACCGCCGCCGCCCCGAGACGCGTGAAGAGCGGATAGTTCAGCTCCGCGCCGGGGGTAGTGCCGCGGAATGACGACGGATCCGCGGCGTCGAGCGGCACGATCGTGAAGCGATCGCTGTAGTCGAAGTCACGCTGGAGGATCGCGCGAATCGAATCGCCTGCCGACCCAGTCACCGGAAGCACCGCGAGGCCTGGACGTGACGTCGGATCGTAAGTGAGGCCGATCGTGACGCCGCGGTGGGTGGTATCCTGCGCGGCCGTAGGCGCCAGTGGAACGAGCAGCGGCAGCACGACGAGAATCGGTAGGAAAAAGCGCATCACCAGTCGTTTGAGATCGGTCATCGCAGAAGTCGCGGATCAAATCGGAATGTCACCGGCAGCGACTCTTCCGTAAAGCCGGATGGAAGCGCCCCGAACTGTTTGGCGTTCGCCGCTGCTTCGACGGCGCCCTGGGCATCGGCATCGAACGAATAGACGCCAGACCGCGTCACGAGCCTGATGCTCGAGGGTGGAACGGTGCCATCACGGTTGATGAGAAAGAACACTTCCGCGTGGAGCGCGCCGCGGTCCGACGGTTTGAATCGAATCGCGATCTGGCGGACGATATTTTCGAGGTACCCAGGATACGGGAAGTCGATCCCGCCTGTGCTCACCGTCACAACGTCAGTGCCGCGTCCGCCTGTCTCTCCGCCGCCCGCGGTCGGAGCTGTTTTTGGCTCGGGCTTCGTCTCGGTTGGAAGGGAGGGCGTAGCGTCAGGCGTAGCGGCGCGCTTCGGTTGCTTGGTATTCGGCACGGGCATCTCGTGAGGCGCCGTCTTCGGTCGCACAGGCGCCGGCTCCGCTGTGGCCGGTGTCGGCGCCGGCTTCACCACTCCGGCTGCGCGCTCTCCCGCGGCCGCGGCGACGAGATCGACACGATAGATCGGTGGCGAGGGCGGCGGCTCACTCGGTCGGAAGAGAAAGAACAATCCGACCAACAAACCGTGCAGCAGGATGGAACCGCCGATCGGGACGAGCAGAACGGGCTTGCCGTTAGGCGCTCCGACCGGCGAGACGTCCCGCGATACCACCATCAGCGAATGTCCTCGGGCTCCGTCACCAGGCCTACGTCCCCGACGCCGGCCGTTCGCATCACGGCGAGCACCTGTACGACGAGCCCGTATCCCACGTTGCTATCGGCGCGGAGATAAACGCCCTGACGCGATTGCTGCGCGGCAAGAGCGCGGAAAGAGGCGCGGAACTCGGGAAAGGACATCTTCGTCTCGCCGACGAGAATCGCGCCGGCTCGCGTCACCGTCACCACCAGCCCGCCCTTGGACTCGAGCGGCCTCGCTTCGGCCTTTGGTAAGGCGATGTCCACCCCGCCCTGCATCATCGGCGCCGTGATCATGAAGATCACGAGCAGAAGAAGCATGACGTCGATGAGATTCACGACGTTGATATCGGCGTTCAGCTCGACTCGATCGCGTCGACGGCGTGACATGTCAGATCTGTCCCTCGCGCACCAACAGGGCGATCGTCGCCGTGCCGAAGCTCTCCATCATGCCGTCGAAGCGGTTGAGGCGGCCGGCGAAGATGTTGTAGGCGAAGGTCGCGGGAATCGCGACGATGAGCGCGGCTGCCGTTGCCGCGAGCGCTTCGGCGACGCCGGGTGCCACGGCGGACAGGTTGCCGGATCCGCGCGTCGCGATACCGATGAAGGCGTCGATGACGCCGAGGACCGTGCCGAGCAGGCCGATGAGTGGACTCACCGATCCAATCGTCGCCAGCCAGGGAAGAAAGCGTCCCAGGCGGTCGCGCTCCGCGCTGGCGTCCGTCTCCAGCAGGAGGTGCAGCGTCTCGATCTGCGAGCCGGTAAGGCTCGCTGGAGCGCGCACCGCGACGTCGCCGAACTCGCGTTCGCGCGCCTGCTGATTGCGCACGCGCGTATCGGAGACGAAGTGCGCCGCGCGCATGAACAATCGCGTGAGCGCGTTAGGCGCGGTGACCTTGGCGAGCGCGCCAGCTTCGTCGAGACGGTTGGCGCGCTCGAAATCACGAAAGAAGCGCAACGACGTGCGCTGTGCCCGGGAGAGCTCTCGCCACAGCGCGAACATGATCGCCCAGCTCAAGAGCGACAACACGGCGAGCACAACGAGAACGACTTTCGTCAGCGTCGTTGCACCCGTGATCAGCTCCATCGGCGTCGTCGGTACGGCGCCGCGAATCTGCAGGGCGAGCGGCAACATCATTGCCGCGCCCCCGCTCCCGCGCCCGCACCAGACTTGGCAGACCCTTTGTCCAGCGACGAGCCATGTCGCTCGGCGAACCAGGCATAGGTACGCGCCAACCCTTCCTCCAGCGAGTAGCGCGGACGCCAGCCCAGGAGCGATCCAGCCTTGGCGATGCTCACCACGGAGCGTTGCTGCTCGCCCGGACGCTTTGGCAAATGCTCCACGGCCACTTCCGACTTCGCGACCCGGCGCAACACGCGCGCGAGCTCCGTGACGCTCGTCTCCACGCCAGTGCCGATGTTGAACGCGCGGGCATCGAGGCGCTCGGGACGCGGCAGCGAATGCGATCCGGCCAGAGCGGTCGCATCCGCGACATCGCCGACGAACACGTAGTCTCGGGTTTGCGCACCGTCGCCGTAAACGGAAAGCGGTCGACCGTCGAGGACGCGACCGCAGAAGATCGCGACGACGCCAGCTTCACCATGTGGATCCTGACGCGGGCCGTACACATTCGAGAAGCGAACCGCGGTCGTATCCATGCCATGCACCCGAGCATAGTACGCCAGATAGTACTCGACACTCAACTTCGCGATGCCGTACGGCGACTCGGGATCCTTCGCGTAGTTCTCGACGTTAGGCGGATCCACGAAGTCGCCGTAGAGCGCGCCGCCGGTGGAGGAGAACACGAAGCGGGTGCGCTGCCCCCGACCGCTCTGGCGCAACGCCTCGATGAGATTGAGCGTGCCGCCGACATTGATGCTCGCGTCCATCACCGGATCGGCGACGCTCTTGCGTACGTCGATCTGCGCGGCGAGGTGCACGATGACGTCGAACGGCTTTTCCTTCACCAGCTGCGCCGCTTCGGCGGACCGGATGTCCAGCTCGTGGAGCCCTACGCGGGGATCGACATTCTCGCGGCGGCCGCTGGAAAAGTTGTCGACGACATCGACGTCGTAGCCGCGCTCGAGGAATACGTCCGCGACGTGCGATCCGATGAAGCCAGCTCCACCGGTGACTAGTACACTCGGCACTCGTTCTCTCCTTTATCTCAGCTCGTGATGGTGATCGCGATCACGCGCTTCGCGCGCGTCATTCGCATTTCCGCTGACGACGTCTTCCGGCGATGCTTCGTCGAGTCCGAAGAGATAGCGGACGGCATCGACAATGCCCAGCCCCCGACCGTTCGCCGCCGCGGCGCGCAGGCGAACCGTGGGACCGTGTAAGAATTTGTTCATCAACGAGCGAGACAGCTGCTCGACGACGGCGCGGTCGGCGGGCGCGAGATGATCGAGATGGCGCAGCGCTGCCGCGAGCTCCCGCTCGCGAAGCTGCTCCATCTCCCCGCGGAAGTGCGTCAGCACCGGCACCGCCGCCAGACCCGTGAACCACTGCCAGAATCGCTCGACCTCACCAGCAATCAATTCTTCCGCGGTCGGAAGATCATCACGGCGGCGCTCGATGTTCGCCGTGACAGCCGCGCGCAGGTCATCCAGATCGTATAGGAACACATTGTCCAGGCTCGCGACGTTCGCCTCGACGTCACGCGGCACCGCGATGTCGAGAATGCAGAGCGGATGACCGCGCCGGCCGAGGATCGCCGGACGAATCCGATCGAGCGTCACCACCGGCCGAGGCGCGGCGGTCGAGCAGAGGAGGACATCGACGTCGTGAAGCGACGCCCAGCATTCGTCGTAATGCATCGCGAGCGCGCCATAACGCGCGGCCAGCTCCTGCGCGCGCTCGTAGGTGCGATTCGCGACCATCGCGGCACGCACGCCCTCGTTGACGAGACACTCGAGCGCGAGCTCCGCCATCTCGCCCGCACCGAGCACCATGGCGCGACGTCCCGCGAGCGAGCCGAAGATCTGTCGCGCGAGCTGGAGCGCGGCGGAGCTCACCGAGGCCGCGCCACGTCCGATGGCCGTTTCGCTGCGAACACGACCGGCGACGAGGAGCGACGTCTGGAAGAGGCGATTCAAGACGGCTCCCGATTCGGATCGGCAGGAGGCCCACGCGTCTCTCACCTGGCCGTGGATCTGCGCCTCACCGAGAACCATCGAGTCCAGTCCGGAGGCGACGCGGAAGAGATGCGCGATCGCGTCACGGTCGCGCCGGACGTAACCGTAACTCGACGCTTCCTCGCCCAGTCGCGCCGACAGCGCACGCCAGATGGCGGGGACCGCGTCATGATCGCTCTCGACGAGATAGAACTCCGTGCGATTGCACGTCGAGAGTAGCACGGCTTCGCGATAGCCAGACGCGTCACGCAACGCGCCTAACGTCGGCAGCAGGTCCGCGGCGCGGTACGCGATCTTCTCGCGCACGGGCAGCGACGCGCCGTGATGGCTCACGCCGGCGACGACTATCGCCATGCCTCGAGCCGCTCCGAAAACGCGCCACTCTCCACCGATTCGCAGAAATCGTCGGCGAGCAGCGTGCTCGCGGCGGACTGCCAGGTGGCGCGGTCGTCGTGCGCGAGCAACCGCCGGCGCAACGTCGCCAGCTCGCGGATGGCGGCCGCATAACGAGTATCGAGACGGCGCGCCAGTGCCTCACGGATGCGTGCCGACGCGCGCGGCACGCCGCCGGAGGTCACCGACACGACGAGATCGCCGCTGCGATGCACCGCGGGCATGACGCAGCTACCCGAGGTGGGGTCGCCCGCCACGAGCACGAGCCGGCGCAATCGCCGCGCATCGGCCGCGATGCGCAGGTTCAGCGCATGATCGTCGGTCGCGGCGACGACGAGTATGGCATCGGCGATGGCGCTGGCATCGTAGACATCACGTTCGATCGCGAGACGCTCATCACTCGCGGCGCGTTCGGCGAGCGCTTCGGCAACGTGCGGTGCGCGCACCCGAACCCGCGCGCCACCGTCGAGGAGCGATGCGACCTTCCGCGTCGCTACCGCGCCGGCGCCGACGACGAGGGCAACGACCTGGCTGCCGTCGAGCACGAGGGGCAACCCGAATGCGCCGCTCACAGGAATTTCCCCGCCGCGTTCCCCGCCACACGAATCGCCACGTATAACACGAGCACCGCGATGAAGGTGATGCTCGAGTACATCGCCGCTCGGCGCGCCTGCCACCCCCCGATCACGCGGCCGACGGCGATGCCACTCACCGCAACCCACGCACCGGTACCCCACATGAGCTGGGGCAGATTCATCTCTCGATAGGCGATCGAGTAAGCACCCGCGAGCACGACTCCCAAAGTGAGCCCGAGCCATCCGGCGATGGCAGCGAGATGATTCACTCGATCAAGAGTCGCCAAGGGTGGGAAGAAGCGGAAGATCGCGCCGAATCGCCGAGACTTGAGCTCGCGACGCTCGATCAGATACATCGTTCCGGCGGCGGCGGCGGTGGCGAATGCCGCGATCCCGAGAAAGCTCAGAGTAATGTGCGCGAACAGCCAGATCCCGCGGACCCCCGGCGGCTCGACCGCCGGCGTGAGGCCGATGATGTTGGCGAAGGTCGTCGGGAGCGCCGCGAGTGGAGCAGCGACCAGCGTCAGCGACACCTCTTGCGCCAGCAACTCCACCGTGAGGAGGGTCGCGGCGAGAACGAAGCCCGCGAATGAAAGCGCGGGTCCCAAACCGGTGAGCGGTACCGCGCCCACCGTTCGTGAGAATGCAACCAGCGCAACGGCGTGTGTGAGCACGCCCGTGGCAAGTAACGCGATCACGCCCCGCACGGGCGCACCGACGGGACGGGCAAAGGGCGTGGCTGCCAGGGCAGCCGCGCCAATGTAGAACGAGATGGCGATGAAGTGGGCGATCGCTATCATGGCGACGCCGCAATCTATATCTGGCGCGTGCTTTAGGGCATCGGCAGTGGTCGGTGGTCGGGGATCCCCGTTCACCGTTCACTGTTCACGGATCAGGGCATGGTCGCGATGCGACGAGCCCTCGTACCAGCCTCGATCTTCGGGTGCTTCTCGCCGGTGATCATGAGCGTCGTGCCGTATCGGGTCACGCGTACCGCCATCGCTTTCGCGATCTGAACTTCCGGATCGGCCGGCGCACCGGACACGTCGGAACTGTGGCGCGGCACGAACAGCTCGAATTCGTCTCCGATCTTGATGCCGTCCCGCGTGGTGACGTCGACGAGCACGTAATCCTGCAAGCCCGGAAGGATAGGAGTGCGATTGCCCGCCACGAGCTTTACTTCCGTCACGATCGAATCAGCGATTGGCTCGGCGTGCCCGAAGATGTGGAGCGTCGTGCTGTCGTAGGGCATGAGATGCTGGTCCGAGTAGACCTCGCCGAACATGCGGGTGACCTGGGCGACGGCCGCTTCGCGATCGCGCGGCGCACGAGTGACCTCCACGACGCCGGTGGGGACCACGACCTGACCGAGATCATCCACGTACGGTCCGAACGTGTACGTGATGTACCGCTCACCCTCAGCAGCCGCCGATCCAGCCGGCGGCGAGATCAGGATCTCGTCGTGGAGCTGTGCGCGCTGCTTTGGATCTCGGCCCGATGAAGTGACCGAGAGCATGACGACCTTGAGGATCTGACCGGAGCCGCGCGGACCGCCGGATCGATCGACGAATGGGGCCGAAATGTAGGTGCCGAGGGTTATCGTGGGCTGGGCGGGAGGCGCTTCTCTTCGGCGCTTCGAAGTGGGTGCGTCGACGCGCGTCCTCGGGAAAACCGTCGGTCCATCGAGCACGCCGATGGGCGGCTCATAAACCGGGACTGGCGTTCCAGTCGCGGTCACCGGAGCGTTTGGCGCCGGAGAAACAGGTGTCGGAGGGGGAGGCGCCGGCTCGCCGGCCTGCTTCACTGTCGGGGCTTCGGCAACCGTCGGCGTCGTCCCAGGTGCAGGCAGCTTCAGTACTTCGCCTGGGTAAATCCAGTGCGGATCGTCGATGATATCGGTGTTGAGCCGGTAGATCTCCGGCCAGAGGAAGGAATCACCGAGATAGAGCTTTGCGAGATCCCAGAGCGTGTCACCGCGCTTGACCGTGTGCGACGATGGCGCCTGTTCCTGGGCGGCCAAACGCGTGCTGCCGAGCAGCGCGAGCGCGAGTGCACCGAAGATGGTCACCCGCCAGACGCTGATTCTGTTTCGAGATTGCTCCCTGCGAACTGCTCGGCAGAGCATAGAGGCACTCCGGTTCGGTCGTGATGTCCGCGATGAGCCGCACACAATTGACGAACTGGGGGCCGGGAAGAAACGTGGTTGGTGGCTGGTGGCTGGTGGCTGGTGGTTGGTGGCTGGTGGTTGGTGGTTGGTGGATTTGGATTGGCGGCGCTTTGCGCCGCCTTCCGTTTCTCACTAGCCACCAGCCACCAGCCCCTAGCCACTAGCCACTAGAACGGAAGATCGTCGTCCTCGTCCTCGAGGGCACCGGGGAAGTCCTCGAAGTCGTCTCCACCCGCCGCGGCCTTCGCCTTCTGCGCCGCCGGTGCCCTGTTCTGCCGCGGCGGCGCCCCCTCGCCATCGGAGTCGCTGCTTCCACCGCGTGGTGCACCGAGCATGATCAGCTCACGAACGTTGATCTCGGTGGAGTATCTCGTCTGACCCTCCTTGTCCTGCCATTGCCGATACTCGATGCGCCCCTCGACGTAGATCTTGTCGCCCTTCTTCACGTAGCGCTCGACGATGTCGGCGAGCTGCGACGACTTGGTGTTCCACACCACGCAGCGATGCCACTCGGTCTTCTCCTGCTTCGAGCCCGCGGCGTCGTTCCACGAGCGGCTGGTTGCGAGCGAAAAGGTCGCGACACGGTTTCCACCAGACGTCGACCGCACCTCGGGATCGTTCCCGAGATTGCCGATCAACGTGACTTTGTTCAGGCTACGGCTCACGTATTCCTCCTGGCGAGAGGTATTCTCGATCTCGCCGCGTACAGTGTCATCCAACCCAACGGAACGTCCAACCGATTTCACGCATCTCGAACTGATTTCGCGACGAAACGCTCGCGCTTCGTTGCCGGCAGTACAACGCTCACCGCGGCGAGCTCGGACTGACTACTGCCGGCTCCGTCCACCGAAGAATGATGGCGTCCTCCACCGGCCGACGGTAATACCGAGCTCGCCGGCCAACTTCGAGGAAGCCACGCGACTCGTACAACTGGCGCGCCCGCAGGTTCGAGCTTCTCACCTCGAGGAAGACTTCCTCCGTGGCATGCCGCCGCGCTTCCTCGAGCGCAGCGTCGAGAAGGGCGGAGCCGAAGCCCCGGCCGCGAACCGTGTCATCGACGGCGAGATTGGCTATTTCGCCCTGACCTCCGGCGAACCAGGCGACAACATAACCGAGCACGCTCGGCGCGGTATAGCCGTCGTTCTGATCTCGCACGCATGCAAAGTACATCCGTGAATGGGCGAGGACGTCTCGGAAGCTCCGCTCCGACCAGGGGTCCGAGAAGGCGCGCTGCTCGATCGCCGTAATGTCGGCGATGTCGCCTTCTCGAGTAAGATCCACGCGAGGCGTCATGCCGCGCCGCCTGACGGCAACGGCCGTCCGTGCGAGGCTTCCCAACGCATCTGCGCCTCGGCCTTTCGTCCGTATCCAGGCTCCCAGGTCGCGAGGTCCACGGGTCCGCGCTCCCGGATCATCGAGTCGAGGACAATCGCGGAGCGCGCCAGCGGCGCCCGATCGATTGTCTGTCCGGGTCCAACGGTGACCGCGCCGAGCGAGGACGCCAGCTCCCCGACATCGCTCTGCCTTACGAGTCCCTCGGCGTGCATCACGGTGATCTCTCCGCGGGCCGACACCGCATAGCCGCCAACGTACGCTTCTCCGCGCAGGGCGTCGAGAACGGCGAGATACGCACCCGGCGATGGTGAGCCATTGCCGGCGGCGAGGAGTGCCAGCGACGACACCGCGAACAGCGGAACACCGGCGCCCAACGCAATTCCCTTCGCGATCGACGCGGCGATGCGAAGACTGGTGAAGCTCCCAGGGCCGGCACCGCACACGACGCGCGCCAATTCGCGGGGCGAAACGCCGGCGCGGGCCAGCGTGTCGGCCACCATTGGCATCAGTGCCTCCGCGTCGCGACCGCGCATCGTGGCACTTCCATCGGCGACGACGCTCGCGCCACGGAAAAGCGCCGTCGTGCCGACGTACGTGGAAGCATCGATGACGAGCGTGCTCACGAGTGATCGCCGAACCGCTCTTCGCCAAGATGACCGCCCGCATACAGCAAGCGACGATTCGGATCACCGGGAAGGTGTTGCAGATGAATGGGGACGTGGTTCGGCGGCAGCAGTTCGCCCGCGCGCTCCGGCCATTCGATGAGCACGAGGGCCTCCGCGGAAATGATCTCGTCCCATCCGAGATTCTGCAGTTCGTCGGGCCCGCGAAGTCGGTAGAGATCGAGGTGAAAGACCGTCGAACGGCTTCCCCGCAGCTCATGAACGAGCGTGAACGTCGGACTCGTCACGTCGTCAGGCACGCCGTAGCCCCGACAGATCGCGCGCGCGAGCGTGGTCTTTCCCGCCCCGAGCTCACCGCTGAGCGCGACGACGAGAGGGGGGCGTGCCACCTTACCGAATCGTTCGCCCCATGCGGTGAGCTCCGCTTCGGTGACCGCGAGATGCCCTCGGGCGGCAAGAGGGGGAATGGGTGGCGAATGCCCCTCCATATGGTATTTCGCCGCCGTCAGCGGCTGGCGCGCGAGCCACTCACGGCGGCCTGCGTCTTCTTGTCAGCGGTCGTGCCGCGGGCGCGCAGCTCGAACAGCTGATCGCGCAGCTGAGCAGCGAGCTCGAAGTCCATCGCGGTTGCCGCCTCTCGCATCTGCTGCTCGAGCATACGCTCGAGCGCCTCGGCATCCATCACCGCGTAGCCACGCGCGGGCTCGGCGACACGCTTCTCTTCCCGCTCGGTGGTTCGCGCGTCGGCGACGCGCGTGATCAAGCGGACCTGATCGACGCTCTTGGTCACGGTAGTCGGCGTGATGCCGTGCTTGCGGTTGTGCTCCACCTGGAGCTCACGGCGGCGCGAGGTCTCCTCGATGCAACGCTGCATCGAGCCCGTGATGCGATCGGCATAGAAGATCGCCCGTCCATGCACGTTGCGGGCAGCGCGTCCCACGGTCTGGATGAGCGATCGATCGCTGCGGAGGAAGCCCTCCTGATCGGCGTCGAGAATCGCAACCAGCGACACTTCGGGAAGATCGAGCCCTTCGCGCAGCAGGTTGATGCCGACGAGGACATCGAACTCGCCGAGTCGCAGGCCGCGCACGATCTCCATCCGCTCGATCGCGTCGATGTCGGAGTGCATGTAGCGCACGCGCACGCCCACCTGCTGGAGATAATCGGAGAGGTCCTCGGCCATGCGCTTCGTGAGCGTCGTCACGAGCACGCGCTCGCCCCGGCGTTCGCGAATGCGAATCTCGTTGAGCAAATCGTCAACCTGGCCTCGCACGGGACGAATCTCGATCTCGGGATCGATGAGTCCCGTCGGCCGGATGATCTGCTCGACGACGACGCCCTCCGATAACTGGAGCTCCAGCTCGGCGGGGGTCGCCGACACAAAAAGCGCGCGCGGCGTGAGCGCGAGAAACTCGTCGAACATCAGCGGCCGATTGTCGAGCGCGCTCGGCAGGCGGAAGCCATACTCCACCAGCGTGAGCTTGCGCGCGCGGTCGCCATTGAACATGCCGGCGATCTGCGGCAGCGTGACGTGCGATTCGTCCACGACGACGAGAAAGTCCTCGGGGAAATAGTCGAACAGGCACGCTGGACGCTCGCCGGCGACACGCCCGGAGAGATGTCGAGAGTAGTTCTCGATGCCAGCGCACGTTCCGATCTCTAGCATCATCTCGATATCGAAGTTCGTGCGCGACTCGAGCCGTTGCGCCTCGAGCAGCTTGCCCTGCTCGCGCAGCAGTGGCAGACGTTCCTGCAGCTCGTCGCGAATGAGCTTGACGGCGCGCTCGAGCGTCGGCCGCTGGGTGACGAAATGCTTCGCCGGATAGACCGCCGCGCGATCCAGCGACGCGATCGTCTCACCGGTGAGCACATTGATCTTCGAGACGCGCTCGACCTCGTCGCCCCACATCTCGACGCGAACCCCTTGCTCCTCGTAAGCGGGAAAGATCTCGACGGTATCGCCCCGCACGCGGAAGGTGCCTCGCTCGAAGGCGACATCGTTTCGATGATACTGAATCTTCACCAGGGAGCGCAGGATCTCGTCGCGCGCGATGCGCTGACCCTTCGTGAGGGTGACCATCTGCTCTTTGTACTGCACCGGGTCACCCAACCCATAGATCGCCGAGACGGTAGCGACGATCACGACGTCGTCGCGCTCCATGAGGCTCGACGTCGCGCGCAGCCGCAAACGATCGATGTCCTCATTTATCGAGGCGTCTTTCTCGATATACGTGTCGGTAGACGGGACGTACGCTTCTGGCTGATAGTAGTCGTAGTACGAGATGAAGTACTCGACGGCGTTATGCGGCAGAAAGCTCTTCAGCTCTCCGTAGAGCTGAGCCGCGAGGGTCTTGTTGTGGGAGAGAACGAGGGTCGGCCGGCCGTGCTCCTTGATGACGTTCGCCACCGTCATCGTCTTGCCCGAGCCGGTGACCCCGAGAAGCGTCTGAAAACGGTCGCCGCGTTCCAATCCGCGCGAAAGCTCGGCGATGGCCTTGGGTTGATCGCCAGCTGGTTGGAAAGGTGCTTGGATGTCGAAGGAGGCCCGAGGCATTGGCGAAATATACTCGACGCTTCCGGGGTTTGTTCGGGCAGAGGGTTTGTGGGTTGTGGGGCCGCTCAGACCGATGAAAGGCGGGCACAGATTGCACAGAAGAGCACAGAACACACGGAAAACTGCAAGACCACCTGGGGTCTGTAAGGAGAACAAATCTCTCCCCGCTCGCCCCAAAGAGTGTTCGCTCGAACGCAGACTGACGCAGAAGACGCTGAAGACGCTGAAGACGCTGTACTGCCACAAGCAGTTACAGCGGCTTCTGCGTCAAGTCCTTGAATGGTGCTAATTGCTTGCTGTCGTCTCCGTGTGCTCTGTGGATTTCTGTGTAATCCGTGACCGCTCTTGATCGGTCTCAGAAGCCCCGGGTCGGAAAAGAAGATCCCTCGCTTCGCTCGGGATGACAGGCTAGGGCGCGGCGCTCTACCAACAACTCACAACCCACAAGCCACAACCCACTACTCCGGAGTCAGTCTTTCCCGTCGCGCGACCTCGGTGATGCCTTTAACGCGGCGTGTGGCTTTCATGATCTTCTGCAGGTGGGCCAGGTTCTCGACCTCGACCAGCACCGAGCCCATGATCCGGCCATCGCTGCTGCGGAGGTCCATACTCTTGATGTCGGTGCCGGTGGCACTGACGGCGGCGGCGACGTCGGCGTAGAGACCGCGCCGGTCATTCCCTTCCAACGCCAGTCGTACGAGGAAGCGCTCGCCCTGCGCTTCCTGCCAATCGATCTCGAGGCGGCGCTCCGGCTCGTGGGCGAGCAGGAGCAGGTTGGGGCAGTCGCCACGGTGAATGCTGACGCCGCGGCCGCGGGTCACGTAGCCGACGACGGGATCACCCGGCACCGGCTGACAGCACTGGGCGTAGCGGACCATCAAACCGTCGACGCCCTGGATCTTCACACCCTTCGACCCGCGAACGCGATCCACCAGCCGCTCGAGCGCGCTCGGCTTCGCCGCCTCGGGACTCGTGTCCAGATCGGGGTGGAAGAATTTTAGAACTTGCAAAACATTGACGTCGCCCTGTCCGATCGACGCCAGCAGATGCGTGGAGTCGGTCAGATTCAAGCCGCGCGCCGCTCGATCGAGCGCATCGTCACCAATTTTCGGCAGACGGCGTCGCTTCAGCTCGCGCTCGAGAATGTCCTGGCCGAGCTTCGTCGCGGACTGCTGCGCTTCCTTGCGCATCACCTGACGGATCTTGTGACGCGCGCGGCCCGTGCGAACGTGGGCGAGCCAATCGCGCGACGGTTTCGCCGTCGGCGACGTGATGATCTCGACCGTTTCCGAGTTGCGCAACGCCCGCGAAAGCGGCGCGATGCGGCCGTTCACCTTGGCGCCGGCGCAGTGCAGTCCGATCTCGGTATGTACCGCGAAGGCGAAGTCAATTGGCGTCGCTCCCTTCGGGAGCTGAATGACGTCACCTGTTGGCGTGAACACGAAAATCTCGTCCTGATAGAGATCCAACTTCAGGAACTCGAGGAACTCGTCAGGCGTCTTCGCGTCCATCTGCAGCTCGAGCACTTGACGGAACCACGTCAGGTGCCGGTCCAGCTCATCCGATGGTGCATCCTCCTTGTAGCGCCAGTGCGCGGCGATGCCGAAGTCCGCGGTGCGGTGCATGTCGCGCGTGCGGATCTGGATCTCGTACAACTGCCGCCCCGGACCGAAGACGGTGGTGTGGAGCGACTGGTACCCGTTCGATTTCGGCTGGGCGATGTAGTCCTTGATGCGCTCCTGCACCGGCGTCCACTGGTCGTGCACGACGCCTAACGCGTGATAGCAATCGGGAACGCTTTCCACCAACACGCGGATCGCGAGGAGGTCGTAGATCTCCTCGTACGGCCGCTGCCGCTGCTGCATCTTCTTGTAGATCGACCAGAGATGCTTGGGCCGGCCGGTGGCATCCACGTTGTGAATCCCTGCGCGGTTCAGGGCATCCTGCAGCGGGTCGCGCATCTGCTTGATCAACGCTTCGCGCTCGCCCCGCTTTTGTGCGACCTTTTTTGCGAGGGCGCGATACTCTTCCGCTTCGAGATGCTTGAACGCCAGGTCCTCGAGCTCCCACCGCATCTTCGCCATACCGAAGCGGTGCGCTAGTGGGGCGTAGAGATCTCGTGTCTCCTGCGCGATGCGTCGTCGCTTTTCCTCGGAGAGGAAGTCGAGCGTGCGCATGTTGTGCAATCGATCAGCAAGCTTGACGATGATGACGCGCGCATCCTTTGCGATCGACAGCAGGAGCTTGCGATAGCTCTCGACCTGCCGCTCCTGCGTCGAGCCACCGGAGGGCAGTTTCGCGATCTTCGTCAGGCCGTCGACGATGCTCGCGATCTCACGCCCGAACTCACGGTCGACGTCGGCAATCGCCACCTTCGTGTCTTCGACAACGTCGTGGAGCAGCCCGCAGGCGACCGTCGTTGAATCGAGCTGCAGATCGGCCAGGATCTTCGCGACCTCGACCGAATGGGTGATGAACGGCTCGCCCGAATTGCGCTGCTGGCCGCGATGCGCCTGCTCGCCAAACTGATAGGCGCGCACGAGCAGGTCGCGATCGAGCTTGTCGTGCAGCGGATGCTCGTCCTCTCGCCACCCAGGAATGAACTCGCGTTTCTCGCCAACCGGTGCCGTTGCCGTCACAGCAGACCTGCCTCCGCAAAGCTGGTGTATCGTCCCCGCCCAACGATCACGTGATCATGCACTGGAATGTCCAGCAAGCGACCTGCCGCCACGAGCTGTTCCGTCACGACGCGGTCGTCCGCCGAGGGGGTGGGGTCACCGCTCGGATGATTGTGCACGAGGATGATCGCCGCCGCGCGCTCGGCGATGGCCTCGCGAAACACCTCGCGTGGATGTACGAGCGACGAATTGAGGATGCCTCGGGTGACCATGATGTCCCGCTCCAACCGATGCTGCGAATCCAGGACCGCCACGTGAAACTCCTCGACTGGTAGATCCTCGAGCCGGGCGGCGAACAACTCCACCACGTCCCGAGGTGAGCGCACGGGGGCTCCGTCCTCGCGTGACTCGGCCCCCATTCGCCGGCCGAGCTCGAGAGCCGCGTGGACTGTGGCCGCTCTCGCCATACCGACCCCGGCTTGCGCCGTGAGTGCTGCGACCGGTTGCATCGCAATCCGGCGTAGCGATCCACCCGCTTGCGCGAGCAGACTCTGCCCCAGCTGCAGTGCCGACCCTCCCAGTCCGCCCGACCCGAGCACGATGGCGAGCAACTCCGCCGAGCTCAGTGCTTGCGCTCCCAGATCGATGAGCCGCTCGCGCGGACGATCGGACCGGGGGAGCTCCCGAATAGTTAATGCTCTCAGGGATTGCTGGCCAGACATGAGGCGCCTCCTCGGCAGCGGCGTGATATCGATCGAAGCATCAAAGCGTGATCGATATCACCCACCGAGCAGGCGCCGTCATCAAAAAAACCCTCGCGTTGTCATTCCGAGGAGCGAAGCGACGAGGAATCTGCTGTTGGCGGCCTTCTGAACAGCAGATTCCTCGCTACGCTCGGAATGACAAAGCTACAAAGTCGCGCCGTGGCACTTCTTGAACTTCTTACCCGATCCGCAGGGGCACGGATCGTTGCGGCCGACGTTCGACCAATCGACGTTGGCGGGAACCGCGGGCTGGTTCAGCGAACGCGTACGGCCGGCACCGACGACGATCGGGTCGCGCCGGGCGACGACGTCCTTCTTTGGCGGCTCATCGGCGGCGATGTCCATGACTTCTTTGGTGCCCGCGCCATTGCCGTTGCTATTGCCGTCTCCGTTGGTGTTCTGGAGAGTCTCTTCGGGAATGTCCTCGAGGATACCAAGCGCGTTATAGCGCTTCTTCGCGCGGCCAGCGTCGCCACGTTGCGAGCTCGGTCCACCGCTACGCAACGACATGCCATCCGTGTCCGGCGGCGGTTCGAACATGAGCTGCGCCTTGAGGAACCGCTCCGAGAACGTGCTATAGATGTCGTTCATGAGATCCACGAACATCGAGTACGCTTCGCGCTTGTACTCGATGAGCGGGTCCGACTGACCCCACGACCGATAGTGGATGGAGTTCCGCAGCTGGTCGAGATCATAGAGATGATCCTTCCACTTCTCGTCCAGCACGTTGAGCATCACGAGCGACAGCAGGCGATCGCCGAAGCCATTTCCAGCCTCGTCCTTCGTCTGATCGAGACTGGTGAGCTTGTCCCGGAACGCGCGCGTCGCCGCCTCGCGGGTGGCGTGTTGGGCATCCTCTAAACTCGTGGGACGCGCGTCGGCGTTCTCGAACGCCGGCACGCGCAGCAGATAGTGCATCAGCAGATCCTGCTCGAGGAACGGCAGGTCCCATTCAGCGGCATTCTCGTAGTCGGCAAGCGCGGTCTCGACGCGCTGCGACACCGCCTTGTCGATCATCTTCAGCGCTTCGCCCTTGAGCTCCTCCCCACCTTCGAGCGCGAAGCTGCGCAGCGAGTAGATCACCTCCCGCTGCTGGTTCATGACATCGTCGTACTCGAGAAGCCGCTTGCGCGCCTGGAAGTTCTGGAGCTCCACCCGCTCCTGCGCCTTCCCGATCGACTTCGTGATGAGCGGGTGCGTGAGGACCTCGCCCTCCTGAGCGCCCAGCCGGTCCATCAACCCCGCGATGCGCTCCGACCCGAAGATGCGCATCAAGTCATCTTCGAGCGACAGGAAGAACTGCGACGCGCCCGGATCTCCCTGGCGTCCCGAGCGGCCGCGAAGCTGTCGATCGATGCGCCGCGATTCGTGGCGCTCCGAACCGATGATGTGCAGGCCGCCCATCTCCATGACCTCGACGTCCTTGCCGTCGGGATCCTTCACCACGGACGGCTTCGCCTCGGTGACACCGGGACCCAGTTTGATGTCCGTGCCCCGGCCGGCCATGTTCGTCGCGATCGTAACCGCGGCAGCCTGACCCGCGCCGGCAACGATTTCAGCCTCACGCTGATGGTACTTGGCGTTGAGGACGCTGTGCTTGAGACCAGCCCGCTGGAACATGCGCGCGAGCGTCTCGGACGCGTCGACGCTCGTCGTACCGATGAGCACCGGAAAGCCGAGCTTGTTGAGTCGACGCGTTTCCTCGAGAATGGCGTTGTACTTCTCGCGGCGAGTCTTGTAGACCCAGTCGTGGCGATCCTCGCGGACGATCGGCTTGTTCGTCGGGATGACGGCCACCTCGAGGCCATAGATCTGGAAGAACTCCGTCTCCTCCGTCTCGGCGGTGCCCGTCATACCGGCGAGCTTGTCGTACATGCGGAAGTAGTTCTGAATCGTGATGGTCGCCATGGTCTGCTGTTCACCCTTCACGTGAACGCCTTCTTTGGCTTCCACCGCCTGATGCAGACCTTCCGACCACCGACGGCCCGGCATCGTACGACCCGTGAACTCGTCGACGATGAGCACCTCGCCTTCCTGCACGACGTAATTCACGTCCTTTTCATAAAGCGCGTGCGCCCGGAGGAGCTGATGCACGATGTGCAAACGCTCACTCTTCTGCGCGTACTCCGCCTCGAGCTTGCGCCGCTCGTCGAGCCGCTCCTCGGGGCTCAGCGACGCATCGTGCTCGACCTGATGGATCTCGACGGAGATGTCCGGCAACACGAAGGACTCGTGGTCAGCCGGCGACATGAAATCGATGCCGCGATCCGTGAGGTGCACGGCGTGACCCTTCTCGTCGAGCACGAAGAGCAAGTCGTCCTCGGTGTCGCGGAACTGCTGCTTGCTCGGTGGGAGGCGACGATCGGCGATGTGGTCGAGCTCCATCTTCTGCACGAGCGTCTTGTTGCCCGGCTCCTGCAGGAGCTTGAACAGCCGACGGTTCTTCGGGCTGCCTAACTGCGCCTTGTAGAGCTTGAGCACTCCGGCCGCGGTATCGCCCTTCTCGAGATCCCGCTCTGCCTCGCCAACGAGCGTGTTGACGAGCTCCGTCTGTCGCCTGACGAGCCGCTCGACGCCGGCGTTGTACTGGAAGTACATCGCGTCGTTCTCGTTGCCGACCGGTCCCGAGATGATGAGCGGCGTCCGCGCCTCGTCGATGAGTACCGAGTCCACCTCGTCGACGATCGCGAAGACGTGCTGGCGCTGCACGCGCTGGTCGAGCGACACGACCATGTTGTCGCGCAGATAGTCGAAGCCGAACTCGTTGTTCGTCCCGTACGTGATGTCGCGGAGGTAGCCCTCACGACGCTCCAGCGTGCCTGGCTCCGTGTCGTCGATGCAGCCGACGGTGAGGCCGAGGTAGTTGTAGACGTGACCCATCCACTGTGAGTCGCGGCGCGCCAGGTACGAGTTGACGGTGACGAGATGCGCGCCCTTGCCCGGCAACGAGTTGAGATACAGCGGCAAGGTCGCAACCAGGGTTTTTCCCTCGCCGGTCGCCATCTCGGCAATTTTACCCAGGTGCAGCTCGATACCGCCCATGAGCTGGACATCGTACGGGACCATGTCCCAGGAGAGCTCATGGCCCGTGACCATCACCTTGGTGCCGACGAGTCGACGGCACGCCTCACGCACCGTGGCGAACGCCTCGGGAAGAATCTCGTCGAGCACCTCGGCGATCTCGCTGCGAAGTGCTGCCTCGGCCCCGCCGCGGCCATCCGTGCCGCTCAACTCGTTGTCGATGCGCTCACGCTCCGCCGGGTCGCTCGCGGTCCGCTTCTGCTCGCGCAACGCGGCGACGCTTGCCTCGAGCGCCTGAGTGCGCTCGCGAATGATGGCGCGCAGCTTCTCGGTCTGCGTGCGTAGCTCTTCCTCGGAGACGTCGTGCAGCCGCGCGTAGTGCTCGTTGATCTCGTCAACGATCGGCTGGATCTTTCGCCGTTCGCGATCGTGACGCGTCCCGACGACCGCGTTGATGAGTCCCTTGATCATGCTATCCCCTATCGGTACAGCCGCTCCGTCTCGATGAATGCAGCGACGGACTCCGGCACGAATCCTTTGATCGACTTGCCGGCGCGAACCCGCTCGCGAATTTCCGTTGACGACACGTCTACCAGACGCGTTGCCAGCGCGATCGTTCCGTTCGGCGGGTCCGATGAGCGCTCCAACGCCGCGTCTTCCCCTCCGCGCGGCCGGCGTAGTATCGCCAGCCGCGCAAGCGTCAGGATCTGCTGCGGTCTCTTCCACGCCCCGAACGCGGCCATCGCATCCTCGCCGACGAGGAAAAAGCGCTCGGCTTTCGGAAATCGCTGGGCGAATGTCTCCAGAGTGTCAACCGTGTAAGATAATCCGGCTCGGTCGATTTCGACCGCATCGACCGCAAAACGCTCGTCCGCTCCGACGAGCAATTTTACCATCGCGAGGCGCAGATGTGCCGGCGTCGCGACGACATCCGACTTGAGGGGCTGTATCGCGGCAGGGACGAAGATCAGCTTGTCGAGTTGGAGCGCTTCGAAGGCATCCACAGCCGCGAGCAGGTGGCCGACGTGCGGGGGGTCGAAACTGCCGCCGAAGATCCCGAGCCGCACGGCTCAGGGCACGGCCGACGTGGTCGCCGGCGTGGGAGCGTCCGGAATCCCGTTGCAGACCACTCGAACATCCGAGTCGGTGCTGTACTTCTTCCGCAACTGCGTGCAGAGGTCCGACGCATCCTCTCGATAGCGAATCGCCTTGTACGCCTCGACCAGCCTGAGCGAGGTTGACCGGGCCGCAGGCGAGTTCGGCCACCGCGTAAGAACATCCTTGAAGTACAGGATCGCGGAGTCGAACGCCTTACGACGGAAGTAAAACAGCCCTGCCTCGTAGTCCTTCGTCGCAAACCAGTTCTCGAGCTCGGCTAGCTCCTTTTGGGCGGTGGGAACCAGCGGCGAGGTGGGATAGAGGCCGAGCAGCGTGTTGTAAGTCGCGAGCGCGGTCTCGCCATACGTTGGGTCGAGGGTGGGCTTGCGCCACATCTTCCAGTAGGAGCGAGCCGCTTCCAGCGCGGCGTCATCCGCCAAGCTGTCGTCAGGGAAGCTCTCGACGAGCTTCGAGTAGCTTTGGGCCGCAAGCAAATGCTCGCCCTGTCTCTCGTGAGCGGTCGCGAGATACCAGTACGAGCGCGGCAGCAGTGAGTCTCGGGCGGGCAGCTCGAGCGTGAGCTTCTCGAATGCGGCGATAGCGTTGTCCCACTTCTTTCGCTCGAATTCGTGCAGACCAGCCTTGTAGAGCTGGTCATTGGTCTTGTAGACGCTCGGCTTGAATTCGTGCTGGCAGGCGGACGCGAGGACGAGAAGCAGAGCTGCCGCAGTACTTTTCCAAAGACGTTCAACCATATGGCAGGTGCTACCCGGCGGATGGACGAGGGTTGCGCTCACGCGCTCGTGGTTTTGGAGCGGCGCGCGAGCATGCTTCGGTAGATCTCAGCCGGGGCTCCTCGGGGTGCCGTATGGGGGCATTGTCCCAAATCGTTCCCGCCGTATCAAGATCGCCCTGAAAATAAGCTGCCAGGCCCCTCAGTAGCATGGCATCCAGCCAAAGTCGTCCAAAGAATGGAGCGTGGCGATAATCGTTCCCTGGGCGTAGTGGACGTTGGTAAGCCCGTTCAGGCGACGCTTCCGGCCGGAGTCCGTGCCGAGTGCGGCATCCGGGGCGCCATGCGGTCCGTCCCGAGCAGGCCACGGAAGTACTCGATCGTGCGAGCCAGACCGTCACGCAGACCGATTCGGGGCTCCCATCCAAGCATCGTTCGAGCACGCGTGATGTCGGGCTTGCGGACCTTGGGATCGTCCTGTGGGAGCGGCTGGGTGATGACCTTCGCCTTCGTTCCCGTCAGCTCCACGACCATGTCCGCCAGTTGCCTAACGGTGAACTCGTTCGGATTGCCGATGTTGGTTGGCTTCTCGTCGCCGTCCATGAAGAGGCGATAGATACCCTCGATCTCGTCGTCCACATAGCAGAAGCTTCGCGTCTGCGATCCGTCGCCGTAAATCGTGAGATCTTCACCATTCAGCGCCTGGACGATGAAATTCGACACGACGCGGCCATCGCGCGGCCGCATGCGCGGCCCGTAGGTGTTGAAGATCCGAACGATGCGCGTGTCGAGCCCATGGTACCGGTGATACGCCATCGTGATCGCTTCACCGAAGCGCTTGGCCTCGTCGTACACGCCGCGGGGACCAATCGGGTTCACGTTGCCCCAGTAGCTCTCCCTTTGGGGATGCTCGAGGGGGTCACCGTACACCTCCGAGGTGGACGCGAGGAAGAAGCGCGCGCCTTTTGCTCTCGCGATCCCCAGGGCGTTGTGTGTGCCAAGCGAGCCGACCTTGAGAGTCTGAATCGGCAGCTCGAGATAATCGATCGGGCTGGCGGGCGACGCGAAATGCAGCACGCCATCGAGCGAGCCGGCAACGTAAGTGAACTCGGAGATGTTGTGCCGCACGAACTGAAAGCGGTCGTTGCCGATGAGGTGCGCGATGTTGTCGGGATTGCCGGTCACGAAGTTGTCGAGACCGACGACCGTGTGACCGTCGCGAAGGAACCGATCGCAGAGATGCGAGCCGAGAAAGCCAGCCGCACCGGTAATGAGGACTCTCATGCGCCACCTACGCGGCCGATCGAATGATACTTGAACCCGAGCCGTGACATCTTCTCCGTGCCGTACAGGTTGCGTCCGTCGACGATCACCGGCTGGCGGAGGGAGCTCTTGATCCGGTCGAAGTCCGGATGGCGATACTCGTTCCAATCCGTGACGATCGCGAGCGCGTCCGCCTTGGTCAGCGCGTCGTAATTATTCTCGCAGAACTCGATGCGATCGCCGAGCCGGCGGCGCGCTTCCGGCATCGCGACGGGATCGTGTGCCGCCACGTCCGCGCCTGCCTTTAGCAAGTCCTCAATCAACGCCAATGCCGGCGCCTCACGCATGTCGTCGGTATTTGGCTTGAAGGCGAGGCCCCAGACGGCAACCTTCGTGTTCTGCAGTTCGGGCCCGATTGCCTGTTGAAGCTTCTGAAAGAGGCGGTGCTTCTGGTCGTCGTTGACAGTCTCCACCGACTCGAGAACGCGAAGGCAGGCGCCGTTGTCGCGCGCCGTCTTGACCAGTGCCTTGACGTCCTTCGGGAAGCAGGAGCCCCCGTAGCCGGGGCCCGGAAAGAGGAACGCCGGACCGATGCGCGAGTCGCTGCCGATTCCCTTCCTCACGAGATCGACGTTGGCGCCGACACGCTCGCACAAGTTCGCAATCTCGTTCATGAACGAGATGCGCGTCGCCAACATCGCGTTGGCGGCGTACTTCGTCATCTCCGCCGACGCAATGTCCATGAAGATGATCGGCTTGCCCGTGCGAACGAATGGCGCATACAGCTCGGCCATCACACTACGCGCGTGATCGCTGTCCACCCCGAGCACGACACGATCGGGATACATGAAGTCGTCGACCGCGGCGCCTTCCTTGAGGAACTCGGGATTGCTGCACATGTGAAATGGATGCTGCGCCGACCGTCCGACGCAGTCGGCAACCTTGGCGGCCGTTCCGACGGGCACCGTCGACTTCGTGACGATGACCATTTCCCGCTTCATTGTCTTGCCGATCGTATCGGCAACGGCGAGCACGTGTCGGAGGTCCGCGGAGCCATCCTCGTCAGGCGGCGTCCCGACAGCGATGAACACCACCTCGGCGCGACGAATCGAGTCGCTGACGTCGGTGGTGAAGTTCAGTCGACCCGCTTTCTGATTGCGTTCGACGAGCGAGTCGAGACCCGGCTCGTAGATCGGAATGACATTCTTTTTCAGCCCGTCGATCTTCGACTGGTCGACGTCGGCGCACCAGACATTGTTCCCCGTTTCGGCCAAGCATGCGCCGACCACGAGGCCGACGTAGCCGGTCCCTACGACCGCTATCTGCACGATGACTCCTAAGGAATCGTTGTTTCGAAGCGTATCTTAACCGGACCCAAGCGCGGGTCGCAAACGCTCCACTATGTGACAATTACGACACGGGACGAGACGCGTAACGTCTCGCCCCGCTCGCGGGAGCTGATGCTTTCGCTCCCGCTTCTCCGCCGCCGTCCCTACATCAGAAGTGCCGCGTCGCGTCGATGGTAAAGGTCACGCGTCGGTTTTCCTCCGCCCCTGCATCGTTGCGCCTTGCCCCTGGCGCAACTTGCCGCTCGAACTGCTCTCCATACCCGATTGTGCGGAACTGCGCCGAAGGCAGGTTGAAGCGCGAGATCATCACGGCTTTCACCGCCTCCGCGCGACGACGAGAGAGACGCATGTTGTAATCGCGTGATCCGGCCGGATCGGCGAATCCCTCGATCGTGACCAGGGCGGTCGGATATGCGCGTCGGATGACCTCCGCCACCTGACCCAGCGTCGCCATGTCTCCTTCGCGTACGACCGACGAGTCGAAGTCGAAGTGGATGGGTACGATGTACCGTGACACCATCGCCGACGAATCGATTCGCTGGACTTCGACGCGTGCGTTGCGGAGGCTGTCCAGCAACGGACGCAGACTCGCCAGCTCACGTGAGACCGCTTCTCGCACCGCGGCATTGATTGCGGCGGTGTCGATCGGCTGATTGATGATGACCGGGACAACCGGCTGATTCGTCTGCGGGCCGCCGAAGAACAGCGTCGCGCTCACGTGGTGCTCGTCGCCGATCGGATCATAGCTGAAGAACGAGGCGCCAACGTTCTGACGATTACGGAAGCCGTACTCCAACCGGAACTGGCCCACGTTGATTCCTGCGCCGAGCGAGAGACCCGCACGATTGTCAGGCCCGAACTGATAGCCGATGCGGCCGATGACGACCCCGTTCACCGTCGCTTCGATACCGGCGGCGGGATAGACCTCCTGTTGATACGGGAAGCTCACCTGGCCGACCAACTTGGCGTCAAGGAGAATCGGCTGGCCGCTGAACAGAACCGGCGTCTGCATCAGATTCGAGTGACGCAGCAGGTCGACGGCGCCCGCCAAATAAAATGTGAGGGGCGGCCGCTCGCTGAGGGAGTCGAACGTCGCCTGGGTACCCCAGTTGCGGAGGCCACCGCCGAGCGTTAGGCGACTCCAGTAGAACTCCGGCAGCATGACACCCGCGTTCACCCCGATCGATGCCGCGCTCTGGTTGCATAACGACTGCTGCGCATAGAACAGGCT
This sequence comes from Gemmatimonadaceae bacterium, assembly GCA_036493735.1. Classification (GTDB taxonomy): domain Bacteria; phylum Gemmatimonadota; class Gemmatimonadetes; order Gemmatimonadales; family Gemmatimonadaceae; genus AG2. The sequence goes on from DASXPH010000070.1 coordinate 27,482, forward strand.
TCCGCCGATCATCAGATGGGTGGCAAGCTGCAGGGCGCCGCCTCCCTCGAGCTCGTACTGATAGGCGCGGCAGCGACTCGAGATCGTGTAGTTCGTTGTCTGCTCGATCGTGCCCTCGTTCAGCGCCCGACCAGCGATCGCGAAGGTGCCGATGTCAGTCGGAAAGGTCACCGTCGCGCCGCCGAGCTGCGTATCGCCGAATCGCTGCGCAGCGACGGCCATCAGCGAGTTCGTCTTGATCCGAGCGAGGCCCGCCGCGTTGTACCACATCGACGACGGATCGCCCTCGACGGCTCCCATCGCCTCACCGAGTGCAACGGCGCGTGGTGAGATCCCCATTTCGAGGAGCGTTGAGGCAAAGACACCGTTATCGTGCGCGCCGCCAGCGATGCTCACCGGCTTGTTCCCGGTGGTCGCCGTCTGCGCCAGTGCGGCGGGAGCCGGGAGCGCGAGCAGGAATGCGAGATATCGTGCGCGTAGCATTTCGACGACGTCCTATTACCGGATGACGATGAGCTTGTCGCGGGCGAGCTGCCGTTGGCCGTTGACGATGGATTGGACGACCACGAGATAGGTACCACTAGCGACGGCTTGACCGCGCTCATTCACCAGCGGCCACGGCACAGCGACGGCGAAGTCCGCCCCCGTTGCCGGGTTCTGTGCCGTTCCCGGCGTTCCGTTGGCGTTCTGTCCCGGGAACACGGTTCCTGTCGTGTTGAACACGATCAGACCATCCATATCGAAGATGACAACGGCGTAGTCGGTGCCCGGATCGCCGTTGAACGCGATGCGCGCCACACCCGCCGAGTTGCGCACCGGATTGTTCTCGAACAGGATGCCGCGACTGCTCGTGACGATCAGCACGACCGGTACGGTGATCGGCGGCGCTTCAGCCGACTGCATCGTCAGTGTGCCTCGATATCTCCCGCCGAGGATGCCGTTCGGAATGGCGACCGTGACAGTCACCCGAACCGTGTCAGTGATGTCGATGGACGAGAAGCTCGGCGGCGAGACGGAGATGTCGCTCGTCGGGATCACGATGTTGACCGCGCTCTCGAGGCGCAGGTCGGACACCGAGACGGTCGCGTTGGTCAACGGGACGTTCCCGATGTTCGCGATGCGCGCGACACCGCTGGCGCGCTCGCCGGCGCGGCCGCGAATGACGAGGGAGTCGAGAATGGCCGCCGTGTCAGCCTGGACGAGCTGGGATGCGGCAACGGGCACGACCTCGATTTCGATATAGAAGTAATCGAGACGAAGCTGCTCACCATTCGGGTTCACTGGACCCGGGGCGAGCACCGAGTCGGCGATTACCACTCGACCGCGGTACGTTCCCGCCGGCGTGCCGATCGGTACGTTCACCGACACACTGACGACGTTCTGAAATCCGTTGTTCAACGGATTCAGGAATTCAGCAAGTACGAAATTCGTCGAGGCAATCGTGCGGGTCGGTATGGCGACGTTCTGGAAATCCGTCACCTGCTGCACGTAGAGGTGCGTGAAATTCACGCCCGGCGTGAAGCCGTCATGATCGACGTCGTGCGAGATATCCGCGGCGTTGACGAGCACGAATTGTCCGAGATTCGTGCCGAATCCCGGCCGCCCCACCAGATGCATCGTGTTCGCGACCAGCGAACCACAGTAGTCGCAGATGTCGAAGTCACCGCCCGCGACCTGCTGCGCTTCCACCCGAGAGACCGCGGGCAGGAGAAGCAGCGCGAGCAACAACGCGATCGAGCGTGCCGCTGGAACGCGCGCGTGCACGTTCTTGATTGAGAATTTCATTGGCGCGTTGCCATTTAATGGTTCGGCTGGGTCTGGAACGAACACAGCGTCGCAAAGTTCTGCGTGTCGGACTTTCGCGCCGCGATGAAGCCGTTGTCGCCGACGACAACGGCGAAGTTCTTGTTCAGCACGAAAATGTCGCGGAGCTCGGGGAAGCCGAGGCCGGTCTCGGGTGCGTTGGACACCGCTTGCCGGGTGAAGTGCTGCCCACCATCACGGGTGATCAGAATGATCCCGCGGCGCACATCGGGCTGCCCCGGCACGCGCCGCACGGCGGTGCCGATGATCCAGCCGATGTTCGGATCGTCGGGGGCGAAGCGCGCCCGCGTGAACAGGTAGAAGATCACGGTCCCCGTTCCGGGATCGGTCGCCGTCTGCGGAATGCCATTATTCGAATCCAATGGGGTGATCGCGCCAGTGACGGTGTTGAGGCGGAGCACCGTGGAGGTATCGCCGAGGAGGAAGGCGTCGGTGTTGTTGATGAAGCTTGTGCCGCGCAGCAGATGCGTGTTGGCCGGTAACGTCACCTGGGTGTACGTTCGGCCGCCGTCGTTCGACTTGTACGCGGCACCGATCGCCGACTGCTGACCGACCACCTGGAAACCGACGAGCGTCGCGTTCGCCCCGTCGGGAGAGATGTCGGCCATGTTGCCAGCCACGGGGCCGCCGACCGGCCCGAACTGCGCAAGCGAATCGAGCTGCTGGTCGTAGCGCCACGCCGTCATCGAACCGGCGCTCCCTCCGATCACGGCGACCGGCGCCGCGCCCGTGCGCTTGAGCACGGAGAGCGAGAAGAAGTTTGCCGGATCCTTCGAGAAGACGACCTGGAACGTGTTGCCGCCATCGATCGACCGGAACAGCGCCGTCGCGCTCGTGGTCGTGCCGCCGAAGCTTGGCGAGCCGACCATGTAGAGTGAATCGGCCGAGACCACGCGAATGTCTCGCGTTCCCGTAATGTCAGCACTCTTGAATTGCGCGGTGAACGAGCTGCCGCCATCGACGGTTCGGTAAACGCCACCGGTGATCGTCGAGATCCAGCCTTTCTGCGTGTCGAGCCAGGACACCCCAGCGATGAAGTCATTCGTCGGGCTCGTCAACTGCTGCCAGCTCACATCCGACACCGGCGGATTCTGCGTGCGCAGATTGATGATCACCGGCTGCGGCATCGCGTTCTTGTTCTGATCCAGCACACCCTGGATGCGAACCGTGAGCCCCGTGAGATAGGGCAGCGTCTGCGAAGGGGTGAAGATCAGCGTGTCGCCGCTGAAGCGGAGGGAGCCGGGGACCGGCAGTCCGTTACAAGTATTCGTAACGACGAAGTTCCCGGGATCGAGCGCGGTCTGCTGATTCACCGGCCCACCACTGAACAGAATCCGGATGCTGCCCTGAATCGGAATGACGCTGTCAGTCGCGATGGCGAGAGCTGGCTTCAGATTCGTCGGCTCGGGCGCGCTCAGATTCTTATCGCAGCCGACAAGAGAAAACGTGGCCAAGCCAAGAGCAGCCACGCTGCGCAGGAGAATCGAGACCCGCATCAGGCTTTCCTTTGTTGTCAGTAAATGAAGAACCGGCGCACCGTCGCGGGTGCAATCACTGTGCCTTGTGTGACGTTTCGCACCAAATGGAGAGGCCGCTGGATCGAATCGAAACGCCAGTGCACGAGCGCACCGCGATTGACCGAAGCCAGCCGGCCGGAGACAAACGTCAGGATGCCGTGATCGAGCTGCAGGTGCTCGTGAAGCAGCTGCTGCCGGTCGTCTGCGGGAACGTCTGCTGCTGAGAGCTCGTCGTCGACTTGCAGGACGAGAGACTCACGACCTCCTCATCGGTCGTGAAGTCGAGCTGCAGCACTGATGGTTTGATATACTCACTGCGCTTCATTGTCGCTTCCCTCGATGTTTTTTGCGGATTCTCGAAGTGACTTAGGCAAGTACCGGGAGCATCCGTGCTGCGGCACGCGTCGGCGTGACCACGTGCGCTGGTATTCCATCAGTGACCGTCCGCGGCACGCCCGTCGGGTGATATCCGAGGTCGTACGCACGTTGATGCGTCATCTTGCAGTACATCTGTACATAGCCCGTCGGCATCCCCGTCAACTGCTCCACCGTCGCCGGACAGCCGGCGCAGATGCGCGAGAACTGACAGGTTGCACAGGGGTGCCCGACGGGGTACTTCATAGCAACTTTCCCGCCTAACGTGTCCCAGATCTCCTCGAAGGGCTGCTCGAAGAGGTTGCCGACCACCTTCCGAGACGTCGAGCACGTGCTGACTCCGCCATGCACGTTGATGTGGAGCGAGGTCTTCCCTGCTCCGCACTTGTAGACCGAATCCGTCGTCGACCCATCGACGCGCAACGTGGCGTAGGCGCGGAAGCTCTTGAGACCAGGATCGATCCGCTGCTCGAGCGCCATCACCCCTTCCGGCCCGAGTTGCAGCTGTAGGGGACCCGTGTCGCCCTTCTCCTGCGGAATGATCGAATAATCCGTACGGAACCGGATGCCCCTGGCTTTGGCGAACGCCTGCATCGCCGGCAGCTCTTCCGCCGTGATTGTCATCGCCGGGCACTTGAGGTCGAACGAGATGCCACGCTCGATGAGCAGGTCGATCGCGCGCATTACGCGCTCGTACGACTTCGGAATCCCCGTTAGGCGCTCATACGACTCCGCGCTCATTCCGTAGAGACTGATCGAGAGCCCCTTGGGCGGCCACTCGGCAAGGAAATCGGCCCACCGCTCTCCGATCAGGTACGCGTTGGTATTGATGTAGACCTCGAAGCCATGCCGCTTGGCCGAGAGGTAGATCTCCCTGAACTGCTTGTGCGTGAATACTTCCCCACCCGTGAGCAGCACCATCTGCGTTCCGGCTGCCTGGAGCTTGTCGAAGACGCTGTTGGCCTGCTCCAGCGACATGACGTCCTCGCGCTCGGCGCACGGCGCGATGTAACAGTGCACGCACTTGAAGTTGCAGGTGGCGATGATCTCGATATCCGCCTGGATCGGGATCCGCTCACGCCGCGCTCGCTCGATCATGCGCTCGCGCATGGTCGCGGCGGAGATCTTTGGAATCGCCTTCATACAGCCGTGCCCCGTGATTCGACCGCGTTCAGGGACGCGAGCTGATCGAGGAAGTCGCGGACGTCCTGACGCGCTTCATCGACTGGCAGCTCGTACTCGTTCACGAGTGCATCAGCGAGTTGATCCACGCTCATCCATTCAGCGAGGTGCTCCCACAGTTGCGCGCCCGTCGGCGTGAGGGCATACAACGGCTCGTCGCTCCGCGCATGCAAAGCGACGAGCAGGTGTTCCCCGACCGTCAAGCGGTAGACGTAGTTATCCCGACGTCGATACTCGACGGTGTCGACAGAGCCCGAGATCATCGGCCCTACGTTCTCGCAAAAACGGCGCCAACAATGGGCCAACAATCAAAGTGAAGGCCCTATCTCTGGTTTGGCTCCGATGGCGAGCGCGAACGCGGCCGATGTCGGTCGAAAGTACAGAATCGCTACCGGCACGCGCTCGACAATCCGCTCGAGAACTTCCAGCGTGTCGTGTACCTCGGCCGCGTGCAGCCGCGGTTGGATGAGTCGAACGAACAGCTCCTTCACCGCTCGGCCGCGGGGCAATGGCTCGCATCGGTCGCCGGGTGCCTTCTCCAGGAGATAGATGCGCTCGAGTGGTGCTCCGTCAGGCGATTTCCGGATCAAGCTCCCGTGCCACGGAGTGCCCCAGGCGAAAGGCGCGCCATCCTGAATCGTAAGGATCGTTCGATCATCGGTCGGAATCCGCGCTCCGGCTTCCTCCGCGATCGCCGCCATCGTCGACTTTCCTGCGCCGGAGTGTCCCACGAACACGTACGCACCGCCCTCGACAATCGCCGTGCTCGCATGGATGAGCACACCGTCATGACGCGCGAGAAGGCGCGTCACGATGTACTCGAGTAGCGGATATCCGTCCGCGCGAACCGCTCGGTCCGGCATCACGGGGGCCTCGGTGAGCGTCCCGGTGCGGAAGGAGGGATCCAGCCGGAGGTGCCACACGTCAGTACCGAAATTCGCCCCACCACGAAAAACGATGTCCTCACCACCATTCGCATCGCGGCGAAGGTCCCACGAGGCGCCCGCCGAGAATGTGATTGGACCCGTCGGCAGCTGAAGTGGGCCGATGCGGCAGGACAACTCGAGATCCGCCGGCGTGTCATCCGGCACCACGAATGGAATGTGAGTCTCTTCTATCGAGAAGGGGGTCTCTCCGTCCTCGGCGCGAAAGCGGATCACCAGATGCCCGAAGCGCAATGAGAGCACGCCGGGATATGTCACCTTGCTCGTCGCAAAGCCAACGCCGCGAGGAAGGACGGTCATCCTGAAAGTATGGAAGCAGTGAACTTGCTACGAACCGACGCCCGGATGAGCCGGGCACGACGACGGGCCTCGCGGGACAGGAATCGAAGAAGCGCCAAGCCACCGAAGCGTGTCGTTAGGACGAGTGGGGTCACGACGTCATCGCGACGAACGGCAACCGCGCGCGCCAGCACCTCGCCATGCGAAATGGGCGCGTCGTTCGTTTGTCGTGCATCGCCGCGTGTGACCACGCCCGCGATATCCACTCGCACGACGCGGTGCAGCATGAGTCCAGGGCCCAGTGGCGCGAGGATCAGGTCACCACGCCGAGCGCTGCGCGGCATCGGAGACAGTAGCACGAAGTCGGCGTGCCGGATCGTGGGGCGCATACTCTGCCCGGACCCAGTCACCCAGATCTCGCCGCCCGCATCCAGCGCCTCACGAATGAGCTGGGTGATCAGAGGGGCGGAGAGCGAAAGTGAGCGTTTTGGCAATCGCGGCGGTGCGCCAGGATTCCCGGTCGAATCGGTGGGGGACATTCGGTCCGAGATCATCGCCCTCAATCGACGCGCCCCACGACGCGAAATCCCGCTTTGACCACCGCCCGGCGCGCAGCGGGATTGTCGGCGTGAACCACGGCAACGGCGTGAGCCGTGACCATGCTCCGTTCGCGCGCGAGCAGCCATCGGGTGGCAGCGGAGTGAATACCCTGACCTCGGAAGGCCGGCTCGGTGACTCCATCGTGGAGAAAGAGGACGCGGCCACTGGGGCGCCAGCCGTCGGGCAGACCGCGCACGGCCGTCGCCTCGCCCCGGATGTACCAGGCATGATAGACTTGCTGGCCGCCAATTGTCCCGATGACGCAACCGCCCTCGGAGCTCGTCGTGTACCGGCACTGACCGCCAGCGCCTAACGAGGCACGCCGGCTATCGATCTCGTCGGTGGCGAGCTCTCTGAATTCAACTATAGAAGCGACCTCTGGCACGGATGACGTCTCGAAGTCGAATACATATACCAGGCGATGAGAGGCCGCGGCAAATCGAGAACGGACGATCGCCCGCAGTAGCCCCTGGTTGCCGTGCGGTCGACTCTCGATCCGTACCTGGCGGCCATTCACGTCGATGACATCACAGATGCCGAGAACGTCGGCTGGCGGGACGAGCAGCCCGCTCTTCGGCTGCGCGTCGGCTTCCACCCAAGTCCCTTCCGTACCTAACGAAACAATACGTCGCAACACACAGCCCCGGTTCGCCGCCCGCACCAGGACGACGTCTCCGATCCGCGTCTCGCCATTCAGCGGACGTACTCGCGCGAAGGCGAAGCGCGGAATGGCCGGCTCCATCGTTCCGTCAGACGGAATCAACCATACCGGCGTACTCCGGAGGGCTTCGGTAAGCCGGAGCTCGGTGTCGTCATGGGCGAGACGGATCAAGGGGAGGTCCGAGGGAGCGGTTGCCGATGGCCGCTCGAACGTCAGGTGACGATAGAGCCAGCGAACCGCTCGGCGACCGAAATACGCGGGCGCGTGGCGCCACCCCTGCCGCCAGGCAGCCGGCCAGATGCGTCCCGTGACAACACTCACGACATCGCGCGGTGTGTCCGACAGCGACACCAGCCGCATCACTCGGCCACTGTCCCCGACTGGCGAGAGCCGATTCGTTAGGCTCGCAAGCGACCGCCCGGCTCCGTGATCGTCCTGAACGCTTGCCCTGATCTCCCGCGCGAGCTCGACCGCCCATCGGAGGTGATGACCGAGCCCACAGGTCGCCGCGGCGTCGGTTGCAAGGTTCTTAGCGGCGGTCTCGAGCCCTGACCAGAGAACGGAAAAATCGACGGCCCAAAGCAGCGGTTGTTCGTTATGCTTGGCGAGATGGGCGGCGAGGTATCCGGGAAGGAATCGCCCATCGTGCGCCGGCAGCACATGGCCCTCGACGAGGCATGGCCGCGATTCCACGGGGAAGCGGACGTGCTCGAGCAACGGGTCGTCGAGAGCCGACGAGTGGACCTCGAGCCGAAAGCAACGCCGGCCCATGAGTCGCTCGAATGACTCTTCCTCGGGAGCATCTCCGGCCGTATGTCGCCAACTGAGCTCCCGAAGCGTGACCGACGCGCGCGCCCGCTGATCGGCGGGGACGTAGAGATCCATGTCCAGCGTCGGCCGCACGGTGAAATCGCCGTACAGTCGATGGGCGAGGGGCGCACCTTTGAGCACGACGACGTCCACCCCGGCGTTGGCCAGGCTCGCTACACTCTCGGCAAGGAGCTCCAGCTGCTGACGGACACTGACGCCGAGCAGCACGGCGGTTCGCTGCCAGCGCGCGACGACGTCGGCCGGTGCAGACCGTTTGATGACATGAGCGTTCGCCTTCCACGCAACGCCCAGCAGCCGCTCCCGCTGGGCAAGCCTGTACACCGCCGGCCAATCGACCGCGTCGGCGGTGAGCGGCGCGGCCATCGCAAGTTGAAGCAGGGTGTGAAGCGAGGCGACGTCGGATCTGAGATCGACGTCGCTCGGTGCCATGGATGTCATACGGGGCCGCTGTTCACGGCGTGGGCGCGGACCCATTCACGGCACCGCGACCGTACGCCGATCCCCATCCCTTGCAGAACCCGCGCCGTCAGCGCTCAGCCTTCGACGGACGCTCCTGCCGCGGTCGAACGCGGATTGGACAGTGAGACCACCCGAGCGCGCGTCTTGGTCGTGCGCGACATCGCATTACGGCTGTCGACGATGACCGTCGCGTGGTCCATGAGCATTTGGTAATCGATCGTCTTGTGGTTCGTGACGATGACGATCGCGTCGGCGCGCTCGATTTCGGCTCGCGTGAGCTCGACGCCTGAGCGCGAATGACCGTCCTCGCGGTACTGCGCAATGAACGGATCGTGGAAGACGACCTCGGCGCCATGTTGCTCGAGCAGGCGCATGACATCGAGCGCGGGGCTCTCGCGGATGTCATCGATGTCGGGCTTGTACGCGACACCGACGACGAGGACGCGACTGCCGTTCACGGCTTTTCGGTCCTCGTTCAAGGCCTCCGTCACCTTCTCGACGACATAGGCCGGCATCTGGCTGTTGATTTCGCTCGCGAGATCGATGAAGCGCGTCTTGTAGTTGAGCGTGCGCATCTTCCACGCGAGGTAGTGCGGATCGAGCGGGATGCAATGGCCGCCAATCCCCGGTCCTGGCGTGAATTTCATGAAGCCGAAGGGCTTGGTCGCCGCCGCGTCGATCACTTCCCACACATCGACACCGAGCTTGTCGCAAACGATGGCCATCTCGTTCACGAGTCCGATGTTCACCGAGCGGAATGTGTTCTCGAGCAGCTTCACCAGCTCTGCCGCCTCTGTGGTAGTCACGGGCACCACGGTATCGATCACCGCGGCGTACAGCGCGGTTGCGACCTCGGTGCACGCGGCCGTGATGCCGCCGACGACTTTCGGCGTGTTTTTCGTATGGTACTTCGGATTCCCTGGATCCACGCGCTCCGGGCTGAACGCGAGGAAAACATCCTCGCCGACCGTCAGGCCGAGCTTCGTGAGAATGGGCAGGAGCACTTCGCGCGTCGTTCCGGGATACGTCGTGCTCTCGAGGACTACGAGCAGTCCCTTGTGGGCCGTGCGACTCACGGCTTCAGCCGCGGAGATCACATAGCTCATGTCCGGATCGCGCGTCTTCACGAGAGGGGTCGGAACGGCGATCGAGACCGCGTCCGCCTCTTTCAGTCGGGACTCGTCGGTGGTCGCCTCAAAGAGGCCCTGCCTAACGAGCTTGGCGACGTCGGCGCTCGGTACGTCCTGGATGTGCGAGCGTCCGTCCATCAGCGCGCGGACGACGCGCTCGCTCACGTCATAGCCGATGACCTTGAACCCACCCTTCGCGAATTCGACCGCGAGCGGTAGCCCAACATAGCCAAGGCCGATGATCGCAATGGTTGCTTTGCGATCCTCGATTCGCTTCAGAAGCAGGTCCTTCATCGTTCACTCACTCGTAGAAAGCGCGCACCGCTCCGACGACTTCGTCGAGCTGATCGCGCGTCAGTTCAGGGTAAATAGGTAACGAGAGCACTTCCTTCGCCGCGCGCTCCGACTCCGGGCAGCTTCCCTCCCGATAGCCGAGATACGCGAAGCAGGGCTGCAGATGCAGGGGAAGCGGATAGTAGATCGACGTTCCGATTCCCTTCTCCTTCAGAAACGCCTGCAGGTCGTCGCGACGCTGCGCGCGGATCGTGTACTGGTTGAAGATGGACTCGTTCTTCGGATCGATCGCCGGCGTGCAAACTCCCTCGATGCCGGTGAGCGCCTCGTTGTAATACTGAGCATTTTGCCGCCGCTTCGCGCTCCAGCTCGCGAGGTGCGGAAGCTTAGCACTCAATACTGCAGCCTGCAGAGCGTCAAGACGGCTGTTATACCCTACCTCATCGTGGAAGTACTGTTTGGCGCCTCCGTGGACGCGGAGCCGCCGTAAACGCGTGGCCAGTGCCTGATCCTGGGTCACGATCATCCCGCCATCCCCGTGGCCACCGAGATTCTTCGACGGGAAGAAGCTGAGGGTGCCCATCGTCGCGACTTCTCCAGCCATCCGCCAGCCGCCGTCGATCTGACGACGAGCGCCGATCGACTGCGCCGCGTCTTCGATGATCGGAAGAGCGGGCGCCGCAGCCGCCACCTTCTCGATCGCCGCCATCTGGCCGAAGAGATCGACTGGTATCACAGCCTTCGTCCGCGGTGTTACCGCCGCCGAAATCGCCTCTGGCGAGATGTTGAATGTCCGTGGCTCGATGTCCACGAAGACAGGGGTGGCCCCGACGTTGTGAATCGTGCCGGCGGTCGCGAAGAAGGTGAAGGGGGTGGTGACTACCTCGTCGCCGCGGCCGATATCGAGGGCCCGAAGCGCCAAGAGCAGCGCATCGGTGCCGCTGGCGCAGCCGATGGCGTACTTCGTCACAGAGAGCTCGGCGACCTGATGCTCGAGCTTCTCGACCGCTGGGCCAAGGATGAAAAGCTGTGAATCGACGACTTCCATGACGGCGGCAACGACTTCATCACGGATCGCGGCATGCTGCGCGCGCAGATCCAGCAGGGGTACGGGCATATGAAAGGTCTAAAGTTGAAGGTGAATTATACAAAAGACGCAAAAAGCCAGGGCCCACGCTAGCGTCTCTCACAATCCCCTGACGACGGCCTAACCTCTCGGCAGAGGTATCGGGACTTCCCGTCCGACCTTCGCGGATTCGTAAATCCCGAGAATCAACTCGAGCGATTTCCGGCCAGCACGACCATCGGTCTGCGGCTGCGCCTCGCCCCTGAGGACCGCCAGGACATTGCGGTAGTAGCCCTCGTGCCCGTAACCGTAGACGTTCGGCGGGTTGGTATTCGCGCTGTCCACGAGCTTGTCGTCATCGTCGTAGTCGGCGAACAGCCAGTGTTCGACCCGATTGACCGCCGTGCCCCCGATCTTCACCGATCCCTTCTCACCGAGGATGGTGATCGAACCTTCCAGGTTACGCGGATAGGTCAGCACGTTGACTTCGATGACCCCCAGGGCCCCCGACCGGAACTTGAGCAGCGCGACACCCGAGTCTTCCGCCTCGATGCGACGCGCCTGGGTCGCCGTCTTGGCCATGACGCTCTCCACGGGGCCGACGAGCCACTGGATGAGATCGACGTAATGCGACGCCTGGTTCATGATCGCCCCACCGTCGAACTCCCAGGTGCCGCGCCATGGCGCCGCGTCGTAATAATCCTGCGGCCGCTGCCATCGCACGGTGGTGTTCGCGAGGTAGATACGCCCGAACCGCCCCTTGTCCACCGCACGTCGCAGCAGTTGGATCGGCGGGTTCAGACGATTCTGCTTGACGACGAAGAGAAACACGCTGGCGTCGTCACACGCTTTGACCAATTCGTCCGCCTGCCCGAGCGTGATCGACATTGGCTTCTCGGTGATCACGTGCTTCCCGGTGCGCGCAGCGAGCGATCCCTGAACGGAATGAAGGCCAGACGGCGTGCAGACCGAGACGACATCGCACTCGGCGCGCCGCAGCATCTCCTCGTAGGACGTGAAGCACTGGACGCCTTCCTGCTCGGCGGCGGCACGCGCGCGCTCCGGCACGATGTCGCAAACGGCGGTGAGGGTGAGCCCTTCGATTTTGCGAAGCGCTTCGAAATGGTTCTTGCTGATGCGCCCGCAACCGACGAGCGCGAGCCTGAATTCACCACCCGCTCTGGTGCGCGGTGCCGTCATTGCGTCCTCACCCGCCGAATGCCTTCGCCGGCGCGCTCGTATTCGCTGCCGCAAACCGGACAGCGGCCGATGCCGCTATCGGGGAGCCGCTCGCCGCACTGGCACATCCAACCGATGCGGCGCGCCGGCACGCCCACCATGAGCGCGTAATCGGGCACGTCGTTCGTCACCACGGCGCCGGCCCCGATGAACGAATACTCGCCTAACGTGATTCCACACACGATGGTCGCGTTGGCTCCGATGCTGCTGCCGCGGCGCACGCGCGTCGGGCGATACTCATCCTTGCGCGAGACATGGCTTCGCGGGTTGATGACGTTCGTGAACACCATCGACGGGCCGCAGAATACATCATCCTCGAGCTCGACGCCCTCGTAGATCGAGACGTTGTTCTGGATCTTGCAATTGTTGCCGATGCGCGTGCCGTTCATGACGACGACGTTCTGGCCGAGGCTGCAGCGCTCGCCGATGACGGCGCCCGGCATCACGTGGCAGAAATGCCAGACCTTGGTGCCGCCGCCGATCGTCGCGCCCTCATCGACGTAGGCCGACTCGTGGATGAACGGCGAGTCCGCGGCACTCATCAAACCGGCACATCCGCGACGATCTGACTCTGCCACTCCTGGAGAGATCGCACCGTGGCCTCTCGGGATCGCAACGCCAGAATGGCATCAGACGCGGCGCTCGCGGCCGACATCGTCGTGGTGTAGGAGACACGGTGCACGATGGCGCCCTGCCGCAGCCGATAGTCGTCGATCTGCGAGTGCTTGCCTAACGGCGTGTTGATCAGGAGCTGAACCTGACCGTTGACGAGCATGTCGTAGCAGTTGGGACGGCCCTCGTGCACCTTGAGCACTGTTTCCGCCGGTACCCCTCGGCCGCGCAGGTAGCGCGCGGTGCCAAGCGTCGCGACGATCTTGAATCCCATCTCCTGGAAGCGGCGGGCAATCGGCGTCACCGTCGGCTTATCGGAGTCATTGACGGTGACGAGCACCCTGCCAGTCAATGGCAGCGTGTTCGACGCGGCGATTTGTGATTTTGCGAATGCCCCGCCAAACGACTCCGAGATGCCCATGACCTCGCCCGTCGATCGCATTTCCGGGCCGAGCACGGGATCGGTGCCCGGAAACTTGTTGAACGGGAACACCGCCTCCTTCACCGAGACGTACGGCGGGACGATCTCCTCCGTGAACCCGAGCTTCTCGAGCCGTTCACCAAGCATGACGCGAGCGGCATAGGACGCCAGCGGCACTCCGATCGCCTTCGAGACAAAGGGAATGGTGCGGCTCGCCCGCGGGTTCACCTCGAGCACGTACACCGTGCGATCCTTGATCGCGTACTGCACGTTGATCAGTCCAACGACGCCGAGCGCTTTCGCCAACGCGATGGTCTGGTCGCGCATCGTCTGCATGTCGCGCTCGGTGATCAGATACGGCGGGAGGACGCACGCAGAGTCGCCGGAGTGAATTCCGGCGTCTTCGATGTGCTGCATGATACCGCCAATGACGACGCGCTCACCGTCGGAGATGGCGTCCACGTCGCATTCGAATGCATCCTCGAGGAAGCGGTCGATCAGCACGGGACGCTCCTCGGAGGCCCGGGCAGCCGTCGCGAAGTACTGCTCGAGGGAATGCGGATCGTACACCACCTGCATCGCGCGTCCGCCGAGGACGTACGACGGTCGAACGAGCACGGGATAGCCGATCCGCTCGGCGGCCGCCAGCGCCTCGCCGACGTTGGTGGCGGTGCCGTTAGGCGGCTGATTCAGCCCGAGCTCGCGAGCGATCTCCTCGAAGCGGCGTCGATCCTCGGCAATGTCGATCGCGTCCGGCGTCGTGCCGAGAATGCGCACGTTGGCGGCCTCGAGACGCCGCGTGAGCTTGAGCGGCGTCTGGCCGCCAAGTTGGACGATCACGCCCTCCGGCTGCTCGCGCTGAACGATCTCCAGCACGTCCTCGAACGTCAGGGGCTCGAAGTACAGTTTGTCTGAGGTGTCGAAGTCGGTCGAGACGGTCTCCGGATTGGAGTTGATCATGATCGTCTCGAAGCCCTGCTGACGCAGCGCGATCACCGCGCGGACGCAGCAGTAGTCGAACTCGACTCCCTGGCCGATTCGATTCGGGCCGCTGCCGAGGATGATGACCGAGCGCCGGCCGCTCCGGGGCGCCTCGCTCTCCTCGTCGTAGCTGCTGTATAGGTACGGCGTGGACGACGGGAACTCGCCAGCACACGTATCCACCATTTTGTATGCGGGCCGAATGCCCAACGACCATCGGCGTTCGCGAACAGCGTCCTCCGACTCGTCGCGTAGCTCCCCGAGCTGGCGATCGGAGAAGCCCATGCGCTTCATCTCGCGCAACAGATCCGGCCCAACGGTGCCGGCGGTGGCGTAATGTCGTTCGGCTTCGATCAGCTCGTGCATCTGGCCAAGAAACCACGGATCGATCGCCGTGAGCTCGTAAATGTCCGCGATCGACATCCCCCGCTCGAGCGCACGCTTCACCTGAAAGATGCGTTCGGGCGTCGGCTGACGGAGCGCGCTCCGCAACGCCTCGATGGAGTCGTCGGCCAGGCCGTCATCCGTCGCGCGGCTCGCGACATTCCAGCCATACCGGCCGGTCTCCAGCGCGCGCAGTCCCTTCTGGAACGCTTCCTTGAATGTGCGCCCGATGGCCATCGCTTCGCCGACGGACTTCATCTGCGTCGTCAGGCGCTGATCGGCGTTTGGGAACTTCTCGAAGGCGAAGCGCGGCACCTTCACGACGACGTAGTCGAGCACGGGCTCGAACGAGGCGGGCGTCGTCTTGGTGATGTCGTTCGCGATCTCGTCGAGACGGTAGCCGACGGCGAGCTTCGCGCCGATGCGCGCGATGGGGAATCCAGTTGCCTTGGAGGCGAGCGCCGACGACCGTGACACACGCGGATTCATCTCGATCACCAACATCTCCCCGTTCCGGGGATTGATCGCAAACTGAATATTGCAGCCGCCCGCCTCGACCCCGACTTCGCGAATGATGGCCACGGCCGCGTCGCGCATCTCCTGATACTCTCGGTCGGTGAGCGTCATCGCCGGCGCCACGGTGATCGAGTCGCCGGTATGCACGCCCATCGGATCGAGGTTCTCGATCGAGCAGACGATGACCACGTTGTCGTCGTGGTCGCGCATCACCTCGAGCTCGAACTCCTTCCAGCCGATCACGCTGCGCTCGATGAGAATTTGATGCGTCGGCGATTGATCGAGCCCGTGACGAACGGCGTCCTCGAACTCCGCGCGGTTGTACGCGATCCCGCCGCCCGTACCGCCTAACGTGAATGACGGGCGAATGATCGCCGGATAGCTCGTGCGCTCGACAATGGTCATCGCCTCGTCGAAGCTCGTCGCGATACCCCCAGGGGCGACGGCAAGACCGATTCGATGCATCGCCTCGCCGAACAGCTTGCGGTCTTCGGCAATGGCGATCGCGCGCGCGTCCGCGCCAATGAGCTCGACACCGAAGCGTTCGAGCGCTCCCGATTCGGCAAGCTCCATCGCCACGTTCAGCGCCGTCTGCCCACCCATCGTCGGGAGGATGGCGTCCGGCTTCTCGCGCTCCAGAATCAACTCGATGTACTGCGCCGTCACCGGCTCGATGTACGTGCGATCCGCGAACTCCGGATCGGTCATGATGGTCGCTGGATTCGAGTTGATGAGGATGACCTCGTAGCCCTCCTCCTTCAGCGCCTTGGTTGCCTGAGTACCCGAGTAATCGAATTCGGCGGCCTGCCCGATGATGATCGGGCCGGAGCCGATGACGAGTATGCGTTGCAGATCAGCGCGTCGCGGCATGAATCAGATCGTCGATGATGTCGGCACGGGTGTGTGTCGGCTGCCAACCGGTCGCACTCCGAAGCTTGGCCGGCGAGCCAACGAGAACAGGCACGTCCACGCCGCGCACCAGCGCCGGGTCCGTAGTAATCTCTGCGGTCGCGCCGACTCGCAGCAAGACTTCCGTCGCGAGCTCTCGCACGCTCACCCCCTCGCCGCTGCACACGTTGTACACCTCACCCGCTTCCCCCTTACGGGCAAGAAGAAGATAAGCACGCACGACGTCCGACACATGCGAGTAGTCGCGAATCGAATCATTACCCAGCCGGAGCTCCGGCGACGAGTCGTGACGTAACGCCAGGACTCGCCGAACGAGGGCGGGCAGCAGGAAATGATCGGGATGACCGGCGCCAGAGTGGTTGAAGCTCCTCGTGCAGATCACGCGCAGGCCCTCCGCCCGATGAAGCTGCCGCGCGGCGACTTCCTGTGCTGTCTTTGACGCCGCGTACACGTCCAGCGGCCGCTGCTCGGCGCTCTCCGAGAGTGGCATCTCGGCGGCGTCGTGTCTGCCGTATTGGGTGGCGCTGCCGACCACGAGCACCACGGGGTCGGCAGCGCCCGCGCTCCGTCGTCGCGCGACCTCACTCAACAGGCGCACCGCGCCAAGCACGTTGACATCATACGTCGCCGTCGGCGCCTCGCGCGCCTCGGGAATGAAGCTCACGCCCGCGAGGTGAAAGATGACGTCCGGCTCGGCAGCGTCGAGCGCGGCCTCGAGGACGGCGACATCGCGGACGTCGCCATGGCGCCACTGCACGGCGGCGATCTCGTTAGGCCCGAGGATGGACGTCGCGGGAGAGTGAAGGCCCAGCGCCGTGACGTGGCATCCTTCTTCGACGAGGGTCCGCGCCAGCCACTGGCCTACAAAGCCGGTACCACCGGTAACCAGGGCACGCTGCACTGGTCGCGAGTCGTTCACCGTTTCGCCGAGTGTCGCGCGAGGTCGGCTTCGACCATCATTTCGATAAGCTGTTCGAATGCGACCTCGGGCGACCATCCAAGGACATCGCGCGCTTTGGTCGCGTCGGCCACGAGCAGGTCCACCTCCGCTGGCCGGAAATAGCGTTCGTCCTGCGCGACGAAGTCACGATAGTCGAGACCGACGCAACCGAACGCAACTTCGCAGAGCTGGCGAACCGACCACGTCCGCCCCGTTCCGACGACGTAATCGTCGGGCGTCGGCTGTTGGAGCATCATCCACATGGCGCGCACGTAGTCGCCGGCGAAGCCCCAGTCGCGCCGTGCTTCGAGATTGCCGAGCCGGAGCTCACGCGCGAGTCCGAGCTTTATCCGCGCGACACCGTCCGTGACCTTGCGCGTGACGAACTCGAGGCCGCGTCGAGGGCTTTCGTGATTGAAGAGGATGCCCGAGACCGCGTACAGCGCGAAGCTCTCGCGATAGTTCACGGTGATCCAATGGCCGTAGACCTTGGCCACACCGTACGGGCTGCGAGGATAGAACGGAGTGGACTCGCGCTGCGGCGACTCGTGCACTTTCCCGAACATCTCGCTCGAGCTGGCCTGATACAATCGCGCGTTAGGCGCCGCCTTCTTCATGGCCTCGAGCACGCGCGTGACCCCGAGCGCCGTAAACTCGCCCGTGAGCACGGGCTGATTCCACGACGTTTGCACGAAGCTCTGCGCCGCGAGATTGTAGATCTCGTCCGGCTTGAAGTCGCTCACGACATCGGTGAGTGACGTCTGGTCGAGGAGATCGGCGGACACGAGCTCGACGCGATCGACGAGATGGCTGATGCGCTCGTAGGGCGTCGTGGAGCTCCGGCGGACGATGCCGACGACTTTGTAGCCCTTGTCGAGCAGGAACTCGGCGAGGTACGAGCCATCCTGTCCGGTGATGCCCGTTATGAGCGCAGTTGGCATCAGCGAAGCGAGCAAAAAAAGGGGGAGCTTTTGAGGCTCCCCGTCCTTTTCGTCGCCGGCGGAAGGTGTGTCACGCCGCGGCGACGCCCCGCGGCGCGCGCTTGATCTTTCCCGCCGCCAGACAGCGCGTGCAGACCTTCACCTTCACGATCTTTCCCTTCGCATCGAGCACTCGCGCAACCTGGAGATTGGGCTTCCAGGTGCGACGCGTGGCGTTATTCGCGTGCGAGCGATTGTTGCCGAACGCGACGCCCTTGCCGCACGAGTAGCATTTGCTTCTATCGATCGCCATTGGTCAGCCCTCAATCAACTCGATACGCGCCATGTCGGCGCCGTCACCCTTTCGGTGACCCGTCTTGAGAATACGCGTATAGCCGCCTTTTCGCGTCGCGTACTTCGGGCCAATCTCCTGAAAGAGCTTGTCGGCGGCAGCACGCTTCTGGATGTGGCGGACGGCGAGGCGCCGGGAGTGGAGCGTTCCGGTTTTCGCCTTGGTGATCAACTTCTCAACGAAGGGCCGCAGCTCCTTGGCCTTGGCTTCCGTGGTCTCGATCGCGCCGTGCTCGATGAGCGAGGTGGCGAGATTGCGCATGAGCGCGAGCTTCTGTTCGCTGGTCCGGCGAAGCTGGCGCCCCGCTTTACGGTGCCGCATCCGTCATTCCTCCATGTCGTCAGGCGCAGCCGCGGCAGCGCGGCTCGCCGGCGTTCCCCAGTCGAGGATTCGGACACCTTCGCCGTTCTCCTCGTACCGCATGCCGAAATTCAAACCCTCGCGCTCGAGAAGATCGGCGATCTCCTGCAGCGACTTCTTTCCAAAGTTCTTGACCTGAAGAATCTGGCTCTCCGTCTGGCGCACGAGGTCGCCGAGGGTGCGGATGTTGGAATTCTTCAGCGAGTTGACGGAACGAACCGAAAGCTCGAGGTCGTCGATTGGGGTGCGCAGCAACTGCGCGAGGCGCGCGGCGTCGCCGCCCAGATTGTCACTCGCCAGCGCCAGAGGCGCCGACGAGTGGGAGCCGAACTCCACGAAGTATTGGAAGTGCGTCTGCGCCAGGGCCGCCGCGTAGCTCACCGCCTCTTCCGGGGAGATCGTGCCGTTGGTCTCGACCGTCAAGGTGAGACGGTCATAGTCCGTGCGCTGACCGACGCGCGTTTCGGCGACGGTGAAATTCGCGCGCCGCACCGGATTGTAGATCGAGTCGATGCGAACGAGATCCACCGGCAAGCCGCGATCGATCGGATGCTGATCGGACTCGATGTAGCCGCGGCCCTTGTTCACGTACAGGTCGACGTTGATATCGCGGTCGTCCTGCAACGTGAAGAGATGGTGGCCGGAATCGACGATGCGCGCGCCCGATGAGGACACGATGTCGGCGGCGGTGACCGGGCCGGCCTCGCTCTTCGAGATGCGAAGCACCGTCTCTTCGACGTCCTCCGCGAGGGTGAGCGTCAGCGTCTTGAGATTACCGATGATCTGATGAACGTCCTCGACGACACCTGGAATGGTCTGGTGCTCGTGGACGACGCCATCGATACGGAAGCCCCAAACGGCGGCGCCGCGCAACGACGACAGCAGCATGCGGCGCATGGCGTTGCCGAGCGTGTGGCCGAAGCCGCGTTCGAGCGGCTGCAGCCGGAATTCGGCGACGTTGGGGTTATCTTCGCGCTTGCTCGCTTCGACGAGCTGCGGGCGGACGAGTCCGCGGAGATCGATTGTGTTTGCCATTAGTAGATCCTCAAGGTCATACCGGACATCGTCCGGCATCGCCCTGCCCCGCCCCTAACGCGCGGCAGGCTCGAATGAGAGTTAGGGTCTCGACCGAATTGCGTGGCGCGTGACGTGTGTGGCGTGGCGCGACAGCGCAACACGCTCCACACTGCACGCATCACGCTACTTCGAGTACAACTCGACGACCAGCTGCTCCTGCGCCGCGATCGGGATGTTCGGGCGCGTGGGGCGCTCGAGCATCCGGCCGCTGAAGCTCTCGCGATCCACCGCGAGCCAGGAGAGCGGCGCGCCGCGCGAGGCCTGATCCATCGATGCCTGCACGGCAACCATCTCGCGCGACTTCATGCGCACGCGGATCTCTTCACCGGGCTGCACCTGGTAGCTCGGGATGTCCACCCTGCGCTGATTCACCTCGACGTGACGGTGGCGAATGAGCTGACGCGCCCCCTTGCGACTCGCGGCGAAGCCCAGCCGATAGACCATGTTGTCGAGACGACTCTCGAGCGCGGCGAGCAGATTGTGGCCGGTGATACCCGGCAGCGTCGTGACGCGCTCGAACGTGTTCGCGAACTGCGCTTCACTCACGCCATAGATGCGCTTGATCTTCTGCTTCTCGCGCAGCTGTTTCGAATACTCTGACGACTTGCGGCGGCGCGCGGTGCTCTGGCCGTGCTGGCCCGGCGCATACGGACGGCGCTCGACTGGGCATTTTTCGGTGAAGCACTTCGTGCCCTTGAGGAAGAGCTTCGTTCCCTCACGCCGACACTGCTTGCAGCTCGGCCCTACGTAGCGGCCCATGACTCAGACTCTCCGACGCTTTGGCGGACGGCAGCCGTTATGCGGAATCGGCGTGACGTCCTTGATGGACTTGACTTGAAGACCGGCTGACGCGAGCGCCTGAATGGCTGACTCCCGTCCGCTTCCCGGTCCCTGCACGCGCACGTGGACGCGCTTGACACCGAGCGTCATCGCTTCGCGCGCGCACTGTTCGGCCGCAACCGTAGCCGCGAACGGTGTGCTCTTCTTCGACCCCTTGAATCCCGCCTTGCCTGACGAGCCCCAAGCGACCGTATTGCCGTGGCTATCGGTGATAGTCACAGTCGTGTTGTTGAACGTCGCGGCGATGTGCGCCACGCCTTCGGCCTCGACGACGCGCTTTGCTTTCTTTCCAGTCGCCATACTACTTCGTCACCTTTTTCTTGCCGGCAATTGCACGGCGTGGTCCCTTCTTCGTGCGTGCGTTCGTGTGCGTGCGCTGCCCGCGCACCGGCAAACCACGGCGATGCCGGATGCCACGATAGGAGCCGATGTCCATCAGTCGTTTGATGTTCATCGCCACCTCCGTGCGCAACGCACCCTCGACCTTGTAATCGCGCTCGATCACCTGACGCAGCTTGTTGACGTCCGCGTCGGTGAGATCACGAATGCGCAGCGACGAATCGATCCCCGCTTTACGCAGGATTTCGACGGCGTTGCGGCGGCCGATGCCATAAATGTATGAGAGGCCGATATCGACCTTTTTTTCGCGCGGGAGATCGACGCCAGAGATACGAGCCATGATCAGCCTTGACGCTGCTTGTGCTTGGGATTGCGTTTACAAATGATGCGAGTGACGCCGTTGCGCTTCACCACTTTGCAGTGCTCGCAAATCGGCTTCACGCTTGTGCGAACTTTCACAGGCGCTCCAGACACGAGTACAGAAATATTGAGCAAGCCGGTTCTGGCCAGACCTTAAGAGTAGTTGGCACAGTAACTTCATGCAAGTGAACCGCCGGCTCCCGCTCTCTATCCGAGCTGCGCGCGGAGCTCCCGCATGGCTCGCGGTCGATCGGGAGCAGCCGTCACCGCACGACCCACTACCACATAGTCGGCACCGGTCGCTGCAGCCTCGGCCGGCGTGGAGGTCCGCGACTGATCGTGCGTCGCTGCTCCCGCCATGCGCAGCCCTGGAATCAGTACGGCAAAGGCCCGACCGAGGCAGTCCTTCACGGCTTTCGCCTCTCGTCCGCTACAGACCACGCCCGACGCCCCCGATTCGTGGGCTATCCGGCTGAGTCGGACAACTTCGTCCACGAGCTGAAAGCTCTGTCCCTCACGCCCCCACAGCGAAGCCACCTCGGAGGCATCGAGTGACGTGAGCACCGTGACGGCAAGAACGGCGCATTGCGACGAGCCGCCCGCCGCCGTTGCGGCGGCACGAAGCATCGACGGTCCTCCGGCGGCGTGGACGGTGAGTAGCCGCACGCCCATGGCGGCGGCGCGTCGGACGGCGCCGCTCACCGTATTCGGAATGTCGTGAAACTTCAGGTCCAGAAAGACGTCGGCCCCGCGCTCCCGCACCTCTCGCACGATCGACGGGCCGCAGGCCGTGAAGAGCTCGCCCCCAATCTTATAGAAGCGACAGCCCTCGCCCAGCTCGTCCACCAGCGCCAACGCCGTGCTCGCGTCATGGAAGTCGAGCGCGACGATCGGTGTCGGAGTCATGCACCGCCCCACTCGAGTGAGCCGACGATATCACCTAACGAGCTGACGGCATGTCGAGCGCACCACGCGTCCAACTCCTTGACGATGCGGGCGGGAGCGCGCGGATCACGCATCGCCGCGGTACCGACACCGACGAGCGACGCGCCGGCCATAAGGTACTGCAGCGCGTCCGTTCCCGACGACACGCCGCCGATGCCGATGATCGGCGCCGTCACGGCGCGACTCACCCGCCAGGTGGCGAGGACGCCGACCGGCAGCAGGCCGGGTCCGCTCACGCCACCAGACCCGAAGCCGAGCACTGGGCGACGCCGCTCGACGTCGATCGCCAGGCCGGGAATCGTGTTCACGAGCGTGAGACCATCCGCTCCTGCATCGATCGCGGACTTTGCTATTCGAATGATGTCGGGCAGCGTTGGCGACAGCTTTACGAACAGGGGGCGGCGCGTCGCATCGCGCGCGAGTCGGATGAGACTGCGCAGCGCATCGGCATCGGCACCGAATTCCATACCACCCTTCTTTACGTTCGGGCAGCTGACGTTCAGCTCGAACGCGTCGATCGCCTGGGCCCCAACCGACTCCGCGCAGGCATCGAGCTCCGACACCACGCGCGCGTATTCCTCGACCGCGTTACCGACGACATTCACGAGCTTGCGCGTGCTCGTGAGATGCGTCGCAAGCCAGGGCAGATGCGTCGATTTGACCCGTTCGAGCCCGGGATTGGCGAGGCCGACCGCGTTGATCATTCCCTCATCGAGCTCGGCGACGCGCGGCGCTGGATTGCCGGCACGCGGCTCGACCGAGACCGCCTTCGTCGTTAGGCCGCCAACCTGCTCGAGATCGATGACGTCCGCCAGCTCGACCCCATAGCCGGCCGTACCCGAGGCGAGCACGATGGGGTTCTGAAAGGCGAGATCGGCGACGTGGACTCGCAGGCGATCAACGTTCGTCACGCAAGCCTCCCGACCCGCCGTTCACTCGGCGCTCGTAGCGGCGCAGATACTCGGCCGCCGCATCGGCGACGGCACTGGCGATCTCCGCCTGATGTCGTCGGTCCGTGAGGTACCTGGCCTCCGCGGCGTTCGTACCGAATCCAATCTCGACGAGAACCGCGGGCATGAACGCGGTTACCAGGACGCGAAACCCCGCTTGCTTGACGCCGCGCTCCGGACCAGGATGGATCGTCGCAAGGTGCTCCTCGACGAGCTCCGCCAGCTCCGACGATTCGCGCAAGTGCTCGTTCTGCTTCATGTCGCTGAGGATGTAGCTCAGCGCGTCGTCCTTGGAGACCTTCGTGTCCGTCTCGAATCGCACGGATTCGTTCTCCATCTCCTCGACCCGCCGCGCGTCTTCGGTCTTCGCCTCGGCGAGGAAGTACGTCTCGAACCCTCGCGCCGCCGCTGGCTCCTTCCAACCGAGATTGGCGGCATTGACGTGAACGGAGATGAAGAGGTCCCCGCCAGCCTGGTTGGCGATGCGACCCCGGTCGGAGAGCGCGATCAGGGTATCGGTCGTGCGGGTGAAGAGCACGCGGAGACCACGCGCTCTGAGCTCGGCTCCGAGACGTTTCGCTACCGCGAGCGTGACATCCTTTTCGTAGATGCTGGTCGGGGCCCCGATCGGACCGGTCATTCCGTTGTCCGGGCCGCCGTGGCCTGCGTCCACCACCACGAGCCTCGGCTTCGTGTTGGACGTACTCGCGTGCGCGGCATTCACCGGCGCGGCGCGGGCCGACACGAAGAGTTGGCGCGTGGCGGCGTCCCACCTCAGATTCGGCGCGAAGCTCGGCAACACCTCGGACACGAGTTGGAGTGGGATGAGCAGTTGCTGATCGCGCAGCGTCGGCGCGCTCGCCAACGGTCGTACCTGTCCTCCGACCGTGGTGCTCGCGACGCCAATCTCCAGACCGAAGCGCACGCCCGCCAACTCGACGCGATAATGGCCAGGCGACTCGGCGACCACCGTCACGGGGAGTAGCGGCGCGAGCATCTGTGGCCGCAGCATCGGTCCGGCGGTGTCCCCGACGAGGGGAATCTGCTGGCTGGCGCTCGCCGTTCTCAGGGTGAGCGCACCGGCCGTGGTCGCGGCGCGGAGCTGGAGGGCGAGGAGCAACGGGATCAGCATCTACTCAACGCGAGCGAATGGCTCGTGCCATCTCGCGTTCCGCGTCGCGGCGCCGCGTCGTCTCGCGCTTGTCGTGCAGCTTCTTACCCTTGCCGAGCGCCAGCGTCACCTTGGCCACTCCGTTGCGGAAGTAGAGCTCGAGGGGGATGAGCGTCTGCCCCTCCCGCTCGACGGCTCCGATGAGACGACGGATTTCCTTCCTGTGGAGCAACAGCTTACGCGTTCGCTCCGCCTCGTGGTTCGCATAGCCGCCCCGCTCGTAGGGCGCGATGTGCATGTTGATGAGGAAGATCTCACCATCGCGGACGATGCCGTAGGAGTCCCCGATGTTCGCTTTGCCGTCGCGCAGGGATTTGACTTCAGTCCCTGTGAGGACGATGCCAGCCTCCCACGTGTCCAGGATCTCGTAGTCATATCGCGCGCGCTTGTTGCGCGCGATCGAGATCTTGTCGGTCGGTCGCTCGGAGTCCTTGGTCATCGCCGATGGCCTGGGCTTGCCCGGCGCCGCCGGCGGGCGTCGGATGTGAGAGGTCGTCGAAAAATAAGACCGCGTGACGAGGGCGAGCAACACGCAAAGCGTTGACCGAGGGGTGCAAGCAGTGTAATCTTCGAGACTTCGCCGGAGTGGTGGAATTGGTAGACGCGCTGCGTTCAGGGCGCAGTGGGCGTATGCCCGTGGGGGTTCGAGTCCCCCCTTCGGCATTTGGGTAGAGGTTGTGGGTAGAGGGCGGAGGGTTGGAAAATGGAACGCCGACGATATCATCGTCGGCTTTTTTCATTCATAACACGCCTCCCCACCACGCTCGGCCCAGCGCCCTAGCCACCCTGTTTTCCCGCCAGCGCCGACGGTGGGACGTTGTCGGGCAGCGAGACTTTCCCGAACAGGTCGCGCAGGGCGGCGTTCGCTTCGGCCAGATAGTCACTGAGCAGTTCGCCGCCGCGCAGGATGTGTTCGTCCACCTGGCGGAAGGACCCCCCGGCAAAGGCAAAGAGCGTTTGCCCAAGTCGTGCTCCCGTCGCCGCGCCCGCTCGCGCTGCGAGAGCGTCACGATACGCGCTCAGTCGGGCATTGAATTGGCGCTCGGCAATCTCGCGCATCTCCGGCGCGACCTGTGGATCGTTGGTCGTTGCGTCGGCGAGCGCGCGGGCGACCATCGAGCCGGTGCGATCGTCGAGCGCGTCGCGCTGAGCAGTGACCAGCCCTAACGAACGACGCGCGTAGCGCAGTTCCCAGCGAGCATGGTCGGTGTCGCCATGGGTCGCAACCTGGGCAAGCCACCGTACGTCGTCATCCGAAGGTTCGTCGAGAAGACGCTCGACGAAACGCTGTGCCTTCCGCTGAAAGTCGCGCTCACTACGCCAACGCCCGAATAACGTCATGACCCGCGGCTCGTTAGGGCGACGGCGGTTCAGTTGCCGAGGACTGGCAGCATGTGTCGCCGGCCAACGGCGATCACCGGCGGCTCGGCCACGCGATCCGACAATCCGACCAGCGCCCGAACCTCGCTCTCCTCCTGCAGGAGATCAGATAACCGAATGCCCTCGAGCACATCGTCGATCTTCTGTTGAAGCAGCTGCCAGACGGGACGAATGCTGCACGCGTGCGAGGCCGAGCAGCGCTCCTCTTCGACCGGATGCGAGACGCAGTGAAGATCGAAGGTCGTCGTCTCCGACGCGGCGATCACCGCGCGAATCGAGATCGCTTCGGCAGCGCGCGCGAGCTCATAGCCACCCCGCGCTCCACGCGTGCTCCTGACGATCTCAGCGCGCCGGAGGCGCAACAGAATCTGCTCGACGTAATCGACGGGCAACTTTTCACGAGCGGCAATGTCGCGGCCGGTGATCGGCCCCTCGGACGCGCGTCGCGCGAGATGGAGGGCGCAGATGACGCCGTACTCGGCCAAGGTGGTGATGCGCACGATTGGACGTTATGCCTCGACGCAGGAAGTTACAAGGCCAGCTATCTCAGCCCGCCGCGACGGCACCGTGCGCACCGCCCGGAACGCCGATCTCCGTCATTTTCCGAAGATCCAGCACTTCATCGATCTGATCGTCGGGGAGAACATGTTCACGCTTCACGAGATCCCGAATGAGAATGTTCTCGTTGACTGACTGTTTGCTGAGCTCCGCCGCACGCGCGTAGCCGATCTGGGGAGCGAGGGCGGTGGCGAGCGCGGCCGACCGTTCGACCCAGTATCCGCACATCTCGCGATTGGCCTCGATGCCCTTTACCGCTTTTTCCGTGAGGACCGTCGCCGCGCTGCTGAGGATCTGCATCGAGAGTAGGACGTTGAACGCGATCACGGGCATCATCACGTTCAGCTCCAACTGGCCGTGCTCCGACGCGATCGCCACCGTGGTGTCGAGGCCCATTACCTGAAAGCAGACCTGATTCACCATCTCAGGTATCGACGGATTGACCTTTCCAGGCATGATCGACGATCCCGGCTGCACCGCCGGCAGCTTGATCTCGTCGATGCCCGTGCGCGGTCCCATCGCCATCAGCCGGAGATCACTTACAATCTTGCTCAAGTCGATGGCGAGCACCTTCAGGGCGGAGCTGAACGCGGCGACATCGCCCATGCTTTGCATGAGCTGAATGCGATCCTTCCCGACGCGGAGATCCAGTCCCGTTATGCGCTTCAGGTTCTTGACCATCAGATCCGGGTACTGCGGCTCGACAGTCACTCCCGTGCCGACGGCGCTACCGCCGATGCCGAGGTCTCGCAGATAGTCGGCGGCTTCCTTGACGCGCTTGAGCCCACGCTCGATCGAGCCCGCGTACGCCGTGAACTCCTGGCCCAGACGAATCGGCATTGCGTCCTGGAGGTGCGTGCGCCCCGCCTTGACGATGTCATCGAACTCGCGGCCCTTCGCGGCCAGCGCCGTGCGCAGCGCCTCGAACGCTCGCACGAAGGGATCGAGCTGCGAGAGACACGCCAGACGAATGTTCGTCGGAATCGTGTCGTTCGTGCTCTGCGCCATGTTGACGTGATCGTTCGGATGGACAGGCTTGTACTCGCCGCGCTTGCCGCCAAGTAGCTCGTTCGCGCGATTCGCGAGCACCTCGTTGACGTTCATGTTATGCGAGGTGCCGGCTCCCGCCTGGTACGGATCCACTACGAAGTGGTCCATATGCTTGCCGTCGAGCACCTCGTCCGCGGCGGCAACGATCGCGTCGGCCAGGCGCGCATCGAGTCGCCCCGTTTCCTTGTGCGTCATCGCCGCCGCTTTCTTGATCCACACCTGTGCAATGACGAACGGCCGAAGGGGCCGCAGACCGCTGATCGGAAAGTTCTGAACCGCGCGCAACGTCTGCACGCCGTACAGAGCGTCGGCGGGGACCTCGAGAGTGCCGAGAGGGTCTTTTTCAGTACGGGTATTCGCAGTCATGTCGAATCAATCGGAAGAGTTGCTGCTCATGTGGTCCGCAACGTTTCACTGTCTCGGAGCAAGTGCGCGAACCGCTAGTACCAGGGCGACCACGGCCGCCAGCATCGCGATGCCGAGCCAGCCAACGCTGATCGCGTGCAGCTTGCCAAAGGCGATGCGCCGCGGATCATCGGTCGCGAGCGCGTCGAGCGGGCCGCCGATCGCCGTGCGTAACTGGTCGATGCGCGTGCCGACAACGAGTTGCGCCACGGCGCACGCGAGGGCCGACACGGCGCCAGCTGCCGCCCGACCCCAAGCGCCCGTTCGTCCGACGAGATCGAGCACTACGATGATGGAGCCGATCACGACGCCGGCGTAGAACAAAACGGGCAGCACGCGAGCGACGAGCGCGCCGGCGAGAGTACGCGTCGGAAGCACATCGAAGGCCGCCGGCGCAACGACGAGGGTAAAGAGCAATGCGGCCCCGATCCACGCCGCGAGCAGCAGCGTCTCCGTGACCGGCACTCCCGCGCGACTGGTCATCGCCTAACGACCCGCGCGATGCCGTTGAGGAAGGGATTCGTCGCCCGTTCACGCCCGATCGATGTCGTCGGTCCATGCCCCGGATAGACGATGGTCTCTTCCGGTAACCCGGCTACGCGCTCGAGCGATTCCATCATGTGATCGGGATTCGCCAGCGGCAGATCGGTTCGGCCGATGGATCCAGCAAACAAAAGATCTCCGCCGACCATATGGCCCTCGCGTACGAACGCCACGTGGCCTGGTGCATGCCCAGGTACGTGGAGCACGTCGAAGTCGAGTGAGCCGACGGTCACAATATCCCCTTCGGCGAGTGTGCGGTCGGGAGCGGGCGGCTGCTCGAAGGGAATGCCGTAGACGGCGGCCTGCATCGCCCCTCGATCGTAGAGTGGTTGATCGGCTGGGTGGAGATAGATCGGTACCTCCCAGACACGCTTCACGTCGGCAATCGCGCCGATATGATCGATGTGAGCGTGCGTCAGCCAGATTGCTTCGAGTGTCGCACCGGAAGCGCGAACCATCTCGATGAGAGCGTCTGGCTCGGCGCCGGGATCTACGAGGACGGCGCGCTGCGAAGCAGGATCGAGAACGAGATAGCTGTTCTCCTGAAACGCTCCTACGGTCCGCCAATCGATGTTCACGCGGAATACCCTCCTGTCCCGACGATCTCCGGCACCTTCTCGCCATCCGCTAGCGCCTTGAGATACTTCTCGACAGCGATCGCGGCGGTTGTCGCGTCGCCGACAGCGGTGGTCACCTGCCGGGTCAACTGCGAGCGGACGTCGCCCGCGGCGAAGAGGCCGGGCATGGATGTCTCCATGTTCGCGTCGGTGACGAGATAGCCCATCTCGTCGTGGCGAACGTGGCCGATGATGATCCCCGTGTTCGGCCGGAAGCCCACGAATATGAAGACACCCGTCGCGGCGAGATCTCGCGCTTCACCGGTACGAACGTTCCGCAGCTTGAGGTTGTTAACGAGCCCCTGCGCGTCGGCCTGAATCTCATCGACGACGGTATCCCAAATGAGCTCGATCTTCGGATTCTCGAACAGGCGACTCTGGAGCAGCTTCGAGGCCCGCAGGGTGTCGCGTCGGTGAATCAGGTAGACCTTGTCCGCATAACGAGTGAGGAAGTCCGCCTCCTCGGTCGCCGCATCGCCGCCACCAACCACGACAATCGTCTGCTTCTTGAAGAACGCGCCGTCACAGATCGCGCAGTATGATACCCCCTTCCCCGCATACTCCAATTCACCGGGAATGCCGAGCTTCACGGGCGTTCCGCCCGCGGTGATGATGACCGCCGGCGACCGATACGTCTCGCCATCGCTCGTCTCGGTGTCGAACTGTCCGTCCTCTCGCTTGCGCACGGAAGTCACGTGCACGCCATTCCGGAACTCGGCGCCGAATTGCTTCGCGTGGGTCTCGAACTTCTCCGCGAGCTCGTGGCCGAGAATGCGGTCGAAACCGGGGTAATCCTCGACGAGCTCTGTGTTCAAAAGCTCGCCACCAGGCGTGCCTCGCTCCAGAACGACGGCCCGTATCATCGAGCGGCCAGCATACAGGGCCGCGCACATGCCGGCCGGCCCCGCCCCAATGATCACAACGTCGTACGTCAGCGTCTTTCCCATGGACCTAATCTCGTCAATGCCCCGAACCCGCGAAACGGTGATTCACCAGCGGGCCCACGACCAGGCGTTCGAATGCGCCGTGGCAGTGCGACATCGTGCCCACGAGCACCTCAGCCGCGCTCCGCTCGGCAGCGCGTCGAACGACATCGTCGCCCGCGAGCACTTCCGCTGTATCGAACATGCCCACGCCGTAGGCGCGGTGCGTACAGTGGAATATCACCGGTCCGGCAAGCATCCAACCACGTCCCTGCGCCGCCGCGACGTAGGCCCGCGCGGTGTCCGGCAGACTCCAATCGCGAAGCTCGCGTGTATGCGGACAGATATTCGGTTCGATGCAGTTGATTGGACAGATCCAGGTCGCGAAGCTCACGTAATGCGGACCACCGTCCGTGGCGCGCTGCCATGGCGTTGGCGGTACTGCGTCGAGCGGTTTGGTGCCGACGTCCCGGCCTGGCCATCGTCGGCGTGCGCGCTCGAGAATCCATTCGAACATCAGGTGCGGCATCAGGGGCGACGGAACGATGGCGTCGCGTTGGGAGGCCGGCCGATCGGCCGCGGCAGCATCGAGATACTGCCGAAAGAAGGTGCTCCACTCGGAGACCACCAACTCCACATGGCCATCGTCAGCGGCTGATGCAGGATCGGGCGTCATGGAGGCGACCCGACAATGCGGGTCTCGATCGATGACGAGCAGGCGCTCCCAACGAACGGCGTCGGCGCGGGCGGCGCGACGGAGTTGTCGCACGTAATAGCTGCCGTAGCATCCCCCACCAACGACGACAATCGCACCAAATTCCAACCGCCGTCGAGTCGTCTCCGCTACGTGCTCACTTCCGGACATGTCGCCCGCCATCGACGATCACGGTCTCACCGGTGACATAGTCGCTGTGCAGTAGATACAGCATAGTATCGACGACGTCCTTCGGAGACCCCAAGCGAGCGAGCGGAGTCGATTCGCGCAGCCTGGCCGCGTCCTCTTCCGTCCACCCGTCGGGCAAGAGCACCGCTCCCGGTGCGATGCCGTTGACACGGATATCAGGCGCCAGCGCACGGGCGAGCGCGCGCGTCATGTACACCACTCCTGCCTTCGAGATGCCGTGCGGAATGTACGCCGGCCACGTCTCGAACGCGGCGAGATCGGCGATGTTGACGATCGCACCTTTTCGGCGCGACAGATGCGGCGCCGCGGCCTGGGCGAGCAGGAAGGGAGCGCGAAGATTCAACGCCATCATCGCATCCCACGCCGCGGCGGTCACCTCGCCTAACGGCGTGCGCTCCATCACCGCCGAGGAGTTGACGAGCACGTCCATCGCGCCGAGCTGCTGCACGACGTCCCGTACGAGGCGCTCGGGCTCATCCGGCTTCGTCAAGTCAGCCGCGACGAGCGACGCCGTGCCGCCGGCATCGACGATGAATTGCGCCGTCTCCCGCGCGCCGCGGTCGCTCGCATGATAATGCACGGCGACGCGCATCCCCTCCGCACCGAGGGCGACCGCAAGCGCCCGCCCGACGCGTCGGCCGGCTCCCGTCACCAGTGCAATGCGACCGCGCAGCTCCACGCTTCCTCCGTGCGACGCACTCGACGGGCGTCGTCTATTCGTTAGGCAACGAATGCCCGAGGGTCGTCGCCTCGTGCCAAGCGGCGCGATGTCACTGTTTGATCCTGGCGCTCGAGCCACGCCATCGGCACGCACATGCCGCCGAGGGTGCGGCCGCCTTCCGAGAGCCCATGCCAATCCGAGCCGCCGCTCGGCACGAGGCGAAAATGGTCGACGAGCGCAAGGAGACGCGTCGCGTCCTCCTTCGAGTGACTCGGATGGCGCACCTCGACGCCGTCGAGGCCATCGGCAAGGAGCGCCTCGATGCGGACCCGCGTGCCGGCGCCACCGGGATGCGCCAGAATCGCCAGCCCGCCCGCGTCATGAATCATGGCAATCGCATCCCTCATCGACAGCCGATCCTTCGGTATGAAGGCGGCCCGGCCGTTCCCGAGATATCGGTCGAACGCGTCGCGAAAATCCGTCGCCCATCCATCGTTGACCAGCGCGCGCGCGATGTGCGGCCGGCCCACCGCCCCAGTGCCGGATTGCGCAAGCACGTCATCGATGGTGACCTGGACGCCGAGCTCGTTGAGCCGACTGACGATACGCTGCGCCCGCGTCAGTCGCATCGTTTTGAGATCGCTAAGACTCGCATCGAGCCGCGTGACGTCGGCGAGATGCAGGCCAAGGAGATGTGTCTCGGCATCGCCTTCGACCGCGCTCAACTCGACGCCGGCGACGACCCGCACGCCTAACAACCGACCCTCGTCGACCGCTTCGGCCAGACCGTCTACGGTATCGTGGTCGGTCAACGCGATCGCCGACAGACCAATGCCCCGCGCGGCGCGGACGACGTCGCGGGGGGCACGCGATCCGTCCGACGCGGTCGAGTGCGTGTGCAGATCGACGAAGCGCGGGTCCAGCTCGGTCATCGGTTCAGCGGGCGTAGTCAGCTTCGGGAGAGGTCGCGCTGGGCTGCGACTGACTGTGCAACCGGACGAGATCCGCGTCCGTGAGCTCGGCCAACGATTGCTCGCGCGAGCGCGTCGCGTGCGGCGAGTACCGTGTCACCCGAACGCGGCGATCCGCACCTTCCCCGCTGATGAACATGAGCGAAAACTCATCACGGTCGTTCTGGGTGACGCGGCCGGAGGGCATGACGCGCCAGAGAAGGCCGTCGACGTTGATAGTGCGCGTCGGCATGGTCAGGACAACTCCACTTCACGGTAGATGCGCGCCGGATCCAGCGCGGGGTCGGGTGCGGCAGCGTGAGCGCGCGCCAGCGTGTCCGCGTCCGGGGCTTCGACGAATTCGAGGAACGCGCCGGGGAGGCTGGCTTCCTCGAACACCCAGAAATGACACTTCGCGCGAGAGTAGTGCTCCTGCTTCCGCTTCATCCGCTGGAAAAATCGCTCGCGCTCTGGCGGTGTCACGAGCGTCCGTTGCACACTGAGTGCTCTCGCCATGCTGCTCAAACGACGCCCGCTTCGGGAAAGTTTTCGAGTCCCTGCTTCACGAACGCGAGAAACTTGTCGGCGGCCGAGCCATCGACGATTCGGTGATCGAACGACAGTGAGAAGTACGCGCAGGTGCGAATCGCGATCGTGTCCTCGCCGTCCGGACCGGCGATCACCTTCGGTCGCTTCTCGATCGCGCCGAGTCCGAGAATCGCGGACGTATTGAGCGGGATGATCGGCGTGCCCATGAGCGAACCAAAAACCCCGGGATTCGTGATCGAGAAGGTTGCGCCCTGCACTTCCTGCGGCTGGAGCCGCTTTGTCCGCGCCCGTTGGGCGAGATCGTTGAGCTGGCGCGTGAGTCCGGTAATCGATAGGTCGTCGGCGTTCTTGATGACGGGAACGATGAGCCCCCACTCGAGCGCGACGGCGATACCGATGTTGTATTGCTTGCGAAAAACGATGTTCGTGCCGGCGACGGCGGCATTGAGCACGGGATGCTGCTTCAGCCCATCGACGACAACCTTGATGATGAAGGGCAGGTACGTGAGCTTCTGGCCACTCTTCGCCTCGAACTCGGCGCGGGCCTTCGCTCGAATACGCGCGATTCGGGTGAGATCGATCTCGAAGAAGCTGGTGACGTGAGCCGCGGTGCGCCGGGCGGCGACCATATGGTCGCTCGTAAGGCGACGGATCTGCGTCATCGGCTCGACGAGATCGCCTGGCCATGCCTCGGCGGCGGGACCGTGTTGCTCGACACCCGCGGGCGCGTGCATCGACGGACGCGGCGCAGCCACAGGGGTCGCGGCCGCTCCGGACTCGAGGAACTGGAGGATGTCGCGCTTGGTGACGCGTCCGGCGATGCCGGTGCCATGCATCGCCGCGAGCTCGATGCCATGTTCGGCGGCGATTTTTCGAACGAGGGGTGAGGACTTGGTTCGAAGGCGCTCCTCGAGCGAGTTGCCGTTAGGCTGAACAGATCCGGTACGGGGAGCGGCGGAGGGATGTGAGGCCGACGCGGCCGCAGGCGTATTTTGAAAAGCGGGGGGGGCCCCCGCGCCCGAACCCGTTGCGCGCGCCCCTCCACTGCCCGCGGCTACCGGCGCCGGACTCGCCGGCTTCTCCGGTGCGGCGCTCGCCCCAGCGCTTGGGGCACCGGAACCGCTCGCCGAAATGGCTGCGCCTTTCTCCGTCTCCAAACGGGCGACGACCGTCTGCACCGGCACGGTCTGCCCCTCCTTTACCAGAATTTCGGCAAGCACACCGCTCGATGGCGCCGGGATCTCAGCGTCCACCTTATCCGTCGAGATCTCGAAGATCGGCTCGTCGCGCTTGATCTCGTCCCCCACCTTCTTCAACCAGCGCGACAACGTGCCTTCGGCGATCGACTCCCCCATCTGGGGCATTACCACGTCTATTCGAGCCACCGCTTCTCACCCCGTTTCAGAGATTGCCCGACGTCCTTTCCTTCCGCTCACCGCCACGCATTCGCGTGAGCGCTACCGTCGGAATCACGATCAATCCTATGACTGCGCCGCACGCCGCGAAGATGAACCAGTTGCAGGGCGCCCCCGTTTCCGGATCTGGCGTACAGCCGCGAAACGCTCCGACGATCTTCGCTATGAGCACGAATATCATCGCCCCACCGAACAGCCCGCCCATCGCGGTGAGACAACCCACACCAACATAAGCCCACCGACGCGACTCTGTCTCTCCCTCGGCCATTTCAGTAGGCCGCGAGCGCCCGGGCCGCCGTTACGATATCGGCAGTCTGCGGCAGGACGAAATCCTCCAGCTGCGGCGCATACGGAAGGGGCACATCGTGCGCCGTGACGCGCAGTACCGGAGCGTCGAGCCAGGCAAAGCACGACTCGTTGATTCGGGCCGTGATCTCGCCAGCGATGCCCCCCGTGCGAGTGTCTTCGTGGACGACGAGCACCCGATTCGTCTTCTTCGCCGTGGCGAAGATCGTGTCGTCGTCCAGAGGGCTGAGCGACCTCAGATCGACCACTTCGACCGATAGGCCGTCCTCGCGCTCCAACTGCTCGGCTGCCTCCAGCGCCTTCCAGACCGTTGCCGCGTAGGTGATGATCGAGAGATCCTTTCCCTCACGAGCCAGGCGGGCTTTGCCCAGTGGTACGACATGGTCGCCCGCCGGCATCGTTCCCTTGATCCGGCGATACAGATATTTGTGCTCGAAGAAAAGCACGCAATCGTCGTCGCGGATGGCCGACTTGAGCAGTCCCTTCGCGTCCTCCGCGGTCGCCGGATACACAACCTTCAGGCCTGGCGTATGAATGAAGCCCGCCTCTGGGTTCTGCGAGTGGAAAGGGCCGCCGCGCACGTAGCCGCCGCTCGGTCCCCGCACGACCATCGGGCATGGCAGCATCGCCCGATAGCGAGCCGTCGCAACGTAATTCGTCAGCATGTCGTACGCGTTCGCGATGAAGTCGATGAACTGCATCTCGACGATCGGACGCATACCCATGTGAGCCGCGCCTGCCGCGGCCCCGACGATTCCGACTTCTGAGATGGGCGTATCGATGACGCGCTGCTCACCGAAGCGCTGGACGAGCCCCTCAGTCGCCTTGAACGCGCCGCCGTACATGGCGATGTCTTCGCCCAGACAGAAGACCTGGTCGTCGCGCTCCATCTCCTCGATGAGCGCCTCGCGAATCGCCTCGAGGTACGTGATTTCGGCCATCAGTCGCTCTCGCCTGCGACGCTCCCGTCTTTCGTCGAGCCGTTGGAGGACGTGAACGTTCCCCACCCTTCGGCGCGCTCATTCGTCTCGACCGCCGAGCGCTTTCCGCTACGGAACCAGAGCGGTTGCTCCATCGCGGGCGATGCGTAGACGCCGACGAGGGCATCCAGCGGCACCGGCGGGGCGGACCGTTCCGCTTCGTCGGTCGCTTCGTCCACTTCACGCCTGACACGGTCGTCCAGCACGGCCAGCTCACTCTGCTCGAATCGAAACTCCTTCTGCAGCCGCGCACTGTAGCGGTCGATCGGGTCATTCTCCGCTGCCCACCGCTCGATCTCGCCGGCGGGCACATAAGACTGGTTGTCGTGCTCGGCGTGCCCTTTGCGCCGATAGGTGATCAGCTCGACGATGGACACACCTTCGCCGCGCCGCGCTCGATCGACGGCGCGTTTAGTAACTTCGTACGTCGCGATCACGTCGTTGCCATCCGCCTGCTCGCCAGGCACGCCGTAGCCGATGGCCTTGTCCACGAAATGATTCGCCAGCGTCTGCTTTCGGGTGGGCGTGGAGTACGCATACCCATTGTTCTCGATGACGACGACGAGAGGGCAGCGCTGCACCGCGGCGAGGTTGATCCCTTCGTGGAAGGCGCCGGTCGACGTCGCGCCATCGCCCACGTACACGAGGCCGACACGGGTTTGGCCGCGCATCTTGAAGCTCAACGTCACGCCGGCCATAACCGGGACCATGTCACCCAGCGGTGAAATCTGGCCGATGAATCCGCGCTCCGTGTCCCCGAAGTGAATATTCAGCTCACGTCCACGCGTTGGTGAGTCGCCCTTCGCCATGTACTGCCGCAGAATCTCGGCTGGCGTCGCCCCTTTGACGAGCATGGAGCCCAGATTGCGGATGAGCGGCGACAGGACGTCCTCGCGGCGTAACGCAAACGCGCTCCCGACGGCATCGGCCTCCTGGCCCAATGACCGAAAGAGTCCGCCGACGACCTTGGTTTGTCGATACAGGGCGACGAGGCGCTCTTCCAGCGTCCTCGTGAGGCGCATCCAGTAGTACAGCTCGAGCAACTGGCCGCGTGTCAATCCTGCGGGGTACTGTGCCTCGCGCTTGGCGCCCGAGTTGGAGCGCTTACCCGCCGAGGGGGCTCGTGTCGCCATCAGTAGGACGCTTCCAGCGTGTGGCCGGGATCCTCGGTACGGTGAATCGAGACGAAGAATGTCTTGACGTTTCGATCCATGCGGCTCTCGCCCATCTGATCGGTCTCGACTTCGACGAAGGTGTAGTGTCCCCCCTCGGCGCGTACGCGAAGACGGGCCGTTCCGAGCGCGCCCGAGAAAGTGCGCGACCTTGGCTCGGTAGCGGTTTGGGCGAGGCCGATACCCGGAAAGAAGTTGTCGGCCGCGGCGAGCACCTCCGCCGGCGGTCGATGACTGCGATAGAAGTGCCTCATTTGTCCGTTGGTCGTTAGGCGATGCGTGACGCCTATGGCGCCGACGCCGTTTGGCGTTCGTTCAGGACGTCCTGCATCCACTCGATCTTCTCGAGTGGATGGAGCGAATCACGGCGAAAGCGAATCGCCACGGCCCAGAGTCCGGACGTCACGAAATTGAGGTTGCCGCGGTACGTGCCCACTTCCGGGCCGTACGTGAATCCATCCCAGGTCTTCGCGCCTTCTCGATTGCTCGAGTAGATCTGCCCTTCGCCGTTCTGGATCGGCTCACGGCTATCGCGGTCCCGAATGAAGACTTTGTAGGTGATCGCCTCGCGAGCGTGAGGCGGCGCCTCCGACGGCATGATCGTGAAGGAATAGTCCTTCGTGTAGTAGTAGATCTCGCGCTGCTTGGCCTCCGACGGGCCGCAGCTCGACGCAACCGCACATACCGCGAACACCACCGCCGTCATCAGCCCCGCGCGCAACCAGGCGCGGGTCCGCCGCGTCGCTTCCATGGCGATCCTCCTACGACTGATAGTACTCCAGTCCGAGATGCGTGATCTGTTCCTCACCCATCAAATGCCGCAGGGTGTTTTTCAGCTTCGTCTGCTGAATGAAAAGATCGTGTTCCGGCTGGAGCGCGGGAGCGGCCATTGGGCTTTTGTAATAGAAGCTTAACCATTCCTGAATCCCTTTCAGCCCGGCGCGCTGGGCAAAGTCGGAGAAGAGCGCGAGGTCGAGCACGATCGGAGCAGCAAGAATGGAGTCGCGGCAGAGGAAGTTGACCTTGATCTGCATCGGGTAGCCCATCCACCCGAAGATGTCGATGTTGTCCCAGCCTTCCTTGTTGTCGCCGCGGGGCGGGTAGTAGTTGATGCGAACGACGTGTGAGAAGTTCTTATACAGATCCGGATAAATTTCCGGCTGCAGCACAGTGTGCAACACGCTCAGCTTGGATTCCTCCTTCGTCTTGAAGGATGCCGGATCGTCCAGCACTTCACCGTCGCGGTTGCCGAGGATGTTCGTAGAATACCAACCGGCGAGGCCGAGCATGCGCGCCTTGAGTCCCGGCGCGATTACCGTCTTCATCCACGTCTGGCCGGTCTTGAAATCCTTGCCCGAGATGGGAACGCCGCGATCTATCGCGAGCTGCATGAGCGCTGGCGTATCGACCGCGAGGTTGGGCGCGCCGTTCGCGTAAGGCACTCCTTCCATGATGCACGCCCACGCATAGAGCATCGAGGGTGCGATCGCATCGTCGTTACGTTCCATCGCCTTCTCGAATTGCTCGATGGTCGCGTGTTGCGGACCGGGCTTGATGTAGGTCTCTGTCGACGCGCACCACACGGCCACGAGACGGTCGAGCCGGTGCTTTGCCTTGAAGTCGCGAATGTCCTGGCGCAGCTGCTCGGCGAGATCACGCTTGGTCTTGCCCTTCTTCACGTTCTCGCCGTGAATGCGCGTCACATAACGATTGTCGAACACCGCCGGCATCGGCTTGATCTCGCGCAGAAAATCGGCGAGCGGCTCGATGTCCTTCTGTTCGAGAACCCCGGCCTTGCACGCCGCCGTGAGGGCGTCGTCAGCGATCGGATCCCACGCGCCGAACACAAGGTCATCGAGCTCCGCCAGCGGAACGAATTCCTTGATGAGCGGAGAACGATTCTCGGTACGCTTGCCAAGTCGGATCGTCGCCATCTGCGTGAGCGATCCGATCGGCTTGGACAGGCCGCGGCGAATGCTCTCGACGCCGGCCATGAACGTTGTCGCGACAGCGCCGAGGCCCGGCGTCAGAATCCCGAGCTTGCCAGTGGCGGGACGAATAACGGAGCGAGCGCCTGAACCGGCGCTCTTGGAGCTCTTCGACGAAGACTGCACGTACTCAATCTCCTTTCAGCAGCGGTCTGGGGACGCCGCGCCGACGGCGCAACCAGCGCGGCCGTTCTCCGTCGGCAAACCGAAGCGTGTCTCCCTGTCCCTGCGGTGCGGTTTGGTGATAGACGAATGCGACGCGTTGGACCACGGTGATCCACGCCGTCACGGTGAGAAAGATGATGATGAGCGACAGCACCCACCCATTCAGCGCCAGACCGAAAAAGGCTTGCGGCACCGAGAGGAGCACGACGCGCTCCGGTCGTTGAAGGATGCCAACCTTGGCGTCGAGTCCCAGCGCTTCCGCGCGCGCTCTCGTGTAGGAAGTGAGGAACGATCCAATGATACCCGCGAGACAAACGACAACCATCGGAACGCTGCGGTGCACAGGACTCAACGCGTAAAACACTCCGAGCCCGCCGAGGACGGCGCCGTCGGCTAAGCGATCGAGCGTCGAATCGAGAAAAGCGCCGAACGTCGAACTGCGATTCGACCGACGTGCAACGGTGCCGTCCAGCACGTCGAAGAGAGCGGTGAGGCCGAGGAAAAACCCCCCAACCGAGATGTGGCCAGTCCCGTAGATAATGCCGCCGGCGACGGAGCACGCCGTGCCGATGGCCGTGATGGTATTGGGATGGACTCCACGGCGGACCAGCCAGTTCGCGACTGGATCGATGACACGCAGATACCCGTTTTTCAGCCAATCCGGCAGAATTTTCATTCGGTTCGGTCAGCAGCCTAGCAAGCGGGCCAGCAGTCGACACGGCGTCGGACGCCGCGTGGGAACCCAACCGGGAAGAGCTCGACGCACTTTGGCGGAAGGCGAAGCCCGGCAGTAATGCTGCGAAAATCGAAGCGAGAACTCAGCCACGCTTCGGGTCGTAAAATTATCCCCTCCACAAACTTGTAGCAACCGGCTCGGTGCGCGACCGAGGCCGTCACGGCACCTTCCACGTGTTCGTGGACGCGAGGACGATCGGCCCCTGCGAGTCGAATTGGCTCTTCCCGTCGACACTTACCGCTCGAAGCATGACGCTCGACCCGAGCGCGATACCGCGAACCGGAAGGTTCTCCGTCGTATTCGCGGCCACTTGCCGTACGAACGTCTCGGTACCGCCCTGAACAACGTACACGTTCACCGCCTGCGTGTAGCTGTTCGTGAAGTGAAGCGTCGCCTCTGCCGCAGTCGGGGCAGTGCGCACCTGCGCCTGCCGCGGACCGCATCCGCTGCTCATCGCCGTGATCACCGCAACGACAAACGCGGCGCAAAGTCTCCTCATGGCCTGTCCTCCCGTGGCGAACGAACGACCGGTCTGGTGTAGTGGAGTGAAGCGCCGTGCAAGAGCAATGCACGACGTCACCTTGAGAACCTAATGCCGGACCGCACTAGCTCGCCAACCTCGGGCGTGTACCGCCGAGCCGCGGCACTGTCTATTATGGTGGCGGAAGGCCTGGCGCACGCGACAACCACTTTCCCCCTTCTCTCGCCTGAGCCGAAGATGTTCCTCGACGATATCCCCTTTCGCGGAGCGCTCGCCGGAGTGTTCGCGCTGATGTCTCTCGCTCTCATCGCGCCGGCGTGTGCCGGAGCGCATCCGGTCCAACAAGCCTCGAGCGGTCCTGTTCCGCCGAACACGCATGTCGTCGCCGTTGACGCCGTTCTGCGCGACTCCCTTCACGCCGTGCTCCGACGAGCGGAACGGGACAGCGCCTTCCCAGGCGCGTATGCTGTCGTCGGAGACCATGCCGGCATTCTCGCCGAGGACAGCGTCGGGCATCTGGATTGGGGACCGAGTGCCGTGCCTGACGAGCACTCCTTGTGGGACCTCGCCTCACTCACCAAGGTCGTCGGGATGACCACCGCGGTCATGCAGCTCTATGAACAGGGGAAGATCGATCTCGATGCGCCGCTCCAGCGTTACATCCCAGAGTGGCAGGGGCCGCACAAAGAGCTCGTCACCGTTAGGCATCTGATCACGCACACGTCGGGATTGCCGGCCGACAGGCCGTACGACAGGCAGACGCACGACGCCGATAGCATTGCGAAGCTCATGTTCGCGACGCCGCTCGACACCTTGCCGGGCGTGCGCATGGTCTACAGCGACATCGGCGCGTATATGCTTGGTCGACTCGTCGAACGAATCTCCGGCGAGACGCTCGATCAGTACGTGCTCAAGCACGTCTTCGGCCCCCTCGGAATGACCGAGACGATGTACCGGCCACCGGCGTCGCTGAAGGCGCGCATCGCGCCCACGGAGATCGATCCCGTCCGCGGCGGGAAGGTGTGGGGCGTGGTGCACGACGAGCGCGCGTACTATCTCGGTGGCGTCTCCGCGCATGCCGGCATCTTCAGCTCGGCGCACGACCTGGCGCGATTCGCCGAGATGTACCTCGATGGCGGCGCTCTGGACGGTGTTCGGATCGTCCAGCCTCAGACGATCGCCCTCTTTACCAGGCGCCAGTTGCAGGACCGTGCGCTCGGGTGGCAGAAGCCGGATGGGAACAACTCCGCTGGCCACATGATGTCGGAGTTAGCCTTCGGACACACGGGCTTCACCGGCACCTCGATCTGGATTGACCCGGCGACCGACGTGTTCGTCATTCTTCTCAGCAATCGCGTCAACCCAACACGCGCCAACAACAAGATCGGACGCGTTCGTGTTGCCCTAGCGGACGCGGTGATGTCGACGCTGACTCGCTCACCCATTCCTGCGCCGAGCGCACATCCATGAATCTGACAGCGATCGATTGGGCCATCGTGGGGGCGTACTTCGTCCTCTCGGCGGGCATTGGTTTCGCGTTTACGCGCCGCGGTGGCGAGAGCCTGAGCGAGTACTTCATCTCGGGACGACAGGTGCCATGGTGGCTCGCCGGCGCGTCGATGGTCGCAACGACTTTCGCCGCCGACACGCCGCTCGTCGTCACGGGTCTCGTCTACTCCCACGGCGTCGCCGGGAACTGGCTGTGGTGGTGCTTCCTGATGAGCGGCATGCTCACCGTGTTCTTCTTCGCCCGCCTCTGGCGAAGAGCGCACGTCATGACCGACATCGAATTCGCCGAGATTCGCTACAGCGGCGCGCCGGCCACCTTCCTGCGCGGCTTCCGCGCGATATACCTCGGCATCTTCGTGAACCTCATCATCCTCGGCTGGGTGACGAAGGCGATGGTGAAGATTCTGGGGATCTCGTTAGGTGTGAACCCCTACGTCGCGGTTGGTATCTGCTTCGTCATCACGGTGGCGTACTCGGTGGCGGCAGGAATGTGGGCGGTGCTGTGGACTGACCTCGTTCAGTTCGTGATCAAGATGACGGCGGTCATTGTGCTCGCCGTCTTCGCGGTGAAAAAAGTTGGTGGTATGACCGCCTTGAAGTCCGGCCTCGTCACACACTTCGGTAGCGAGGCGGCGGCCCTGTCCGTCCTTCCAGTCTCGATCCACAACGGCGGGATACAGGCTTACCTCTGGATGCCAGCGACCACGATCGGGGTCTTTCTCTTCGTGCAGTGGTGGGCGGCCTGGTATCCAGGCGCCGAGCCAGGCGGTGGCGGCTACGTAGCGCAGCGCATCTTCTCGGCGAAGACAGAGCGCGACGGCGTGTTGGCGACACTTTTCTTTCAGGTCGCTCACTACGCCCTGCGCCCATGGCCGTGGATCATCACAGGACTCGCGACCGTCTTACTCTACCCTCAGGGGGTGATGGTAAACGGTGTGCCAGACCACGAGGCCGCCTATGTCCAGGCGTTCGTGGATCTTCTGCCTACCGGGTGGCGCGGGTTCATGCTGGCCGGCTTTGCCGCCGCGTACATGTCCACTGTCGCCACGCAGCTGAACTGGGGCGCATCCTATCTGGTGAACGATTTCTACCGGCGCTTTCTGCGTAAGACCGCCTCCGAGCGGCACTACGTGAACGTGTCGCGGTTGGCCACCGTCGTGCTGTTCCTCCTCTCGATCATCGTGACGTCACAACTGGCGACCGTCGAGCAGGCATGGAAGTTCCTCATCGGGCTTGGCGCCGGCACAGGACTCGTTTACATCCTGCGCTGGTACTGGTGGCGCATCAATGCATGGAGCGAGATCAGCGCGATGATCGCGTCATTCGTGACTTTCAGTTACGTGGGCGGCGCCTTCGGACTCGTGCTGTCGAAGTTGCACATCATCGCACCAGACCAAGTCGCGTCATTCACTCCGTCGGTTGTGGCGAACGGCGGCGCGGATGCCGACGCAATTACGCTCTTGATTACCGTGGTGGTCACGACGGTCGTCTGGATCGTGACGACACTGCTCACGCAACCTGAGTCCAGTACGGTGCTCGAGTCATTTTATGAGCGAGTTCGGCCTGGCGGCCCCGGATGGGTTTCCGTGTCGACTAAGTTGGGCTACGGGCGCGAGCAGATACCGGGCGGTGCACTTGCCTGGACTTATTGGCTGGCGGGCATTGTCGCCGTGTACTCCGCACTTTTCGGCGTGGGCAAGATCCTCTTTGGGCAAGTTGGCGTAGGACTTGTGATGTTGGTCATCGCGGCGCTGGCCTTCGCGTGGATTGCGCAGTCCTTCCGCTCGGAGCCGC
This sequence comes from Gemmatimonadaceae bacterium, assembly GCA_036493735.1. GTDB lineage: Bacteria > Gemmatimonadota > Gemmatimonadetes > Gemmatimonadales > Gemmatimonadaceae > AG2. The sequence goes on from DASXPH010000070.1 coordinate 71,046, forward strand.
CCCCTATCGTCTCCCGCCGAGAGACCAAGGCGCGCGAAGCGGTGGCGGCGGATTGATGGGGAGCTTATCTTGTACGTAACCTGCGGCGCAGCACCACTTGGCCGCTTCGGAGGAGGGTCCGAATGAGCACAATGAATCAGCCCGAGCTGGCGGTGGTCATCACAGCGAACGCGTCAGCCGAGGTTATGAAGTTCATGGAGCAGGAAGGCGTCGATCCCGCAAAGGGCGGCTTGCGCGTGAGCGTGCAGCCTGGCGGATGTAGCGGCTTCAAGTACGGTCTGCTCATCGAGGATGAGGCCGCGGAGGACGATCTCGTCCTCGATCAGAGCGGCTGGCGCGTCTTCGTCGATCCGTTTTCGGCGCAGTATCTCAATGGCGTCACGATCGATTACGTGACGTCGATGATGGGATCTGGTTTCACGTTCAAGAATCCGAACGCAACGGGCGGCTGCGGCTGTGGCAGCTCGTTCTCAGCCTAACTAGTCCAAAAAACGATGGCAGAGTCGGTCACAGGCGTCCGCCGGGACGCCGTCGCCGAAAGGGAGGCCCGCGATCGCTCGCCGACTCGTGGGCCTTCTCGTGTCCCCCATGTTCCAGCGGGGCTCGAGCGCATTCGCACGCTCGTCGTGGATGATCACGAGCATATCGCGCGATTGGTCGCGAATCGCATCGCGACGCTCGTGCGGGAGAAGGATGCCGCGGGCGAGGCTGCGGTGCTCGGCCTCGCGACTGGATCGACACCGATCGGCGTGTATCGCGAGCTCATTCGCATGCATCGCGAAGACGGATTGAGCTTCCAGCACGTCGTGACGTTCAATCTGGACGAATATTACCCGATGCCGAAGGAGAGCATTCACTCCTACCATCGGTTCATGTGGGAGAATCTCTTCTCGCAGGTGGACATTCCCAAGGCGAATGTCCACATCCCCGCCGGCGACCTGCCCCGCGACGAGATCGCCGCGGCCGCCGCTCGCTACGAAGCGGAGATCAGAAAAGCAGGCGGAATCGACTTCCAGATTCTCGGCATCGGCAAGACCGGGCACATCGGCTTCAACGAGCCGGGATCCGGTGCGGACAGCCGCACCCGTCTCGTGACGCTCGACGCGATCACGCGCAAGGACGCCGCCGCCGATTTCTTCGGCGAGGATTCCGTCCCGCGCGAGGCGATGACGATGGGCGTCGCGACGATTCTCGACGCGCGCGAGGTCGCCATCATCGCGACGGGCGAGCACAAAGCCGCCATCGTCGAGCGCGCCGTGGAAGGCGACGTCGACCTCGAGGTCGCCGCGACGTTCCTGCAACGGCACCCGAACACCACCTTCTACGTCGACCGCGCGGCGGCCGCCGAGCTGACGCGGATCAAGACGCCGTGGCTGCTCGACGAGGTGCAGTGGACGAAGGAGCTGATGATCCGCGCGGTGATCTGGCTGTCGCAGCGCACG
>DASXPH010000071.1:0-15402 GCA_036493735.1 Gemmatimonadaceae bacterium
GAGTCCATTCCCGGTGGTGCCTTGGCGTGGACGAACTGGGTGGCGGGCATCGTCGCCGTGTACTCGTCGCTGTTCGGGATCGGGAAGATCATTTTCGGCGAGGTGGGCAACGGCGTGCTGCTGCTGCTTCTCGCGCTGATCGCCTTCGGCTGGATCGCCCGATCGTTCCGAAACGAGGCGCCGCCACCGGCCATGGCGGCGAAGGATGCGCTGTCGATGGCGGCGGATTGAAGTCTTCCTCGACGCCACTTGCAGCCCAGGGCGGTGGGAGAGCCTGGTTTGCCGGTTTGCACGGGGCTCCAGGTACCCCTATAATTCAAGGTGTATGTCGCGCGGCCGGCGCCACTTGGCCGCTCCCTTCGGAGGCTTCAGATGAGCACGATGAATCAGCCTGAAGTGATGGTGACCGTTACCCCGGTCGCCGCCATTGAGGTCAGTAAGTTCATGACGCAGGAAGGCGTCGATCCGGGCAAGGGCGGTCTCCGCGTGAGCGTCCAGCCCGGAGGCTGCAGCGGCTTCAAGTACGGGCTGCTGATCGAGGACGAGCCCGCCGAAGACGACTTCGTCCTTTCGCAGGGCGAGTGGAACGTGTTCGTCGACCCCTTTTCGGCGCAATATATGAACGGTGTGATCATCGACTATGTCTCGTCGATGCAAGGATCAGGATTCACGTTCAAGAACCCCAACGCGACCGGCGGCTGCGGCTGCGGCAGTTCGTTCTCGGCCTAGCGTGAACGGGGAGGCACGGGGGGAGGCCCGCGACGAGCTCGATCGCGCGGCCTCCCCTTCGTCATTTCTGGCCTCCCACCCGCCGCGCGAGCGCATCCGGACCGTCATCGCCGGCGACCACGACGATATCGCCAAGCTGGTCGCGCTGCGAATCGCCGAGCTGATTCGAGAGCGCGCGGCGGCGGGAACCCGACTCGTCCTTGGGCTCGCGACGGGCTCGACGCCGATCGGAATCTACCGCGAGCTGATTCGCATGCACCGCGACGAGGGGCTGAGCTTCGCGTGCGTCGAGACGTTCAATCTCGACGAATACTACCCGATGCCGAAGGACAGCTTCCACTCCTACCACCGCTTCATGTGGGAGAATCTGTTCTCGCAAATCGACATCAGGCACGAGAACGTCCATATCCCCGATGGCACCGTGCCGCCGGATCGCGTCGAGGACTACTGCCGACGATACGAGGACGCCATCGCGGATGCTGGCGGCGTCGACTTTCAAATTCTTGGAATTGGCAAGACGGGGCACATCGGCTTCAATGAGCCAGGCTCCGGCGCGGACAGCCGCACGCGCCCGGTAACGCTGGACGCCATCACACGCCGCGACGCGGCCGCCGATTTCTTCGGCGAGGAGTTCGTGCCGCGCGAAGCGATCACGATGGGCGTGGCGACGATCCTCGACGCCCACGAGATCGCCATCCTCGCGACGGGCGAGCACAAATCGTCGATCGTTAGGCGCGCCGTGGAGGGCGACATCGACGTCGAGGTCGCGGCGACCTTCCTGCAGCGCCATCCGGACACGACCTTTTACGTCGATCGCGCTGCCGGCGCCGAGTTGACGCGCATCAACACGCCATGGCTCATCGACGAGGTGCAGTGGACGCAGGAGCTGATGGTCCGCGCAGTCATCTGGCTCTCTCAGCAGACGAACAAGGCAATCCTCAAGCTCACCCAGCGCGACTACGCCGAGCACAAGATGTCAGCGCTGGTTGCCAAGTACGGGACACCGGGCGAGGTGAACGGAAAGGTTTTCAACATCCTCGGCGCGAAGATTCGCGGAAAATCGAAGCTCTCGACGCATCAGCGCATCATCTGCTTCTCGCCACACCCCGACGACGATGTCATCTCCATGGGTGGCATCCTGCGCAAGCTCGTCGAGAATGAAAACGAAATCACCGTTGCATATCAGACCAGCGGGAACATCGCCGTCTTTGATCACGACGTTCGCCGTTACGTAGACTTTCTCCAGCGTACCGCCGGTAACGGGAGGATCGATTCGGAAAAAGTCACTTCGTTGGCGGAGACAGTGTACGCGTTCCTCGAGCGGAAGCGTCCCGGTGAAGTGGATATTCCCGAGGTGCAGGACATCAAGCGCATCATTCGGGAGTCGGAGGCCGTGAGCGGCATCGAGACGGTTGGGCTGCCGCGTAGCGCCGCTCGATTCCTCAACATGCCCTTCTACCAGACGGGCAAAGTTCGCAAGGACGCGATTGGCCCGAAGGACGTAGCGATCGTGCGGGCGCTGCTCGAGGAGATTCGCCCGCAGCACATCTTCGTCGCCGGAGATCTCTCGGATCCGCACGGAACGCATCGCATGTGCAAGGAGGCGATCGATCTCGCACTCAGCGAAATCCATCGGGAGAGCCCGCCAATTCGGCCGGAGATCTGGTTATATCGCGGAGCGTGGCAGGAGTGGCCGATCTACGAGGCCACCTGGCTCGTGCCGTTGTCGCAGGAAGAGCTGCGGCTCAAGATCCAGGCAATCTTCAAACATCAGTCGCAGAAGGATTCAGCGCCCTTTCCCGGCGGCTACGACGAGCGAGAGTTCTGGCAGCGCGTCGAGGCGCGCAACAAGGGAACGGCGGCGACGCTGGACCGTCTCGGCCTGGCTGAGTACTTCGCCATGGAAGCGTATGTCGTCGAGTAGCGACGAGTGAGACGCGGTCTCACAGCATTTGACGTCGTAGTCATTCTTCTCTATCTCGCCGGCACCACCCTCCTCGGCATCTGGGTTGGCCGGCGCCAGCGCGACGCAAAGGACTATTTCGTCGCCGGCCGCTCCATTCCGTGGTGGGCGGTGATGTTCTCCGTCGTCGCCAGCGAAACGAGCGCGCTCACCTTCATCAGCATTCCTGGACTGGCGTATGTCGGGAATCTCGGATTCCTCCAGGTCTCGGTGGGCTATCTCGTCGGCCGGATCGTCATCGCCGCGGTGCTGTTGCCGCGCTATTACCAGGGCGAGCTCGTGACGGCGTATGCGCTTCTGGAGCAGCGGTTCGGCCTAACGACGCGGCGCTTCACCTCGGTCGTATTCATGGTGACGCGAGGGCTCGCCGACTCGGTCCGCGTGTTCGCGACAGCGATTCCCATCGCACTCATTCTCGAGGGCGTCGTGCCGCGGGCGTGGGTCATGCCAACGGCGGTCCTCGTCCTCGGTACGCTGACCATCATCTACACGTATCGCGGCGGCATGCGCGCGGTGGTGTGGACAGAGATTCTGCAGGCGAGCGTGTACATCGTGGGTGGCGTCGCGGCGCTCGTGCTGCTCGGGCAGCTCGTGAATGGGGGCTGGTCACACATCGTCGCGATAGCCCAGCCGGCGGGAAAGTTGAAGGCCATCGACTTCTACACCGGCTTCGACCGCCCGCACACCGTGTTCGCTGGTGTCATCGGCGGCGCATTCCTGTCGATGGCGTCACATGGCGCCGATCAGCTCATTGTCCAGCGACTGCTGTCGGCGAGGACACTCCGCGATGCGCAGGTCGCCGTCATCGGCAGTGGCATCGCGGTAACGATCCAGTTCGCGCTCTTCCTCATGATCGGAGTTGGCCTCTGGGCGCTGTACGGACCGAATCACGGCTTCGCGAAAGCGGACGACGTCTTTCCAACGTTCATTCTCCAGTACATGCCGCACGGGCTGTTGGGTCTCGTGCTGGCGGCCATCCTCGCGGCCACGATGAGCACCCACTCGGGGGCGATCAACTCACTCGCCGCCTCGGCGACACATGACATCTATCTTCCCTTCACCGGTCGTAGCGCCGACGATCCCCAAACACTGCGCGTTGGGAAGATTTTCGCCCTGTTGTGGGGGATCGTGCTCACGGGAGGGGCCCTGCTCTTCCCGCAAAATCAGCAGACGCCAGTCGTCGTCATCGCCCTCTCGATCGCGTCGTTCACTTACGGCGGCCTGCTCGGCGGGTTCTTTCTTGGTATTTTTTGGCGGCGCGCGCGACAATCTGACGCGATCGTTGGCATGTCTGTCGGCATCCTGACGATGGCAGTCGTCGTGTTCGCAAAACAGATCGCAGCGGCCGTCCCGGCATGGAGTGGCGCGCTTCAGCCGTTGAGCCAGATCGCATGGCCGTGGTACGTACTCATCGGAACCGTCATCACACTCGTGATTGGAATTCTTGCTTCATTGACACATTCAGCCTCACCAGTGCCGGCACGCGCCCGGGCCCGGTCGTGACACAGATCGTGATCGGAATCGACGGCGGCGGCTCGAAGACCCGGGCCATGGTGGCCGACGAGCATGGCGGCATGATCGGCGACGTCGTCGGCCCGGCGAGCGCGGTTCGCCCGGGACATGTCGAAGACTCGGCGAACGTCATCGCCGACGTGGTGCGCGACGCGCTCGCGTCCTGCGAGATGACGCACGTCATGCCGCGCGTGCTGTGTGTCGGCGTTGCGGGAGTGGGGCGAGAGGCGGAACGACAAGAGCTCTGGCAAGCGCTCGTAAGCCGCGAGCTCGCTGACGAAATCGTAATTCACTCCGACTTCAGTGTCGCGCTCGATGATGCGTTTGGCGACGGGCCAGGCGTGTTGCTGATCAGTGGCACGGGTTCAATCGCATTCGGCCGGAGTCCCACCGGATTGACCGCGCGTTGCGGCGGCTGGGGGCCGGTGTTCGGTGACGAGGGCAGCGGTGCGTGGATCGGCCGGAAGGCGCTCTCGGTCGTCGCCGCGGCCAGCGACGGTCGCGAGCCGGAGACGGCGCTCACCGGCGCCATTCTCACCGCTGCGCAGGTCAACGAGCTTCCGGAGCTCATCGGCTGGGCAGCGGTCGCGACACCCTCCTCACTGGCATCGCTAGCGCCAGTCGTCATGAGCGTTGCGGATTCCGGCGATCTACGGGCGAATTCGATCGTGAGCCTCGCAGTCGAGGAGCTCGCGCTGCACATCCGCGCCCTCGCTCGGCAGCTGTTTGTCGACGAACGCGCCTCGTTGCCAGTCGCACTCAGCGGCGGCATGCTACGTCGCGGCTCGACGTTGCGACGCCGGCTCGAACATCGGCTCAAGACGGCAGCTCCAGGCGCTCAGGTCAGTTCGGAGGAAGTGATCCCGGTGCGGGGCGCCGTGCGCGGCGCGTTGCGCTTCGTCGGGGAGAGCATGACCTGACGGCAGGTCATCGGGAGGCGCGCACCTCCTGATGACAAAGTGCTAAACCGTCTCCGGGCTCTTCACCGCCGGCGCTTCGAGGCGCCGCCCCGCGATCGCGTCGGCGACCGGCGTCGCAACGGCAGGGCGATCGAACTCGTCGTCCCAGCGGGCCATCACCACAGTCGCCAGGCAGTTGCCGAACAGGTTGATCGACGTGCGGGCCATATCCATCAGTGCGTCGACGCCAAGAATCACTGCCACCGCCTGCAGTGGCAGATGGAAGTCCGTGAGCGCGCCCGAAAGAATCACGAGTGAGGCGCGAGGCACGGCCGCAACACCCTTACTCGTGAGCATCAACGTCAACATCATCACGAGCTGCGCCGAGATGGGCATGTCGATGTTGGCCGCCTGCGCGGCGAACACAGACGCCAGCGCGAGGTACAGCGTGCTACCATCGAGATTGAAAGAGTAGCCCGTCGGCAGCACAAACGCGACGATCCGGCGCGGCACACCTAACTCCTCCATCCGCTCCATCGCGAGCGGGAGTGCCGCCTCGGAGGAAGCCGTCGTGAAGGCAATCAGCCAGGGCTCGCGCACCGCGCGCAGGAATCGACCAATAGGCACGCGCGCGACGATCATCACCGGGACGAGCACGAGCACGACGAACGCGACGAGTGCGCCATAGAGCGCGAGTACCAGAATCCCGAGATTCCGCAACACGCCGAGCCCACTCTTCGAGACCGTCACGGCAATCGCGGCACCGATGCCGATCGGCGCGAACTTCATCACGATCCCCGTGAACTTGAACATCACCTCGGAGAGGCTTTCACAGGCGCTCAACATGAACGTCTTCGCGCGGTCCTGCTTCACCTGCGAGAGCGCGACAGCGAAGATGATCGAGAAGAAGACGATCTGCAGTACTTCGTTGCTCGTCGCCGCCTCGAAGAAACTCTGGGGTACAGTGTGCTCGAGGACGCCGGCGAACGTCGCGTGCTTCGTTGCGAGCTGCGCGCCCTCAGCCGCCGATGCCGCGCCGAGATCGACGCCACGGCCCGGCTTCACGAGGTTGACCGTGATCAGGCCCACGGCCAGCGCGAGCGTCGTCACGACCTCGAAGTAGATGATCGACCGCAAGGCAAGCTTGCCGACGCGCTTCATGTCGTCGCCATGACCGGCAATGCCAACCACCAGCGTCCCGAAGAGCAGCGGTACGATCAGCGACTTGATCATCCGCAGAAACACGGTCGACAGCACGTTCAGATCCGTTGCGGCCCAACCGTGGACGTCCCGCGCGCTCTCGGGATAGAGCCAGCCGAGCAGGATCCCGACGACCATCGAGATGAGGATCCACTGCGTCAGTGAGATGCGCCGGAGCAACGAACGGCGAGGCGCGGCCCCTCCGTTCGAGGTCGGTGTCGAGGATGCTGCGGCGTAGCTCATGGCACTCGTTCGCGTGGTCGCGTCGAGGTGAGATCAGGAACAGCGGCGGCGGTGTTACGCCGAAGCATCGAGTTCCGGAAGCCGAATGAGAAGTAGAGCACGAGACCGATCACCAGCCACCATCCGAATCGATACCATGCTTGGGGAGGCAGGCCATACATCGTATACAGACATAAACCGGCCCCGACGATCGTAACCGGCCACACCATCGGTACCCGGAATGGACGGTCGCGATCCGGGTCCGTGTAGCGAAGCACGAGCACCCCGATGCAAACCAGCACGAATGCGAATAACGTCCCGATGTTCGTGAGATCATAGGTTTCGCCAGCATCACCAATCAGCGCCCACGCAGCGACGAAGATGCCGGTGAGCATAGTCGTTATGTGTGGGACGCGATGTTTGCCGCTGACTTTCGCCGCCCATTTTGGCAGAAGGCCATCTCGGGCCATCGCGAAGAAAATGCGCGGTTGGCCGTACTGAAAAACGAGAAGGACCGCTGTCATCGAAACGACGGCACCCAACGAAAGGAGGCGGCTCAGCCGTGTGAGTCCCGCAAGCTCGAGTGCCCGCGCGAGGGGATCGGCCACGCCAAGCTGGCTGGACGGCGCCATCCCGGTGAGCACGGCGCCGATGATGACGTAAATGATCGTACAGATCGCCAGTCCACCAAGAATGCCAAGCGGCATATTGCGCTGCGGATTCTTCGTTTCTTCGGCGGCGGTCGAGATGGCGTCGAAGCCGATGTAGGCGAAGAAGACGATCGCGGCGCCCTGGTGGATGCCGGTCCAGCCGTTAGGCGCAAAAGGATGGTAGTTCTTCGGGTCGATGTGCGTGAACCCGACGAAACAGAACAGCGCCAGCACAACGAGCTTGACGGCAACCATGATGTTGTTTGCGCGAGCGCTCTCGCGGACTCCCAGCATCAGGAGCCACGTAACCAGCATCACGATGACTGCCGCTGGCACATTGATCAGTATCGGTATGCCCGCGAGGTGTGGCGCAGTCTGGAGCAATCCATGAATCGCGGGATCGGAGCTGAGAAGCGCTGTTCGATACCCCGTCGTGATCCAGAGCGGGGCTCCAAAGAGCCCACCGGTCAGTGACTTGAAGTAATCTCCCCAGGAGATTGCCACGGCCACGTTCCCGACAGCGTACTCGAGGATGAGGTCCCATCCGATGATCCAGGCGATGATCTCGCCTAACGTCGCGTACGCGTACGCATAGGCGCTTCCAGCCTGAGGAATCATCGACGCGAGCTCGGCGTAGCAGAGACCGGCGAGCGCGCAGGCAAAGCCAAGGAGCAAGAACGAAAGAACGAGCGCCGGTCCAGCTCCGGTGCGGATGATTTCGCCGTTCGGGCCGATCTGGCCCGCCGCAGCCGTACCGATCGCGCCGAAGATCCCGGCGCCGATCACGGCGCCGATTGCCAGCATGATCAGGTCGCCCGCCCCTAACGCTCGCTTCAGCGCATTGGGGTGCTCGCCTTCGGCAACCATTTCCGCGATCGGTTTTCGAGAGAAAAGAGAAGGCATGAGGGAGGGATGGCGCTTCGTTCACACCCAGAGGTCAACAAAGGATCCAGCGCGCGTTCGGCGCGCCAGATCCCTTGTCGATGGCACTCCTCAGGATGACAGAGTGAGCCTAACGCGCGGCGGGGACGCGCTCGGGAGCGCTGGGCGTCGGCACATCCACTGGTGACTCCGATTCGATCCGCATTCCATAGAAGGAACGATAGACGAAGTAGAGAGCGCCCAGGAAGAACAGGGCCGCGAAGATGAACGTGACCTGAGTGCCGCGCGAGTTGGCCACCGAGACGGCCAACTCCACCGCGAGAAGACCGAACAACGTCGTGAACTTGATGATCGGGTTCATCGCGACCGACGACGTGTCCTTGAACGGATCGCCCACGGTATCGCCGACGACGGTCGCCGCGTGCAAGTCGGTACCCTTCGCCTTGAGCTCCACCTCGACGATCTTCTTGGCGTTGTCCCAGGCACCGCCGGCGTTCGCCATGAACACCGCCTGAAACAGGCCAAAGAGCGCGATCGAGATCAGATAGCCAATGAAGAAGTACGGCTCGACGAAAGCGAATGCGAGCGTCGCGAAGAACACCGTCAGGAAGATGTTGAACATCCCCGCCTGAGCGTAGCGCGTGCAGATGGCGACGACCTTCTTCGAATCCTCGACCGACGCCTTCGTCACACCCTCGAGCCGAATATTCTTCTTGATGAATTCCACCGCTCGATAGGCGCCAGTCGTTACCGCTTGCATCGACGCACCCGTGAACCAGTAGATCACCGCGCCGCCCGTGATGAGCCCGAGCAGGAATGGCGGGTGCAGCAGCGACAGATTGCCGATGAGCTCCGGCTTCAAGCCCTGCGTCAATGCCACGATGATCGAGAAGATCATCGTCGTCGCACCGACGACCGCCGTGCCGATCAGGACGGGCTTCGCGGTGGCCTTGAAGGTATTCCCCGCCCCGTCATTCTCCTCGAGGAAGTGCTTCGCGCGCTCGAAGTCGACCGTGAACCCATAATCGCGCTTTAGCTCGGCGCGGATGTTAGGCACTTCCTCGATGAGCGAGAGCTCGTAGACCGACTGCGCGTTGTCCGTCACGGGGCCGTAAGAGTCGACGGCAATGGTCACCGGGCCCATGCCCAGGAACCCGAATGCCACCAGACCGAACGCGAACACGGCGGGCGCTATCATCAGCGCTCCCAGTCCAAGCGTACTGACGCCGTACGCGATCGCCATCAGCACGACCATGACGATGCCGAGCCAGAAGGCGCTGAAGTTGCCCGCGACGAGGCCCGAAAGGATGTTCAACGACGGACCGCCCTCGCGCGACGAGATGACCACTTCGCGCACGTGCCGAGAATCGACGGAGGTGAAAACCTTCACGAACTCCGGAATGATGGCCCCCGCCAGTGTACCGCAGGTGATGACGGTGGACAGCTTCCACCAGAGGCTTCCGTCGCCGAGGTCCTTGATGAGCAGATAGGAGGCGACGTAGGTGAGCACGACCGACACGATCGACGTCAACCACACGAGAAACGTGAGCGGTGACTCGAAATTCATGGCGTCAGCGTTCGCGAAGCGGCTGCGCGCGATCGCTTCGTTCAGCAGATACGAAATCCCCGACGCGAAGATCATGACGATACGCATCACGAAGATCCAGACGAGCAGCGTCGCCTGAATACGCTCGAATCCGGCGCCGGCCGAAGCCGGATTCACGGCGAGCAGAATGAACGTGATGAGCGCCACGCCCGTGACCCCATACGTCTCGAAGCCGTCGGCGCTGGGGCCAACGGAGTCGCCCGCGTTGTCGCCAGTGCAGTCCGCGATCACGCCGGGATTGCGCGCGTCGTCCTCCTTGATGCGGAAGACGATCTTCATGAGGTCGGAACCGATGTCCGCGATCTTGGTGAAGATGCCGCCCGCGACTCGAAGCGCTGCCGCGCCAAGCGATTCACCGATCGCGAATCCAATGAAGCACGGCCCCGCATAGTCACGCGGGATAAAGAGTAGAATGGTCAGCATCAGCACCAACTCGACCGAGATGAGCAGCATGCCGATGCTCATGCCGGCCGAGAGGGGAATCTGATAGCAGGGGTACGGTTTCCCGCGCAGACTCGCGAACGCCGTGCGCGAGTTCGCGAACGTGTTGACGCGGATGCCGAACCACGCCACGCCGTAACTGCCAGCGATTCCAATGAGGCTGAAAAGCAGAATGACCGCGACCTTGACGGGCGGATAGCCGTGGACTTCGACGCCCGCCGCATTCACGGTCGGCGCGAGCACTCCGAAGTACACCGCAGCGATCAGCCCAATGAACACCCACAGGAGGAGAATGAATTTCCCCTGATTCTGCAGGTAGGTCTTGCACGTTTCATAAATCAGCTCGGAGATCTCACGCATGGTGACATGGACGGCCATGTTCTTGAGGCGCGTGTAGATCATGAGCCCGAAGAGCAGTCCGAGCGCACACACCACCAGACCCGACATCAGTAGCGTGTGGCCATTCACGCCGAGGAAGGAGACCTGACTCAGATCGGGAATGATCAGGCTCGCCTCCCCGCCGCCGGCCGACGACGGCGTCGTCGCCTGAGCGTGTAGTGGACGAGCGAGCGGCGTCGCAAGCGCTCCAACGAGGAGCATGAGCGCGAGCGAAAGTCGTCTGCGCAGGATGGTCACCAACGAAGGCATCATTACGTTCTCCTGAAGAGCTGACGAAGCGAGAGATCGAGTTGGCGGGACAGTCGAGGGCACTCGGCGCGCCCTCACCTCACACTCGTGAGGCAGCGCTGGGCGATTCGGCCCTGCGCCAGAGGAAGTAGACGGGAATACCGATCACGACGAGGGCGAGACCCAGAAACGCATCCTGCCGCGTTGACGGCGACAAGACAATCAACAGCATGACCAGGGTTGTCAACGCGATGTAGATGGCCGGAAGCACCGGATATCCCAACGCTCGATAGGGCCGCTCCATCTCCGGCCGTTTCGCGCGCAGGATGAAGAGCCCGATCGTCGTCAGTGCATAGAACACCAGCGCCGCGAAGATCACATAATTCAAGAGCTGACCGTAGCTCCCCGTTAGGCAAAGCAGCGCTGTCCAGATCGATTGCACGACCAGTCCAGCGGCCGGTACACGACGCGCGTTCAGCGTGCCCACGCGGCGGAAAAACAAGCCGTCTCGGGCCATCGCGTAGTAGACCCGAGCACCGGCCAGAATGAGCCCGTTGTTGCACCCGAACGTCGACACCAGGATCGCGATCGCCATGATCGTCGCCCCAGCCGCGCCGAAGACACCTTCGAGCGCCGCCGTCGCCACGCGATCCTGGGTGGCGTTCGCGATCCCGCGCGCTACTGCCGTCGTGCCATTCGGGTCGCCCAGCATGGGCAGGACGTTCAGGTAGCCGACGTTCGCGAGAACGTAGAGCAATGTCACCAACCCCGTTCCGAGCAGCAGCGCCAACGGCAGGTTTCGTCGTGGATTCTGAACCTCGGCGGCGGCGAAGGTGACGTTGTTCCAGGCATCACTCGAGAAAAGCGAGCCGACGAGGGCCGCCCCAAAAGCGATCACGAACGCACCGTTCACATCCACGGCGCCAAAGAAATGCCCGCGCGCGAAGTTCGCGGCGAGCGCCGTCGCGTTCCGTCCGATGGTGATCCCGATGATGATGAGCAGCGCGAGCGCGCCCGTCTTTACGACGGTGAGCGTCGTCTGAACGATCTTGCCCTCGCGAACGCCCCGCAGATTGATCCAGGTCAGCACGGCGATGCTGAGCAAGGCAATCAATCGTTGCGGCGTTAGGCCGAGCTGAATCGCGTTGGTTGGCTCGGTACAGCCCAACCAGCGCACGCACAGATCGGCGCTCGGGAACCACGCATAACGGGTGGGACCGATCGCCGGCCAGAGGACGCCGAGGAACCGCCCGAATGCGACCGCGACGGCAGCGATGGTGCCCGTCTGTATGACAACGAAAAGGGTCCACCCGTAGAGAAATCCCATGAGTGGACCCATCGACTCGCGCAGAAAAACGTACTGCCCACCAGCCCGTGGAAACATGGCCGCCAGCTCGCCATACGTGAGCGCGCCGAGGAGTGTGATCACTCCCGTGACGATCCAGGCCAGCAGCAGAAAAAATGGCGAGCCGAGCGAGCGAGACATGCTCGCCGAAACAATGAAAATCCCCGACCCAATCATCGAGCCCGCGACGAGCATCGTCGCGTCGGTCAGGGTCATTGCTTTGACGAATTCCGGATTGGGTTGCGACGTCGGAATCGTCGGCCCCGTGGGGGTCTTCGGGGCGGCCACGCTCGTCATTCAGCTCCTGGTGATTGCACGAATTCGCGATCATCAAGCCGCCGACGGGGAGGTCTGCCGGAAGCTCGTGAAAAATCGTGCAATTACGCGAAAGGCGCTACTGGCAGTGCATTGTCAGTAGCGCCTTTCGCGTATTCCCGTTGCATTACGGAAGGTCCATCACCACTTGCGCCTTCATGCGCAGCGGCTTCCCCTCAGGAGTCGACCCGGGCTTGAAGCGATATCGACGAAAGATCTCGTCGAGGCGTTTGTTGTAGTCGCCGTCCTTCGTGCGCGAAAAGTCATAACCCAGAACGCGACCCGTGGAGTCCACATCGAACTCGGCGACCACGTGCGCGCCGCGCACCTTGTCGGGAACCGGCATCGGAGGAATGGCCATCTCCTGAAGACTCGGTGGGTAGTTCTCCTGGTTACCGCCGCCAGTACCGGGCCCCATTCCCGATCCTCGTCCAGTGCCGACACCCGTGCCGACGCCGCCCCCTGTACCGGGCCCACTTCCATTTGTGCCGTCATGGCCAGTGCCGCCACCGACGCCGGGCATGGGAGCGACCTGCGGCGCCGTCGCTGGTGCAACTGTCGCAACTTTCGGCGCCACGGGCGGTGTGGGCTGCGGCTCGACCTTCACCGGTTCCGGCGGCGGCACTGGCGTTGGTGTCGGCACTTGCACAGTCGGCGTGGGCACCGGAGTAACGGGAGCCGGCTGCGGCGCGACCTGCATGAACTGCAGACGCTCGGTCATGGGAGCGCCACCGCTGCCCGCGTGGCCGCCGCCGCCGCCCCCGGCCGGACCCGGACCACCCGCGCCCTGCTGCTCTTCGACGATCGCGTGATGCACGGCAAATGGCGTGATGAACAGCATAACGATGAGCACGTGAACGAGGAGCGACACCAGCGCACTCGCGCGTCGGTCCTCACGTCCGCGTGGCAGCCCCAGCGCCGGAAGCGAACGGCGCCGCACAAACGACGAGGTCGCTGTCGTCGCGAGCTGCATGTTGGACGGACGCTGCGATGCGGACATGCGATACAGTGAAGGCAGACGAGGTGCCCTGTCGGACCAGCAATTATACGGCGCCCACGGCGTAAAAGTTCGCGTATTTAGCCCGTGCTCGCCTTTTCGCTCAATCTAAGGTTGCCCTAAATGAGGAAGGCCGGCGAGCTGAGCTCGCCGGCCTTCCTCGTGATTGAGAGCGACTTCTACTTTTTCGCTGCGGCAGCTGCGGGTCCATTGTCGATGTCCTTTGGAGGGACACCGATCACCTTCACACCTGCGCCACGTGCGAGGTCCATCGCATCGATGACATCGGCGTACTTCACCTTCGGATCGCCCTTCACGAAGATGATCTTCTCCGGGCGAGGACCGTAAATGTCCTTGAGCTCACGGGCCAGGTTGTCCTTTCCCGTCACTTCTCGCGTGTTGATCGAGTAGTGACCGCCCGGCTTTACCTCGAGAACGATCTGATCGGATTTTGAGTTAATCGGTTGCACGCTCGGCGTCGGATCCGGAAGCTGGATGTCGATGGCCTTCCGCATGGACGGCAGCGCCGCCATGAAGATGATCAGCAGCACGAGGAGCACGTCGATCATGGGCGTCACATTGATCTCGTTGCTGAGACCAGTGCCCGAACCGCCTGATGACATCGCCATTACGGTTTTCCTCCCGCAGCCGGCGCCTTACCGATAGGCGCCGTTGCCTTCGTGTCACCCGCAACGGTCGAGATCGTACCGGGCCGCTGCTCCGAAATCATTCCCGTGACCCGCACGCCGTTCTTCGCCGCGAGATCCAGTGCGTCGAGCACCTTGGAGTAATCCAGCCCCTTGTCTGCCTTGAGATACAGGATCTTGTCCTCGGTGCGCGCGTCGTAGATCTGCTTGAGCATCGGTCCGACGTCCTGGGTGCGAATCGGCTTCTTGTTCAGGTAGTAATTCCCATCCTTATCGATGCCGAGTACCTGATCGAGGTTCGCATCCTCCGGATGGTCCTTGAGATTGACCGCCTTCGGTGGATCGGCATTGAAGCCCGCGAGCAGCGCCGGCGTGACGACCATGAAGATGATCAACAGCACGAGCATGACGTCGATCATCGGTGTCACGTTAGGCGACGACTGCACGCTACTTCCACCACCAGCCGACATTGCCATTGCAAGACCTCCTGAGGAATGTCGAGTGGCTTACTGAGCGATCGGGCCACCGGAGCCGCCGGCAGCGTTGAACTCGCGGGTGAAGCGGCTACGGCCGAATTCGCCCGAGACGCCCTTGATGAGGTAGTCGATCATTTCCTTCGACACGTACGTCATCTCGGCCGTGAGGTTGTCGATCTTCGTCGTGAAGTAGTTGTAGGCCCACACCGCCGGGATTGCGACGAGCAGACCAAACGCGGTCGTGATAAGTGCTTCGGCGATACCACCACCGATCGCGGCGAGACCGCCGGAACCGGTCGCGGCCATTCCGGTGAACGCGTTCACGATACCCATCGTCGTTCCGAGCAGACCGACGAACGGCGCCGTCGCACCGACCGTCGCGAGCACCGCGAGACCGCGCTTCAGGTTCGTGATCTCGAGGAGCATGTTGCGCTCGACCGCACGCTCCGCCGAGTTGATGTCGGCGACCGTGACCGAGCCATCCTGGATGAGGGGCTTCACTTCCTGCAACGCGCCGCCCAGGACGAGGGCAACGTGCGAGCGCTTGTAGCTCTCAGCGAGGCGGATCGCTTCGGTGAGGTTGTCTTCCTCGAGGAACTGCGAGAATTCAGGCGCGAACTTGATGGTTTCCTTCTGCGCTTTCCGCAGGTTCCACCACTTGGAGACCATGACGGTCAACGAGTAGATGGACATGATCGCCATGACGATGACAATGCCCTTGGCGAAGTTGCCCATCTGATGCCAAAGGCCAAGCAGTGACATATCCATACTGACGAATCTCCGTGCCGAGTAAGAAGGAAGGAGTTACTTGTTGAGGCTGAACTGGAAGGGCATTTGGACGAGTTGCTTCACCTTGTGGCCGCCGACTTCTGCCGGATAGAACTTCATGTT
>DASXPH010000072.1:0-79897 GCA_036493735.1 Gemmatimonadaceae bacterium
CGGCTCGAGGTTCACGACGATGCCGATGCGATTCTTGCCAACGGCGCGATACGCCTGCACCGCCGCCGCGTGGGACCGCATGAGGTGATGGGTCGCGATCGGGGCCTCGTACAGATTGCGATGACCGGGAGCGAGCACACCCTGCAGATATCCGCCATCGGTCACGACCCACGGCTCGTTGAGCGTCGCCCACATCGTCACGCGATCGTCGAGCTTCTTGAAGACCGTCTCGGCATACTCGGCGAAGATGAGCGGGATCTCTGGGTTGAGCCAACCGCCGCGGTCATCGAGCGCCGCCGGGAGATCCCAATGGTACAGCGTCACGTTAGGCTGAATGCCGGCGTGGAGAAGCGTATCGACAAGTCGATCGTAGAAGGCCAGCCCCGCGGCGTTGACACGACCGCGTCCTTCCGGCAGCACACGGCTCCAGGAGATGCTGAATCGATAGGCGTTGAGACCGAGCTCGCGCATCAGCGCGACGTCGTCTGCATAACGACGGTAGTGATCGGAAGCGGCGTCACCGGTCTCGCCATTTGCCGTACGTCCCGGGGTGTGCGAGAAGCGATGCCAGATGCTCGGACCGGCGCCGTCGGCGAGCGGCGATCCTTCGATCTGATACGCCGACGTCGCCGCGCCCCAGAGAAAGCCCGTAGGAAACCGAATCGTCAACTTTCCAGCCTCACCGCTCGATACGTGATCAACAGCAGATCCTTCGCTCCGCTCAGGATGACCAGGAACAGCAGATCCTTCGCTTCGCTCAGGATGACACGATGGCTCGGGTGACACTCGATGGAGTGAGAAAAGTATACGATAACGGCTTCGTCGCGGTGCACGGCGTCGATCTCACCGTCGAGGATGGCGAGTTCGTCGTACTCGTCGGTCCTTCCGGCTCTGGCAAGAGTACGACCCTTCGCATCATCGCCGGTCTGGAATCGTTGAGCGATGGTCAACTCACCATCGGCGGCCGCGTCGTCAACGACGTGCCGCCCAACGAACGTGACATCGCGATGGTCTTTCAGAGCTACGCGCTCTATCCGCACATGTCGGTCTACGAGAACATGGCGTTCGCACTGCATCTCCGAAAACTGCCGCGGAACCAGATCGACGCGCGAGTTCGCGAGGCCGCCGAGATCCTCGGCATCACTGGCGTCCTCGAGCGACGACCCCGACAGCTCTCGGGCGGGCAGCGTCAGCGCGTCGCCATCGGGCGAGCCATCGTGCGCCAGCCCCGCGTGTTCCTGTTCGACGAGCCGCTGTCGAATCTCGACGCCAAGCTTCGCGTTCAGATGCGCCGCGAGATCGCGCGCATTCGACGCGAGCTCTCGGCGACCGTCGTCTACGTCACGCACGACCAGGTCGAGGCGATGACCCTCGGGGATCGCATTGTCGTGATGAACGAAGGACGCGTCGAGCAGATCGGCTCGCCACTGGAGCTCTACGATCATCCTCAGACGCTCTTCGTCGCGACCTTCATCGGCAGCCCGGCGATGAATCTCGTCGATGGCACGGTGTCGTTCGACGGTACGCCACGCTTCGTCGCCGCCGACGACCCGAGCTTTACCATTCAGCTCACGCGCGCTCAGTCGGAGCGCATGCGCGCGGGGGCAGCTGTCGGCGTCGTCGCTGGTATACGTCCCGAGGACTTACGCGTGGTGCCTGCGTCCGAGTCACCGTCGGAACAGCCCCTCTCAGCCGTCGTCGACGCGAGCGAGCCACTCGGCAACGAGGTCCTCATCTATCTCCACGCCGCGCGCCGAGATCTCACCGCGCGCGCGGCGGCCCGTCTGCTGCCTCGCTCGGGCGATCGCCTCTCGATCCTCGTTGACCCTGCGCGCGTGCATTACTTCGATCCGAGCACCAAGCGAAGTATTTGACCCGGCCATGCGGATAGATTTATTTCCATTGCCCCAGACATCCGGCGTCGCCGGCACGCTCAGGACAAGTCTGCCCCGTCGTCCAATGGCAGGACATGCGGCTTTGGACCGCAGAATCGTGGTTCGAATCCACGCGGGGCAATTTGCGGCGCTTCGCGCCACAAATTGCTGTCTTATTTGAAGTCGCGCGAAGCGCAACCAATTGCTGTCTCATTTTCCGACTAGCCTCACCTCAGGTCAATGGACGGACTAGCCGTACCCAGTCACGGGCTTAAGCTGCTTTCCGGCTCGGCCAATCGCGGTCTTGCCGAGACTATCGCCGAGCATCTTGGCGTGGAGCTCTGCAGGGTGAGCCTTGGTCGGTTCGCCGACGGCGAGATCTCGGTCCGGATCGACGAGAACGTTCGCGGACTCGACATCTTCATCATCCAGCCGACGAATCCACCAGCCGAAAACGTTCTCGAGCTCCTGCTGCTGATCGATGCGGCACGGCGAGCGTCGGCGGCACGCATAACGTGCGTCATGCCGTACTATGGCTATGCACGGCAAGATCGTAAGGACCAGCCGCGGGTGCCCATTGGCGCCAAGCTCATGGCGAACATGATCGTGTCCGCCGGCGCTGACCGCGTGCTCGGTGTCGATTTCCACCAGCATCAGCTGCAGGGGTTCTTCGATATCCCTGTGGACCATCTGTATGCGATGCCGGTCTTCGTGCACCACTATCGCCGGAAGCAGCTCAACGATCCGGTGGTGGTCGCGCCCGACGTGGGCTCGGCAAAGATGGCGCGCGGCTTCGCGAAGCGGCTCAATGCGGCGCTGGCGATCATCGACAAACGTCGTCCCGCACCAAACGTGTCGGAGGTCGTCAACGTCGTCGGTGAGGTGGAAGGCCACGATTGTATCCTCGTGGACGACATGATCGACACGGCAGGCACTGTGTCCGAGGCGTCGCGGGCACTCAAAGCGCTGGGCGCGCGAGACATCTACTGCTGCGCAACCCACGCTCTGCTTTCGGGACCGGCGAAGAAGCGCCTCTGCGAATCGGCGATTGCCGAGGTGGCGGTCACGGATACGATCGCCATTCCGCCGGAGCGTTGTTTCTCGACGCTTCGAGTGTTGTCGGTCGGCGACCTGCTGTCCAAGGCAATCCGATTCACCCACAGCGAGCAGTCGGTCAGTAGCCTCTTCGATTAGATTTGTTGGGCTATCGATGCTCGTCGCGGCGCTCGTCCGCGACACGGTATGGTAGGAAGGACGCAGCCTTCCGAGAGTAGCAGCCGTGCATCGATGCTTTCGCTGCTCACGAGCGTTTTTCGAACTCAGGTAATTCAGCAATGGCAACAGCCAATCTCGATGCCAAGGCGCGGAGCGACCGCGGCAAGGGCGTCGCGCGCAAATTGCGCCAGAGCGGGCAGGTCCCCGCGATCATCTACGGTCATAGCCGCCAGCCGCAGTCGTTGTCCATCGACACGCGAGAGCTCGAGCGCCTTCTCGAGCGCGTCGCCGCGGCGAGCACGGTGATCGAGCTCGCGATCGAGGGACGCACCGCGCGGACGCTGATCCGCGAAATCCAGCGACATCCGGTCAAGCGGTCGATCATCCACGTCGATTTCCAGGAGCTGGTCGCGGGCGAGAAGGTGACGGTCAGCATTCCGCTCGTCTTTATCGGTTCGGCGGAGGGCGTGCGTGGGGGCGGCATACTCGACCAGGTCATGCACGCGCTGGAGATTCGCGTCGACCCGTCGAACATTCCGAACCACGTGGACGTCGACGTCACACCGCTGCAGATCGGCCATTCGATTCACGTGCGCGAGTTAAGCATTCCCGCGGGCGTCGAGGTGCTGGACGAGGAAGACGCGACGGTGTGCACGGTATCGGCACCGCGTGCGTCGGAGACGCCGGTCGCTGGCGTGGCGGTCGTCCCGGAGGCCGCGGTCGAGCCCGAGCTCATCCGCAAGCCGAAGGAAGGCGAGGAGGAGGGCGGCGAGGAGTAACGCTCCTCGCAATGCTCCGCGCGCTCGCCCGCTTCTTCTCACGTCGGTCAGACGAACGACCCGGTACGGTCATCGTCGGACCCGGCAACACCGATTCGATGAAGGTCATCGTCGGCCTGGGCAATCCGGGCAAGGACTACGAGCGCACGCGTCACAACGTCGGCTGGTGGGTAGTCGACCACCTGGCCGACGTTTGGCGCTTGGAGAGCTGGCGTCGCGACGGCGAGGCGCGCGTCGTCGGCGGCAACGTGAACGGTGTGCCCGTGCGTCTGGTGAAGCCGCAGACGTACATGAACCTGAGCGGCGCGGTGCTCAAGCCGTACCTGCGCCGCGCGGGTTGGTCGCCGCAGCACGATCTCCTGGTCATCCTCGACGAGGCGGCGCTCCCGTTAGGCGCGTTTCGTTTTCGCGCTCGCGGGAGCTCGGCCGGCCACAATGGCCTCAAGAGCATCGAGGGCGCGCTCGGACACCAGGATTACGCGCGGCTTCGTATCGGCATCGCGCCGCCCGCCGGCCGGCGACGGGGCGATCTGGCTGATTACGTGTTGAGTGACTTTGGAAAATCGGACGCGAAGGTGGTGGAGGAGATGATGCCGACGTTTTGCGAGGCCGTCGAGGTATGGCTGAAGGACGGAATCGAGCCCGTGATGAATCGCTTCAACCGCAAGGCAAAGAGTGAAGACGCATGCTGAAGCTCGGTATCGTCGGTCTTCCGAACGTCGGCAAGTCGACTCTCTTCAACGCCCTCACGGCCGCCGGCGCAGACGCGGCCAACTATCCCTTCTGCACCGTCGAGCCTAACGTCGGCATGGTGGAAGTGCCCGACGGGCGTCTGCACACGCTCGCCGACATCGTGCAGCCGAAAAAGGTCGTTCCGGCAGTCGTGCAATTCGTGGACATCGCCGGCCTCGTGAAAGGGGCGGCGGAGGGCGAGGGACTTGGCAACAAGTTTCTCTCCAATATTCGCGAGACGGACGCGATCGTTCACGTCGTCCGGTGCTTCGAGGACCCGGACGTCACGCATGTGATGGGCGCCGTCGATCCGGTGCGCGATCGGGAGGTGATCGAGTTCGAGCTCGCCCTTGCCGATCTTTCCGTGGTCGAGAAGCGACTCGACCGCACGCAGCGCGCGGCGAAGACCGGTGACAAGGAGGCGAAGGCGGAGCTCGTGGTGCTCGAGCAGGCGTTAGGCTTTCTGCGCGAAGGTCATGGGCTATGGGAAGCGCGGCTGTCTTCCGAACAGCTGGCGATCCTTCAGCCGCTGTCGCTATTGACGACGAAGCCGGTCCTCTACGCGGCGAACGTCACCGATCACGAGCTGTCCGGCGACGAAGGACCGCATCTGCGCCGCCTGCGCGAGGCCGTCGCGGCAAGCGGCGAGCACGCCGAGGTGGTTCCCTTCTCCGCGAAGATCGAGGCGGAGCTGGCCGAGCTCGCGCCGGAGGAGCGGAAGGAGTTCCTGTCTTCGTTAGGCATCGAGTCCGCGGGTCTGGATCGCCTGATCCGCGCCGGCTACCATCTGCTCGGGCTGCAGACGTACTTCACGGCCGGCGAACAGGAGGTGCGTGCGTGGACGATTCATCGGGGCGATACCGCACCCGTCGCCGCCGGCGTGATTCACACCGATTTCGAGCGTGGCTTCATTCGCGCGGAGACGGTCGCGTATCCGGAGTTCGTCGCGAACGGCGGCTGGAAGGGCGCGCGCGAGAAGGGTGTCGCGCGCGCTGAAGGCAAGGAATACGTCGTCGCGGATGGTGATGTGATGCTGTTCCGCTTCAACGTCTAGCGAAAGCGCCCAACGTCAGAGATTGAGTCCGAGGCGGCTGAAGTCCGCGAGCTCGCGATCGATAATTGAAGCCTGCGACGCGGTAATGGTGAATTTGGCCGTAGGGTCGTTGCGGAGCGCGCCTCCGAAGCGGCCATTGATGTCGTTCGCCACCTGACCGCGCAGTCCCGTTATACCGGCGTCGAACGCGTCAGCGCGACAGCCCGTGCCGGTCTGACGCGTCCTGGCGCCCGTTACGATCTCGAAGATCTGCTCGCGCGCGTCGGAGGGAACATTGATCTCGCGGTCGGGACGCTGCGCACCATGGCCGACGAAGTGCTTGTAGAGATGGTCCATCTTCGGCTGCGTCGGCGCCACTTTGTATTTCGGTACCGCGAGCATGAAGAGCGCGTTCTCCTCCAGAAATTGCGACGCACACCACACGAGCAATGGCTCCCAGAGCCGTCTTGCCGGTTGACCGAGTAAGATGTCGATCGGTGGTCTGTTACCGGCAGCGAGCGAGGCAGCACGAAGGTCAGCGGTGGTCACGGACAGCGGCACGCCCATAGAAGACTCTCCGGGAAAACCACGGTCCTGTGACCGCGGCGGTCGTACGCGCGCGCACATCCTCAATTAGCGGCGCGGTTGCCACGGATATAGAGCGGCTGGCCAAAGTCGTCAACTGACGGCCCCGGCCAGCCGACCCTTCCGCTCGGAAAGCGGGAGGCCTAACGAATCAGTGTCATTCCGTCGCCCGTGGCTTCATCGGCCGTCGCGATTCCACTTGCCGTTACGCGACTGATATCGGCCGTTCGCTCCGGCGTCATGGTTCCCGACACGTGACGGCACCGTGTTCGCTCCGACGCCATACCCGTAGTTATCACGACGGTCGTATTGATAACGGTTGTCGTTACGGGCTCGGCGATCGTCATCGTCTCGACGCGCGCTGCGATCATAACGATCGTCGTCGTCGCGCCGATGATTCCGCACGGTCGAGCTCTGCTGTGGATACGCCGGGTAAGTTCCGTAGCTGCCCGGGTATCCGCCATATGTGCCCGGATAGGGGTAATACGCCCCCTGACTCGCCGGCGCGCCATTGCTACCAGGATAATAGGCCTGCGCGCTCGCTCTGCTGGCCATACCGAGTGACCCCACCGCGACGACCGCGGCTGCCACTAACAGCTTCCGCATTGTGCTCCTCCTCACGTTTTCTGCACCAGCCGCTTTCCAGTGACGCGGCTTCGTGTAGTGAGACGCCTCGGCGGGAGCGAAGATCCGCCCGAATGCACGAGTTGCACGTGGATGTCACGAGTGGCGGAATGTCCAGAGGATGGCTTCGTTCGCACCGAGCGGTACGGTTTCTGACAAGGAGGGATGATGACGAATCACAACGGATCAACCTCATCAGGAATCGACAATGCGAAAAATTGCCCTCTTACTCTCCGTTATCGCCTTGGCGGCGTGCAACAACGACTCGACGTCGCCTAACGGCTCGGTCGTCGGCTCGTACTCGTTGCGGACCATCAACGGCAGCAACCTGCCGTACACCTTTTCGGACGGGTCTGTCCTCGTATCTGATCAATTGACCCTCAACTCGAACGGCACCTACGTGGATATCGCCACGTTCTCGAATGCTCCAAACGGCTCCGAGCAGGGCATCTGGTCGGTCAACAACAACACGATCTCGTTCGTGGACCAGTCGGATGTCCCCAATGTCAACTACGGTGCATCGGTGAGTGGCTCGGTGCTCACGGAGTCGTTTAACAACGGAGCACTGATCGAGGTATATCAGAAGAACTGACGGGGGCTGTGGATCGCGGGTAGCGCGTAGAGCGCTCTTCGCGCTTTTCACCCGCAACCCAGAACCCTCTACCCGCAACGCGCCACCACAGTGTAGATTGACGGTCTCCGGCCGCGACTATCGCGGCCGGTCACATTTCCCCTCCTCGTGCTTCGGCAACCAGCGCGGGGCGGTAACGACCAAAGGGAGGATTGCCCACGCATGTCGCGCCAGTATGAGGCGGTCTACGTCTTCGATTCCCAGCTCGAGGACGCCGCCATTAACGATCGGCTCGGCCGGTTCCACGCCCTCCTCGGCAAGGCCGAGGGCCTCGAGGTGAATCACTGGGGCCGCCGCCAGCTCGCATTTCCCATCAAGCGCCGCGAGAGCGGCTATTACGTCGTCGCTCGATTCGGCGTCGAATCCGATGTCCTTCCCGAGTACGAGCGCGCCATCAAGCTCGATGACGGCATCCTGCGTCATCTCTTGACGCTTCACGAGCACGAGCTCGGTGCGCCGCCGATGACCGAGGAGGAGCTTGAGGCCGCCAACCGTCGCCGTGAGGCCGACGAAGACGAGGACGAGGAGTAACCATGCGACGACCAACCAAGACCTGCCCGTTCTGCGAAACCCGAGTGCATTTCATCGATTACAAAGATGATCGTGGACTCGGCCGCTTCATCACTGACCACGGCAAGATCCTGCCGAGCCGCCTGAGCGGTGTCTGCGCGCGTCACCAGCGCCAGCTCTCGACCGCGATCAAGCGCGCGCGGTATCTGGCCCTCATCCCCTACATCCGCGGGCTGCAGAGCTAGCCCTCACGCATGACGGCGACGGAGCCCACCGCGACGCCGGTACGTCCGAGCGCAGGAGAGCGAGGATGGCGAAAGCTGACCCTCGCTCTCCTGGCATTCCTTGTCCTGCCGACACTTCCTGATCTCCGGGCGTTCCTGCCGATCGATCAGACGATCTATCTGCTGGTTCCAGCGCTCGCGGCCTGTTTTCTGGTCGGCTGGTGGGCGGGCGGGCGCGCGTGGCTTGCGCTCGCGTGGGTCGCGCTCGCGGGCTGGATGATGTGGCAGCGGAACGTGGTGCCTAACGGGTTCCACAACCTCGAACGTGGCTGGAGCTTGCTCCTGGCTGGTTCGTTCGGCCTCGTGTGCCTCTTCGGTGAGCGGCGTCCATTGTTCGCGCGAGCGCTTGGCGCGTTGGCGATGGCGTTCTTTCTTGGGTGGGCAATCAGCGCCGTTGGGCAGGTGCCGTTGACTGACGCGAGAGAAACGGTGGCCGCGGAGTTTCTCCGGCGCAACACGGAGACGATGAACAAGATCAACGGCGCAATCGCCCAACATCCGACGGAGTGGAAGGACCTCACGAGTCGGCTGCCGGCTTTCGCCGAAATTCCGGCGCAGATGGAGCAGGACCTGAAGGATCGCGCGCGGCAGGGTCTAGCGCTGTTCCCGGCAATGCTCGCGCTCGAGTCGCTGTTCGCGATGGCGCTGGCCTGGTCGATCTATCACCGGTTGAGTCGAGCACGGATTGGCGCACCGATGCGGCCGCTGCGTGAGTTTCGCTTCAACGATCAACTCGTTTGGGGACTCATCGTCGGACTCACGATCGCATTCCTGCCGACAATGCAGGGGCTGCGCGGCTTTGGGCGCAATGTGCTGGTGTTCTTCTATGCTCTGTACGCGCTGCGCGGATTCGGGGTGCTCGCCTGGTATCTGGCTCCCGGTGCCCTGCTCGCCGCCCTCACCGTTGGCTTTGCAGTATCGCAGGTTCCCGGCATCCCTCTGCAGTTCGCGGGCATCAAGCTGCTGATGCTCGCGATTTTCATCCTTGGTCTCTTCGACACGTGGGCCGATTGGCGCCGACGTGTGCGGCCCTCGGCCGACCACTAGTTAACTGGAGCACATCCCATGGAAGTCATCCTTCGTCACGCGGTCGAGAACCTCGGCAAGCCTGGTGACGTCGTGAAGGTCAAGAACGGCTACGCTCGCAATTATCTGCTTCCGCATAACCTCGCGTACGAGGCGACGCCGGGAAACCTCAAGCGGATCGAGCAGGAGAAGGCGCGCCTCGAGACCGCCGAGGGCCAGCGGCGCGACTCGGCTCAGGGGATCGCCACAAAACTCGAGCAGGTCTCACTGACCTTTTCCGCGCGCGTTGGCGAAGAGGGCAAGCTCTTTGGATCCGTCACCGCTGCTGACATCGCGCAGCAGTTGGAGCAGCAAGGCTTCCACATCGAGAAGCGCCAGATTGATCTGCACGAGCCGATAAAATCGTTGGGCGTCTATCGAGTGCCGGTGAGATTGCACGCGGACGTGAAACCGGAGATCCGCGTCTGGGTCATCAAGCAGTAGTCCGTCTCGACGTTGTAACTCCGCAGGGATCAGCAAGTAGTCAACGGCCCCGACGCTAGGTCGGGGCCTTTTTTTTTCTTCGGCACGAGTGCCCGACGCGGGCCTTTTGCCCCGCCTCGTCGCTGGCCGGAGCAGTGGCCTGATGTCCGGTGCTTCTGTGTAACGGCCCAAGCCGTGCGATTAGTGAAACAAAGACGTGTTGCGCTGCCGCTCCGAGCATTATGCTAAGGAGACGCGCCCGCGCGCACGGGCCGTTCATCGACAAAAAAATCAACGGAGCATCCAGGACGCTGATGAACACGACCACTTCGCTTCCTTCGTCGGTTCTTGCCCAACGGGCAGCACAGATCTGCCTCGAAAACAAAGCGAATGACGTCGTGATCCTCGACCTCCGTGTTGTCTCCGATATGACCGACTTCTTTGTGATCGCCAGCGGCACGTCCGATACGCACGTGCGCGCGCTTGGCGAGCATGTGATCGAGGATCTCAAGCGTGAGGGGGCTGGGGCGGTTCCACACCACGTAGAAGGATTGACTCAGGGCCGCTGGGTATTGCTGGACTACGTGGATTTCGTCGTTCACCTTTTTCATCCTACGCTGCGAGGTTTCTATCAGCTCGAGCGCCTGTGGAGTGATGCAGCGCTCATTCCGGTAGAGTCTCAAGGAGCCGGTGCGTGATGTTGCGCAAAGGTGTGGTGCTCACCGCTGTCGTACTCGCGGTGCTGCCATCGCACACGCCTGCGAAGGCACAGAGTTACTTCGGTCAGAACCAGGTTCAGTACGACCGTTTCCAGTGGCGCATCAAGGAAACTGAGCATTTCCTCATTTACTACTATCCCGAGGAAGCTCAGGCGACCACCGATGCTGCCCGCATGGCGGAGCGCTCGTACGCGCGCCTGTCGCGAATTCTCGACCATCAGTTCCGCGAGAAGAAGCCGATCATGCTGTTCGAGTCGCGCAACGACTTCGGGCAGAACAATGTCACCGGTGATCTCGGCGAGGGCACCGGCGGCGTGACGGAAGCGCTGCGTCACCGGATGCTCCTCAATTTCACCGGCGACTATCGCAGCTTCGAGCACGTGCTCACGCACGAGATGGTACATGCCTTTCAGTACGACATCTTCGCGCACGGCAAAGCCGGCGCGGGCCTCCAGACGCTGGCGCAGGTCAATCCGCCGCTCTGGTTCGCCGAAGGCATGGCCGAGTACCTGTCGTTAGGCCCGAGCTCCCCACTCACCGACGCGTGGATGCGGGACGCGGCCCTCAACGGTAAGGTGCCGACGATCGAGCAGCTCACGGACTATCCCGAGCGGTTTTTCCCGTATCGATACGGTCACGCGTTCTGGACGTACATCGGCCACAAGTGGGGTGACGAGGCCATCGGCCAGATCATGAACGCGGCGCCGAGCGTGGGGATCGAGCGCGCGTTCAAGCGCGAGCTGGGCGTGTCGCTCGAGGATCTCGGCGACGAGTGGAAGGAAGACATGCAGCAGCACTACCTGCCGCCTGTCGCGAATCTGGATCGACCGCGCAAGTTCGCGGCGCCCCTGCTGACGCAGCGCAAGAGCGGCGGCGAGATCTTCCTCGCGCCGTCGCTCTCGCCGGACGGGAAGCACATCGCGTTCTTATCGAACGGCAGCTTCATGCGCGGCGAGGTGTTCATCGACCTGTGGCTGGGTGACGCCGAAACCGGCAAGCGCATCACGCGGCTGGTGAAGAGCACCTTCGACCCGAACTTCGAGGAGCTGCGCCTCCTCTATTCACAGAGCGCGTTCTCGCCCGACGGCGAGCAGCTCGCGTTCACCGCGCAGCGCGAAGGCCGCGACGTTCTGTACTTGCTCGACGTGAAGTCGCGCAAGGAGATCAAGCGCTTCGATCTGCCGCTCGAAGGCGTGACTGGTCCGAGCTGGTCCCCGGACGGCAAGCGCATCGTCTTCAGCGGCAGCAACGGCGGCCTCACCGATCTCTACATCGTGGACGTCGCCACCAGCAAGCTCGATCGCCTAACGAAGGATCGGTATGGCGACCTGCAGCCGCAGTGGTCGCCCGACGGGAGCAAGATCGCGTTCGCCAGCGATCGCGGCGACACGAGCAGCTTCACCTATCTCCGTTTCCCGAAGTGGCGGATCACGGTGCTCGACCTCGACCAGGGGACGATGACGGTGCTGCCCGGCCAGGCCGGCCTGAACATCAACCCGCAGTGGTCGCCCGATGGCAAGTCGATCGCGTACGTCTCCGATCGCACGGGCATCGCGAACATTTTCCTCTACGATTTCGACTCCAACGATCACTATCAGCTCACGAACGTCGTCGGCGCCGTTTCGGCGATCACCGAATACAGCCCCGCCATCACGTGGGCTCGTCAGGCGGATCGCCTCGCCTTCACGTACTACGAGAATGGCGACTACACGATCTGGTCGCTGAACAACCCGCGCAGCCTCAAGAAGCTGCCCCTCCGCGACAAGCCGGTGGGCATTCCGGTGATCGCCGACAACATCGGCGGAAACGACGCCAGCACGATGCCGTCGTTAGGCGATCCCCTCACGGGACGCGCGTCGCTGTATCGGAGCTCGCCCGCTGCCGAGGTGCGCAGCTCCGCCGACGGACCCGCGAACGCCGATCACGGCGCCAGGGCGCCGGTGAGCATCGCGGCGTTGCTGGACTCGGCGGACCTCGCGCTGCCCGACACGACCAAGTTTCGCGACGAGCCCTATCGCGTTCGCTTCCAGCCCGACTACATCTCGCGTCCGAGCATCGGCTACGTGCCTGACAATTATGGGCGCAACGTGTTCGGCGGTACGACCGTGATTCTCAGCGACATGCTCGGCAACAACCGCCTTGCGCTCTCGGGTGAGATCAATGGCCGGATGAGCGAAGCGCGCATGTTCGCCGGGTACACCAATCTGTCGCGTCGCTGGCAATACTCCACCGGCATCTCGCAGATGCCGTACTACTTCCTCTCCGGCGACACGGTGTACAAAGCCGATCCGACGGCAAATCAGTCGGCCGCGGAGAAGCAGGAGATCACGACCTTCGTCGCGCGCCAGCTGTTCGGCGTGACGTCGTATCCGCTGAATCGATTCACGCGCATCGAGTTCGGCGGTGGATTCAACAACGTGAGCCGGCAGCGGTGGTTCATCAGCCGCAACATTCTCGACGACGGCCGCGCGGCCTCGCCATTCAAGTTCGACAGCACCGGCCACGATCCGATGCTGAACTATCTGGATGGACAGCTCGCGTACGTGTCGGACAACACGCTGTTCGGCTATACCGGTCCGATCTACGGACGCCGTTATCGATTCCAGGTGAGTCCAGTGTTGGGATCGTATCGGTGGATGGAGTACCTCGCCGACTATCGGCGCTACGATCCGATCCTGTTCAACTATCTCACCGTGGCCACGCGGTTCTACACGAGCATGTCGTTTGGCCGGGACGAGACCGCATTCCCGAAGTACATCGCCCGTCCGGACTTCGTTCGGGGGTACGATCGCAACAATTCATTCTACCTGACCTGTCCGATCATCGGCGCCAATCCGTCGAACTGCAGCGCCGTGCAGCTGCTCGGCAGTCGCGTTGCGGTCGCCAACGCGGAATTGCGCTTCCCCCTCGTGCGCCGGTTCGAGCTCGGCGTGCTGCCGATCGCGCTACCGCCGGTCGATGGCTTGTTCTTCTACGATGTGGGCGCCGCGTGGTCGAAAGATCAGTCGCTGTATCTGAGCCGGCCGGAGAATTACGACGTGACGAAGCAGCGCTATCCGCTTCGCAGCTACGGCATGGGCCTTCGGCTCAACCTGTTCAACTACGCCATCGTTCGCTGGGACTACGCGATTCCGCTCGACCAGCCGGGCTCGCACCACGGATTCTGGACGTGGAGTTTGTGGCCCTCGTTCTAAGTGGTCGCTGGTGATTGGTGATTGGTGATTGGTGCGTCAGATCACCAGCCACCAGTCACCAGGCACGAGCCACTATGAAGAAGCCCCTACCTGTACGACGCCTCGCGCACTAAGTTCTTGCCGTGCGCCCGCTTATCGCGTTAGCGCTCGTGCTTGCTGCCTGTGGTCAGGCTGACCGCGCTCCCGCCGCGCACGAGTCCTCCTCCGCATCGAATTCCCGGGGTCCAGACCTCCTTGTCATGCGCCTGCCGCGCGCTGGGGGGCAACTCCGTGTCCTGGCCTATCCGCGGCTGGATTCCGTGGTCTGGAGCTCGAGCGATCCGGCACCGCCGGTCGCCCGCGTCCTCGCGTTCGACGAGGAGGCTGGTCTGCTCTCGTTCGTCGACGCGAAGGGTGCTCCCGCTCGGGTGGATTTTCGACTCGATAATGTTTCGATCGCGACGCGCGCGCGCCTAACGGGTGTCGCATCCGTGGACGGCGCCACGATCTATGGCCTGACGAAGGATGGTGCCCTTCTCCGCTCCACTCCCAGCGGCGACTGGACGTTCAAGCCGCCGCGGCCGGCGCGCGCCGTCCTGCCGTTGAGCGACGGCTCAGTGCTGCTCGTCGGAAGCAGGGAGAAATCAGCGATCGTTTGGCGCATGCGGCCGCCGGACACGAAGATTCTCGACTCGGCGGAGGTGCCTGGTGCCGCGCGTTCCGCGTGGGCGTTGGCAGGTGATCGGCTGTACTTCACGGTCGAGCACAATCTGGTCGGGTTGCGGACGCGTGATTTGAAACCGCTCAACGTCATCGAGCTGGACGGACAGGCGCGCGCTGTCGTCGCCACACCGAGCGGCGATCGACTGTTCGCGATCGCCGACTCGTCGAAGCAGGTGGACATCATCGATCGATACCGCGAACGAGTCACCGAGCATATCGATCTTCCGGGCTTTGCCGAGGAGCTGCGAATCGATCCGCTCGGCCGGTACCTGCTCGTTCGCGCGGCAGCACACGATTCGGTGCTGGTCGTGGACGTCGGCACCGATCGACTCGTGGGTGGAGTACGCTCGGCTTGGCGCGACGACTTGCCATTCGTTGCGCTCGACGGCGCGATTGCTCTCGCCGAGGGCAACGACGTTGTCTTCATCGATGGTGCGAAGCTCAAGGAGCGGCGGCGCATCGCGCAGGGCGCTGCCGACTACTGGTTCAGCTTCGCATGGAGCGGGTTCCGTCCGCGCGCCGCGGAGCTCGATCAGCCGGTACGATTCCCGGGCGCGGACAGCGCGGACAGCGCCGCGCGCGCGGCCGCCGACACCACGCACCCTGTCGCGCCACCACCGGTGCCGCGGGATACCACACCTGCGCAGCCGGCCGCGAAGGGATTCATCGTGTCTTTCGCGGCGCTGCTCAACGAGGAGAAAGCACGCGAGCTCGCGGCGACGATCCGCGTGCATAACGAGACGGCGCGGGTGCAGGCGACGCCACGAGACGGGCAGACCATATATCGCGTCGTCCTCGGGCCCTACGCAACCAAGGATGAAGCCGATCGCGTCGGTCACGACTCCAAGCAGAACTATTGGGTGTACGAGGCCACGCCGTGACCATGCCGATGGACGCCTTCGATTCGTCCGCCAGCCGCTCGGCGGACGAGGCGCTCGTCGACGAGGGAATGCGGCTCGGTTCCGGCATCGGTGACGCGAATCTCGTTCTCGTGCTCGGCGACGAACCGCGGCGCACTGCGCTCGTCGCACTCGGCGTCGCACGCGCGCAGGCGAAGCATCGTCGCGTGGCCCTCGGTGACCTCCTCGGGGACGCCGAGCCGATTCAGCAATTGCTCGATACGGACGATTCGCA
The DNA here is from genome assembly GCA_036493735.1 of Gemmatimonadaceae bacterium. GTDB lineage: Bacteria > Gemmatimonadota > Gemmatimonadetes > Gemmatimonadales > Gemmatimonadaceae > AG2. Next base: position 15,505 of record DASXPH010000072.1, read on the forward strand.
CGGCCTGTCTGACAGCTTCGTGTACGGCGTTTCGCTGAACAAGATCGCGCACGCCGTTCCGCAGTACGGGGATCTCTACGTGCTGCCGAGCGGCTCGGAGGCGCCCGAGTACGAGGAGATCTTCACCAATGCACGGTGGCGTCGACTCATTGCCGGCTTTCGCGAGACGGGCGCCCTCCTCGTCATCGCTGCACCGGCGAATGCGTCGCATGTCGGTGACGTCGTGCAGCTCGGTGACGGCGCAATTCTCGTCGGCGCCGCCAACGTCGCGGACGTGGAGCCATCGAAGGTTCTCGGACGCGCCGCCGTGGCGGCGCCTAACGAAGTGTTGCCGGAGCCGCTCGCTGCCGCCACTGCCACGGATCAGCCGCCACCCGCTGACGAAGCGATCGTGGCGGAAATACCGCGCCCGTGGTGGCGTCCACGCGAGCTCACGCCCTCGGCAATCGCCGGCATCGTGCTGGCCATCGGCCTCGCCGGCATTGGTGTCTGGTTCGCCGCGCGGCCGCTCGTGCGACACGAGACGGACGAGACGCGTCGTCGCAGTACCTTCTCGGCGGCCGCCGGAACGGTGCCCAGTACACTCGATTCGCTGCGCGCTGACTCGGCCAATATGACCGGGGCTGCACCCGCGCTCATTCCCGCCAATCCCGCCGATTCGTTAGGTGCATCAGCCTATTCGGTCGTGATCGCCCGCTTCAACACGTTGGGGGGCGCGCAGATCTGGTTTCAGAGCCATCTGCACGACTTTCCGAGTGCGACGTTCGCACCGCAGGTCGTTCGCGGAGAGACCTGGTACCGCGCCATGGCCGGCGCCTATCCGACGCGCGCGCAGGCGGACTCGCTGCTGGGGGCGCTCGTTTCGCAAGGGGTTTCGCGACCGGACTCGAACAATTTGATTCGTGCACCGTTCGCGTTTCTCGTCGATTCCGTGAAAGCGGAGGCAGTGCCCGCAATGCTCAAGTACTTCGCCGATCGAGGACTACCGGTCTATGCGTTACGGCAGCCGGACGGCTCGGCGCGGTTGTACTCGAGCGCGTTCGACACGCCGCAGGAAGCATCGCTCTTCATGGACCTCATTCGTACGTCGGGGCTTCGTCCCGTGCTCGTTTACCGTATCGGGAGAGTGTACTAGTGCGGCTCACCAAGCTCGAGCTCCACGGCTTCAAGTCGTTCGCGGATTCCACCGATCTCGTCTTCGAGCCGGGAGTCACGGCGATCGTCGGGCCTAACGGCTGTGGCAAGTCGAACGTGTCGGACGCCGTGCGTTGGGTGCTCGGCGAGCAACGCGCGCGGCTGCTCCGCGGATCGAAGATGGAAGAGGTGATCTTCCAGGGCTCATCCGCGCGCCGGCCTGTGAATCTCGCCGAAGTCTCACTGCACTTCGAGAATGATGACGGCTCGCTGCCGGTGCCCTTCCGCGAAGTCGTGCTTACCCGCCGACTCTCCCGCTCGGGCGAGGGTGAGTATTTCATCAACCGCGCGCCGGCGCGGTTGCGCGACATTTCGGACATGTTGCGCGGCACGGGCCTCGGCGCGGACACCGGCGTCGTGATCGAAGCGAGGATGATCGACGCGTTGCTGTCCGATCGTCCCGACGATCGCCGCGAGCTGTTCGAGGAGGCGGCTGGGGTAGGGCTGTATCGTGACCGGCGCCGCACGACGGAGCGCCGGCTGGAAGAGACCACCGTCGACCTTCAGCGCCTCGACGATCTGATCGCCGAGGTTCAGACGCAGGTGCGGTCGTTGGCGCGGCAGCGCAAGCGCGCGGAGCGGCACGCCGAGCTCACACAGCGGCGCTTTGCCGTGGAACTGAACCTCGCGGCGCGCGAGATGGAAGCCTGGCGCGAGGAGCTCGAGCAGCTCGAGCTTCGCGTTGGCGATCTGCGCGCGGCACTCCCCGACGTGGAGAACGGCGTCGGCGCGGCCGAGCAGGCGCGCGACGACGCGCATGACCGGCGTGCGGCAGCCGAAGCACGCCGCGCGGAGCTGCTCCGTCTCGTCACCGCTCAGCGCGAGCAGGTGCTGCAGATTCGGGCTGAGATGGCGGTCGCCGAAGAGCGTCAACGAAATGCGGTCGCCCGGCGTCAACGCGCCGAGGCCGAGGCGAGTGAGGGGCACGCCCATGGCCAACGGCTCGCCGACGACCGCGAGCAGGCGTTGCTCGAGCGTGGGCGTCTCGACACCGCTCTCCTCGAGGCCCGCGAGGCGTTGCAGGCGCGTCAGCGCGACGAAGAGCGGCTCCGCGCCGATGTCGCGACGGCGCGCACCGCAGTCGAGCAGGCCGAACGTCAGCAGCGCGAGGGTCAGGATCGGGCCCATCGCATAGACCACGAGCGCGAGCGCGCGCGACGCGAGCTCGACGAGATCGTTCAGCGCCTCGAGGTGCTCGACGTGGAGCGCTCGCAGCTCGCCGACGCATTGTCACTCGTGAGGCGCGAGCGCGACGAAGCGGCCACCGAGGCCGTCGAGTCCGTTGCACGGCTGGCCGTCGCGAACACCGACTTCGAGGCCGCCCGCGCCAACGATCGCGAGACGCGCGAGCGCGAAGCCGCGGCGCGGAACGAGCTGTTCCGCGCCGACGAGGCGTACGTCGCGGTCCAGGGGCGCGTCAGCGCGCTCGAGGGGCTGGAGCGCGAGCGTGTCGGGCTCGCGCCGGCAGCGGCGAGGCTCCTCAAGGAGCGCGACCGTTTCGGGGACGGTGCCGTGATCGGACCGTTGAGCGACTTCATAACGGCGGATCAGGCGTCGGCCTTGCTCGTCGAGCGGTTCCTCGGCGCGACGCTGCACGCCGTGATCGTGCGTGACGCGGCGGCTGCGGACGCGGTCCGGGCCTGGCACGCCCAGACCAATCCGGGCGCTCTGTTGCTGCTGCCGCTCGACGCGTCGCCGGCGTCGGAGCACGACGGAGATCGCACCCTGTCACAGCTCGTCGATGCGACGCCGGCGGCGCGGAGCTGGGTGCGCGCGTTGTTGGGCGGGGTGCGTACGCTGCGCGACAACGACGGATTCGTCGACGCGCGAGGCGCGGTGTGGCTTCCCGGCCAGAGCGGCGGCCCTGGTCCGCTGCGTCGTCGTGCCGAGCTGTACGCGCTGCGCGCCGAGCTTTCCGCGAGCGAGGTCGCACGGCAGCAGGCGAGCGCCGCGGCCGACGCCATGCGCGCCGCCGCTCAGGCATCGGAGCAGCGCGTCGCCGAAGCGACCGAAGCAATGGCCGCGGCGCGTCAGGAAATGCGTCGCGCCGCCGATCATCATACGGAGCTCGAGCGCCGATTCCAGCGCTCGGAGCGCGACCTCAATGACGCCGAAGCACTCGCCGAGCGACTGCGCGGCCGTCATGACGAGTTGGCCGAGCGGTTAGGCAAGTTCGATCAGGAGGCGGAGGCGCTGCGCATCGTGCTCGACTCCGCGGCCGGACTGATTGCAGAGGCGCGGTCGCGTTTAACGGACGCGGAACGCGCGCAGGAGGAAGCCCGCGAGCTGCGCACGCGCTGCCAGATAGAGGAAGCGCAGGCGCAGGCTCGCCTTCAGGTGGCTCGAGACCGCGAGTATCGCGTTGCGCAGGAGCTCGAGTCGGCATCGGCGCGTCTCGGTGCGTTGCGCGCCGAGCTGACCGATCTGTCGCAGGCTGACAGCGCTCTGGCGGAGCAGATGGCCAATTGGCGCCTCGATCTCGAGACTCGTGAGGCGACGCTGGCCGACGGTGAGGCGCGACTCACGGCCGCCGAGCGCGCCGTGGGTGAAGCCGACGACTCGCTCACGACAGCCGAGCACGCGCTCGACGAGGTGCGTCATCGAACGAGCGCGATGAGCGAGGAGCTCCATCGCGCCGAGATGCGTTTCACCGAATTGTCCGGCCGTCGCACCGCCATCCGCGAGCGGCTCGAGGCGGAGTGGCGGCGCTCGCTCGAGGAGATGCTCGACGGACTGCCACCGGTGGAGCTGGACGACGCGGCGCTGCGCGAAGAGACCGAGATGCTTCGCCAGCAACTCGAAGCGCTCGGCCTGGTCAACGTGCTCGCCATTGAGGAGCACGAGGAAACCGCCAAGCGACTCGACTTTCTCACGACGCAGCGCGCCGACCTCGCCGACGCGAAGCAATCTCTCCAGCAAGCGATTCGCGAGATCGACGCGACGGCGCGCGAGCTCTTCTTCGCGACCTTCACCCAGGTGCGTGAGAATTTTCGTCAGATCTTCCTCTCGCTGTTCGGCGGCGGCGAATGCGATCTGCGGCTCGAGAATCCAGAGGCGCCCCTCGACTGCGACATCGAGATCCACGCGTCTCCGCGCGGCAAGCGGACGCAGCGCATTCATCTGCTGTCGAGCGGCGAGCGCGCGCTCGTCGCGCTCTCGCTGCTATTCGGAATATTTCTCACGAAGCCAAGTCCGTTCTGTTTGTTGGACGAGGTCGATGCCCCTCTGGATGACGCGAATGTCGGCCGCTTCGTGCGCATGCTCAACCAGTTCAAGACGCGCACGCAGTTCATCGTCATCACGCACAATCCCCGCACGACGACGGAAGCCGCGGATGCCGTGTACGGAGTCACGATGCAGGAGCCTGGCGTTTCGTCGATTGTCAGCGTGCGCATGCGCGGCGCGATCATCGACGACATGGCCGCAATCGATGGCGTCACGACGGTCGGAGGGCTCGAGACAGCGGACGCCGTAACGGCACCCGCGTGAACGGTATCCGCTTCACCACCCTCGGCACGGGGACCGTCGCGCTGAACGGTGAGCGAAGCTGTGCGGGATATCTGTACCAGGCGGACGACGTCATGCTGCTGCTCGATTGCGGCAGCGGCGTCACGCGCCGGCTCGCCGAATTGGATGAAGCCTGGTCGGTGATCACGCACGTCGCGCTCACCCATTTTCATATCGATCATCACGGCGATCTGCCGACGCTCGTCTTTGCGTGGAAGTACGGCCAGCTTCCGCCGCGCAGCGCCCCCCTCCAGCTCATCGGCCCCGTGGGCACCGCCGAGCTGCTCGATCGGTTGGCGACCGCGTACGGGGACTGGCTTCGCGCCCCGGGTTTCCCAATCGGCATCAGGGAAATCGCGCCCGGTGAAGCCATCGAGCTCTCGCCCTCGGTGAGACTCTCGGCTTTGAAGGTTCCACATACGCCGGAGAGCGTAGCATATTCCATCGAGCACGGTGGCCGGAGGGTTGTTTACACGGGGGACACTGGCCCGGACGAGGCCCTCGGCGACTGGGCGCGCGGATGCGATTTGCTCGTGTGCGAATGCTCCTTGCCTTCATCGATGGCGATCAAGGAGCATCTCACGCCCGAACAATGCGCGGCCCTCGCCGAGCGTGCGCAACCAGGACACGTAGTACTCACGCACTTCTACCCGCCGGTCGAGCGTGTCGACATTCTCGCGGCGATCAGAGAGCGGTACGACGGATACGTAACGCTTGCCAACGATGGTTGGGAAATCGAAATCGATGCCTAGCCGCCAGTCCTTATCATTCAGTACCTAGCACATCGTCAGCATGCTTGTCGTCATGGAAAACCACGCCACCACCGATCAGATCGATCGGGTGGTGCGCGTCATCGAGGAAATGGGATACCAGGCTCGCCCGATGCCGGGGGCGCAGCGCACGACGGTCGGCCTCGTCGGTAACGATGGCCGCGTCGATGGCTCGCGCATCGAAGCGCTGCCTGGCGTCGCCGAGATCATTCACGTCTCCAAGCCGTACAAGCAGGTCTCGCGCGAATGGAAGCAGGACAACACGCTCGTGCGCATCGCGCCAGGTGTGGTCTTTGGCGCTGAGGAAATACAGATCATCGCCGGTCCCTGCTCGGTCGAGTCGGAGGAGCAGATCGTTCAGGCGGCCCGGCTCGTGCGCGCAGCCGGGGCGACGGCGCTTCGGGGCGGCGCATTCAAGCCGCGCAGCTCGCCGTATTCCTTCCAGGGAATGGGCAAACGCGGTCTCGAGCTCCTCGCGCTGGCTCGTCGTGAGACAGGCCTGCCCATCGTCACGGAGGCACTCGATGAGGAAGGGCTGCATCACGTCGCCGAGGTCGCCGATTGCGTGCAGATCGGCGCCCGGAACATGCAGAACTATTCCCTGCTCCGCGCCGCGGGACGCGCCGGCAAGCCAGTCCTGCTCAAGCGCGGCATGGCGGCCACGATTACGGATTTGCTCATGAGCGCGGAGTACATCCTCGCCGAAGGAAACGAGCAGGTAATCCTGTGTGAGCGCGGGATCCGCAGCTTCGACACGATGACGCGCAATCTCTTCGACCTCACAGCCATCCCGCTGGTGCAGAAGCTCTCACACCTGCCGATCATTGCCGACCCGAGCCACGGCACGGGGCTACGCGACAAGGTGACGCCAATGGGTCGCGCGGCAATCGCCGCCGGCGCCGACGGAATCATCGTCGAAGTCCATCCGAATCCGGACCGGGCGCTGTCCGATGGCGCGCAATCGCTCTATCCCGAGCAATTCGGCAGTCTCGTCGACGAGGTACGCGCGATCGCGACCGCCATCGGCCGACGGGTCGCGACGCTGCCCAGCGCGCGCAGTGCGGGAACGGCGGCCGTCCCGGTGGGGTAAGGAAGATACCTATGACATTCCGCCCCGCTCGCTGGTCGCTCGTTATGCTCGCCGTTGCCGCGCCGCTCCACGCCCAGTCGGCGGACGAGGCGCTCGATCACGCGGTCGCCGTGTGGTCCAAAGTGAGGACGGCGCGCGCCACCTTCGACCAGACCGTGACGAATTCGCTTACCGGCTCGAGTGCCACGGCGCATGGCGAGTTTCAGGAGCAACGGCCGAATCGCGTCTCGATCCGCTTCACCGATCCTGCCGGCGACCGTATTGTTGCCGACGGCGAATCGGTATGGATCTATCTACCGAGCAGCGCGCCGGGCCAGGTGATCAAGCACGCGGCGAGCGACCAGAGCGCGATCCCCCTCGGTATCACCGGGGAGTTTCTCACCGATCCGCGCCGGCGTTATGATGTCACGGCCGCTGGCACCGCCACCGTGGCGGACCATCCGGCGCACGCCCTCACGCTGGTGCCCAAGCCGTCGACTCAACGCTCCTTCGATAAAGCGACGATCTGGGTGGACGACGACGATGGCCTGATCCGTCAGTTCGAGGTCGTCGAACCCAGCGGCGTGACCCGCCGCGTGCGAATCACGGCGCTCGACATCAATATCCCCGTGGATCGGTCGACGTTCTCGTTCAAGCCGCCCGCTGGCGTCCGCGTCATCGATCGCTGATCGCGCGGGGCCTAACGCTTAGTCCCGGCGCGCAGCAGATCCTGCTGGCTCCGGGACCGATCGAGCAGGCCTAACGCCGTGATCACGTCGCGGTCGCGGCCGAGAAGACGCCTATACTCGGCATCCGGCCCGAACACGTATCGAGCGATCTGATCGGCGAGTAATCGGTTGATGAGCGTCGAATCGGTCTCGAACAACGTCCGTGGGATGTTCGCGCCACGCTGTCGCAGCCGGGAGTAGAGCTCGGCGCGCATGGCCGGCGTGACATTGAACTCGGGCGACGTGATCGTCCTCTTCGCTTTGAGCGAAAGCGCGTAGTCCGTCATTGCGTCGCGGAAGCTCGCGACATGTTTGCCCAACGCGATCTGCAGGTTGGCGATCGCTGCATCCTCCACGGAATCGCTCACCGGGACATCGGGCGTGATGCCGCCGCCGCCGAGCACAGTGCGTCCAGCGTCGGTCTTGAATTTCGGACGGGTCGTGTCGGCCCCGGTCAGGGTCCGGACGGCCTCCTGATCATCGTCGTCGTCCTCGCTGTTCGCATGCGCCTTGTTGATGCTCCGTCCCGATGGCGTGTACCAGAGCGCCGTCGTCAGCTTCAGCGCGCTGCTGTCCGATACGGGGAACAGGCTCTGCGCGCTGCCCTTCCCGTACGAAGTCGTACCGATGATGAGCGCCCGGTCATGATCCTGCAGCGCACCGGCGACAATCTCCGAAGCGCTCGCGCTGCCGCTGTCCACCAGCACGACCACCGGAAGCTGCGGCCATGGCTGTGGCAGCCGATCGACATAATCGCGATCCGCTTCCTTCGCGCGGCCGCGCATGCTCACGATCTTCTGCCCCGGATCGAGAAAGAGGTCGGCGATTGCGACGCCCTGATCGAGCAAGCCGCCCGGATCGCCGCGCAGATCGAAGATGAGGGCGCGCATTCCGCGCGCGCGGAGCGAGTCGACGGCCGCTCTCAATTCTTCGTCCGAATTCTCACTGAAGATCGTGACGTCCACGTAGCCGATGCTGTCGCGCAGCAGGATCGCATGCTGCACGGAGTGGGCATGGATCTCCTCCCTCGTTAGGGTGAACGGCAGCCGCGTCGGATTCCCGGGTCGCTCGATCACCACGCGCACCACGGACCCCGGCCGTCCGCGGAGCGCCTTCAGCGCCTCATCAGAAGTCCAGGATCGGGTTGGCCGTCCGTCGATCTCGACCACGCGATCGCCAGTAACGATACCGGCACGCTGCGCTGGCGTTCCCGGCAGCGGCGCAACGACCGTGATCCAACCATCGCGCACGTCCATCTGAATGCCCACGCCCGCATAACGACCGGTCGTGCTTTCGTTCAACCGCGCCAGACGATCTGGTGGTAGATAAACCGAATGAGGATCGTGCAGCTCGAGGAGCATGCCGTCGACCGCCTTCCGGTACAGCACGTCCTCGTCGACGGTGTCGACGTAGAAGTTCTCGACGTGCTGCAGGACTTCGTCGAACAAACGCTCGCGCGTGACGTAGTGTCGGCCCCTGCCGTCGTAGCCGGCTTGCATGAGCCAGCCACCCGACACCAGTGCGACGGCAAACACCGCCGTAACGACCACTGCTCGTGACCGCATCCGCTCCTCTCCTCGACTTCGTAATATCAGACGCCCCCGAGTGGCGGGGGTTCAGGTATCGAGAGGGAAAAAAGCGGGCCAGCGTTGGCGTAAGAGCACGTGCACGCGTTGAAAGACTTCGTTCTCGCTGCCGCGTGCGTCAACGACGGCAATCGGTCCGCACTCCGGATGGCGCTGCTGCCATTCCACGGTGGCGAACTGTCGGAACGCGGCCGCGACACGCGCGTGAAATTCATTCGCCGCGGATTCGATGCGATCGTGCGCGCCGCGACGCGCGACACGCGACAGACCTTCGTCAGTGGGGAGATCGAGCAGAACGGTGATGTCCGGCGTCGACCCACGTGTCGCCATGCGATTCGCGGCGACGAGCTCTGGCTCGGGAATGCCGCGTCCCGCACCCTGATATGCGTAGGTGGACAGAAAGAAGCGATCGACGAGGACGATGGCGCTCTTCGCGAGCGCGGGCTTCAGCACGCGCTCGACCAGCTGCGCGCGTGACGCCATGAACAGCAACGCCTCGGCGTTCGGGACGATGTCCGACGCCGGATCGAGCAGGATCCGACGAATCTCATCACCGAGGATCGTTCCACCCGGCTCGCGTACCGCGACGACATCGCGTCCGCGTGCGACGAGCCATTCGCTCATCAGCCGCAGTTGCGTGCTCTTGCCGGCGCCTTCAGGGCCTTCGTAGACGATGAGCAAGTGCTATTTGGGTGGCTGGTGGCTGGTGGCTAGGGGCTCGCGAGTCACCAGCCACCAGCCACCAGTCACTATAACGTGATGATGCTACTCGTCGCGCCCTTCTCGATGCCCTCGAGAATCCAGTCGTTCACGCGCGACATCACCTTGTCGAAGTTCTCCTGCGCGACGAGCAGACGCTGATACGTGGGCTTCGACTGAATCTCCGATACCAGCGTGTCGAGCTTGCGCTCCATCTCTTCTCCCGGACGCTCGCCTCGCTGGAGCATCCGCTGCGCCTCGAGGCGCAGCTGCTCCATCTGCTGCAGGAGTGTCACCGTCTCGCGATCGTCGTTCAGGGAGTCGCTTGCGCGCTTCACCTCTTTGTACTCGGGGCTCTGCCCGATCGTCCGACCCAGATCCTTCGCCTTGTCCTCGATCATTCGTTCTCCCGTCCGGATTCACGACCGCTCACGCATCTCTCCTGCTACCCACTCGCTCACCGTCGCGTCGCAAGCACAAACCGTTCTCGTCCCGCGAGGTCGAGATGCACGCCGACGTCGTCGTACCGATCATCGGAAGCAACACACTCGGCCACGAGCGACGCCCGGCGCGCGTCCACCTCGAGCGCCAGAAGGCCACCGCTTACGAGCGCGTCGGGGACGTGAGCGATCAGTTGCCGGGTTGCCTCCAGACCCTGCGCGCCGCTGAAGAGTGCGACCGGCGGCTCCCAGTTGCGTACCTCGGCCGGCAGCTCGAGCGCTTCATCGAACGCGATGTATGGCGGATTCGACACGATTACGTTCGCTTGCTGGCGGCGCGCGCGCAACGGCGCGAGCAACGAGCCATGGGCCAACGACACTCGCGCGCGGAGCGCACCACGCTCGCGCAGCAGGCGAGCGTTGGCTTCAGCGACGTTCAGCGCGTCGAGGGAGACGTCGATTCCGAGCACCTCGCCAAACGAGCCCTCGCTCGCCAGGGCGAGCGCGATAGCGCCCGAGCCCGTGCCGACATCCACGGCGAGCTCCAGCGGCGTCGTGGCGCGCTCCAGCACGAGCTCGACGAGCTGCTCCGTCTCGGGCCGTGGGATTAGAACACGCTCATCGACGTCGAGCGTGAGATGCCGAAACGCCGCGCGGCCAACGGCGTAGGCGAGGGGCGCGCCGCGGCCTCGCTTGGCCACCGCGACGAACGCCCGGCTTCTCACGTCCGGATCGACGCTCGCGTTGGCGTTCGCCGACGGCCAGAAGCGCGGCACGTCATAAAGCGCAGCCACTATTTCGCGGGCCTCATTCATTGCCTCCCGATCGGTAAACCGGCCAGCGGCCAAGAGCGCGTTCGCGAGCTCCTCCACGAGCATGGCCACGGATCCCGGCGCCGACGGCGCGCGCGCACCCTCATTCACGAGCGCTCCTCGTCTTCGGCCAGTCGCAATGCCTCGATGAGCGGCTCGAGCTCACCATTCATGACGGCAGCGAGATTGTGCGTCGTGAAGCCGATGCGGTGGTCGGTGACCCGACTCTGCGGGAAGTTATAGGTGCGGATCTTCGCCGAACGGTCGCCGGTCCCCACTTGAGTCTTGCGCATGCGCGCGCGCTCGGCCTCGCGCTCGGCGATCCTCATGTCGAGCAACCGCGCGCGCAGGATTTCCATCGCCTTCGCCTTGTTTTGAATCTGCGAACGCTGGTCCTGCTGCTTCACCTCGATTCCCGTCGGCAAATGGGTGATGCGCACGGCCGAGTCGGTCGTGTTGACACCCTGGCCGCCGGGACCACCCGATCGGAAGACGTCAATGCGCAGGTCCTTGTCTTCGATCTTCACATCGACTTCCTCGGCCTCGGGCAGCACCGCCACCGTGGCCGCCGAGGTATGAATACGGCCCTGACTCTCGGTCTCGGGAACGCGCTGCACGCGATGCACGCCCGACTCCCAGCGCATCAATCCGAATGCGCCATCGCCGAGCACCTTGAACACGACTTCCTTCACGCCGTGGAGCACGCCTGACGAGTAGGTGATCGACTCCAGGCGGAATCCCTGGCGTGTTAGAAAACGCTCATACATGCGGTGCAGATCGGCGGCGAAGAGCGCAGCCTCGTCGCCACCGGTGCCAGCGCGAATCTCGACGATCGCGTTGCGGTCGTCGAGTGGATCGCGGGGAATGACGAGCGGCGTGAGCTGTTCCTCGAGCTTGGCGATGCATGACTCGAGGCGTGCCTGCTCCGCCCGAACCTCTTCAGCGAGCTCGGGGTCGTCAACAAGAACGAGCTCGCGCACCTGCGCGAGCTCGTCTTCACACTTGTGGAGCTTGGCCGCCAGTTCAACGATGGGAGCGAGGCGGCTGTGCTCTCGTCCGAGCTCGGCCAGACGGTGCGCATCGCGCAACGTGGCCGGATCAGAGAGAGCCTGTTCGACCTCGGCCGCGCGCGCCAGGACGTCCGCGAGGCGATCTCGGAGCGACAGAGCCGAGCCTCAGCTCGATTGCTTGCCGAACTTCTGGCGGAAGCGCTCCACGCGGCCGGCAGTATCGACCAGCCTCTGCTTGCCGGTGAAGAACGGATGGCACTGCGAGCACACGTCGGTGTGGATCTCCGCTTGGGTCGAGCGGGTCTGGAACGTATTGCCGCAGGCGCACTTCACCGTCGCCGTATGGTATTCGGGATGGATATCGGTCTTCATGACAACCTCGATGTACAGGATGAAACAGCTGCGAAATATACCCGGGCCTCAGCGTAAAAGACAAGCCGACAACGATTTGGGAGTTTGACACCGGCGCCGGTGCCGCGTAACTTCGCCCCGGCTATTTTGCCAGCATCACACGGCTACGTGTGACACCCACTTTCGTCCTCCGCATCGACCTGCTTCCCCCTTCGCTGTTGAACCTACGCACCTCGAACGGAGTACTCGTGAGCCAGGTGACCACACAGAACGTCGATTTTCTGGCGACGGTTCCGCTGTTCAACGGACTCGATCGCTCCGAGCTGGAGAAGTTCGCCGAGGTGACCAGGGAGAAATCCTACCCGAAGGGGAGCGTCATTCTCTTCGAGGACGACCCTGGCGATTCGTTATTCGTGGTGCGCGACGGACGCGTGAAAGTCGTGCTCATCGGCGAGGACGGCCGCGAGGTCATCCTTGGCGTGCTCGGCGTGGGCGAGTACTTCGGTGAGCTTTCGCTCATCGACGACCGGCCTCGTTCGGCACACGTCATCGCGATGGAAGATTCGAATCTGCTCGTCCTGCGTCGCGAGGATTTCCGCAAGCGCGTCGAGTCGTCGCCGAGCGTCGCGTGGTCGCTGTTGACGGAGCTCTCGCGCCGCTTGCGACGGGCCGACGACAAGATCGGCGGCCTCGTCCTGCTCGATGTGCCGGGCCGCATCGCGCGCCTCCTGCTCGATCTCGCCGAGGAAAGCGGCACGAACGCGATTGAGAAGACGCTAACACATCAGACGATCGCGCAGATGATCGGCGCCAGTCGGGAGACGGTCTCCCGGGCGATGAAGGATTTTCAGGACGCGGGCTGGATCACGGTCGAGCGTCGCCGCATCGCCATCGCTGACCGCGCCGCCCTGGAGCAGCGCGCCCAAGTGCGGATGTGAACATCCGTGTGACAACTGTCACGGGGTACGCGTGACAGCCTTCCTAGCCTGGGTGTGCTCGGCCCCGACATCGTGTCGGCCACGCGCCAAGGCAGAGCGCAATGAGCTTGCGATTACAATTCTGGGGAACGCGGGGCTCAATTCCGACGCCGGGGCGCAACACGGTTCGCTACGGGGGCAATACGCCCTGCGTGGAGCTGCGCACTTCCGACGGATGGCTCATCATCCTCGACGCCGGCACGGGCATCCGTGAGCTTGGCCGGTCGCTGATCTCCCGCGCCAATGGCGCCCCGATCGCCGGCGACATCTTCCTCACCCACGCGCACTGGGATCACATCCAGGGCATCCCGTTTTTCGGCCCGATTTTCCAGCGCGGCAACCACTTCACCATCTGGGGCGCCAAAGCGCTCCAGACCAGCATCGGCCGCGTCGTCCGCGACCAGATGTCGCCTGTCGTTTTCCCCGTCTCGTTCGAGGAGCTCGACGCGACGATCGACTTCTCGGAGATCGCCGAAGAGTGCCGCCGGGGAAACGGTTACGAAGTCCGCGCCTATCAAGTCAGGCATCCAGGTGGTGCCCTTGGCTACCGCTTCTCGGAGCAGCACGACAACCATCACGCCCTGGTCTACATCTCCGACAACGAGCTTGGACCGGGCGCGAAGTACGATATGCGTGAAGCGTGGCGAGAGGGACTGATCGATTTTGTGCGGGATGCACGGGTACTGGTCCACGACACGATGTATACCGCCGAGGAGTACGATCACTTCCGCGGCTGGGGCCACTCGACGTACGACGAGGCGGTGGAGCTCGCGCTGGAGGCTGGTGTGGAGCAGCTCGTGCTCTACCATCACAAGCCGGAGCGCGGTGACGACGAGGTCGATCGCCGGGTGGATGAATGTCGCGCGTTCGTCGCGCGATGCGGTGGAAGGCTGGAAATTCTGGCGGCAGCAGAAGGGATGACGTTGATCGTTTAGGTGAACCTGGAGCAGGAGATACGCACGATGAGAGCACGGATGTCGGTCGGCATCTGCGCGGTGGCCCTGGGACTCGGGTTCGCCCCGAGACTCGTCGCACAAGCCAACACGCCGGTCGTCGCGGTGCTGTACTTCGACAACAACTCGTTCGGCAAAGACCGCGCGGACTACGATGGTCTCGGTAAGGGCATTGCCGATTTGCTCATCACGGATTTGGCGGCGAATCCCTCGATGCGTGTCGTCGAGCGGGATCGCATCCAGTCGATTCTCCAGGAACATGACCTGGTCCGCTCCAAGAGCATCGATCCGCAGACGGCCGTTCGACTCGGCAAGCTGCTCGGCGCCGCGTATCTCGTGACAGGTGGCTTCATGAGCGACGGCAAGGGCACGCTCCTCGTCACGTCGCGCGTGATCAACGTGGAGACGGGCGCGATTACCAATCCGCTGAAGTTGGAGAGCAAGGGCGGCGAGGACGTGCTCGGCCTCATCGGTCAACTTTCGTCGAAGCTCAACTCCGATCTCAAGCTCCCGCCGCTGCCGCGCCAGACGGGCGACGCCGGTTCGAGCAGGCCGTCCGGTGACGCCACATCGAAACCCGCTGCCCGTGAGGCGGCAGCCAGGACCGAATCGGCGAAAGCGCCGAAACTCGACGTGAAAACGGCGCTCCTGTACTCCAAGGCGCTCGATGAGCAGGACAGCGGCAATCCCAAGAAGGCCGCCGAGCTCTATCGCGCGGTGCTGCAGCGGTTCCCGGACTTCGGTCCCGCGCAGCAGAATCTGGCCAAGGTCCAGAAGTCTGGCGACTGAGCGGCGCACCAAGAGCACTCGGGTACCGGCAGTCTATTCGGGCTCGCCGGCAGTTCCGTCGTTGGCCCACATTCCGTCGCCGCCGCTGTTGGTGGCGCCGGTCGGGCGGGCGGGCCGCAATCTGCCATTGGGCGGCGGCGACACCATGGAAGTCCTGCGTGTCAAGGCGCTGCCGCATGCGTCGGAGCTCGATCCTTCGCGTCCCACGGTCGTGCTGCTCGATCTGGGACTTCTCGAGGGTGTAGAGTACGACCGGCGTCGCGTGGCGGAGCTCGCCGGCGTCGCGGCGATTGTCGGCCTCGGCGAGCCTGGTGAGGTCGTACCGGATCCAGCGTTTCCGACGGATCTCCTTTCGAGCTACGTTGCCGCCGACGCCCCAGCGGCGACGGTGCACACGCTGCTCCGGGGTGCCTTCCGTCACGCAATAAGTCTCGTCGGCGCGCATCTGGCGCGCGAAGAGCGCGCGATGCGCCATCGCGAGCTCGCCGAACTGACGAGCGTCGGAGTCGCTCTGTCGACCGAGCGCAATGTCCTCGCGCTGCTCGAGATGATTCTGACTCAGGCCCGCCGCATCACCTCCAGCGATGCCGCCTCTCTGTATCTGGTGGAGCGTGCCGACAACGGCGGGGCGCCTTCGACGCTGCGCTTTCGCCTCTCGCAGAATTACTCGATCAGGGATCTGCCCTTCTCGGAGATTACCGTTCCGATCGATCACACGAGCCTCGCCGGCTACACCGCGGCCACGGGTGAGCCGCTCGTGATCGAGGATGTGTATCTCCTGCCCGACGACGTCTCGTACCGGCAGAACCGAAGCTTCGACGAGAAGTTCGGCTACCGCACGAAGTCCATGCTCGTGATTCCGATGCGCACGCATCGCGACGAGATCATAGGCGTCCTTCAGCTCATCAATCGGAAGCGGGAACGCGAGGTGATGCTGACGTCGGACGAGATCATCGAGCAGCAAGTGCTGCCCTACGACCAGCAGTCGGTGGAGCTCGTGACGGCGCTCGCGTCGCAGGCCGCGGTCGCGATCGAGAACAGCTTGCTGTACGAGAACATCGAAAAGCTGTTCGAAGGGTTCGTCACCGCGGCCGTCACCGCGATCGAGCAACGCGACCCGACCACGTCCGGTCATTCAGGACGCGTCGCCACGTTCACCGTGAGCCTGGCCGAAGCGGTCACCCGGGCCGGCGTGGGGCCGTACCGCGGTCTCCGCTTCACCCGCGAGCAGCTGCGCGAGCTACGATACGCCGGCCTGCTTCACGACTTTGGCAAAGTCGGCGTCCGTGAGCAAGTTCTCATCAAGCAGAAGAAGCTCTATCCCTGGGACCTCGACGTCATCCGGCACCGCTTCGCCTTTCTCCTCCAGCGCGGCGATCTCCAGTTCGAGCGGGAGCGGGCGGACTACCTGCTCTCGCACGGCACCGCACAGTACGAGGAATTCGTCGCGCGTCTCGAGCAGATGCGGCGGGCGCGGCGCAACGAGCTCAATCGATTCCTCGACGCCATCGTGCAAGCGAACGAGCCGACGATTTTGCCGGAGGGCAGCTTCCACGAGCTCAAGGAGATCAACGAGCGCACGTACATCGATTTCGAGGGAGTCGAGCGGCCACTCCTCGGCGACGAGGAGCTGCGCTTCCTGATGATTCGGAAGGGCAATCTCGACGACCGCGAGCGCCGGGAAATCGAATCGCACGTCACACACACCTTTCGCTTTCTCGAGCAGATCCCGTGGACGCGCGAGCTGCGGCGCATTCCGGAGATCGCCTACGGACATCATGAGAAGCTCAACGGCACCGGCTATCCGCGGCGCGTAACCGGGCCGGAGATCCCGGTGCAGACGCGGATGATGACCATCGCGGACATCTTCGACGCCCTCACGGCGACGGATCGTCCGTACAAGCGCGCCGTACCCGCGGAGCGCGCACTCGACATTCTGTCGGAGGAAGCTCGCGACGGAATGATCGACGAGAACCTGCTCCGGACGTTCATCGAAGCGAAAATCTTCCTGGCGTTACGAGGGCCCAGGGACTAGAGCCTGATTTCCTTTTCCTCTTCGGCCGACTTGTAGATCGCTTCGACGATCTTGACCAGTCGCACCTGGTCGGTTGGTGGCTCGTACGGACTCTCCTCGCGCACGACCGCGACGAAATGCGCGAGCTCCGCGCGGTAGGACTGAATGAAAGCGCTCTCGCGACCCGCGGCGCCGGTTGGCGACACATCGGTCGCTCGGCCGTTGAGCTCTTTCACAACACGGAGTGGCGCCATGCGCGCACTGCCGCGCGTTGCGATCACCTCGAACCACCATCGCTCTTCCTGACCGACGTAATCGCTCGCCACGTCGCACGCGAACACTAAGCCGTTCCCCAACGTGAGCTGCACCAACATGCCCACTTCGACCGAGCCAGCGCCCTTGCTGCGTTCCATGTGGGCGCTGACACGAATTGGATCGCCGAAATCCGTGAGCCAGAGGGCGAGATCGAGCAACGGAACACCGAGGTCGAGGAACGCACCGCCCCCCGCTTCGGCGCGACGCAGGCGCCAACCCTCGGTCGACCGCTGCAGGCGATAGTCGCCGGCGCGAATGCCGGTGATCTTGCCCAGTTCGCCGCCACGAACAAAGCGATCGAGCCCCTGCACGTCGGTGCGGAAGCGATGGTTGTTCGCAACGAGTACCATCTTTCCCGCGCGCTGCGACGCCGCGACGATACGCTCGACGCCCCGCGCATTCAACGCCAGTGGTCGCTCGCAGAGCACGTGCACCTTCGCCGCCAGCGCACTGAGGACGTGCGGCTCATGCAAGTGGTTGGGCGTCGCGACAACGA
This sequence comes from Gemmatimonadaceae bacterium, assembly GCA_036493735.1. Classification (GTDB taxonomy): domain Bacteria; phylum Gemmatimonadota; class Gemmatimonadetes; order Gemmatimonadales; family Gemmatimonadaceae; genus AG2. The sequence continues at coordinate 33,215 of DASXPH010000072.1, forward strand.
CCGCGTCGAGATCGTCGAGCTCGAGGAGATCCTCGATGTCGGCAAATGCGTCGGGGATCCCGAACCGATCGGCGAGAGCGCGCGCTTTGGGACGGTCGTTGTCGCAAATGGCGGCGAGCTCCGCGCCGCGCATCTTCGCCAGGACGGGAAGATGCGCGAGTTGCGCGATCGCTCCAGCGCCGATGACACCAATTCGCAGCCGCTCCTTCATGCCTTCAACGCTCCACGGACGAGGCGGGGGAAAAAGGTAAGCGTGTCCCGCCCCAAACTGCAGTGATCTGGATAGCCCCGGCTACTCGATCGCCGCGACGGTCGTTCCGGGATAGTACGTGCGCAGAATCTCGCGGAAATCCTGGCCAGCGCGAGCGCGGCCGATCGCGCCCCATTGGCACATGCCGACGCCATGTCCATAGCCCGTCCCACGCAAGACGAGGCGTGCGATCGAGCCGTCGGGCGCTGGCGTGGATTCGACCGTGAAGTTGGTGCTGTTGAGCATTTCTCCATCGGCCGAGCGCAGCACATAGCGAACGTCGTTGCCGCGGAGGACGTAATTCCCGCGATCCGTAGCGATCTTGAGGGTGCCCACCCGGCCGGAGGGTGTACGTGTGTCCACCTCCACGTCACGCGGCGTACCGGGGTAGCCGCCGGGCGTCTGCGTGTACTTGGCCAGATAACGTACCATATCCTCACGGAGCGTCGCTCCATCGAGCGTACGCGTCCAGCGGAAGCGCGGCGCGATATCACAATAGAAACGCCCCGTTCCCGGAATCTCGTCGCTCACGCGCTGCAAGTAGGGCTCCGCCGCGCTTCGCCAGATCTCGTCGGCGCCGGCGGTGGACCCGCCGCAGGCCGAGTGATACGGCGCGTTGACGACTCGACCGGCATACTGGAGCACGAGGCCACGGGTCGCGGTAACCGCCGCGTTCGAGACGGCCGTCTCGCCGTCCGCGCCACCGTAGAGTTGATCGCTGACACTGGCGGTCACGTCATAGAGGCGCGACGACGAGCTCGCGGCGGCGTGCACGTAGGCGTAGCTCCGCGCCGTGACGGCCTGCGCCTGCACCGCCGCCGAATCACGCGCTTCGCGCGTGCCGATTTCCAACGGAACGACGCCGCGCAGGTAGTCATCCATCCGCAACCGATTCACCACGACGATACCCGTATCGTTCGGTAGAAAGAGCAACTCGCCGCGATAATGCTTTCCGTTGTACGCGATCAATGCGCTGCTCCCCGAGCGGGCGACGAGTCCCCCACTCTGCCACGCGCTCGTTAGGCCGTCCGGTCCAACGCCGCGCAACCGGCTGCTCTGGCGCTCGACCCGCCACAGCTCGCCTTGCGGCACCCGGGCAACGAGCCGGTCGCTCGCGAGCGAGTAGAGCTGCCAATCGCCGCCACTCGAGAGACGCGGCGCTCCCGACACGGCCAGCCCAACCCGCAGCGTGCGGTCGCTCGCGTTGAGCGCGCGCCGCGACGACGGCTCGATGCTACCGCCGCTCGCGGTCACGATGTGGCGAGCGCAGGCAGCCGCCCCCACGGCCGCGGCGAGGCTCGGGAGCACCCAGTGCCTAACGGTAACGAGCTTCACGAAGCCGCCCGGCTCATGGCGTCGTCCAGGCGGTCGAGGGCGAGCGCGACGTCGGCGTCGGTGTGCGCAGTCGACATGAACGCCGCCTCGAATGGCGAGGGCGCGAGATAGACGCCCCGCTCCAGCGCTGCGTGGAAGAAGCGACGAAAGCGCGCGACATCGGACCGTTTGGCGGCAGCAAAGTTCCGCACCGGCTCTGCCGAGAAGAAGAAACCCCACATGCTGCCCGCCGAATCGGCTACGAACGGCACCCCATGTCTCGCCGCGATCTCGACGAGACCGCGGACCAGCCTCTCGGTCGTCGCTGTGAGGAGATCGTGCAATGCCGGCGTCAGCGTATCGAGCGTCGCAATGCCAGCGGCCATCGCCAATGGATTCCCCGACAGCGTCCCCGCCTGATACACCGGCCCGCTGGGCGCTACACACTCCATGAGCGCGCGCCGGCCGCCGTACGCCGCGACGGGAAGGCCGCCGCCGATCACCTTCCCGAGCGTCGTGAGATCGGGTACGACACCGAACCGGTCGCGGGCACCCCCGTACGCGACGCGGAAGCCGGTCATGACCTCGTCGAAGACGAGCAGCGCGCCGGCGCGCTCGGTGAGCGCCCGCAGGCCGGGAAGAAAGCGAGGATCGGGCGGGATGAAGCCGGCGTTTCCCACCACTGGCTCAACGATCACCGCCGCCACCTCGTTCTCGACGAGTGCCCGCTCCACGACGCCGAGATCGTTGAAGGGCGCGGTGATCGTTAGGCGGGCGAGCGCGTCGGGCACCCCGGGCGAGTTCGGTAGCCCGAGCGTCGCGACACCGGAACCAGCCTTGACGAGAAACGAGTCGGCGTGGCCATGATAGCAGCCATCGAACTTGAGAATGACATCGCGCTTCGTGACGGCTCGCGCCACTCGGATCGCGCTCATCGTCGCCTCGGTGCCGCTCGAGACGAACCGCAACATCTCGAGATGCGGCATGCGCTGGACGATCAGCTCGGCGAGACGCACCTCCAGCTCCGTCGGAATGCCGAAGCTCGTTCCGCGGCGCATCGTCTCCTCGAGTGCGTCGAGCACGACCCGTGGCGCGTGACCGAGCACCAGCGGTCCCCACGACAGCACGAAATCGATGTATTCGTTACCGTCCACGTCCCAGATGCGCGCGCCCTCTCCGCGCTCGACGACGAATGGCTCACCGCCAACGCCGCCGAAGGCGCGCACCGGCGAGTTCACCCCGCCGGGAAACAGCTCGCGGGCGCGAGCCATGATCTGCCGCGACGCGCTTTCCGTGATCCCCGTCATCGGCCGTAGCTCCCGAGTGTTGCTCCAACGACCGGGAGCGCTCGTGTGCGCGCTTGTCGCGGCACGGGCGCCGACACGACGCGAACGAGTGACGCCTCGAAATCGTAATCATCCGCGACGCCCTCGACCGCGATATCGACGAGACTCCCCGGACGCAGCACGACGTCGGTCGTGACGCGCGTAATCCCATCGATGTCGTCGGCCTGCCAGAAGGCGCGCGCTTCCACACTGCCATCGGCATGAACGCGATCGACGAGCGCGCGCGCGACGCGGCCCACACGCCGCTCATAGCGCTCGGCGGTCACGAGGCGCTGCAGCTCGAGAAGCCGTTCCAGCCGCTCGCGCTTCGTCGCCTCCGGCACGTCGTCAGCCAGCTCCGCGGCACGCGTTCCTTCCTGCGCCGAGTAGGTAAAGGCGCCGACGCGCTCGAACTGCACCTCCTCGAGGAAGCTGAGCAAGCTCTCAAAGTCTTCGTCCGTTTCACCCGGAAAGCCGACGATGCACGTCGTCCGGATCGCCACGTCCGGGATGCGCGCGCGGATGTCGGCGACACGTTCGCGAATCGTCTCCCGGCGTTCGGGTCGCCGCATGCGCTTCAACACGGCGTCGGACGCATGCTGCATCGGCATGTCCACGTACGGGAGAATGCGCTGTTCGCGTGCCATGACGTCCAGCAGCTTCGGCGTGAGCCCCGATGAGTAGACGTACAACAAGCGGATCCAGGGAATCGACGTCTCGCTGACGAGCGCCTCCAGCAGCTCCGGAAGACCGGTGCCGTCGCGCAGATCGCGTCCATAGTGCGCAAGGTCCTGCGCGACAAGATTCACTTCCACCGCGCCCTGAGCCTCGAGCAGCTGCGCCTCGCGTACAACCTCGGGCAACGCGAAGGAACGGTGTCGCCCTCGCATCAGAGGGATCGCACAGAAGGCACACCCGTGGTCACAGCCCTCGCTGACTTTCAGATAGCGGACATGCGACAGATCACCGGTGAACACGCGCACACCGGGATGAATCGTGGGCACGTCGTCGATCAACCCGCGCTCGTGAAGCTCCGGAATCAACCGGTTCATCTCGGCGGCGCCAAGGAAGAGATCGACCTCCGGCAACGCGTCGAGGAGCTCGTCCTTGTGTCGCTGTACCATGCAACCCACGCCGACGACGGCGCGACAGCTGCCCGCCTCCTTGAGTCGACCGGCCTCCACGAGCGCATCGATGCTTTCCTTCTTCGCGGCATCGATGAAGCCGCAGGTGTTGACGACGATGACGTCGGCTTCGTCGATGTTGGCCGTGAACTCGGCTCCGTAATCCGTGAGCTGAGCGACGTAACGCTCGCTATCGACGGTGTTCTTGTCGCAGCCGAGGGTGAGGAGGGAGAATTTCAAACGGTTTACGGTGAACGGTGGTCGGTGATCTGCAGCCTGAAATCTGTAGTGACTACCGTTCACCGACCACCGTCCACTCTCACCTATAGTTCCCGAACTTCAGCTCAACGCCGAAGTCCTTGCCGCGCAGGAGCTGCATCGCTTCCTGCAAGTCATCCTTCGACGGTGAGGAGACGCGGACCTGCTCGCCCTGAATCGCGGCTTGCACCTTCTTCAGCTTCGCCTCCTTGATCGCGGCAGCCACCTTCTTTGCCGTATCGGTGTCGAGCGCCGTCTTGAGCTTGATTTCCTTGCGCACGGTGTCGCCGCCAGCGGGCTTGGTCTCGCCGATGTCGAGGTTCTTCACCGACACGCCACGCTTGATGAGCTTCGACTGCAGCACGTCGAAGAGCGCGCGCATCTTGAAGTCATCGTCCGCCACGAGGACCAGCATCGACTCCGGGCGCTTGAGCTCGATCGTGGACTTCGAGCCCTTGAAGTCGTAGCGCTGGCCGATCTCCTTTTGCGCCTGGTTGACGGCGTTATCGACTTCCTGGATGTCTACGCCGGTGGTGACGTCGAAGCTGCTTGCCTGTGGCATCGGAGGAACGGGCTAGGGGCAACCTAGGGGCTAGGGGCTATGTGTTAGGGTCTAGGGAAAATAAGAAGGGTCGCGAGCTTCGTCGCGACCCTTGCCTTCGCCCCTAGTCCCTAGACCTCATCCCAGATACGACTCGAGCGCCCTCGCGCGCGACACATGACGCAGCCGCGACAGGGCCTTCTCCTTGATCTGCCTAACGCGCTCGCGGGTGATGCCGAGCAGGGACCCGATCTGCTCGAGCGTCATCGGCTCTTCGCCGTCCAGCCCGAAGTACAGGCGAAGGATCTTCGACTCCCGCTCCTTCAGGTGGGAGAGCGCCTCCTCGATGGACTCCGTGAGCGCTTTCTCGAACGTCTGCTCGTCAGGCGGTGGATTGAGGTTGTCGGGCAGGTAGTCGAGCAGCTTGTTGTCTTCACCCGGCGTCATCGGAGCATCGAGGGAGAGATGCGTCTGCGAGATCGACATCGTCTTCGCGACCTCTTCCTCGGTGATGTCCATGCCGTCGGCGATCTCCTCGTGCGTCGGCTCGCGGCCGAGCTCCTGGAGGAGCGCATTCGCTCGCTTACCAATTCGGTGCAACGTGCCGGCGCGATTGAGCGGAACGCGGACAATGCGAGACTGCTCGGCGAGAGCCTGCAAAATCGCCTGACGGATCCACCACACCGCGTACGAGATGAACTTGATCCCCTTCGTCTCGTCGAATTTGTGGGCGGCGCGAATGAGACCGAGGTTTCCCTCGTTGATCAGATCAGACAGCGATACTCCCTGATTCTGGTATTTCTTTGCAACTGAAACGACGAAGCGGAGGTTTGAGCGGACAAGCTTATCCAGCGCTTCCTGATCGCCCGTTCGAATACGCTGCGCAAGGCGCACTTCCTCATCCCGCGAAATCAGCGGATAGGCGCTGATGTCCCGCAGATACTGATCGAGTGAGCCTTCCTCGTAGGAGGATTTCTTGTGATTGCCGGTAGCGGGCATGCGGACAGCGGCTCCTTGGAGCGGAACGGACGAGGATCCCCGCAGCAGACGCCGCGACGGTGTTCGGGGTAACGAACGTTGCCTATCTATCAGTGGACGCGCTCACCGACGCGCTGCCACCGAATGCGCGTTAGCCAAGAGAGATACACGCTGTCAGGAGCATAACTGTAATAGATGACGAATGGCCGGCCCTTTACTAAAGAATCGGCCACGAAGCCCCAGTAGCGACTGTCGAGGGAATTATCGCGGTTGTCTCCGAGCACAAAATAATTTCCGCCAGGAACCACGAGCGGACCCCAATTATTTCGTGACGGATGGTACCCAACGGTTGCGTTCGCCGTCTTCACGAGATAGTCGCGCTGCCAGCGGAACTCCTCCGGAGACGGATCGATGTCTGGCTCCGTATGGAGGACATAGGGCTCGTTAAGCGCGCCCCCATTCCGTATGAGCTTGCCATCGCGCATCTCGAGCGTGTCGCCGGGAACGCCGACGAGCCGCTTCACGAAGTTCTTCGTTGGGTCCTGCGGCCATTCAAAAACGATGACGTCGCCATCCTGTGGTTCGCGCACCTTTGGCAGTCGCCGATGGGTGAAAGGCACCTCGGCGCCATACGCGAGCTTGTTCACCAGTAGGAAATCGCCGACGAGCAGCGTGCGTTCCATGCTACCACTCGGAATCTTGAACGCCTCGACGAAGAAGGTGCGTAGAAAAAAGAACAGCACCACCGAGACGGCCAGGATCTTTGCCCATTCCCAGAGGAAGGACAGTGGCCCGGCTCCGCGATTCACGCTCCGCAGCGCGCCAACGCGCTGCTCGGCTGTGATCGCCCGGGCAGGGGTTAGTGCTGGTGAGGATCCTGCGGGCTCGCTCATGCTCATACGACTAAACGACTCTGGTACTCACGCGCCGTTAGCCAGTCTCAGCGACATGAGTTTGGGAGACAGGCCGTCCAATATTAAGACGACCGCCCCAGCCGGAATTAACGGGGGTGCCTAAACAGACGCAAGAATGGCCGATCTAACTAACTCAGTCCGGCGTCCCAAGATAATTGTCGATCTGTGCTCGTTGCAGCGCCCCGGAGAAGTCCACGTATCCGACTTTCGTTTCCGAGTAGAACTCATACACCTCCCAGCCCCCCTCGCGGTGCCCATTCCCGGTCTGCTTTACTCCCCCAAAAGGCAGATGTGCCTCCGCACCGATCGTGGGTGCGTTGACGTATGTGATGCCATTGTCCAGTTCCGTCATGGCGCGGAATGCCAACCCGACATCCCGCGTGTACAGCGATGAGGAGAGGCCGTACCTAACGTCGTTGTTGACCGCGAAGGCTTCGTCTGGCGTGTCGACGCGAATCACTGAAAGCACCGGACCAAAAATCTCCTCCTGTTCCAATCGCATACCGGCCTCGACGCGAGCAAAGATCGTCGGCTCGAAGTAGAAGCCCTTGTCGTACTCCTTGCCCGGCGGTCGTCGGCCGCCGCATAGCAGATCAGCGCCCTCGGCCTGTCCGATGTCGATGTAGCGCTCGACTTTCGCGCGAGCATTTTCGTTCACGAGCGGCCCCACGTCCGTACCCTTCTTGCGACCATCGCCGAGCTTGAGCGCTCGCGCGCGATCGACGAGCTGACCGAGGAACTGATCGTGGATCCCGCGCTGAAGGATTAGACGGCTCGTTGCCGTGCATCGTTGCCCGGTGGTCCCAAACGCGCCCCACAACACGCCGTCGAGCGCAATGTCCAGCTGGGCATCATCCAGCACGATCATGGCGTTCTTGCCACCCATCTCGAGCGACAGCCGCTTGTGCATGCGACCGCAGATCTCACCGACAATCCGCCCCGTCTCCGTCGATCCGGTGAACGAGATGACAGGGATCTCCGGGTGCGTAACGATCGCCGCGCCGGCAGTCTCGCCGACGCCATGCACGAGCTGAATGACCTCCGGCGGTAACCCGGCCTCGAGCAGGATCTCGACGAGGATCGCCCCCGTGTGTGGCACATCCTCCGCGGGCTTGAAGATGACCGAGTTTCCGCAGAGCAACGCCGGAAACATCTTCCACGTCGGGATCGCCATCGGGAAGTTGAACGGCGTGACGAGTCCACAAATGCCGATGGGCCGGCGGTAGCTCATCGCCCACTTGTTCTTCATCTCGCTCGGCACTGTATGCCCGAAGAGGCGGCGTCCCTCGGACGCTGCGTAGTACGCGGTATCGATGCCTTCCTGCACGTCGCCGCGTGTCTCCGTGAGTGGTTTACCCATCTCACGAGTCATGAGGTCGGCGATTTCGTCCTTGCGACGCGTGAGGATGTCGCCGACACGACGCAGTACGTCGCCGCGGGCGGGCGCGGGTGTCTTGCGCCACGCCTCGAATCCGCACTTCGCCGACTGCACCGCCTGCGCAACGTCCGCTTCGTCCGAGAGTGGAAAACGCCCGATGACGTCGGTGTTGTCCGCGGGATTCACATTCTGGAAATAGTCGCCCGTCGAAGGCGCGACCCACTTGCCGGCAATGAAGTTCTTGAAGTCGGTCATGTTGCAATCAGGGCCTCGTCATCCGTCACTTACACGTCCACGTCGCCGGATGCAGAGCGTCCGCTTTCGCGTACCCCACGCGCGGCAAAACTTCCATCGCCCCGAGAATCACGCCCCAGAGCACCAGCAAGAGCGACAGCGTGTGCCCGCGCGCGGAACGATGTCGCCACGTCCAAATCGCGCTCCAGATGCCGCTCGCCGTCACAACGCCGACCGCGGCAAGATAGCCAAACAGTCCAAAGCCGCAGCGCGCGTCGTACGGCCAGAATATGATGCCCACGCCAAGCGCCACCGAGAGCAGCAGCCGAATGAAGACGCCGAGCGAGCTCGTCGTCCGCTGCTTCTCGACGTTCTCCGCCCTGGTCGCGGCGGAGTTCGGCCCCTTACCGGGCGCGCCCTTCGTGGGGAACAGCGCCTCGTCGGAGACCGACTCCAACTGGCGATCGATCTTGGCCAGCTCCTTCGTCCAATCGCGCTCGGCCATCGTCAGGATCCTCCCGTTGCCATCACGCGGCCGTCTCCCGCGTTAGGCGATACCGCTCGATCTTCTTGTAGAGATTGGAGCGTGGCATATCCAGGGCCCGAGCCGTTTCGGAAACGTTCCAATCAAACGCGCGGAGCTTCGCAAGAAGAAAAGCGCGCTCCGCCGCGTGCTTGAACTCCTCGAAGGTGCTGCACTCGAGGAGCGATCCGAGCCCTGCCTGCTCCGCGTCGCGCTGACCGACGAGACGGACCACGTCGTCGGCCGTGATGCGCGGGCCGCTCGCCAGAATGAGCAGACGCTCGATCGTGTTCCGGAGCTCCCGAACATTCCCTGGCCAGTCGAGCTGCTGCAGGCGCTCGACGGCCTCGTTGGCGATGGTGCGCGGCGCGACCCCCTCACGCTCCGTGAGCTGGTTGAGAAAGTGCACAACGAGCAACGGGATGTCCTCTCTGCGCTCGCGGAGGGGAGGAACGTGGATCGGCACGACATTCAGTCGATAGAACAGATCTTCACGAAACCGGCCATCGGCGATCTCCTCTTCGAGCCGCTTGTTCGTCGCCGCGAGCACGCGCACATCGACCTGGGTCGGCTTCGATCCACCGATGCGCGTCACCACGCCGTCCTGCAGCACGCGTAGCACCTTCGCCTGCGCGGCGAGACTCATGTCGCCGACTTCGTCGAGGAAGAGGGTGCCGCCATCGGCCTGCTCGAACTTGCCGGCACGATCCTGCACCGCGCCGGTGAAGGAGCCTTTCATGTGCCCGAACAACTCGCTCTCGATCAACTCGCTCGGAATCGCCGCGCAATTCACCTCGACGAATGGTCCGTCGGCGCGCTGCGACTGGCGATGAATCGCGCGCGCGACGAGCTCCTTGCCCGTTCCATTCTCGCCGGAGATCAGCACGCGTGCCGGCGATTTCGTGACGCGCTCGATCTTGTCGATAACGGCGCGAATGGCGTATGAGCGCCCGACGATCTCGTAGCGCGACTCGATCGTTTCCCGCAGCCGCGCGTTTTCCTCGTGGAGATCCAGGTGCTGCAGCGTATTGCGCAGCGTGACGAGGATGCGATCGGTATCGAGCGGCTTCTCGAGAATGTCGTACGCCCCGAGCTGCGTCGCCTCGACCGCCGTCTGAATCGTGGCGTGCCCACTGATCATCACGACGATCGCGCCTGGATCATGTTCCCTGATACGGCGGAGCGCCTCGAGTCCGTCGATCCCAGCCATCTTCACATCGAGGAAGACGAGATGCGGTTTCCACTTCTCGTACTCGCTGATCCCGTCCACGGCATTCGCGACGGCATGCACCTCATACCCCTCGAACTCGAGCAGTTGGCCCAGTGCGGCGCGGATGCCCTGCTCATCATCGACGATCAGTATGCGCCTCACGAGCGTCTCCCTCGCCGAGCGCGAGCACGGCACTCCTGAAGCAGAGCGAGTATTTGCATGCTGTCGCGGAAAGCTAGACGGCGGCAACGCGCGCGCAACGCGCGTGGTACCATCAGAACCGCCGAAAACCGTGCAGCAGCGCTGGTCATTGTGCGACCGTCTTGTACAAGGTCACCCGGCCATTCGCGATACGAACGTCGCCGAGATACTTCGGTACGACGATGGGCAATCCGTCGGGCGAGAGACCTTCGGGTCGAGAGCCGCGCTCGGTTTGGGCGAGCACTCGCGGAATCATCGCTTGCGGAAGGCTCAGGTCGCGAATCTTGATGTCCTTCACCTCGTACTCGGCGAGCTGCGGGCGGATCACGTGAAAGGTGCCACCGAACTCCATCCGCTCACGCTCGCCGAGCATGCCGGCGAGGGGCCCCAGCACCGACGTGCCCCCGAGATCCTGCAGACGCACCGAAGCGCGGATATACAAGCGATCGCCAATCACCGCCGCCTCGATACTGTCGGCCGAGGGAGGCAGCTGTTTGGCGAGCGCCTGGTACACGTACGATGCGACATCGCCCCCGGACACGTTGCCGAACACGGGTCCCGTCGGCTGGCTCAATCGGGCCAGCATCTGACGCGTTCGCTCGGCGCCCTCGGGGGTGATCCGCTCCCACACCGGTCCGGTCGTCGCAACGGGTGAGCCGCCGCTGACCCTGGCCAGCCAGCGATCGTGCGTGAGCCAAGCCACAATCGCAATGATGATGACGAGCACCAGACATCCAAACCGTGACAGACAACCCATGCGCATGATCAGTCTCGAAGTGCGGATGACGCCAGGACGCGATAGGCCGAACCGGAAGCCGTCCGTTGGCTTTCCATCAGATCGATCGAAGTGATGACAACTTCCTCAACGTACGACACGGCGCGGGCGGCGCGAGCGAGCTCGCGAAGCGTCTGCGAATCGCTCGCGCGTGGCCGCACCCGGGCGAGCGTGAGGTGAGGACGAAAGGGCTTGCCGTCGATTGGCAAGCCAAAGGACTCACAACTCGATTCCACGTCGTGATGGAGCAGCTCCAATTTGGGCTCGGGCGTCACTCCGATCCATACGACACGAGCCCGTCGAAAGTTCGGAAATGCGCCCACGCCGCCCACCTCGACATCGACCACGCGGTTCCGCGACGCCACATCGCGTATGGCGACCGCCACCCGCTCGGCCATATCCCGCGATTGCTCGCCGAGGAACTTGACGGTGAGATGCAGCTTGTCTTCTGCTATCCATGACAGGCCGGGTGCAACCTCGCGCAGTGGCGCGGCGGCTTCGGTGATCGCGTGACGCACTTCCGCGGGCAGATTAACCGCGAGGAAGAGTCGCACGCGCGTCGGGAGGCTGTTCTGGCTCGCGCAGCTCGACCGCGAGGTGCGAGAAACCGTGTGCGCGGGCCAATTCAATGGCGCGCCGCCTGATGTCCTCGAGCTCCAGTCGCCGATCCCCAAGCTCCGGGACGACGACCGCGAGCGCGTCGTAGGCCTCCACGCTACATCGGAGGCCCAGCCCCCGAAGGGCGCGCTCCAGATCCTCGCGGGAGCGAATGCTCACGCGGCCGGCGCCTCGCTCGCTTCGCCAGCCGGCGCATCCAGGACTACGCCGCCGAGCACATTCAGGGATCCGGAGCGAAAGCCACGCAGATCGATCGCGACGCGCCGGAACCCCGCCGCGATCACCGCGGCCCGCACTTTCGCCGCCGCATCAGGGACCAGCCAGCCAGCGACATCGTTAGGCGCGAGCTCGATCCGCGCGAGGTCGCCGTGAAAGCGGACGCGCAGATCGCCGGCGATACCTAACGAGCGCAGCGCCGCCTCGGCGCGCTCGATCTGCCGTAGCCGCTCCGAGGTGACCGCCGTGCCGTACGGTATGCGGGAGGACAGGCAGGGTGCCGAGGGCTGCCGCCACGTTGGAATCCCCCGCGCGCGCGACAGTGCTCGGATGTCGGCTTTGGTGAACCCGAGCTCGGCGAGCGGGGAGAGAATTCCCTGCTCTCGCGCCGCCTGAGCGCCGGGTCTGTAGTCGCCAAGGTCGTCGGCGTTGGTGCCGTCGACGACACAGGCCAGCCCGCGCTCCACCGCCAGCGGCGAAAGCCGCGACCAGAGCTCACTCTTGCAGAAATAGCAGCGATTGGTCGGATTCGCGGCGTAGCGGGGATCGGCGAGCTCGCTCGTCTCGATCTCCAGTATCGGCACACCGAACTGTCGGGCAACGCTTCGCGCGGTCGCCCACTGTGCGTCCGGATACGACGCGCTCCTGCCGATTACGGCGAGCACGTTCGGCGCGCCGAGGACGTCCACCGCGGCGCAAGCGAGATATGCCGAATCGACGCCCCCGCTGAAGCCGACGAGCACCGAACCACGGGCGCAGAGCCACTCCGCCAATCGTTGCTCCGTCTCGTTGATCCATCGCGCATCAGTGCGAACCAGTGCCTGCGTCATGCCCGAAACGTAGTAGCGACGGAAAATCGTCGGCAGGGTCGAGCGACCACGCCTGCGCGCGGCACTGGGAGAAGAGTCCCGACTCGGCTATCGTCGGAGCATGCGAAATTCCCTCCTTCTCTGCTCGCTTGCCGCCGCTTCGCTCGCGCTCGCGACGCGCCGCGCGACTGCTCAGGACAATCCCACTGGCGATCCTGTCGTCCAACGCATCTATGTCGAGGGTATGCAGCGCTCTCAGGCGAGTCGTCTCGCCCAGGTGCTGATGGACTCCATCGGTCCACGACTCACAGGCTCTCCGGCCAACCGTGCCGCCAACGACTGGCTCTTGCGCACCTACAAGTCTTGGGGGATCGATGCGAAGAACGAGCAATACGGTACCTGGCGCGACTGGACGCGCGGCCCTAGTGGGCTCGCGCTTGTCGCGCCGCGCACGCGCGTGCTCGAAGCGACGATCCACGCCTGGAGCGCCGCGACCCCGCGCGGTGGCGTGACGGCGGACGTCGTCATTCTTCCGACCGCGACAGAATTGCGCGATAGCAGCGGCTTTGCCCGGTGGCTCGCTGATGCAAAGGGGAAGCTCGTGCTGGCGAGCATGCCCCAACCGACATGCCGCCCCGATTCAGACGTGCGGTCCTGGGCCGACAGCGGCGTTTATCACCACGCGGTGGCACTGAGAGACAGCGCGACAGCGGAGTGGGCGTCACGCCTGAGCGTCGCGCATCTGAATCCACGCACGCTGCCCGCACAGCTGGAACGCGCTGGTGTCGCGGGCATCCTGACGAATTCCTGGTCGCGCGGCTGGGGCGTGGACAAGATCCAGTCGGCTCGCGTAAGCGCCGTGCCGAGCTTCGACGTCTCATGCGAGGACTACGGGTTGCTCGCTCGACTCGCGACAAACGGTCAGCATCCCCGCGTGCATGCGCAGGCCGACGCGACACTGGCGGCCGCGGAATCGCCCGTCTTCAACACGATCGCGCGCATCGAAGGGATCGAGAAGCCTAACGAGTACGTCATGCTCTCGGCGCACCTCGATTCCTGGGACTCAGGTAGTGGCGCGACCGACAACGGGACGGGCACGATCACCATGCTCGAGGCGATGCGCATTCTGAAGGCGGCGTATCCGCGTCCCAAACGCACAATTCTGGTGGGCCACTGGAGCGGCGAGGAGGAAGGCGACATCGGCTCGGGGGCCTTCGCCACGGATCACCCCGAAATCGTCAAGGGTTTGCAGGCGCTCTTCAATCAGGATAACGGCACGGGCGAGATCGACACGGTACAGACGAATGGCTTCGTCGATGCCGCGCCGGCCCTGGCGCGCTGGATGGCGCGGATGCCCGCCGACCTCACGAAGAACATCACCCTCATGCTCCCCGGCGTGGCGCATGACGAGAGCACGGACAGCGACGCCTTCGACTGCCGTGAAGCGCCCGCGTTCTTTCTGACCTCGTCCGATTGGTCGTACACGGATTACACCTGGCACACGAACCGCGACACGTACGACAAGGTGAACTTCGACGAGGTGAAGCGGAATGCGACGCTCGTCGCGATGTTCGCGTATCAGGCGTCGGAAGATCCGGCAACGGTGTCGCGCGCGCGCCGCGTTCCACCGACGGATCCGCGTACAGGTCAGCCAACGCGTGTTCCCGCGTGCGACGCGGTGCCGCGAAGTTGGGCCGCGAGCCAGCGTCGGTGATCTCCTTCGGCAGCGCGGCTCCGGATCTAGCGTCGCTGCTCACGCCGAGCGAGCGGCCGGCTCGTCCTGCTCGCGTCCGGTCATCGCGCGAAAGCGCAGCGCCTCGGCGACGTGCGACGATCGCGTGACCTCGTCCTCCGAAAGATCGGCGATCGTGCGCGCGACGCGGAGCACGCGGTGGAATGCGCGCGCCGACAACCCGAGCCGCTCCGCCGCCACGGCAAGCAGCTCGCGTGCATCGGCATCGATCGGTGTGGACGTCTGCAGCCAACGTCCCGGTGTACGGCCGTTGGCCTGCGGCCACCCAAGACCGGCGTAGCGTTCGCGCTGCAAGGCGCGAGCGCGCTCGACGCGGAGCCGTGCCATGGCGGAGCAGGCGCCCTCGTCAGGCGCCGCCAATTGCCTGATGGGTACCGCTTTGACGGTGACGTTGAGATCGATGCGATCGACCAGCGGGCCCGAAAGCCGAGCACGATAGCGTAGAACCTCGCCGAAGGCACACGTGCAACGCTGCGTTGGATCGCCCGAACGGCCGCAGGGACACGGGTTCATGGCCCCGACCAGGGTGAAGCGCGCCGGGTAGCACACGCTGCCCGCAGCACGCGCGATGACAACATGGCCGTCTTCCAGCGGTTGCCGCATAGCGTCCAGCGTGTGGCGCGGAAACTCCAGCATCTCGTCGAGAAAGAGCACACCCAGGTGCGCCAGGCTTACCTCCCCGGGACGCGGCGGTGTTCCGCCACCCACGAGCCCCGCCGTCGAGATTGTGTGATGCGGAGCCCGAAAGGGACGCAGCGGCGCAGGTGCCTTTTCGGCAACGAGCAGACCGGCAACCGAGTGCACTGCGATGAGCTCCAGCACCTCGCTCTCGCTGAGCGCAGGAAGCAGCCCAGGCATGCAACGCGCCAACATCGTCTTGCCCGCGCCCGGCGGACCCACGAGCAGAAGGCCGTGATCTCCCGCCGCGGCGATCTCGAGCGCGCGCTTCGCGGCTTCCTGACCGACCACTTCGCGAAGATCCGGGACTTCGGCGAGCGTGATCGGGACGTTAGGCGCGACCTCGGGTTCGACGAGACTCCGGCCCCGTAGCTGTGTCACGAGCTCTCTCAACGAGCGGGGAGCGGCGAGCCGAGCGTCGCCGACGAGTTGGGCTTCGCGCACGTTACCGGGCGGCACAACCAAGGTGATGGAGGGATCCCGCGCGACGAGGCGCGTAACCGGGAGCACTCCGCGCACGGGACGAATCGACCCGTCGAGCGCGAGCTCGCCGACGGCGGCGATGCGGTCCACGCTCTCCGCCGCGAGTTGGCCCGTGGCGACGAGCACGCCTAACGCGATCGGCAAGTCGAAGCCGGTTCCATCTTTCCGGCGATCAGCGGGCGCCAGATTCACCGTCGTCCGCCTTGGTGGAAGCTCGAGACCGGAGTTCACGATGGCCGCGGAGACGCGCTCGCGACTCTCCTTTACCGAGCCGGCGGGTAAGCCGACAATCGCGAACTGCGGGAGGCCGCGGGCGCAGTCCACCTCCACCGACACATCGTACGCGTCGATGCCGATGACCGCGGCAGAATGAATCGTCGCCAGCACGAGCACGACGCTAGTCGCCTCGATCCCGCCCTACTTCATCGTTCCATCGCACGCAGAATCGACCGAGCCCGCGGTCCGTCCCGACCCGTTCGCTTCGACGCGACGCTGTGACTCGCGCCGCCGTTGACAGTCGTTCAGGAGTCCATAAAATGCCGCCACCTCGTGGCCCCCGTCTCGCCGTGCCGTCTTTCTTCCTTCAGCAGCCGCTTCGCCGCAAGCTGCCACTCCTGATCTCCGCGCTCGTCTTCGTGGTCGTGGCGGCGCTTTCCGGCTTCGGTTACAAGCAAGTCGAGGGGGCGATGATCTCGGCCACGGGCCAGCGCGTCGCGAACGCTGCGCAACAGGTCGGCGGCATGCTCCACGAGTCGGTCTTGAACCTGCGGACCGGCGCGCACCAGATGGCCGCGGATACGGCCGTCGTGCGATTCATGCGAACGAGTGCCGCGCAGAGCGCCGGCGTCGAACGCGTGTTCAGCAACGACCTCGCCCACACGCCGCAACTCATTCAACGGTCCCTGTGGACACGAAGCGGAAAGCTTCGCTATCAGCTCCGACCGGGGGCGTTCACGCCTGGCGACTTTCCACATGCGCCGGTGGGTCCGCACATCTCCGCGGACGCTCGAGCGTGGATGGGCGCTTTGCGGCTCACGGGCGACACGATCTCCTACGACGTCGTCTCGTGCGTGATCGCCGGATCGGACACGTTAGGCTATTTCGTCGAAACGCGCCGACTGCCCAACCAGTCGGTGAGTTTCTTGCGCGACATCGTGGGCACCAACGCCACCCTGCTGCTGGGCAACTCCGACGGCACCTTCTGGACGGATCTCAAGGGCCGCGCGGAGCCGCCACCGATGGCCCAGCCCCTCGATACGCCATTCCAGTACTCTCGCAACGGCACCGCGATGGTCGCGGCGATCGATGCCGTGCCGGCCTCGCCATGGCTCGTGACGATCGAGATTCCGAAGTACGCGGCGGTCGCGCCCGCGCGTCAGTTCCTGTATGACGCCAGCATCATCGCGCTACTCATGATAGCGCTCGGCGCGATAGCGGCGTGGGCGCTGAGCCGTTCGATCACCGGTCCGCTGGACGACATCTCGCGGGCGGCGGAGGGTATCGCCCAGGGCGACTACACGCGTCGCGCGAAGGTCTCGAGCAACGACGAGCTGGGGCGGTTGGCGCAGTCCTTCGACGCGATGGCCACGCGCGTCGAGGCCGCGGTGCTCGAACAGGAAAAGGCGTTCAAGCTGCTGGACGTGGTGTTGAACAGCGCGCCGGTCGGCTTCGCGCTGCTCGACCGTGATTTGCGATACCTGCGCGTCAATGAAGCGCTGGCCCAGCTCAATGGACATCCGGCGGCGAAACACTTCGGCCGGCCCGTCGGCGAGCTGCAGCCGGAGCTCGGCGACGATCGCAAGGCGATGCTTCAGCGGGTGCTCGACGAACGGCGTTCGATCGTGGACGTCGATCTGCTCCGCCCCGGTGAACGACGGGGCGCGATTGAGCGGCAGCTGCGAGCGATCTTCTTCCCGGTGGCCGTCGGCGACGGACCGCCGTTAGGCATCGGCATGTTCCTCGCCGAGACGACCGAGCGGCGCGGGCTGGAAGCGCAGCTCCAGCAGGCACAGAAGATGGAAGCCGTCGGTCAGCTGGCCGGAGGCATCGCGCATGACTTCAACAATCTGCTCACCGTCATCACGAGCTACGGCGCGATGGTGATGGCAGACCTGCCCCGCGAGAGCCCCCACGCCGCCGACGTTCAGGAAATACTCAACGCGGCGAACCGCGCGTCGAGCCTCACGCGCCAGCTGCTCGCGTTCAGCCGGCGCCAGGTGCTGCAGCCACACGTCCTCGACCTCAATGCGCTGACGGGCGATCTCGAGAAAATGCTCCGGCGGCTGCTGCGCGAAGACATCCAGCTCGTCACGCGGTTCGATCCGCAGCTCGCCCTCGTCAACGCCGACGCGGGACAGCTCGAGCAGGTGATCGTCAACCTCGTCGTGAACGCACGCGACGCTATGCCGCGCGGCGGTCGGATATCGGTCGAGACGTCGAACGTGACCCTCGGTGAGGGCTATGCGCCGATGCACGCGAACGCCAATCCAGGCCCCTACGTACTCCTCACGGTGAGCGACACGGGAAAGGGAATCGACAAGGCGACGCAAGCACACATCTTCGAGCCCTTCTTCACCACCAAACCCGTCGGTCAGGGCACGGGCCTGGGCCTCTCCACGGTCTATGGCATTGTGAAGCAGAGCGGCGGCTATGTGTGGGTCTACAGCGAAATCGATCGCGGAACGATCTTCAAGATCTACCTGCCCGCGGTCTCAGCAGCCCCGAAATCCATGGACGCCGAGCGCGACGCGAACGCGTCGCTCCCCGGCACGCCGGAGCGCATCCTCCTCGTCGAAGACGAACCTAACGTGAGGCGAATCGCGCGACGCATTCTCGAGCGCAATGGCTACATCGTCCTCGAGGCCTCCAACGGAGCCGAGGCGCTGCGTGTGCTCGAGCGGCGACAGGAGCCGATCGCGCTCGTTCTCACCGATCTCGTGATGCCCGAAATGGGTGGTAAGGAGCTGGCGTCGCGACTCCGCAACGTGAGTCCGACATCCCGCGTGCTCTTCATGTCCGGCTACACCGAGGATGCGGTGCTGCGTCAGAGCGTGATGGAGCCCGGCGCGATGTTTCTCGACAAGCCCTTCACCTTCGATACGTTGATTCGAAAGGTTCGCGAAGCGCTCGTGGCGTAAGTCGGTGACCGGTGGACGGTGACCGGTGGATTAGGAATTGGCGGCGTTGCGCGCCGCCTTTCCATCTTACCGACCACCCATCACCGATCACCCGATCACTTATTGGCTTCCATCATCGCCTCCATCACGCGACGGTATTCGCCGTCCGACGACAGCGTGCGTGTCGTGCGCATGAAAGAGTCCTTGAGCTGCGGTGTGGTGACGCAGCGGCGATGCAAGATCGCGATGAGCAGCTCGCTCTTCTCGCCGTCGGAGCTGATCTGCCGAGCGCGGTCGAGAACCGACGACAGCACTGTTGGCCGCTGCGCGTAGGGCAGCGTCGACATGAGGACCTCCCGCTTCTCGCCGTCCGACGAAATCGATTCCGTCAGATTGAAGAAGGAGCTGCGCAACGCCTCGTCGTCGTCGGCGAGATAGCGCGCGACGGTGGACTTGAGGAATTCCGACTTCTCGCCGTCGCTGCCGATCGAGCTTGCGCGCCGAATGGCGACTAGCAGCATGTCGCGATCGCCCTGCATCGCGTACTGCTGCAGCAGCGCGCGCTTCTCGCCATCGGAGCTCATGTGCTCGACGGCGGCGCCGATCGCCTCTGCCATCGGCGGTCCGACGTGCCCCTGCTTACCCATTGCGGCGAGTACCGCCCGCAACTCCCCGTCGCTCGATGACAGATCGTTGCCCGCCTGGCGAGCGATATGCGCCTCGTCGTCGTCCGACAGATTGCCGCTCTTCAGAAGCGCCTCGTACGCGGCGCGCTTCGCGCTCGTGCTCTGCGTGCGTGAGATGTCCGAAAGCACGGCGGCGACACCACCGTCGCGGCGCAACCGAGAGACGCGCTGCCGAGCATTGAGGCCGCTCTCGCGCAGCACCTCAGGCAGCAGATTCGACAGCCATGGTCGGCCGTCCTCCTCGAAGTTAGCCCGCTCGCCGTCGACGCTGTACGCAAAGCGGGGTTCGTCACCGTCATCGGATGTCACAGTGAGCTCGCGATCCGAGTCACTCCGTCGTTCGCGCACGTACAACCGCCCGTCGCGACTCACGCGCGTGACTTCGCGCTCGTCGGGCGAGAACTCCACCTTCCCCCAGACCGCCACTTGCAGGCAGCGCCCCGAGCTGGAGCTGATGTACTGGAAGCTGCTGTCGTCCTCGTCGCTCGACGAGTGAATCGAGGTAGACGAGCCGCTCCGGCGCAGCGAGACCGAGCTGCAGGATTGCTCGTTCCACGACGCGTGCGACGTCACGGTGCTCGCTCTTACCACCGGCCCAATCGAGGACGCGATTGTCGCAGCATTCGCCTGGACCGCGGCAAGCGCGGCGCGACTCACCTCGAGCTTGGCCGCCGCGGCGTATTCTCCGGTGAGTGCATCCATCGACGGGATTGCCGGAATTGCGGGAATGCTCGGAATCGGAGGAATCGCCGGAATCGCTGGCACGGGCGGAATCGGTAGCATCTCCGAAGTAGAGCCCATGGCGATGTCCGGACTCCAGTCTCCGGGCAACTGCGGTCTCGCGCTGAACGGCCGGAAAGCAGCCAACGGGATGAGCAGGAGCAGCGAACAGAATGCGAGTCCCAGCGTGGACGCTCGCGAGAGCGAACGGCGATCCTGCTCGGGATCGAGAATCGCGTCCATGCGCGTCTCGAGCTCGCCCGGTCGTGCCATCGCGAGTGCCGCAAACGCCGGCTGGGCCGCGCGACCGCGAACACCTAACGAGCGTACCATCTCCAGGAGATCGGAAGCATACGTCGAGGCTGGCGTCCCCTCCCGGAGCACGTAGTCATCGCACGCGTGTTCGCGCTCGACACGCATTCGGTGCGCCGCGATCCACACCAGCGGATCGAACCAGAACAGAGCGATGGCGAACTGCGCCACCAACTGCGTGAAGGCATCGACGCGCTTCACATGCGCCATCTCGTGCACGAGCACGTACCGGCGACGCTCGTCCGTCCAGTCATCTGCCTCGTCGGGCAGCAGAACCACCGGATAGACGACACCCCACGTCACGGGAACGTCGAAGCGCGCACTGCGGAGCAACGTCATTGGACGCGCGACGCCAAGCCGGGTCGCGATCCGCTGCGTGAGCGAGAGCCAACGGCCGTCGTCCACACGCTCGCTGCGCCGGGCGAGCCGGGAGACGGCAATCGTGCCGGCGAGAAAGCGGCCGAGGATCGCGAGAGCGCCGAGCAGCCACACGATGGCCGCGGCACGCAGCCACCAGGAGATGCCGTGGCCGCGCATGAATCGAGGCACCACCGAAGCAGCTGGCATCGCCATCACGGGATGCCCGACGATCATCTTGCCGCGGCCGCTGCCGAAACCCATGCCCATGCCGTGATGGACAATCGCGGCGCGCGCCGCGGCGCGAGCTTCGGCGCGGGCCATGCGAGCTTCGGCGCGCGCGATCCGGGCCTCGGCACGAGCCATGTGCGCTTCCGCGCGCGCAGCTGCACGCGCGGAAAGCATGTCGGATGAGATCGCGCCGGCGAGAGCAGGCCTGGACGCCGTTATCGCTTCAACCGGCCCTGCGGGCTCGGCGGGCTCCGCGGGCTCGGCTGGCTCCGCAGGTTCGGCCGGTTCCGCAGCTTCGGCCGGCTCTGCGTCTTCGGCCGCTTCCGCAGGTTCCGGCGTTTCGACCTGCACCACGACATCAGGAGAGGTCGAGACGTTGACAAGAACTGGCGCGTCATCCGACGCAAGCGCAATCAGCGATGGAGTCCGCGCAAATTGCTCCGCCAACCTATCGGCCAGCGGGACACGCCAGGCGGGAACAAAGAGCGCGAAGCCGGGCAGCGCGAGCTGCGCGACAACTGCTCCCGCCCAGATGGCGTGACGCGTTGCCGCCGAGCGGCGCCGACAGAACACGACGGCCACCGCGGCGATGCCGAAGATGACGACGCCTTTGATGGCCGCGTCGGCAAGCAGGGGGAGAACGCTAGCCGCCGCGGCGGCCGGTGATGTGAGAAGATGCACAACACTCGTCATGGTCAACGCCCCTCCCTCTTGGCTAGCTCGATGCGCTCCACCATCCGGTCCAGCTCGGCCTCGCTCAGCTTCGTGCCTTTCAGGTCGAGTAACGCGGCCATGGCTTGCTCCGCGGAATTATCGAAGAAGGTGCGCAGCAGGTGCGTCAGCGCGGTGCGGCGAGCATTCTCGCGACGCGTTGTCGGGAGGTACACGTAGGCGCGGCCTTCCTCCTCGTGCCTGACGTGTCCCTTGTCCTCGAGGGTGCGCAGCATGGCGCGCACGGCGGAATAGCTCGGCGGGTCGGGCATCTCCGCGAGCACGTCGGCCGCGGTCGCGCGACCAACACGAAAGAGATGATCCATGATCTGCCGTTCGCGGCGGCTGAGGTGGACCGCATCGTCGTGTGCCATGCCTGCTCCATACGGCAAAGGGCGAACTGCGTTTCGCAGCGACTGCTACGAAAGTAGCATATGCTAGAAAAATAGCAATGGGAGCGCTGTCGCCCTCGTCGTGCTGCGGATCGAGCTCGTTCAGGCTAGTCCGCTGGCGGTGCCGGCTTGTCCGCCACGACGTGTTTCCTCGCGGTCGTCGACGGCCGTTCCGTCCCGACTGACACGTTCGCGAAGCCATGCCCGGGTCAGCCAGGCGGCCGCCGCGACACATAGCACCAGACAACTGAGCCAGAGCGCCGAGGGGCTGAGGCTGTACAACAAAGTGCCACCGATTGGCGCGAGCATGAGGCCGAAGCTGTAGGTGAAGGCGTACGCCGCCTGGTAGCGGCCGCGCAGCTCGGGCGGGGAGATGTCCGCGATGTAGGCCGACCCGACGGGCGAGTAGACCATCTCGCCGAAGGTCCAGACGACGACAGTCGCCGCCAACGCGGGAACGCTCCCCGCGATACCAATGGCCCCGAAGCCGATCCCGTTGAGCAGCAGACCGATGGCGAGCGCGATCAACGACGGGAGGCGCCGCGTCACTGTCGTGACCCACAACTCGATCACAATGATGAGCAGCCCGTTCAGCGACATTAGCGAACCGTAAACCATCGGCGTGAATCCCGATCGCTCCAGATGCAGCGGGAAGGTGGCATACGCCTGATGAATGACGAGCGCCAGTCCCAGCGTCGCGACGATCACCCTTTTGAGTCGCGCATCGGCAACCATGCGCGATAGGGCACTCCGCGACGCCTCCGGTCGCGCGATGCGCCCTCGATCTGGTGGCAGCGCGAAGTATGCGACGCAGCCATAGATCACAGAGGTCAGTGCGTCACCGATGAAGAGCCAGAGAAAGGATCGTCGGGCGAGAAAGCCGGCGACGGCAGGACCCGCTGCCACGCCGGCGTTCACCGCGAGGCGGTACATGGCGAAGCCGGTGATGCGGCGCCCCGTCGGTGTGAGATCGGCAATCAGCGCCGACGACGCGGGACGATAGAGCTCGGCCGTAAAGCCGGCGAGGGCGGTAAGCAAGACGATCGAGCGGATGCCACTTGCCTGCGAGAGCGCCAGCATCGTCGTCGCCGACGAGAACATCGATAGCGCGATGCTATTCCGGCGCCCGATGCTGTCGGCCAAGTGTCCGCCGGCAAGCGCCGCTGCCATGCTACCGACGCCGTATGCGCTGAGCGCCAGTCCCGCCGCGGCGGCCGAGTAGCCTCGACTCGTCAGGTAGAAGACGAGGAAGGCGAGAACGAAGCTGCCGAACCGATTGATGAACGTGCCGCCGAACAACACCCACGCGGTGCGAGGGAGCGCACGGAGATCGTCCCAGAGCGGTGAAGCAGCCGCCATGCGATCCTTACGCGCTGGTCTGCGTGACCGCTGGCCGAACGCTCAGACCGTGCCGCTTCCGATCCGCTTGCGAATTTCCCGCGCGCCTGACGAGACGCCAGCGCCAACACCCAGCCCGAAGAGAATTGCGGTCCCCTTGCCGATGAGGGGAAGCAGCCAAACGACTGGTGTGGCGATGAGGATCGCCGCCACGCCGGCAATCAACGGCGCGGCGAAATGTTGAACGGCGTCCACGAAGCGAAGCTTGCTCTGAACGAACGACTTCGCCTGCCAGTAGCCGATTGCGGCCACGACAAGCGCGATTGCCATACTGATGATCGTGAACACGATTCCACTCCTGGTCAACGGATCCTGCTGCCCGTACGCCATCCCTCGCGCGCGGTTTCACGACGGCGGTGATCCGCGACGCTCTGGAGCGCGACTGGTTTCGCGTCTCCACCATGCGTAAGCTTAGCCGCCTATGCCACGTCCACCGAAGCGACCCCAGTCGCCCCTGTCAGTTACGGCTCCTCAACCTTCCCGCGAGATGATCAACTTGCGCATCCTCCGGCACGACCGCGAGCAGATCCTCGCGGACTGCGAGAGCACGGTGGTGCCGGCCAGCGGCGAAGTTCTCCAATTGGACGTCGTCGACTCGGATGGCGAGAAGCGGCGCCCAAGCACGCTCTGGCGCGTTGTGAGCGTCACCCTGCACGTCCCATCCCTACAGAGCGCGGTGCGCGAGGACGGAAGCAAACATCGAGTGCAGCAGGTAGACGTGGAAGTGTTGCCAGACGTTGCGCTCGTCCCCGAGTTCGCGCACCAGGCAGAGAAGGTCTTGTCCGAGTCTCGAATGTAGTCCTCGATGACCGACCGCTCTCCCGGTGATCTCTACCAGGTGACCCACGAGCTGCCCGCGCATCTGAGTGCGTGGGAATTACCGCCTGGCTGGCGATGGGGCTCTGAAGGATTGATGACCCCGGCCCGCCACTACCAGGAAATCATTGACGCGCTCGGGCGTTCCCTATCGCTCGTCAGCGCTCCCGACGCGACGCATTCCGGATGGCTCGAGGCCGAAGCACGCCATCTCGCCCATCGAAATCATCCCGCGATCCCGACGACCTACCATTATTGGGCGTCGTTCAAGGAAAGCAGGCGCGGTCCAGGCTACCTGCGCCGCTGGCTCGCTGGCGAAACGCTGGGCGGCCGACTCAAGCGCGGCGGCGCCGACGATACGCCAACGACCCTCCGCGTCATGCGCGAGATCGGATCGGCGCTCAGCTACCTTCATGACTCCGGTACGGTACACGGCGCCGTTTCACCGGAAGTCGTCTGGATGGCGCCAATGGCGAGGCTCTGGCTCATGGGTTGGGAATGGGCCATCCCCGTTGCCGACATACCGAGTGCAACGCAGCCGGATTTTGGTCTCCTGCCCGTACCTAACGAGTGGAGCGACGGAACGTGGCGTCCGACGGCGGCAACGGACCAGTGGCAGCTCGCCGCCACGTGCTTCGCGAGCCTAACGGGCGAGCTGCCGACCTCGGCGGGCGTGCCTCCAATTCACCTGCTGCGTCCCGATACCCCGCAGGCGGTCGCGGCCGTCATCGATCGGTCGCTGAGCGCGGATCCAGGCGATCGGTTTCCCTCTGTGGCATCGATGCTCCGCGCGATGGATCGCGTCGTTGGGAGCCGCACGATGATCATGCTCGCCGGAGACGAGCCCGGCGTTACGGACCACGAATCGGAGGAGGTGCGTCTTCGCTGGGCGCTGGCCGACGACTACGAGGTCCTCGCGGCGATCGGCTCGGGTTCGTTCGGCTCGGTCTGGCGCGTCCGCGATCTGAGTCTCGGCCGCGAGGTCGCGCTCAAGCTGCTGCACCCGCACATCGCGCGCGACGAGCGTGCCGTTTCGCGCTTTCGTCGTGAGGCGAAGCTGGCGGCGCAGCTCGCTCATCCGGCCATCGTTCCGATCTACGATTGGGACAGTCGTGGCGACGTGTCGTGGTACACGATGGAGCTCGCCGAGGGGGGTTCAGTCGCCGAGCTAGTCGCGCGCGCGGGAGCGCGTCCGCTGCCGGAGATCGCGCCTCAGGTCGATTTCATGTTGAGCGGCCTGGCTGCCGCGCATGCGATCGGGATCGTGCACCGCGATCTCAAACCTGAGAATATTCTCATCGATCGTTACCGGCGCTGGCGTATCGCCGACTTCGGCATCGCACAAGCTGGAGGCGAGGAGCGGGCCGGTACGAGCGGCACGCCCGCGTTCGCCGCGCCAGAGCAATTGCTCGGCGAACAGCAGGACGCCGCCGTTGACTGCTTCTCGCTCGCGGCGATCGTCGCGTTTGCGCTGAGCGGCGAGGCGCCATTCGGAGAGCGCGACGGGCATGCGATTCTCGCACGAGAGTTGCGCGGCGACGTAAACCTGGGAACGTATCCAGCCGAAATCGCGGACTGGCTGCGCCGCGGGTTGTCAGCGGACCCGGAAGCACGCTTCGCGGACGCGATCGCAATGCAGGCGGCGTGGCGCGATGCGATCCAGAGCCTGTTCGAGCGCGAGCATCGCGGGCCATGGTGGCGGCGCTGGCGTACGAGCGACGGCGCGGTCGCGTGGACCGAAGAAACCTGAGCAGCTGGTTGGTCTCTCGCGCCGCCATCAATGAATCTTCGATAGAGCGGGCCAGATGCCAATCCAGACTGTCAATCCAGCAACCGGCGCAGTGGTGCGCGAGTTCGCTCCACTCACCGCGCATGATATCGGAACCAAGCTCGCGCGCGCCGACGAGGCGCGCGTGGGATGGGGGCGCTGCCCCGTAGTGGAGCGTGCGCAGATCGTCCGCCGCGCCGGTGAGATTCTCGAGAAGCGGAAGCAGGAATACGGGCGGCTCATGACGCTGGAGATGGGCAAGACGTACAAGTCAGCGGTCGAAGAAGCCGCCAAGTGCGCGACCGGCTGCCGCTACTATGCGGAGCACGCCGAAGCCTTTCTCGCCGACGAGCTCGTGGATGTGAAGGGGGAGACGGGCTACGTCGCCTTTCGGCCGCTCGGCGTCGTGCTCGCGATCATGCCGTGGAATTTTCCCTTCTGGCAGGTGATCCGCTTCGCCGCTCCGGCGCTGTGCGCGGGGAACGTCGGCATCCTCAAGCACGCGTCCAACGTACCGCAGTGCGCGCTCGCGCTCGATGATCTGTTCCGGGAAGCAGGAGCGCCTAACGGTGTCTTTCAGACGCTGCTCATCGGGTCGGATGCGATTCCGACTATCATCGACGACGACCGCGTCGCGGCGGCGACGCTCACGGGCAGCGAGCCGGCGGGCAGCGACGTCGCGTCGCGCGCCGGGCGGAAGATCAAGAAGACGGTGCTCGAGCTTGGCGGCAGCGATCCATTCGTCGTCATGCCGAGCGCCGATCTCGAGCACGCGGCGAAGATTGCCGTCAAGGCGCGCATGATCAACAATGGCCAGTCATGCATCGCCGCCAAACGCTTCATCGTGCACGACGACGTTTTCGAGGAGTTCTGCGACCTCTTCGTCAGGCACGCCCGCGAGCTCGTCGTCGGCGATCCGATGGACGAGCGGACCGACATCGGGCCGCTGGCTACGAGCAAGATCCGCGATGATCTCGACAAGCAGGTACAGGAGATGGTGCGCGCTGGCGCGCGCCTTCTCCTCGGTGGCCGGCCGCGCGCGGGCGCCGGCTTCTACTACGAGCCGACGGTGCTCACCGATGTGCCGCCGGATTCGCCCGGCTACAAGGACGAGACGTTTGGCCCGGTAGCCGTCCTGCTGCGCGCCCGAGACATCGGCGACGTGATCGATATCGCAAACTCCACGCGCTTCGGACTTGGCGCGAGCGCGTGGACGAACGAGGGCGCCGAAGCGCGTCGCTTCGCGGACGAGCTGGAAGCAGGCAGCGTATTCATCAACGGGATGGTCGCTTCGGACCCGCGCTTCCCCTTCGGCGGCGTGAAGGCGAGCGGCTACGGCCGCGAACTGAGCGCGTTCGGGCTGCGCGAGTTCGTGAACATCAAGACCGTCCGCATGATGAGTGACGGACGGTCGGGAGGCCTCACCGAGTAGAGTCGTTAGGCGCAGCGCGGAGCTCGATGTGGACCGTCGTCCCGCGTCCCATCTCGCTCGCGACGGAGATGGCCCCGCCCCACGCGTCGATGATCTGCCGGCTGATGGCGAGTCCGAGGCCGCTGCCGCTCGTGCGCGTGGAGAAGTGCGGCTCGAAGATGCGCGGCAACACCTCGGCAGGAATGCCGTGGCCGTCGTCGCGAACGATGATCGACACCCGGTGTGCGGCGTCGCTCTCTTCGGACTCCGGGGCGCCATTGTTGGCGACGGCGACCGAGACCTCGCGGGCACCGGCGAGGCGGGCGTTCTCGAAGACGTTGAGGAGCACCTCGCGCAGCTCGTCGGCCGAGGCGAGCGCACTCACCGGATTGTCGGCGCCATCCACATGCCACCGGACGGTGTCGTGGCCGTCGCTTTCCTCGGCCATCGATTCGAGGCCGACGACGTCGCGCACGACCGCGGCGACATCCGTCGCGACCGCCCGCGGCCGATCGTTAGGCGCGGAGCCATACCGGCTGAACGCACGCGCGATCTCGTCGAGCCGGTCGATCTCAGCGAGAATCCGATTCACGTTCTGGTCGAGCACGCGATCGAAGTCGACGCGATGGTCGGCGCGCGCGCGGCGCAGGTGCTGGACTCCGAGCCGGATTGGCGTGAGCGGATTCTTGATCTCATGCGCGATCTGTCGGGCCATCTCGCCCCAGGCGAGCACGCGCTGCGCCCGCGCGACCTGCGTCACGTCATCGAGCGTGATGACCACGGCGTCGTTGATCGCCGTCAGGTGGACGCGCAACTCCTGTTCGCCGCCCTCGAGCGTCAGCGCGAACGCGACGTCGTCCTCACTCCCGGCGACGACGCGCGCCACCGCTTCCATCAACTCCGGCGGCGCGACCTCGGCGAGCGGCGTGCCCGGTGGAAGCGCGACATCGAGCAGGTCATCCGCGCGGGGATTCGCGAGCACGACGCGGCCCCGGCGGTCCACGGCGATGACGCCACTCGCGACGTTGCGCAGGATGGCGGCCATGCGGCGCTGTGCCTCTTCGAGCGCGGATCGACTCGCGTTGAGGTCCGAGGCCATGCGCCGGAAGGCGGCGAACACCGGTCGAAACTCGGCGGTGGGGTCGGCGTCGAGCGGGGGAAGCCGTTCGCCGCCCGCGAGTGCGAGCGCGGCATGGCGCAGGCTCCCGATCGGACGCGCGAGCTGACGCGCCGCGATGCCGCTCAGCCAGAGCGCCGCGACAGCCCCCACCGCGGTCGCAAACAATACGAAAATGCTCAAGTCATCGCGGCCCAGGCCGATGGTGAGCTCCTCCGGGCCGGCGGGCGCGGCGAGGACCAGATCGGGAAGTCCAGGACGGTCGATGGAGCGAAAGCCAAAAAGCGTGTTCGTCGTGCCGATGTCGATCGGGCGGCTCACCGACTCTTCGTCGCCGATCACGACCAGCCGCTCGACGTCATCGCGGAGGAAGCGGCCAGTCGGCGCGAGAGAGCCGAGCAGCGGATCGCTCGCGTCCCGCAGTTCGCCCGCCGTAAAGGCGAGAATCGGCGTCTTCAACCGCGCGCCTTCCGCGGGAAGCCAGAGAGAATCCGGTCCCGCAGGCACCACGGCGCGGAGTGTCTCGCGCACGAGCACATCCCGGGCGCCCACCGCCTCGCTCGAGAGGCGCTGATAGGACCAGACCGCGAACGCGAGCGCCGGCAGGACGAAGAACGCGAATAGCGCGATCGTCAGGCGCAGCCGATAGCTGCGCGCCCAGGTGCGGCGACGCGCGCGAAGCCATCGCACGAAACCGCCATCGGCGACGACGCTCAGAATCCAGAGCAGCCCGACGATGCCAAGGTCGAGGAGGACAATCAGCGTGCCGCGCTCGACGAGGGCGAGGGGCGCACGCAGCTCGACCTCCATGTGGGCGCGGGCAACACCGCTCCCCGTCCGAATCAGCCAATCGCCGTGGAGCGCACTTTCGCGTCGTTGCCACCGCGCCTGCCCCGCACCGCCGAGATTCGCGCGGTTCGGTTCGACGCTCGACAGTTGAAGCGTGTACGGCGGCACACCCTGCGGCTCCGCCTCGAGCCCGAGCAATGCGTTGAATGGGTCCGCGCGAATGAGGCGTGTCTTCGGCGCGACGACGACCACGGTCGCCGCCGTCGAATCGCTGCCGTTTACTGCTGGCACGGCGAGGAGAAGTATGGTTGCCGGATCCGCGGCGACCGTGGCGATGAGCGGCTGCTTCGTCCGCGTCGCTTCCGTCACGACGCGCCTAACGGCTTCACCAGGTACGGCGAAATCCGCCGTCGTCAGTGAAGCCATCGCCGCGCCGCTCGGCGAGACGGCGAAGAGCGCCGTGGGGTAGTCAGCCGCCGCCAACGACGAGCCCACGTAGCGCTGAAGCAAAGCGGCGCGCGTGGTCGGCAGCGGCTCGGTCTCCAGTGAAGCGGCAAAGCGGTCGAGCAGCGATCGCGTGGCTCCCTGCGGATCAGGATCGCTCAACGATGCGAGATCGTGCTCGGCGAGCTCAACGCGTCCACGCGCGGTGCGTCCCCAGACGAGCGTCGCGGCGCCTAACGCGGCAACGATGGCAGTCGTGACCACGAGGAAGCGCGTCGGCCTGCTGAGGGCGAGGGCCGCGATGGCCCCGATCCAGAGGAAGGTGTACCACCAGGGCCACTGTCCCGGCGCCTGCCAGACGATCGGCGCCAGAACGGCGGCGATTCCCGCGGCCGCCGCACCCGACCAGGGTGGAAGGCCGCGCGAGCGACCGAGCAGAACGCCGCCCGCTCCCGCACCGGCGAGGAGCACCGAGACGGCGGCCAGAAAAAGCGGGATCTCCCAGATCAACCAGAGTGGTGCGCTCACGCCGTAGCTCGGTGGCCGGATGCCGCGCGCAAGATCACGAAGCAGGAACGGCCCAAGCCCGGCGACGAGAATCACGATCGCGCCTGCCATCAAGCGCGTCGGCCGCCGCCCCCGGCGTAGCAGGGTGAGCAGCGCAAGCAGCACGATCGAGCTCGTGAGGCCGAGTGCGCCGGCGCTGGCTGTGAGCGCGCCGGCGAGGTTTGTGAAGTACACCGTGGGGTCGAACAACCGCGTGAAGTTGGAGTACTCGTTGAGCGGCACGAGCGCGACGCACACGAGCACCACGCCCAACGTCGCCAATCGCGGCAGTACGGCTCGGCTATCACGCCATGCGGCGATGATGAAGCAGGCCAGTGCCAGCGCGAGCAGGAGCCCGACACTGATTCGTAAACGCTCATGCAACCGTTGCACGACTTCCCCGGATTCGAGCGGCGCCGCGCGCGCGTCGAGCAGCGGTCGGTTGGCGTACTCGAAGTGCAGCACCGGGCCCGCCGCCGGTGAGGTACCGGGAGCGGAAAAGCTGAACTCATCGAGACGTGCGTTCGCGGCAATGCGCCGCGAAAGCGGGTGGGAGAGGCGGTCGGCCGGCGGCGCGGCGGACAGCAGGAGCGTTACCACGGCGCGATCGGCGCCCTGGCGCGCCGTCGCGTACACCGTGAGATAGAATTCCGACGCCGAGACCCCTGTACTCGCCGTGAGCGTGTCCGGGCCAACGCGAAAGCGGCCCGCCCAGGCAATGGCCGTGTCGCCACGATAGATGGCGACGCCGCGTTCATCCGGACCGTGCACGAGGCGGTGGAGGTAGCCAAATGCACTCTCACGGTCGGCCGGCGCGCGCAGTGCAGCACGGGCGTCGGCAGCGAGACGAGATTCAGCGTCGGCGAGAGCCTGCCCGAGTGCGTCGAGCCCGGCCCGAGATCGCGATTCCTGCCACTCGCTCCAATGCGCGGCCACGGTCGCCAGCTCGCGTTGCGCCCGGAGCGCGATAACCACTCCAGTGGCGAGAACAGCCACGCAGGCGAGGGCCCAGCCCCGATGCGCGCCGCGAAACCGCCATCCAAGCAAGGCACCGGCGACGGTAGCGAGCATCCAGAGGACCAGATACTGTACCGTCGGCGCATCCAGCCACCGGCTGGCGGCCAGGAGCGCAATGGCAACGGTCGCCGCCCATCCGGTGCTGATAGCGCGGTCTCTCAGCGTTCGTGCGGGCGCTTCGTTCACCGTCAGTTCATCGCGAATGACTCAGCCTCTCCCCGCGCCCAACGCGCGCGCGGCGCTCAAGCCACGGCGGCTCAAGGAGCTTCGGCCCGCCGAGGTAGCACAGCTGCTCGCCGACGATCCACGACTGATCGTCCCGATTGGTACCTGCGAGCAACATGGTCCTCATATGCCTCTCGGCTGCGATACGATCATCGTCGAGCATCTGGCCGATGATTTCTCCTCGGAATTCGGCATCCTCCGCGCGCCGACGCTGGAATATGGCGTGAACGTGGACACAGAACGCGGATTCCCGGGTAATGCCTCGCTTCGTCGCAAGACGCTGCACCGCATGCTCAATGACCTCATCGACTCGTGGGAGGCAACGGGCGTGCGGGAGTTCGTGCTGCTCACCGCCCACGAGCATGATCCGCATCTCGAGGCATTGGCGACGGTGGTGACGTCGGGCGCCCGCGTGCGCGTCGTGGACATCTTCGAAGTGGATTTCAGCGATCTTCTCGAGGGACAAGTGGAGCCTATGCATGGCGACGAAGTCGATACATCTCTATTACTCCATCTCGCGCCGGATCTGGTAGCGGCCGAACTCGCTCAGGATTATATGATGTCCCGCGATGAGCTCCGTCGATACCGTCGCGGCTGGTTGCGCGTTCCAAAGGGGAGCCCTGGCTCCATCGGGCGCCCTCGGCTCGCAACCGCCGAGAAGGGTGAACGGATCTACGAGCGCATCCGTACGCGCATCCGCAATCGAGTATTTCTGGCGGCGCCGCCCGACGCGCCTTGACGCAGGAACACGAACCG
Source organism: Gemmatimonadaceae bacterium (assembly GCA_036493735.1). Classification (GTDB taxonomy): domain Bacteria; phylum Gemmatimonadota; class Gemmatimonadetes; order Gemmatimonadales; family Gemmatimonadaceae; genus AG2. Next base: position 65,609 of record DASXPH010000072.1, read on the forward strand.
AACACATGGGTAGCATGTTCCGCATGAGAATCGGCTCGTTGGCGGTCACTCGGGCGGCGCTGCTGGCAAGTGCCGTGGTTCCCTTCTCGGTTGCGCGCGGACAAGGACCGACCCGCACACTCGATGAGGGGACCTTTCTGATCTCGCGAAACGGCTCCCCCATCGGACGGGAGTCCTTTCGAATCCTGCAAATGACTCCGTCGACTGGTGAGGCATATCGGGCGACGGCCCAGGTGGCGCTCGGCGACCGCCGGATCATCCACACCCTCACCTGTGATTCCGCTGGCGCTCCAATCACTTACGACGTTACCGTCCAGGGAGGCAGCGATCCCGCTACGCGGCTCCAGGCGAGAGGACGTCCGGGCCGTTTCAGCTCGATGCTTCGAACGAAGGACGGGGAATCGACAAGGGAATACGTCGTACCGGCGGGTGTCGTCATCCTCGACGACGAGGTGGTTCATCAGCTGTACTTCGTGACGATGCGTGGCCGACGCTCGGGCTCGCTCACTGTGCTTGCGCCACGCACGGGCGTCCAGGCGGTCGCGACTCTCGAGAACCGAGGCGCTAACCTCGTCGAGATCGCTGGCGCTTCCATCCGGGCGACGCACTACGTGCTCACCGCGCCTGACTTTCCGCGTCGTGAGTTCTGGACGGACGCTGCCGGACGCGTCCTCAGGGCTTCGATTCCGGAGCGCGGAATTCTCGCCCAAAGGGACGAGCCCCCGCGTTAGATTTCGACGCGCCTAACGTACCGGGGCCCACGCCGTGGCCCGGCGTTTTTTGTCGCCCGGAAGACGGAAATCATCTTGAAACCGTCGTCCAGCCCCCCCCGTACTGCCCGCAGACTCCCAGTCATAGGACCCACCAACAATGCGTTTGCTGAAGCCGGCCGCCCTCTCGGCGTTGCTCGGCACCCTGCTGCCCGTGACGCTCGCCGCGCAGATGAAGGTGCCCAGCTCCATCAAGCAGTCTCCCGCGTCGTCCGCAACGCTAACCCTCGACGACGCGATTGCGCTGGCCCGCCAAAACAATCCCCTGTATCTGCAAACGGCGAATGAGCGTAAGAGCGCCGAGGCGCAAGTTCGCCAGGCGTACGCCGCGCTCCTGCCATCGTCAAATGCGTCGTTCTATTCCGGCTATCAGCAGGGCGGACAGATCTACGTCCAGGGTGGCTCTCTGGCCGTGGGCTCGGATCAGCTCCAGTCTGGCTACAGCCTCGGCTTGAGCTATCGCATCAATGCTGGAACGCTGGTCCAGCCACGGGCGGCGAAGGCCAATCGAGTCGCTGCCGACGCCGACATCAGTGGTGCCGCGGAAACGCTTCGATCGATCGTGACACAACAGTACATCACCGCAATCCGGGCCGATGCCAATGCCGGCCTCCAGGACACGCTGGTGACGGTGCAGCAGGCGAACCTCGAGTTGGCCAAGGCGCGTGTTGCCGTCGGCGCGGACAACATTCTCGCCGTGCGGCGCGCGGAGGTGACGTTGGGCCAGGCTCAGGTCGCGGCGCTCACAGCGCACAACGCCGCCGAGGTCGAACGGGTGAAGCTGTTCCAACAGATCGGCGTTCAGCCAACGGAAGGTGTGGAGCTCACGACGACGTTCGCCGTCGCCAAGCCAACGTTCTCGTTGGACTCGGTACTCGATCTCGCCCGCCGCGTGAACCCAGCGGTCCATGCACTCCGCGAGCGCGAGAACGCCGCCGGCTGGAACGTGCGCGTAGCGCAGTCGAGCTATACGCCGACGCTGTCGCTGTCGACGGGCTGGAGTGGCAATTCCTTCCAGTACACGAACTCGGATTTCCCCGTGCAGCAGACGATTCGCGGCCTGACGGCGGGGCTGCAGAACTGCCTCACTCTCGACTCGATACGCACGGCCGTGAACATGACGAGTCTCAACTGCAACAATGGCCGGTACACGCTGAGCCCCGACCAGGCGAATGCGATTCGGCAGAGCAACAGCGCGTTCCCGTTCAAGTTCCAGCGCGCGCCGCTCTCCCTCTACGCGCAAGTTTCAATTCCGATCTTCGACAATTACAGCCGCGAGCAGCGTGTCGAGCAGGCGCAGGTCGATCGCGACAACGCGCGCCTCAACGTAAGGTCTCGCGAGCTGCAGACGACTGCCGATGTGACGCAGGGGTATCTCAACCTCGTGACGGCGGCGCGCACCGTCGAGCTCCAGGAAGTGAATGCGCAGAAGGCCGGTGAAGAGCTGGCGTACGCGCAGGAGCGTTATCGCGTCGGCGCGACGACCTTCCTCGATGTCACGACGGCCGTGGGTACCTACGTGCAGGCGCAGGTCGATCGGATCAATTCCATTTATGACTATCACCGTGACTTCGCCATTCTCGAAGCCGCGGTCGGACGTCCACTTCGCTGAGCGACTGAGGCTCATCCATGAGCAAGAAAACGAAGTTGTCGGTGTTTGGCGTGGTTGGTATCGTGCTCGTTGGTCTGGTCACGTCGGCGGCGATGCGGAGTGGGACGAAGCAGGTGAGCGTCCGCATCGAGCCGGTGCAGCGACGCGACCTGATCGCGTCGGTCACGGCGAGCGGCAACGTCACGCCGCACACCAAGGTGGACCTGAGCTCCGACATCACCGGCAAGATCGTTAGGCTGGCGGTGAAGGAAGGCGAGATGGTCTCGAAGGGCCAGTTCCTCCTGCAGATCGATCCCGCGGAGGCACAGGCCAATGTCGAGCGCGCCGAGGCAGCGCTGTCCGCGGCCAAGGCTTCTTCCGCACAGGCCAAGGCGAACCTGATCCAGGCGCAGAAGAGCTACGAGCGCTCACTCGCCATCAAGAAGACCAACTCGCAGCTCATGTCGGACGAGCAGATGGAGCAGCTGCGCACGACGGTCGACGTCGATCAGGCGACGTTCGAAGCGCAGAACCATCTCGTCGATCAGAATGTCGCCGAGCTCGCGCAGGTGAAGAGCGCGCTGGGCAAGACGACGATCTATGCGCCGATGGCTGGCCGTGTCACGCGGCTGAACGTCGAGGGCGGCGAGACGGCCATTATGGGAACGCTCAACAAGGACGCGGCGACGCTGCTCACGATCAGCGACATGTCCGTGCTCGAGACGAAAGTCAAAGTGGACGAGACCGACGTCGCGCGCATCAGGCTGGGCGATTCCGCGCTCGTGCAAATCGACGCGTTCCCCGATACGACGTTCATCGGCCGCGTGACGAAGATCTCGAACAGCTCCGTGAAGTCGGCGACCGCGACGCAGTCGAATGGCGATCAGGCGGTCGACTACGAGGTCACCATCCAGCTGCTCAACGTGCCGCCCGAAACGCGGCCGGACTTTTCGGCGACGGCCAAGATCGTCACCGACTCGCGGAAGAACGTGCTGTCGATCCCGATCATCGCGCTGACGGTGCGCGAGGACTCGGCCATCACGACTGGCGACACCGCGGTCGGACTTGGCAAACCGAAGCCGAAGAAGGAGGTTGGTAAGAAGGACGTCGAGGGCGTCTTCGTCGTCGGCAAGGACAACAAAGTCACCTTCCGGCCCGTAAGGAGAGGCATAACCGGCGAGAAGCACTTCGAGGTCCTCGGTGGCTTGCGCGAGAACGAGAGGATCGTCGCCGGTACCTACCAGGCCATTCGCGAGCTGAAGGATGGAACGCTCGTGAAGGACACGAAGGCCGACGTCAAGAAGCCCGGAGCATAAGCGTGAGCCAGAACATCATCGATCCAGCGATGGGGACAACCGCCGAGCGGCGCATCGTCGTCTCGGCGGAAGGAGAGGCACCGGACAAGCGCTGGGTCATCGTCACGCGCGGTATCAAGCGTGACTACGACATGGGCGGCGAAGTCGTGCGCGCGTTGCGCGGCGTGGACGTCGCCATCGGGCGCAACGAGTACGTCGCCATCATGGGACCGTCGGGATCGGGAAAGTCGACGCTGATGAACCTCATCGGCTGCCTCGATACGCCGACGGCTGGTGAGTATTGGCTGAACGGCACGCTGGTCTCGAGGATGACCGACGACGAGCTGGCACGCGTGCGGAACAAGGAAATCGGGTTCGTCTTCCAGACCTTCAACCTGCTGCCGCGCGCCACGGCGCTGCATAACGTGGAGCTGCCGCTTGTGTACGCCGGTATTTCGGCGGACGAGCGGAAGAAGCGCGCCAAACGCGCGCTGGAGCAGGTGCAGCTCGAGAACCGAATGGACCACAAGCCTAACGAGCTGTCCGGCGGCCAGCGCCAGCGCGTCGCGATCGCTCGCGCCCTCGTGAACAACCCGTCCATCCTCCTCGCCGACGAGCCGACCGGTAACCTCGACTCGCAGACCTCGGAGGAAATCATGAAGGTCTTCGAGGATCTCGCGAACAACGGTCAGACAGTGATCATGGTGACGCACGAGCCGGACATCGCGGCTCACGCGCGTCGCGTGGTCGTGCTCCGTGACGGTCTCGTCTCGAGCGACGACCGTCGCGAGGCGTTCACGGCGCGCGTCGGTTTGTAGCGCACCTCGCGACACGCTCATGCCACTTTTCGAAGCAGTGCGCCTCGCCCTTGGCACGCTTCGCGTCCAGAAGCTGAAGAGCTTCTTCACGCTCATTGGCGTGACGATCAGCGTGATGTTCCTGATCGCGGTCGTGTCGATCGTGCAGGGGATGAACCGCTTCGTGGAGGTCGACTTCGCCGGAAAGTTCCTTGGCGTGAACACCTTCAACCTGCGCAGCTTCCCCGACCTCCATGACGACGTCACGGAGGCGGAATGGAAGGCATGGCAGCGGCGGCCGAAAATTCACGTCGATGATGCGCTCGCGGTTCGGGAGGCGTTACCGCCGGGCACGCGCTGGGCGATGCATGACGTGACGCGGACTGACGCGAGCTCGCCGTTTTCGCAGGGTGGCCCGAAGGTATTGGCGGAGGCGGCGAGCCCCGAGTATTTCCTCATCAAGGATCTTGGCATCGCGAAGGGCCGCGTGTTCAACGAGGAGGAAGATGCCCTCGGTTCATCAGTGATCGTGATCGGGCAGGAGGTCGCGGACCGATATTTCCCCAATCTCGATCCGCTTGGCCGGGAGATTCGCATCCATCGCTTTCCCTTCACCGTCATTGGTGTGCTCGAAAAGCAGGGCACGATCGGGGGTCTCGCGCTCGATCGCCAAGTGATCGCGCCGTTTCATTCGGAAATGCAGCACATTACTGGCGCGCGCAACAATCTGTACGGGGTGGTCGTGCAGGCTCCAACTCCCGCGGCGTTCAGCGGCCTCGAGGAGGTGGTACGGGAGTTGATGCGCAGGCGTCACCGACTGGGTCCGGCGGAGCCCGACGATTTTGTGCTCGAGAGCTCGGAAACCGCGCTCACCCAGTGGCGCACCATCCAGAGATTTCTCGTGCTCGCGGGGATGTTCCTTCCGGCGATTGGCCTCGTCGTCGGCGCGATCGTGATCATGAACATCATGCTCGTTGCGGTCGCGGAACGGACGCGGGAGATCGGGATCCGCAAGTCGTTAGGCGCGCGCCGCCGCGACATTCTCGCGCAGTTCCTGGTCGAATCGGCAACGCTCAGCGCCGTGGGCGCAGTCATCGGCGTGGGGCTTGGCATCGCGCTGGCCGAAGTCGTCGCCAAGGTCTCGCCGCTTCCGGCAGCGGTCGCGCCCTGGTCAATCGCGCTCGCAGTCGGCATCGGCGGCGGCGTTGGGGTGGTCGCCGGCGCGTATCCGGCAAGCCGCGCGGCACGGCTCGATCCGATCCTGGCGATGCGCAGCGAGTGAGGAACCACTCATGAACGAGCTCTTCGCCAACCTCCTTCAGCGCCTCAGGCCTCTCGGTCCCGCGATCCGGAATTCGGTGTACCAGCTGCTCGAGGGCGTGGTAATCGCCTTCGACGCGATCAGGACGAACAAGGTCCGCGCCGGCCTGACGATTCTGGGCATCGCCGTGGGCGTGTTCGTCGTGACGGTCATGTCCGCGGCGGTGCATGGCATCAACGCGGGCGTGTCGCGCAGTCTTGCGGCGGCGGGCCCGACGACCTTTTTCATCTCTCGGTGGCCAGCGGAGTTCACCGCCTGCGACGGCGGCGGCGATTCCTGCCCATGGATTCGCTTCCGCCCGGTCACGCTCGATCAGGGTCGCGAGGTCTCGCAGCTGCCAATGGTTCAGGAAGTGAGCGCCGACATCGAAACATCGGCAAGCGTGAAGTACGCCGATCGAGAGCTGCCCGGTGTCTCGCTGACCGGCTACTCGACGAATTGGTTCGACGTCGCGGGGGGCGACATCGCCACGGGACGCAACTTCACCGAATCCGAGTACGAGGCGGGGGCACCGGTGGTGCTCGTCAATGACAAGATCGTTGAGCGTTTGTTCAACGGCGGGGACGCGGTCGGCAAGGACATTCGGTTGAACGGAGAGCTGTTCACGGTGATCGGTGTCTACAATTCGATCCCCAACATTTTCGACAGCGGCGACAAGGGGAAGCTGATCGTTCCGATCACCACCGCGCAGCACCGACTCAATGTCAGCCTCTACTGGATGCAGCTGACGGTGAAGCCGCGCGACGGTGTGGACCGAGACGCGGCGATGGACGAGACGATCGCCACGCTGCGTGCCAGCCGACACCTCCGTCCCGGGCAGACGAACGATTTCTTCACGAACACGCCCGAGAAGTTCCTCGCGCTCTACAACAAGATCGTCGGCGTCTTCTTCCTCGTGATGATCGTGCTGTCGGCCATTGGACTGCTCGTGGGGGGCGTTGGTGTGGTTGCGATCATGATGATCTCGGTGACGGAGCGGACGCGTGAGATCGGCGTGCGGAAGGCGTTAGGCGCCACGCGCCGGCTGATCCTCTGGCAATTCCTCGTCGAGGCATCGACGCTCACGACGATTGGCGCCATCGTTGGCCTCCTCGTCGGCGGCGGCGTCACGTGGCTCATTCGCAGCGCCACGCCGATCGAGGCATCGACACCACCGCTCGCGATCGTTGCCGCGCTGGCCTCGAGCGCCCTCGCGGGCGTGCTGTTCGGCATGCTCCCCGCGTTCCGCGCCTCGCGGTTGGATCCGGTTGAAGCGCTTCGATATGAGTGATCGGTGAACACCGATTGCTGAGCGATGCCCCTTTTCGAAGCCGTCCGACTCGCCCTCGCGCAGATCCGCGCGCAGAAGCTCAAGAGCTTCTTCACGCTGGCGGGCGTGACGATCGGGGTCATGTTCCTCATCGCCGTCGTCTCGATTGTCGAGGGGATGAGCCGGTACGTCGAGAACGACTTCATCGGTCGCATCCTCGGCGCGAATACGTTCACGCTCCGGCGCTTCCCCTGGTTCGGCAACAATACGACGCGCGAGCAGTGGCGCGAGTGGCAGAAGCGTCCGCCCTTTTACCAGAAGGACGTCCGTGCCATCACGGCCGTGTTGCCTAACGGCACACGGTGGGCGGTGGAGAGTACGGAGATGCTGTGGGCGACATCGCCGTACGCGCGGCCGCGGCAGGTCGAGGCGCACGCCGTCGAGGGCGATTACTTCACGATCAAAAAGTACGACCTGAGCAGCGGACGCATCTTCACGCAGCAGGAGGTCGAGCTCGGCGCGCCGGTGCTCGTGGTCGGCGACGAGGTCGCGAAGTTCTTCTACCCGGGACTGAATCCAGTTGGTCACGAGCTTCGCATCGGCGGTATGCCGTACTCGATCATCGGCGTCATCGAGCACCAGGGATCGCTATTCGGCATCTCTCAGGACAAGATGGCGATCGCGCCCTTCAGCTCGCCGATGCACCGCCTGACGAATCCGCGCGGCGATATCGACGGGCTCATGGTCCAGTCGGCGTCCGAGCTACTGATGGACGATTCGATGGAATCGGTGCGGGAATTCCTGCGCGGATTCCGTCATCTGCGACCGGTCGAGCCGGATAACTTCGCGATGGAGACGTCGGCGACGGCACTCGTGGCCTTCGAGAAAACGCGAAACGTCATGACCATAGCGGGTACGGCCCTGCCTCTCGTCGGCCTGATCGTCGGCGGCCTGGTGATCATGAACATCATGCTGGTCGCCGTGGCGGAGCGGACGCGCGAGATCGGCATCAGAAAGTCGTTAGGTGCGCGGCGGCGGGACATCCTCAGCCAGTTTCTCGTCGAGGCAGCCACGCTCAGTACGCTCGGCGCGCTGGTCGGCATTGCGCTGGGCATCGCCATCGCCAAGGGGCTGTCGTGGAAGTACCCGTTCCTCCCTGCCGCGGTGGCACCCTGGTCGATCGTCGCCGCAACGATGCTCGGCCTCGTCGTCGGCATCGTTTCCGGCGTCTACCCCGCGCGCCGCGCGTCGCTCCTCGACCCAATCGAAGCCCTGCGCCAGGAGTAGAGGATGCGCCTGCTCAACCGACTGCTGCTTGCGCTCGAAGGCGTTTCGCTCGCGATCGAGTCGATGCGTACGAACAAGGTCCGCGCGCTGCTGACGATCATGGGTGTCGCGGTCGGGGTGTTCGTCGTCGTTGCATTGTCGTCCGTCGTGCGCGGCATCAACGAAAGCTTTGCGCGCGATGTCGAGGCGGCGGGGCCGACGTCGTTCTTCATGTACCGGCGCAACATCGGCGCATTCCAGTCCTGCGACGGCACCGACGAGACCTGCCCCGACCGTCGCAATCCGCCGATCACGATCGACGAGGCCAGCGCGATCGAACGACTGCCGTCCATTCTCGCGGTGACGTCGCACGTAGCGAATGGCGGCACGTTCAAATACAAGGACCGGGAGCTCAACGCGGGAATGGAAGCCTACACGCCCAATTGGACGGACGTGGACGGCGGCGACATCTATCCCGGGCGCAGCTTCACCTACGCCGAGAACGCGAACGCGGCGCAGGTCGTCATCATCAACGACAAGATGGCCGAGATGCTGTACGGGGATTCGGATCCGATCGACAAGGAACTGACGATCAACAGCGTCCCATTCCGCGTGATCGGGCTGTATCACTACACGGCGAGTCCGATGGGAACGCCGACGTCGGCGGGCGGTGGAGACTCGCCAAAAGCGATTCTGCCTTGGGAGACCGCGCGCCGGCACCTCAACTTCTGGATGCGTGGCAACAACCTGATCGTGAAGCCGCGCGCGGGGATAACCGTGGACGAGGCGACGGACGAAGTCACCGCGTTGATGCGCGCGAAGCGAAGCCTCGGACCGAGCGATCCAAACAACTTCGCCATCGTCACACAAGACCGCCTGCTCGACACGTACAACAAACTCTTCGGAACATTCTTCCTCGTTGGGCTGGCCCTCTCCGCGGTGGGATTACTCGTCGGCGGGGTGGGCGTCGTCGCGATCATGATGATCTCGGTGACGGAGCGAACGCGCGAGATCGGAATTCGCAAGGCACTGGGTGCGACGCGCGGGACGATCTTGTGGCAGTTCCTCGTCGAGGCAGTGACGCTCACGGCCATCGGGGCCGCAGTGGGACTCGTGCTCGGCATCCTCGTGGCCGTGGCCGTTCGGACGAAGTGGCCCGCCATACCGGCGTCCACACCGGCCACCTCGATCGCGGCTGCGCTGGTGGCCAGCGCGCTCACGGGCGTGGTATGTGGGATCATGCCCGCGTTTCGCGCCGCTCGATTGGATCCAGTGGAAGCGCTGCGATACGAATAGCGTGGAGCGTTGTGCGTGGCGCGTGTCGCGCGCTTGTGGCGCCTCCATCCACTGCGACGTAAGCTTTGATTACGCTCCCCCGCCCCGGCATCCCGCGTCCCGCCTCTCCCGCCCCACGCATGCGCTTCGACGACGTGCTCCTCACGGCATTCCGTCAGATTCGAGCGAACAAGCTGCGCTCGTTCTTCACGCTGCTCGGGATCATCGTGAGCGTCGCGTTCCTCGTGGCCGTCGTCGCGATCATCCAGGGGATGAACGCGTACGTGAAAGAGAGCATCGCCGACAATGTCGTCGGGACGAACACCTTCGAGGTGCGGCGAATGCCGGCGCGCGTCGGCCTGTTCAGCGAGGACGATTGGCGGATCGTGCTGCGTCGCCCGAAGATCACCGAACAGGATGCCGCGGTCGTGAGGCAGGCCATTCCCGAGGCGACGGCAATCAGCCTCACATCCGGCTATCCCACTCCGCAGGCCGACGTCGTCTGGGGCGATCGCACGTTAGGCGATGTCCTCATCTTCGGTATCACGCCCGAGTATCAGGTCGTGAAGGACTACCGCTTCTCGACGGGACAGCCGTTGACCGACGTGGACGTCCGCGAGCGCCGGTACGTCTGTGTCGTCGGCGCGGAGGTGGCCGAGAAGCTCTTCGAGTCCGTCGATCCCGTTGGACGTGAGATTCGCCTCCACGGCGAGCGCTTCACGATCATCGGCGTGATTGCCCGAAAGGGGAAGATCCTTGGCCAATCGTTCGATGGCTTCGTGATGCTGCCCTTCTCGACGTTCGAGTCGATGTACGGCCGCCGTCAGACCACGACGATCTCGGTGAAGATGCCCGACGCGGCGATGGTGAGCAACGCGATGGGAAGAGCGCAGGAGGCGATGCGGATCGCCCACCGATTGCGGCCTAACGACTCCGACAATTTCTCGATCGAAACATCGGACGCGCTCATCGACTTCTGGAAGAGCCTGACGAGTGTGCTCTTCAGCGTCGTGCCGGCGGTGGTCGGCATCGGCATCGTCGTCGGCGGCATCGTCATCATGAACATCATGCTGATGTCGGTGCGTGAGCGAACGCACGAGATCGGCCTGCGAAAGTCCGTTGGTGCGACGCGCCGCGACATCCGCCGCCAGTTCCTCGCCGAAGCAATCATGCTCGCCACGTTGGGGGGCGCGTCTGGCGCGTTAGGCGGTTGGCTCTTCTCATCGGCGATCGCGGCGGTGTCGCCGCTGCCGGCGCGCGTGACGGTGTGGTCCGTCGCGATGGCGTTGGCGCTGGGCGCGGGCGTGGGCGTGCTGTTCGGCGTCTATCCCGCAACCCGCGCGGCGCGCCTCGATCCGGTGGCGGCCTTGAGGGCGGAATGACGCGCAATGGCCGGCCGCGACGACCACTGATGCAGCGGAGCAGCTGGATTCGCTTCATCGCGAACATTCGCGAGACGATCACGCTGGCCTTCGATTCGCTCCGCGCAAGCAAGCTTCGCTCGGGTCTGACCGTGCTCGGCGTCGTCATCGGCGTGTCGGTCGTGATGGCGATGGCGTCGATCGTCCAGGGCATTCGCGATCAGATCGTGAAGACGATCGAGATCGCCGGGCCGACGACCTTCTACGTGATGAAAGTCTTTTCGCAGACGCCCCTCAACCCCGACCGGCTTCCGAAGTGGGTGCGGATCAGGCCCGATCTGACGCGCGACGAAGCCGAGCGCATCGGCGCGCTCCCGATCGTCCAGTACGCGAGCATCTGGGCGCAGGTGATCCAGCGCGTCGAGTACAATGGCGTCCGGACGCAGCCGCAGGCCATCATGGGCGCGGACGACGGCTTCACCGAAATTCAGGGCGGCGAGCTGGAGTCCGGCCGGTGGTTCACGCACGCGGAGCTGACGAGCGGCAGCGCCGTCGCGGTGCTCGATGTCGACGTCGCTCGCCGTCTGTTCGGCGCCATCTCACCGCTCGACCGACTCGTTAGGCTCGGTGGCCGGCCGGCCCACGTGATCGGCGTCTACCAGCCGGCAGCGAACATCTTCAAGCCGCCGGGACAGGAGATCGCGGCGATTGTACCATACGGGATGCTCGACCATCAGTTCACGATCGACAAGACGGTGGCGCAGTACATCCCCGTCAAGCCGAAGCCAGGCGTCACGGTCGTGGACGCGCAGGAGGCCGTGACGATCGCGCTGCGCGAGATGCGCCGCCTGAGTCCCGGCGATCACAACAACTTCGACATGATCACGCAGGACCAGATCCTCGACGTGTTCAACAAGCTGACGGGCGTATTCTTTCTCGTGATGATCGCCCTGTCGGGCGTCGCATTGCTCGTCGGCGGCATCGGCGTGATGGCGGTGATGATGATCAGCGTCACCGAGCGCACACGCGAGATCGGGGTCCGCAAGGCCGTCGGGGCGACCCGCGCGGATATCCTGCTGCAATTCCTCTTCGAGGCGGCGACTCTCACTGGCGCCGGCGGGATGATCGGCATTCTGGTCGGACTCGGGCTTGGCCGCGTGATCACGTTGCTCATGCACGTGCACGCCGTTCCCCCGGTGAATCTCACCGTGGTGGCCGTGCTCGTGTCCGTGTCGCTGGGCCTGGTGTTCGGTCTCCTGCCGGCCAGACGCGCGGCGCGACTTGATCCAATCGACGCCCTCCGCTACGAATAGCGGATGACCGAAGTCCACCTTCTCGCCATCGCGGCGCACCGCGATGACGTCGAGCTCACGTGCGGCGGAACGCTGATCAAGGCAGCGCACCAGGGCTATCGCACGGCAATTCTGGATCTCAGCCAGGGCGAGATGGGCACGCGCGGCTCGGCGGCGACGCGAGCCGCAGAGGCCAGTCGCGCCGCGGAGATCATGGGACTCGCGGCGCGTGAAAATCTCGATCTCCCTGATGCGGGCATCCTCAACGATCCACCGACGCGCGAGCGGCTCGCGCGCGTGATTCGCCGCTTCCGACCCCGTGTCGTCATCGCGCCCGCGCCAACTGGCCGGCATCCGGACCACATCGTGACGTCGCAGCTCGTCCGAGACGCGTGCTTTCTCGCCGGTCTGGCGAGGCTCGCCCCCGACGTGCCGAAGCATCGCCCGAACAAGGTCGTGCACACGCTTTCTTTCCGGCAGGACGCGACCAAGCCGACCTTCGTCGTGGATATCACCGACGAGTTCGAGCTGAAATTGGAGGCAGTGCGCTGCTACGACTCGCAGTTCGGTGGCGTGACGCAAGCCGGCGAGGTGTATCCAAATGGCGAGCCGCTGTACGACATGGTGCGGCACTACGCCGCCTGTTACGGCGCGTTGATCCGCCGGCGCTACGGCGAGCCATTCCTCACCGTCGAAACGATGCTGGTCGATGACATCGTCGCGCTCGAGGTCGCGACCTTTTGAGCGCCGCGCGACCGAACGACGAGAGATCTGGCGAGTCTCCTGACGCCGAGCCGATCGACTACGGTTCCTATCTCGCCCTCGACGAGCTGCTCGCTCTGCAGCGGCCACATTCGTCCCCGCAGCACCCCGACGAGCTGCTGTTCATCGTCGTCCACCAGGCGAGCGAGCTCTGGTTCAAGGCGATCCTCTTCGAACTGGATCAGCTCGCGGTCGCCCTCGAGCGCTACGACGCGGGTCGCGCACTCTGGAACATGGGACGGCTCAACGCCCTCATGCGCATCGTCTCGGCGCAGCTGGATTCGCTGGAGACGCTCCCGCCGCAGCATTTCGCGGAGTTCCGCGGCTACCTCGGCGCGTCGAGCGGATCGCAGAGCATTCAGTTCCGCGCGATCGAGGCGGCATCGGGTTTACGAGACGCTCATTTCATGCACGCGCTCGAAGAGCATGGTGAGATTCCCCCGCTCGTGGCGCGCAATCTCGCTCGACCCACGCTGCAGGAGCTGTTCGTTCGCCTGCTCGCGAAGGAGAAGACCACTCTCGAGCAGCTCTACGTCGGCCCGGGGCCGTCACTGCTCTTCTTCCTCGCCGAAGCGTTGCTGGAATACGAGCAACAGTTCGCACAATGGCGATTCAAACACGTACAGCTCGTCGAGCGGGTGCTCGGCCCAACCACCGGCGGCACTGGCGGTACGTTAGGCGCGCGCTATCTACAGCGCACGATCGATCAGCGGTTCTTTCCGGAGCTCTGGGCGGTGAGGGGAAAGTTCTATGGGTAGCGGGTTGCGGGTTGCGGGTTGCGGGCGGCGGGCGGCGGGACGATAGCGGTCTCTCATGCTGAGCGCAGGGAGGAATCTGCTGTTGTTCCTTCGCACTTTCTTCGGCGATTTCTGCCTCACGTCACCTGACCACGCACTCACGGCATCTTGCCACGCACTCACGTCACCTTGCCGCGACCTCACGTGACCTTGCCACGTGCTCACGTCACCTGACCATACACTCACGTCACCTTGCCGCGACCTCACGTCACCTTGCCACGTGCTAACGTCACCTGTCCTGCGCCTGAGGTCATCTTGCCGAGCACTCACGTGAGCTGACCGCGACCTCACGTCAGTTTGCCGGAGCCTCAGGTGACCTTACCGACACCTCACCTGACCTGACTTCGACTCGCTGTCACCTATACTGAACTTGCTGCGCTCCTCGCTTCGCTCGGAGCGAATCCATATGGAGTCGCAAGCGCTGCGCGCTTGCTCCTTCGCCTCTCGCCCGATCAGGAGTCCGCATCCCGCATCCCGCTACCGCCTGTTCGGTCCCACCCAGAACCCTGCGTA
>DASXPH010000073.1:0-10488 GCA_036493735.1 Gemmatimonadaceae bacterium
GCCCTGACCAGCTTGCGGTACGCGACGCGGTGCGGCTGGTCGGCATCGGGACCTTTGCGCTTCTTCAGGTCTTCGATATACGACTGGTAATTCCCCTCGTGCCACACGACCTCCGAATTCCCCTCGAACGCGAGCATGTGCGTCGCGAGACGATCGAGGAACCAGCGGTCGTGTGAGATCACCACCGCGCACCCGGCGAAATCGTCGAGCGCGTCCTCGAGCGCGCGCAACGTGTCGACGTCGAGGTCGTTCGTCGGCTCGTCGAGCAGTAGCAGATTGCCGCCAGCCATGAGCGTTTTCGCAAGATGGAGTCGGTTGCGCTCGCCGCCCGAGAGATTCCCCACCTTCTTCTGCTGATCCGGACCGCGGAAATTGAACGCCGAGATGTACGCGCGCGAGTTCATCTCCCGATTGCCGACCTTGATCGTCTCGAGGCCGCCTGAGATCTCCTCCCACACGTTCTTGTTCGCTTCGAGCTCGCGCTGCTGGCCGGCGTAGCCGATGCGCACCGTCTCGCCCATGTCGAGCTCACCGGCATCGGGCTGCTCCTGGCCGACGATCATGCGGAACAGCGTCGTCTTGCCAGCGCCGTTTGGCCCGATAATGCCCACGATGCCGCCGCGCGGAAGCGAGAACGACAATCCATCGAACAGGAGCTTGTCGCCGTACGCCTTGCGCAGATCCTTGGCGTTCACGACCTCGTTGCCTAACCGTGGCGGCGGCGGAATGACGATCTCATGCTGCATGACCTTCTCTGCCGTCTCGCGCTGCGCCAGCTCCTCGAACTTCTGCACGCGCGCCTTGGATTTTGCCTGACGAGCACGCGGCGCCATGCGCACCCACTCCAGCTCGTGCTGCAGCGTACGCTGTCGCGCGGACTCGGACTTCTCCTCCTGGGCCAGACGCGTCCTCTTCTGCTCGAGCCAGGCACTGTAGTTCCCCTCGTACGGGATCCCGCGGCCGCGGTCCAACTCGAGGATCCATCCGGCGACATTGTCGAGAAAGTATCGATCGTGCGTGACCGCCACGACGCATCCCTTGAAGTCGGCGAGGTGCCGTTCGAGCCAGGCGACGCTCTCGGCGTCGAGGTGGTTCGTGGGCTCGTCGAGGAGGAGCATGTCCGGCTCCTCCAGCAGCACGCGGCAGAGCGCGACGCGACGCTTCTCGCCTCCAGAGAGATTGGTAACTGCCGCGTCTCCCGGCGGCAGGCGCAGGGCGTCCATCGCGACCTCGATCTTGTTGTCGAGGTTCCAGAGGTCATGCGCGTCGATCTGCTCCTGCACCTTCGCCTGACGATCGAGCAGCTTCGTCATCGCACTGTCGTCCATCGGCTCGGCGAAGGCGTTCGAGATGTCGTTGAACTCGTTCAGCAGCGCGCGTTGAGCACGCACGGCCTCTTCGACGTTGCCACGGACGTCTTTACTGGGATCGAGCTGCGGCTCCTGGGCGAGAAAGCCGACGCGCGTGCCCTTCGCGGCCCAGGCCTCGCCCTGAAATTCCTGATCGACGCCAGCCATGATGCGGAGCAGCGACGACTTACCGGCGCCGTTGGCGCCGAGGACGCCAATCTTGGCGTCGGGATAGAACGAAAGCCAGATATCGTCGAGGATGATGCGCGAAGGCGGAACGACCTTCCGCAACCCCTTCATTACATAGATGAACGGAACAGCCACGGTGTCTCGGGAAAAGAGGAGACCGTAATCTAAATGGCCTTGCAGGGCTTTTCCCGTTAGCTCCGCTCCGACCTCCGATCGCTCCTCTTGGAGCAGAAATCAACTGCTTTGAACGCGGATGCCGCAGAAAAGGCGCCGAAACTTCGCGGGTCGCTCCGTAAGCGTGAAGCCTCCGCGTGGCGTCTCGTCGTTTTTGGGCTTACGGCCAAGTCTTGGCGCGACTGTCGGGCCCACTCAAAGACCCCCGATAAGGGGCATTGAGCCTAACGATAAGAGGAGCGACCCGCGATGTTTCCGCGCCTCTTCGGCGGCATCCGCGTTTCCAGCAGTTTGAAGTGGAATGCTGAAATGCATATCGGACGGTAACGGTGGCCAACTCGATGCGCGGTGAGAGTGGCCAACTCCGCGGCCGGGTGGAGTCGCCGGGCAAACGTCAAATTACGGTGCACGCCCGTGCCCGCTGCCTGGCGTCGTGAGACTCCCCTTGTGCGACTGTCCGCCTAACGACCGCATGAACCTCTGGATCGGCGACGACGAGCCGAGTGCCTGGAGACCGGCGAAATCGGTTCCGAAGCCGACCGCGAACGTCCAGCGCGCCGCTGGACCGCTCACGCCATGACCGCCGCTCAGCGTCAGGGTGTATGGGCCGCCGACATTCGCCGCGAACGAGAGCGCGACCATACGCGCCGCCGCGAGTGTATCCTGGGCCACGAGGTCACCGTCGACGCCGACCGTCGCCTCCACCTGATCGAACAGCTGATAGCTGACGTCGAAATCACCCCACGCCGCCGACGAGGCGCCGAGCGTCGAGTTGAGAGTGTAATCATTGAGCGACTTCCCGACGCCGACATGCGCCGAGAACCCATCGAGCGGCGATACGCTCAGTCCCAGGCCAGCGCTCGTGCCGATCCCTCCGGTGCCGAAACCCGCCTGCCTGTCGCCGATCGGGAGCGATGCGCCTAACGAAAAACCGCGTGTCGGCGTCCAGGGTGCAGCGAATGCGTGGTCGCCGGAGAGCTCGACGGGAAGATCGGTAAGGCCACTCACCGCTCCGCCACCAAGCGTGGCGGGAAATGCAACGCGCGCGAAGGTGGGTGACGCCGCGATCGAGAGGCCGCTGATGATGCGGTAGCGGAGTATGGCGGTGACGCCCTGTTGTACGCGTCGGTCGGCAAAGTCCATCGTCCCGGTGGTGACACCAGCGGTCACACGCGACGACGCGTCGCTCGGCATCGGCGGCCGATGAGCAACTTGTGAACTATCCTGCGCGAGCAGCGGCCCGGCGACGGTCAGGAGGATCGGTAGAGCGAGAAGGTGGCGAAGGCGCATGGGAAAGGGCTCGTGTATTCCCATGACCATTCGCCACTACGGCCGTCACGCGCCGCTAAGGGATATAAGCGGGCACGTTGACCCGGACGCCATTTGGCGATACCGCCGGCGGCATGGCCCCAGGGCGACGCGAGGTAAGGGCCAACCCTTGATTTCCGCACGCGAGCTGCGCGGTCGCCGTTTTGATGTCGCCGCCGGGATCAACTTGATACCGGAAGTTCATCGCGATGCCAATCGGCACGGGCGCGAAGAAGATCCAACGCGTGTGCTCGATCTGTCCAACACCGATCGTATCGGCCGAGAATGTCGTGCGTATGTCCTTGGCGGAAACGATGAGGCTGTCGTACGGACTGCTATTCGCCCCCGCGTAGAACAGGATCGAGGCGTCGAGCCAGGTAGCGCGCGCTTGTCGGCCGGCCGCCTGGGCCTCGAAGGTGACGTCGCAAACGAGGCTCGCTGTCGAAACCGAGTCGCCGGACGCGAATGGGCCCGCCTGATTGCTCACGCGTACCGCAACGTCGAGGCTGGGGGCAGGAGCGAGGGACTCGCTGCACGCGGCCAGTGCGAACACTGTGAGGGCGATTGCGGAAGCGCGGCGGAACGATATCGGCGTCGACATCGGGCCTTGTCGGTTGCGGGTGCGCGAAATGCGGCCCACAATCCTGTCTTATTGTGAGCTTCCTCACAATGGGACGATTTGCCCTATCGACGCTTTGGACCGATCGATTCGGACTCGACCGGGGGGTGTCTACCCCTGGTGGTGGTCGTCGGCGAAGATGTGTCCGAGGTTCTCACCCTCGAACACCATCGCGTGAACCATCCACCCAAACGGCTGCGCGAGAAAATTGCCCCCGATCGCGTCGCACGCCGCTAGGCTGGCGACCGGACTCTCGGGACCGAATAGCGGACGCCCGTCCTTTCGCTCGCTCCATCGCGACTCCTCGCCACGCTTCGGGATGCACCAGTTGGTGTGTTTGTGCCACCGCGCGATGCTGAGTGGGATGCGCTCGTTCAGCTTCTCGACGTCCGCGCGCTTCGGCATCGTGTACATCGCGCCGACGAGCACCATTTGTCCGTCGGGGGCGCGCCTGTACAGCAGCGACGTCGGTTGCTCGGGATCGAAGCTGAACGCCGCCTTGAACGCGTTCCGATAGTTCGTGAAGTGGTAGACGCGCTGATTCTTGATGTTCGGGGCGAACATCGCGTAGCCGTCCTTCTCGGCGACCGAGACGTCCTTGTACTTCGCGATCGCCTGTCGGAGCTCGGCGACGATCGCCAGCGCCCGCGTCGAGTCGTCATGCGTCGCGGCACGCATCGGCGTCATCTGCATGTGCAGGCTCATGATGGAGTCGTGGCCCATGTCCGTCATCGCGTGGTCGGCCATGCCCACCATGTGATCGTCTTCGCCAATAGCTGGCCTGGTCGCCGCCTTTTCGTGATCGTGCGCCTGACCGCGGGCCGCGCACGGGAACCAAATGGCAACAGCCAGCATTGCGAGAGACGAGGCCAGCCATGTCCTCGATGCAGAGCGCCACATACCTTTCTCCGGGTTCGATGAATCGCGATAGACGAGCGCGGTCTGACGGCCACAAAGAATGACGCGTTCGCAAGTACTCCGTTAACCCGCCGCCGCTCGTCAACGACTGGCGCGTGAGTCTCGTCACGGAACCAACGATGGTCGATTTCACGACACTTCGCGACACGTTGTCTGGCAATCCTGCGGTTGCCATTCCGCTCGTGTTCGTCGGCGGCGTGCTCACGAGTCTGACACCGTGCATTTACCCGATGATCCCGATCACCGCGGCGATCGTCGGCGGATCCGAGGCAACGGTCGCGGGCAACAGGCCGCGAGCCGCGCGCTGGCGGCCGCTCGGGCTCACGCTCACTTACGTCTTCGGTCTCGCGCTCGTGTATTCGGCGCTCGGCCTCTTCGCCGGTCTCACTGGAACGCTCTTCGGTACGGTGAGTACCAATCCATGGTTGTACTTCCTCATGGCGAACGTGCTGATCATCGCCGCGCTCGCCATGCTCGACGTGCTGCCCGTGCGCGTCCCCGCGGCGTTGCTGTCACGGGCGTCGAATGCCGGTACCGCGGGCCGCTACTCTGGTGCACTCGTGATGGGCGCGCTGTCCGGTCTCGTCGCCGCGCCCTGCTCGGCGCCGGTGATGGCGGCGGTGCTCACCTGGGTGTCGGCGACCCACAGCGCGACGTTAGGATTTGTATATCTCTTCGTGTTCTCGCTCGGAATGTGCACGCTGCTGGTCGTCGTCGGTCTGTCGTCCGGCACGTTGTCGCGACTGCCGCGCGCTGGACTCTGGATGGTCTGGGTGAAGCGGCTGTTCGCGCTCGTCATGTTTCTCGTCGCGGAGTATTACCTGGTGAAGGGTGGGCAACTCCTGATTTGAACCCGAGGTTGGTATGAAGCTTTATCTGGTGGCGACTTGCCTAACGGTTTTGGCCGCGACTGGCGCGGTGACGGCTCGGGCGCAGGACATGGGCCTCGAGCTCGGCACCAAAGCGCCCGCGGCAGCCGTGGAGACGCTCGACGGCAAGGCCGCGAATCTCGCGCAGTACATCGGCAAGGCCCCCGTGCTCATCGAGTTCTGGGCGACCTGGTGCCCCAACTGCCGTGAGCTCGAGCCGCACCTCAAGGCCGTGCACGCGAAGTACGCCAATCAGATGAAGTTCGTCGGCGTGTCGGTGTCGGTGAATCAGTCGCCAGATCGCGTAAGGGCATACGTCGCGAAGCACGAGATCCCCGGCGACCAATTCTTCGATCGCAGCGGCACCGCAACGGGCGCATACGACGTCCCCGCCACCTCCTATGTCGTCGTGCTCGACAAGGCGGGGAAGGTGGTCTACACGGGGCTCGGTGGCGATCAGGATCTGGAGAAGGCGATCAAGAAGGCTCTCTGATCTCGTGGCTCAAGAGCCACCCAGTTTCAACTCCAGAATTCGTTGAGTTCCGCGCGGCCCGGTCGCCCGGTAACCCTGCACGGCGCCCACCACCACCGGCTCCTCGAACCTCATCGCGAGCAGCTCCTTCAACTCGTTCGGCGGTAGCTGGCGATAGAAGCTCAACGTGCAATGCGGCGTGAAGGTGAATCGCGGCCGCTCCGTCACGATTTTCGCCGCGCGAATTCGTTCGGCCATCGACTCGTGCAGCTCCCGCACTGCGCCATTTGGATCGATCGGGAGCACGACGACGTTGCTCTGCATGAAGCGCATTGGCGTTTCGAAGTGCAGCGTCATCGGAGCGATGCTCTCGGCCGCTGGGATCAGCGCTTCGCGCAGCCGCTCGGGCTCCGTGTGCACCGAGATCGGGC
This sequence comes from Gemmatimonadaceae bacterium, assembly GCA_036493735.1. Classification (GTDB taxonomy): domain Bacteria; phylum Gemmatimonadota; class Gemmatimonadetes; order Gemmatimonadales; family Gemmatimonadaceae; genus AG2. The sequence goes on from DASXPH010000073.1 coordinate 6,330, forward strand.
CCATGCCTGACGAGCCAATCAGCGTCAGGTGCGGCGGCAGCTCCGCGGCCATGCGCGGGTCGAAGCGCTCCTGCACGGCGTGAATGCGACTCGCCAATGCTCCCGTGAGCTCGGCGACGATGACGATCCCGGGCTTCATGTCGTGCGATCGTTCGCTGGCGACAACCGCGGAGCGTTAGCGGTCAGCGCCGGCCTTGCGCGACGTGTGGTGCCGGCGCGAGAAAGAGTGAATGCGTGAAGCCGCCGCCGGGAGCGGGTTGGAGCGACGCGCCGAGGAGCCACTGATCGAACTTGTTGCCGGGATTGGTGCGGTGATGATAGCGCACGACCTTGTTTCCCGCGAACACGCCGATCGCCGCGCCCATCATCACGTCGCTCGCCCAGTGTTTGTTGTTGTACATCCTTGAAACACCGACGAGCCCTGCCCCCCCGTACATCATCGGCCCGATCACCCATGTCATGCTCGGCCACCAGCGCGACGTCTCGTTGACGACGGCGGCAGCCGCCGCGAAGGCCGCCACCGAATGACCCGAAGGAAAGGACCTGTATGAGTCGCCCTTCGTGAGACCGCGCCCGAACTGCCAGTTGCTGGAGTTGTAACCGGTGCTGTCCGTTGGCGGATGGACAAAGGGACGTGCGCGTCCGAACGCGTCCTTCAGCACACCGGCGAACACGCTCGCGACAATCACCGACTCGGTGCCGTGAAGTCCGAGGTCCGCCATGTTGCGCTGCTTCGATATGCGCCCCACGGCGTACAACGACCCACCGATGATGAATGCACCCGGTTCGGCGATCGTCCGCACGACCGTGGACACCTCCTGGAAGTAGCGGTTCTGCTGCGCGTACTTGGTCTGGAGATGCGTCGCGAAGTACTCGTCTACAGGACGAAGCGCGATAGTGCCGACGACGAAGCCGCCGGCGAGCGCGGCGTCCTCCCAGGTGAAGAGCGGCACATGGGGCAACTTGTCGGTCTGCGCATGCGCCATCATCGGCACGCTGAGACCGACGCTCAGAAGTACCGCGCGGAGTTGGCGTCGCATTTTCCTGAGGTTCCGGATCATGGGCTGCAGATAGCAGACGCCATGCCTCTTGTGGTTGCTCGAGTCGAACCGGTTCGACTGCGTCAGCTTTGTCCGCGCTTGCCCTTCAGCCCCACCTCGTTCGAGTTCTCGAGGTCAGCGAGGAACATCGCCTCCGCCTGCTCGCCGAGCGAAGGATCTTCGATGACGGCATCCAGCTCGTAGTTGATCGCGACGCCGAGTGGATTGAAATCGGTCGATCCCACGCGTACCCAGCGGCCGTCGATGACGCTCGTTTTCGCGTGCATCATCTCACCCTGCCACTCCCAGATTCGGACGCCATTCGTGAGGAGCCGGCGGTAGTAGCGACGCGCGAGCAGGGAGACCCACGGGTGGTCATTTCGACTGGGCACAAGAATACGGACGTCCACTCCATCGCGCGCGGCGCCATTCAGCGCCTCGACCTCGGACGGCGACGGCGCGAAGTACGCCGTCGCGATCCAGATTGACCGCTCGGCGGATATCGCCTGGATCTGCAGCGCGCGCGAGACGCGGAGCCGCAGCGGCTCGCCCTCGACTATCCCGACGAGAGCCGGCGTATGCATCGATGGATCGAGATGCGACCCCCGCGCGGCGCGTCGGAGGAAACGATGCGAACCTCGACGCTCGCGGCCGACGGTGCGACGCCACATGTTCTCGAACGCGCTCATCATGTCGCGCGCCGCCGGTCCTTCGATGACAACGGCCGTGTCGCGCCAGCGCGAGCGGTGCTGCTTCAGGACACCCGTCATCCATTCGCGCCCGACACCGACGCCGCCGGTGATTCCGATCGTCTCGTCCACCACTAGGAGCTTGCGGTGGTCACGCGGGACGAGGCCCATCCAGGGTCGAAAGCCAGGGGGATTGAAAATCTTGACGTCAACTCCGCCCTTCGCGAGCTGGCGGAGGAAGGCGCGCGAGGTGCCGCGTGCGCCAATCCAATCCAGCAGCAGACGGACGGACGCGCCTCGCTCGACGGCGCGCATCAATGCGTCACCAAAGCGCCGTCCGACTTCGTCCGATCGGAAGATGTAGCTCTCGAGCGCGACCGACGTGCGCGCCTGGTCGATGAGCTCGACCATCGCGTCGAAGGTCGCCGGTCCGTCGCGCAGGAGTCGAACGCGATTCTCGCTCGACACGTCGGCGGCGGCAATGCGCCACAACCCGCGGGCGAACGAAGGTCCCGGCGCGACAGGGAGTGGTAGTTCTTCTACGAGACTCTCGGAACCCCGGCGAGCGGGACTGCGATGCGAATGCATGTCGGGCAATTTATTTATTGCTGTGCTTCCTATGGCGAATGTCTGAGTGGCACGTGGCGTACCGTTGTGCGGGTCGCAGGGCGATGGGCGATGGGCGCGGGACACGGGACGATGATTGGAACCCGCAACCCTCTACCCTCCTGTCCACCGTGCGACGAACCCGTCGAGCTCCGTAAGCTCGAAGGGTTTAGCGAGAATCGGACGGCCGAGTTGGCCTGACGAGCCGGGGTCCCCGGTCACCAGAACGACGTTCGCCGAGAGATCGGGACGGTGTTTGTCGATCCACTCCCAGAGCTCCAATCCACTCTCGCCGCCGATCCAGAGGTCCACGAATACTCCATCCACTGGCTGCGATTCGAGGAGGTGGAGAGCCGCCGCAATCGAGCCGGCGGCGTGCACGACGTGCCCGCGGCGCGTGAGCCAGGTGGCGACCGCGCGCCGGATGGCTTCCTCGTCATCGACGTAGAGAATGGAGGCCATGGAGGGGCTGAGGACCAGGGGTTAGGGGCTAGGGGTTACGGGCTAGGGCCGGGCAACAACGTAGGGATGCCCGGCTAGCGCCTAACGAATCTCGCGCTACGCCCTAGCCCCTAGCCCTAGCCCCTGGAGGATCTTATAGCTCCACTCGGCGCTACGGCATCCGAACACGCACCGGCATTCGCATGAGAGCGCGCTCATGAAACCGTTGTTACCGGCGCCGTAACGGCTAGCTTCCCCGCATGCTATCCATCGATCTCAAGGGACGTCGCGCGTTCGTGGCCGGAGTGGCGGACGACGCCGGATTCGGTTTCGCGATTGCTAAAGCGCTGATCGAGGCAGGCGCGGCGGTCGTCGTCGGCACCTGGCCGCCGGCGCTCAACATTTTCATGAACCTGCTCGAGCGCGGGAAGATGGACGCCTCGCGCCGGCTCGCGTCGGGCGAGCTGCTCCAATTCGAGAAGATCTACCCACTCGACGCGGCGTACGACACGTACGATCAGATTCCCGAGGATATCAGGACGAGCAAGCGATACAAGGACGTCGGTGATTGTTCGGTGGACGGTGTGGCAAAGCGCCTCACGAGCGACTTCGGCGAGAAGCCGATCGACATCGTCGTCCACTCCCTCGCGAACGGCCCGGAGGTGAAGAAGCCGCTGCTCGAGACGAGCCGGTCGGGCTACCTCACGGCTGTGAGCATCAGCGCCTATTCACTCGTTTCCATGATCGCGCGCCTCGGCCCGCTGATGCGCGACGGCGGGTCGGTCGTATCGCTCACTTACATGGCGAGCGAGCGGGTGATTCCCGGCTACGGCGGCGGTATGTCGTCGGCGAAGGCGGCGCTCGAGAGCGACACGCGCACCCTCGCCTTCGAGGCAGGACGCAAGTTCGGTATCCGCGTGAACACCATCTCCGCCGGCCCCTGGGCGTCCCGCGCCGCGAGCGCGATCGGAATCATCGAGCGGATGGTGGAGTACGTCTCGAAGACGGCACCGATTACGAGTCCCCTCGAGCCGACCGACGTCGGCAACACCGCCGCCTTCCTCTCTTCCCCGTTAGGCGCCGGCATCACCGGCACGACGATCTACGTCGACAAAGGGTACCATAGCATGGGCATGGGTTACGAACCCTTCGGTTCGGCGTGATGCGTGAAGCGTGGCGCGTGACTGCCGAATCGCACCACGCACCACGCGTCACGCACCACGCTATTGTTCGGCGATCTGCCTCGGCTCCCGCGCGTCCACCGGCTTCGCTTCGACCGCGGGCAAGCCCGCCCCGCGCAGCATCGAATTCATCCGCGGCAGGCCCGCGTCCAACGTCCGCTTCAACAGCGCCAGCTGGCGATCGAGCTCTGTTGAAAGCTCT
>DASXPH010000074.1:0-34491 GCA_036493735.1 Gemmatimonadaceae bacterium
GGCTTAACGCGCTCAGTGCAGTGTGCCGTTACAGTTCGGAAGAGTCACGAAGCGCTGCGGGCAATTCTTACCTGCGGCGCTTTGGGCCCGGCGATGCCTAGCTGAGTTGGACCGAGTGAATCACCCAACAATGTCCCGCGAGCGCACTGGGCGCTCCGGAGGATGCGGCAGAAGGTGGTCTGGTTGCGTGCGCGCCTGGCTGACTTACTGTGGCGTACCGAAAATGCGGCCTGAGCTAGGTGTCGAAAATCCACCGGTTGATCCCACGACGATTGGAGCCGCTTGGATTTGTGTTTCAAGAGCCGGCCAGTGGCAGAGCGGCGACAGAGCGATCGAAAGTGAAAGTTACCCTGCCGCCACGATGGGCATTCGCGTCCGATTACGCCATGTCCAGGCAACGAGCACCAGGCCGCCTAAGAGGCCGACGAAGTAGCTCGCCGAATGCACCCAAAGATCGATCAAGAATCTCACCTGCCGGTCAGGCGGAATCAGATCATTTAGGGGCGCGGTGAGCCACACCATTCCTCGACTCGCGAGGATACCACCGACGATTCCAGCGGTCAGCCCCGATCCCGCCATTACCAGAAGCAGCATCATGATGGGACGACGGAGTTCCACTACCGTGAGTTTTGGACGGGACCCGGTGCGTGCCGCCACGGCCAGGAGCACTCCCAAAGGTAGACCGACCCACCATGTTGCAACCACGCCCCACGCAAGCGCGAGCAGCGTAGGCGATGCGCTCGGAATAAGCGGCGGATGACCAATCGTGAAGTACTCAACGCAGATGTGCGCCGTAACCAGGTCATGCACGATGCCGTATCCGGTGGAGGCGAACAGCGCAAACAGGACTATTTTGATGCTTTGCATCAGCGCTCGCTTGCTCCGCTCGTCAGTGCTGTCATCCCTCTTACACAAACATCGACGAGCCTAATCAAATGGCTGGATCTGGAGATCGACACGGATCCGATGACAGGCTTCGCTATTACGGCGAATTTCAGTCGCCTTTACATCCTCCCTGGGTCCTAGTGAAAGATGTCACGCGAGTGACTTCTGCGCGACTTTGCCAAAGCGGGCCGCGGTGGACGCGAAGCCTGCGTACACATGCGCCAACTACTTGGGCGGAAACCGGCGCCGTCAGGATTGGTCAAAAACGTATGAGACGCCAGCGGAGGCGCCCGATTACGAAGATTTGGTGCTCCCTAAAGATCCGCGTGGGTCACGAGGCGCTCTACCACGAAGCTCGTTGCCAGTGCCCCCCTCGCCAAGCGTATCAAGTCTTCGTCGGAGAAATTATCAATTGCGCGTCGACCTATTGTTCGCTTCGCGGCGATCGCGGTCGCACTCGTCGTTTAGGCACCAGGCCGTTGATCAGCTCAAGGCTGCAACCACCAGATGATCACGATCTGCTATCGGTGGCGAAATTCGTCTTCACCGGCTTGAACAACTTTAAAACCGGAGAACGCACAGAGCGCACGGCTTGACCTCCTTCGCTGATCAGTTCGAATTTGGTATGAGTGTGCTGAGGAACGTCGGAGCAATTCATTGAGGGCAACCACTACATGCACGATGCAATAGAGCACCTTGTTGCTGAATACGAGGCCGGTGCAGAACTGCACGGCAGGGGTACCCATGAAGGGGATCACAAGCTCGCAAATGCCGGATATGAGAAGCTGGCGAGCGCGTACCGACAGTTGCGAGAACGAGGGCTTGAGGCTCAGATGGCGCTTCTTCCCTTGCTGTCACACGCCGATCCTGCAGTTCGCGCGTGGGTAGCCGCGCATGCTCTGGAGTTCGCTCCTACCCGTGGCGAGGCAGTTCTGCAACAGATTATGTCCGGGCCACCAAGCCCAGAACGATTGTCTGCGCAGATGACATTGCGAGAATGGAAGAAAGGTACGCTTCAATTTCCCTGACTTCGCGAGGGCAGGACTGCGGGAATGTCCAAATTAGTTAGCCACTAGTTAGCCACTTCGGTGCGGAAAAGTGCAGAACGGGCAGCTTGGAAATACGGTCCCGATGCTCGTATCTCCTTGAAAAACCGGCACATTTGAGAGTTTAGTGTTTATGAGGGACTCGACTCTAGATCAGAAGAGTCCTGGTTCGAGCCCAGGAGGGGCAACTCCAAGCCCGATCTCACGTTCGGTGAGGTCGGGCTCTTTTCGCTTTGTAGCAGTCGCCCTCAAGGTGGCCGTTTCAGAGCGTCACGTGCGGACCGAATATTCGACTCCGTACCGCATGAAAAGCGTCTCTGATCGAAAACCGTTTGACGTGTCGCGGAGGAACTGACGGTAAGGGCGGAGAAGCCGCCAGTGGGTGAAAATGTTGTCGGCGATCACCACGACACCGGAGCGGAGGCGCGGCAGTAGCAGTTTCACAATTGGGAGATAAAGCGGCGGATACCCGTCGAGGAACAGGAGATCGATTTCGCCGTCGATCGTGACGAAGGTCTCGAGCGCGTTCCCCTCCCGGATCTCGACGAGGTCGGCGAGTCCGGCGGCAGCGATGTTGTCGCGGGCAGCGGTGAGCTTGCCGTGATTCATTTCCGAGCCGATCACCCGGCCGCCGCCGTTATCGCGCACCGCAGCCGCCAGATGGATCGTCGAGATACCTACGGACGTCCCGAACTCGACGATCCGTCGGGCGCGCGTCGAGCGCGCTTCCATATATAAGAAGCGGCCCTGTCCGCGCGACACCGAGGCGTAGTGGGCGCTCAGCCGCTCGACCTCCTCATCGAGCGAAGGTTCGCGGCCGAGCACCCGATCGACGATGGAGCGCGCGACATGACGCAGGACACGCGAGCGCTGCGTCGCACGCGCGTCGAAAAGGCGGTCGAGTACGCGCCGTACCTCCGGAAGCTCCAGCGTGGTCACTCGCCTAACGGTCGAGCACGCGCACGAGTCGCTCGGCGCTCGCCGGGCGCACTGACCTGGTGATGGCATCGGCGAGATCGCTCCAGATCTTCTCCAGACGGGCGAGATCTGCACTCGAGACGGAGTCGGCGGGGTCTCGCGCCTCGAGCCATCCCTGCACGACGCCGCGGCTGTGCTCTAGGGCGTCAAGCACCGCGTCGGATTCGCGATCGTCTAGCTGACCGACGGCGCCGAAGAGTCGCGCGAAGTACGGCACGCAAGTCGCCAGCGCGACGGCACGCGCGGCGCGGGGCGACGCGTTAGGCGGCGCGGGAATGCCGACTCGAGCGAAGGGCAGCGCCCAGTTGTCGGTGGCGAACATGCCGGCGGGATTGGTGAGCCCGATCCAGGCGTGCATCACCGCGAGGCGCAGCCCTCCCCCATCGGTGTCGCCGAGGTGAGTGTGGCCGAGCAGGAGACTCTCTTCGTCGACGGTGCCGACGTGGTCGTGCCATTCTGCCAACGGCGGCATCTCGGGCACCTTGTCGCCAGCGCGGAGGACGATGGTGTAGACGACGCCGGTGAGAGTGCGGTGGCCACCGATCGTCGCGTAGGTCAGGATCGATGGCATCGGTGTGGAGTCGCTGCGCATGACGGTCTCGCCACGGACCCAATGCTCGCCCATCGCCGGGAAATCGGGACCGATGCGCACGTAATTCTCGGCGATCGCGACGTTGATGTCTTGAAAGCGCGCCGTCGTCACGCGCGCCTGAGCGACGAATCTGGCGACGCTGGCGCTGTCGGGACGCTGAGCCCCGGCATTGATCGCGGCGAGTGTTGCCGCGAGGGCCGAACCCAACGGCTTCATCGGAGGAAGACAAGGACGTCCTGGCCCTTGTCGGCGAGAATGCGGCGCAACGCCTCGGGGGGGATACCCTGCGGGTATCGACTCAGCAGCCGGATCGACTCGAAATCGTCCCCCACGAGCTTTTGGCCGTGGCCAACAGCGATGCGCGAATGAGCGAAGCTGCCGGAGTCGATGGTACTGAAAGGCACCAGCACGACGCGATCGTGGGTGAGGATCACGAGCGCGCTGTCGCGCACCTCGAGCAACTCGCCGTTGACGCGCGACGTTGCCAAAACGAAGGAGGCGCTCAGCCCGGCGGCGCTGTGCGCCGGCGGAAAACTATCCGGACCCGGACCGGCGTGAATGACGCACGCGGTCAACAACATCATGACGATCGGCGCGAGGCGCTTCATGATTTCCTCACCGGAATGCGCGTCGAATAGAACTTCTGATCGGCCGAATTGCGTTGCGATGCCCAGAGGCGAAGCGCCTTCTCGAGCGACGCCGACGACGGGACGAAGGGCGCCACATTGCCGCTGTCGCTCTTGAGCCAGCTGCCTCTGATCCACTCGATGTAGTAACCCTGCGACGCCAGAAGAAAGGTGCGCGCCGAATCCTTTGGCGCCGGACCGGCGTCGAACGAAACCCGGAAGCGGTCGCCGGGCTGGGTCCGCACATAACGATCGTCGGCAGCGCGCAGGTTGCGTTTCGCCGCGGTCGCGAGGCTATCGTTGTCGCTGCGGACGCGTGACACGCCAATCAACCGGGGACGTGGCCGAATGAAGTCCGCTGCCACGCCTACCCAATCGATGCGCCATTCGTCGGCGGTGAAGGAGAGACGGACGCGCAGACTGTCTTCCTCCAGCACCGGGACGACGGTCGCGGCGCGTCGCCAGGCCACGGGTCCATACGTAGGATGTTGCTCGATCTCGCGCCAACTGTTGCCATCGCGCACGGCCACGCGCAGACCAAAGTTTTTGCGATACCATTGGCCGAACTGGATCATCGGGACGATGCGGTGCATGTCGCGCTGGAGCCAGTCGATCGACCGCGCTCCCGGCGCGCCGAGGATGAGATCATACAACAGCACGGTGTTGAGCAGACTGATACGGAGCTCGAGGCCGATGACGGCGCTGTCGCCTCGTGGACGTGGAAAGGCGAGGTCTATGTAATCGCCAGAATCCTCGCCGGTCGCGCGGGCGAGGGTCACGCTGTCGGTGGTGAACACATCGCGGTCCGCGCGCGCGAGCGTCGCGCGAACGTCACGGCCGGCGCGATCGCGCGCCGAAGCAGGCGCGGAGAAGTCGCTGACGACAAGGGGCCGGCCGTGCTCGTCGGGAATCACCCGGGTGCGCGCATCGTGGCGGACCTCGAGGAGCTCGAGGTGATTGATGTAATGGGTCTCGAGCGCCTCGTTGCGCACATCCAGGGTGACGACGCCGGTGCTGTCGCCGCGCGTCTTGAGGAGTCGATGTCGCGCGCCTCGAGCAATGGCGAGATTCGTCGTGCGAAAATCTCCGCTTCGAGCGCAGGCTTGCCGGCGCTGTCGGCATATATGGTCGGGCAGGAGCCGAAGATGAGCACGGCGGCGGCGACATCGACAGCGAAGGACGCCGTCATTGTCACCGCCGAGACGAGCATGCTGGCCGGCGCGTTGATCTCGCGGTCGAAGGTCTCGAGTCCGACGATACTGTCGAAGGGAATCGGCACGAGCGGGAGGTATTCATTGAGGGCGCCGACGCGTTGGCCGTTGCCACGCGCGGTGAGCGTATTCCCCTGGACGTGGATGCCGTCTTCGTAGACGATGGTGGAGCCGTCCTTCAGATGCGCTTTGACGGGCGAGTTGACGTCGTATGGGAAGCGCGGATCGATGGCGCGGACCCGAGTGCCGCTCGAGATGCTGACGAGAACGCAGGCGGCGCCGGCCAGCGGCAGACAGACGACGAGCGCGCGGCGGAGTATTGTCGATCGTGATGGCACGGAGTGTCTCCTCTCGTTAGGTGACGACCGCTTTCCGACGGGAGCCCCACAGGCCGGCGCGCCGCTCGGCGGTGAGCTCGGCGCACTCGCTCCAGGGCAGGCGACGACCGCGACTCCGAAGCGGATGGGCGATGAGCTGCGCCAGGGGCAATTCATGGATGAACACCCCGCCGGCGTCGAGCACGCGGGCGATCTCGCGCAGCGCGGCGCCGGGTTTGTCGATGTGGTAGCAAGTGCCAAAGTCGATCACGACGTCGAAGTCGCCGTCGGCAAAAGGCAGCTGCCGTACGTCGCCAACATGGAGCTCGGCGCTCAGGCCGCGGTGGTCGAGGCGCGCTTTCGCCAGGTCGATGAGATCGCGGGCGATGTCGACGCCCACGAGTCTCGACGGCCGGCAGCGCCGCGCGAGCTCGGTGAGGCCGACCCCTCTTCCGCAGCCCGCCTCGAGCAGGCGCAACCCGTGCGCAAAGGGGAGGGCGCGGAGCAAGGCGGGGATCTCCAGTCTGCTCTGGAGCGCGTTGCGATATTCCTGGTTGGCAAAGGAGTTATAGGGCATACAACCAGAACGCGGAAAAGCAGGCCAGATTGGCTCATGCCAAGCCAAGGCTGGCGCACATTTCACATGTGGCCGGCCTTGTTCCTCATGGCAGCCCACTCCTAACGACGCCGACACGAGTTCGCTGCCGCGTCAAGCCCTCGACCGGAAACGCCCAACCATACGCCAGTCCGACTCGTTGAGCAAGTTCTCAGGATCGCGCGATATATGGGTGCGAATGGTTCACGAGGTGCCCATTTCGGCAAGCGGTTCCACGCCTGATCGTTAGGCAACCGAGGCTGGCACTAGCGCAAGCGCATTCCGAGGCGGCGCGTGTGATCGGAGTCCTTTACCTGCTGATCGGTCTGGCGTTCTTGATCATGCCCTTCCTCTACTCCGCCCGACAACACTAAAGGCACAACGCGACAATGCTCAAAAGGCAGATAGTCACCGGTTGTCGCATTGACAACGCGGACATCCAGCCGGCAAAAATTGCCTCTTGCGCGAAGGGCTCGATTTTCCGTTAGAGAGAGTAGGGTTGAAGCGAAATCGACGCCGGGCGTGAGCAGAGACGGCTGGGAGGGGCGATCGGCAGCCGGATTCGCTCGATGGGCGTCCGCATGTGTTCTGCCGGCAACAATTTTTGCGCTGTCGACGCCAATGATTGTGCTACCGGCTCCAAGTTTTGTCCGATCGACTCCGACCTTTGCACCATCGACTCCGATGCTTGTACAGTCGACGGGAGCCCTTAAACAATCGACGGCAAGCTTTGTCCAGTCGACCGCGAGGAGTGTCCGGTCGACAGCAAGCTTTGTCCTGTCGATACCAACCTTTGTTCGATCGACGCCAAGCTCCGCACTATCGGCAGCAAGGTTTGCACGATCGACAACAATGTTTGCACAGTCGGCTCCAAGCTTTGCTCGGTCGACGGCAAGCTGCTGCACGTCGGCAACTATGAACGCACAGTCGACAACAATGAATGGTGCATCGACAGCAATGATCCGACAGTCGGCTCCAAGGTTTTGATCGTCGACTCCGATGGGTGTGCGGTCGACAAAAAGGTTTGTCCAACCGGCTCAAAGCTTTGCTCGACCGGCTCCGAGCTTTGTTCAGCGCGCAACAAGTTTCGGTCAGTCGGCTCCAAGCTTTGCGCGATCGGCTCCAACCTTTTCACCATCGACGCCAAGCTTTGCACGACCGGCGGCAAGCTTTGGAGGATCGATCACAAGTTTTGGAGCGTCGACCACAAGGTTTGCGAGGCGCACAACGACCTGCGCTGTTCCGCCTCAGTTGAAATGTGACTCCCACCGGCCAAACACTCATTAGACCACCACCACCCGAGTCACATTCCCGCTGACCAGGACAATGGAAAAGCAGAGGAGAAGAGACTCAAGCGTTCTGGCGCCGTCGAGAGCTTACTCGTTGGGTAACAAACGAAACCCCGGGCGCCCTACTATAGATAGGAGTCTGTCCTGAACAGATAGGAGTCAGTTCTGAAGAGATAGGAATCTCTCCCGAAGAGATAGGCGTCGCTCCCGAAGAGATTGGAGTCTGTCCTGACGAGATTGGAGTCTGTTCTGAAGAGATAGAAGCCTCTCCTGAGGAGATAGCACGAACCGCCGCCCTAACTAGTCGCCGTCCCGCCCTCTCTCGAGGACGCGCCAGAGCAACCGCTCGCGCATCCGGCGCAATTGCGGCCGCGACCGCGGCAACCGAATGCCGGGCCGCGAGAATGGCGCGGCGTATCGAACGAACTGTTCGCCGTACCGAAGAAACTGATGCGAGTACCGAAGCAATTGACGCGAGTACCGGAGCAATTGACGCGAGTACCGACGAAACCGACGCCAGTACCGACGAAACTGACGCCAGTACCGATCGATACGATCGCTGTCCCGCCGTAATGCATCCGCGTACCGCTCGGACTCACCGCCGTACCGCCGACACCTTCGCGCGTACCGCTCGCACTCGGCGCTGTCTCGGAGAGATAGACGCGAATTCCGCTCGAACTAATTCGCGTCCCGAGAAGTCCTAGCCGAGTAGCGGACGAACATCAGGCCGTTCACCTCGGACCGATCACGGAACCGCTGGGATGAATAGCGGTACCGCTGAAACCTTCATCTGTCACGGTTGAACTGCAGGTCGTACCGAAGGGTTCTGACGCTGTACAGCGCGCATCGATGGCCGTACCGCTCGAAGCGATCGGCGTACCGGAGAGATCTCAGCCAGTACCGCGCGTATCTATCGCCGTCCCTCAGGGACGTATTCGCCTCCCGCCCGCATGTACGGCAATCCCGCGCGCTTCGCACTCGCTCACGATCGCATGTTCGCGAGTACTGCTCACTGCTCACGCTGTACCGCCCACTGGTTAGCCAGTTCCGGGCACCTCTAACTCGATTCCGACGACTCCTCACTCCGTACCGCTCACCGGTTACTCCGTACCACCGACCTCTCACTTCAAACCGCCGACTTCTCACTTCATACCGGCCATGTCGATTATTCTACCGCTCGAAGCACGACTGCCCCGCTCAATCGAAGCGTTCTCACGGCGACGTGAACGTGTTGCCGCATCCCAGCTTCATTCCGCTCGGCGACCGCGCAGACGCGCACTGTGGCCGCTCTCATTCCGCGCGTCACACAACCCGATCGAACGGACATATGAAATTTCTACAGAACGCCGTACTGGCTGCGCTGAAGCGGTGCAGCTCTTTCTCGACGACAATGCCGCGGTGCTCGCCGCCATTGTTGATCTCACCGCGGCTCGGAAACGGCTCGACGCTGTCGCAGCGAACTTCACCGGCCACGCGTACGATCAGGATGCCAGTGCTCGCGGCGCCAAAGGTGAGGCCGAGAAGCAGCGCCAGCTCCGCTTGAAGCTACGCGGACAGCAGATGGAGCCCATCGCGCGAGTGAACTTCGTAGGCGACTTGACGCCAAGACATCGAGCATTCCCTCGAATCAGCGGCTCATCACGAATTACGGCGCGCTCATTCGCGTACAGGGCAAAACGCTCCCATCACGGTCGGTGATGCCGAGGCGCCGCATGAGCGTGCGCACGTGTTCGCGCCCCATCGTGACGCCTTCTGCGCAGGAGATCGCGCAGCATCCGACTCTCGCTGCATGGGAGCTCGAGCTTTTTCAGGCCACCTCTGCCATCGATCCACCCGAAGTCACAGCCGCTCCATGGGACCAAGGTCCACTGCGGCGCATGTGACCGCCGATGCACCAAGAAGCAAGTGTAATGTCGTACTCGTCCACGGTGTCAGTCATGACTGAGGAGCAGCGAGATCACCTCCGGCGTCGTCTCGAGCAGGAGCGCGAGCGCGTCGTTGACCGCTTGGCGCGTTTTGGCGAGCGACCGGTTGAAGCGGACCGCCGCGCCGACGAGCAATCAGATGCGCCGCTTCACGCGACGCATGATACGGATAGCTACAACCAGGCGCTCGACGCGCTCGAGATCTCTCGACTGAGCCGAGAGTTGGCGGACATGCAGGATGCGCTGAAGCTGCTTGACGAAACGCCGGACCGGTACGGACTCGACGAGCGAACAGGCGAGCCGATCCCCTTCGATCATCTCGAGCGAGTTCCATGGGCCAGAACGGTGCAACCGCATGAGCAGCCGACCGATTTGCTCGCGGCCGACGCCGACGTGCTGAGAGCGTACCGGAACGAGCGATATTCGGGCTAATACCAAGCGATCGAGCGCGGCGAATAAATTAGAGTGCTCTCATGTTGCGTGAGATTACTTGCTCAACCTAAGCCGTGCCGTTCCTCTCGCCGACTTCAGGTCGATGCGCATTCGCGGGCCACAGGTTACGGATCTCGCCGGGAAGTACGTGCCTCAACTTGGCAATTTCGCCATCCGAAACGCGCGACTCCAGCAGCCTGAATACTCCGCGAGCGACCCATGCAGCATCGATTGGCAAATCCTTCGCGAAGTACTTCTCGATGTCGTGCAAGAAGTCCTCGCGGTGTCGTGCTTTCACCGGCGTGTGCGCGGGGTTCCAACCCTCGTAGTAGAACCCGCGGATCAGCATCGGGAGCTGCGCGCCGAGCTGCACCGCTTCGCCGACATCGAGCCGATCGCGCACGGCATGCAACGTCGCGCGAAGCGCGAGGTATGCACGATGCCGATCGTCCCATCCCAGCTTCTCCATGAGCTCCTTCAGCCAGGCATTCGTCTTTTGGAGCGTCGTGTCGAATACATCCAGCCCAGTCGGACTCATCCGAACGCCCTCCCCTGGATACTAGTTCCCACCGAGCGAATCGTACTACTCGCTGAATAACGGCATCCCGACCTAACGAGCCGTCGAATGTTCCGCTGTCGGCCGTCCGACCGCAGCCTGCTGCTGCTGCCAGCCTTGAAAAGTCGCGCCGACGAGACGCGCGTCGTCGGCGGGCACGAGCGAACGCTCACTCAGCACGGCGCCGAAGTACCGCGCCTGGGGATCCGTTACAACCGGGCGCGAATCGCTCGTGGCGCGGAGCGCGAGGCGCACAAGCTCATCCAGCCGAAAGGGCTCTGGTCCCGCCACCTCGACGATGCCGTTCACCGGCTTTCCTACTGCAACGTTCACCACCGTCCGGGCAACGTCCTCCGCCGCTATGGGCTGGATCAGTACTGGTGCAAGACGAACCGTGCCTGCTACCGTTGCGCTATCCGCGATCCCCGTTAGGAACTCGAAAAACGGCGACGCGCGAATGATCGAGTACGGTATGTTCGAGCTCCGAATCAGCTCTTCCTGCGCGAGCTTGGCCCGGTGGTATCCACTTCCACCAGCCGCAAGTCGGTCGACTCCGACGATCGACAGTACAACATGATGCTGCACGCCCGCCGTCGCTTCAGCTCCGAGAATGTTACGCGTCGAGGTCTGAAAGAACGTCATGACCGCCTCATCGTCTGACGACGGCGAGTTCGACACGTCAATGACGACATCGGCTCCAGCAAGCGCGTCAGCGAGCCCTTCGCCTGTGATCGTATTGACACCCGTCTTCGGCGCCGCGGGCACCGCAGTGTCGCCGCGGTCGCGGAGCAGACTCACGACTTTCGAGCCGATCAGACCGGTCCCGCCGACGATCACGATCTTCATGATAACCTCGGTTCTCGCGCTCGTTCTCAGATGCGCAAGAGAAACGCCAATTGCGGCTGTGGGCCTTGGCCCGCGATGATCGCGGGTATCGTAGCCTCTCCGCCGGCCTAACGAGTTTGTTGAGGGTCTGCTCTCCGGCAGGACGACATCTCGACGAACTCGAGGGATGAATGGCAGCGACTGCAATATCTGCCTGGCGCAGCTGCTTGAACTACCGACCTCACGCTTAACGGCACCGTTAGGCCTATCGTCGAGTTCCCTAGCCGCGCCTGGCGGTCGTCTTGGCGACGGCGACGCAACGATGTCGTTGGTTAGAACATGGAGCGGCATACCGCGTGCTGCGCACCATTGCCGGCGAACGCGGCGCGCGGCACACGGAAGGTCGTGCGTCATTCTGCTCACTTCCCTCGCCAATGGAGGATCGACCCATGCGGACGGAGAATCGAATCACGAGACGCCACGCGCTCGGAGTACTCGGTGGCCTGGGCGCGGCTGCGGCTCTGCCTGGCTGCGCGCGCACCCGTTCTACCGTCCAAACCGCCGCGGGTGAAGTCGGCCTCGACGACACGATCGATCACGACATCTTCAACTTCGCGCTGAACCTCGAATCGCTCGAGGCGGAGTACTATCTGCGCGGCACAGCAGGTCACGGCCTCGACGCCGCCGATGCCGGGTCCAATCCGGGCGCCGTGACGGGCGGCAAGTTGGTGCCGTGGCAGAATCAGGATCTTCGCGAGTTCATGGATGAAGTCGCGCAGAATGAGCTGGCCCACGTTAGGTTCTATCGCCGCGCTCTCGGAAGCAAGGCAGTGAGTCGCCCCACGATCGACATCGCCGGCGGCTTCCGCGCGGCGGGGAAGGCGGCCGGACTCGGCGATGACTTCGATCCGTTCGCGAGCGAGATGAACTTCTTCCTGGGCGGAATGCTCATGGAAGACGTCGGCGTGACCGCGTATCACGGCGCCGCGCCCTTGCTGGTGAACAAGACCAATCTCGCCGCGGCCGCGGGGATTCTGGCGGTCGAAGGCTATCACATGGGTATGGTGCGCTCGACGCTGTACCGCATGGGCACACCGGCGCGCAATGCCGCGAACGCCCTCTCTGATGCGCGAGACAGACTCGACGGACCAAGCGACATCGATCAGGGCATCGAGATGAATGGCCGCGCGAACATCGTTCCTACGGACGCCGACGCCATAGTGTTCAGCCGTACGCCTCAGCAGGTCCTGAGAATCGTGTACTTGACGGATCAAGCCGGCGTGAGCGGTGGCGGTCTGTTCCCGAACGGCATGAACGGTAAATTTCGCACGACCTGAGGTTTCGACATCGGCGTCAAGCCGACTCTGGATCAGTCGAGTCCTTGGTTCGAGCCCAGGAGGGCAACTCTCTCGTAAAGCCCTCGCCGATCGCGTGCTAGGTCATGTTAACCAGCACGCGATTGGCGACTGAAGAAAGGACCGGCGGGGCTTCCACGCATCGTCACCGCTGAAACAGTTTCTATCCTGGTCGTAAGTGCTTGTGTACAAGCGACATGCGCGAAAGAGGCATGTTCGCCGTATCTCTGGACCAGAAGAGTCCTGGTTCGAGCAACGGAGCGGCAACTCGGGCTCCTTCGTTTCCGTCGCCGGACCTCCCACGCGTCCTCGGGCCGCGCCGCCGCATGACCTTCGCCGACGCCGCCGACACGCAAAGAAGAGAGCGTCGTCATTTGAGGCGACTTTTGCTAAGCTAGTCCGTTCAGCGCCTACCCTCCCTCCTGACGGTGCCTCCGCTCAAGATCTTCCAACGGCTCTCCTCGGCGCCGACGAATCCACATACGCCCGTCGCGCCGCGGACCTTCGACGTTGCGGAACTCTACCACGGACCCGCGACGCCGCGAAACGACAGCGAGACAAGTGAGCAGCCGCTCGACGAAAAATTGCGGCAAGCGTATTTCTGGATCGTCAACACCGCGATCATCAGCCCGCATTACGACATCGAGTACAACGGTGCGCCGCCCCAGTCCTTTGCCGTCGGGGACGGGACGAGCCGCCTCACGCTGCCGTCGGCGCAGAGTTACTCCGGCTTCGTCCTCCTTCCGCTGCTCACGTTCGCCACGAGGCGAAAGTGTCTCTTCATCGGTGGCCCTGGGCGAGGAAAGACGGCGAGCGCCCTGCTGATGGGTGTGCTCGCCGGCTACACGGTGCGCGACGTCCGTCGCGCCATGCAGCATGGGCATCCTCAGATGACCATCGCCGACCTCCTTGGCACACCACTTCCCGCCGACCTCGTTGGCGCGCAACGCATCGAAGACATCCGCATCTCGTGGCGTGCGTGGCTCGGTATGCGTGTGAAGATCGTCGATGAGTACAATCGAATCCCGACACGGACGCAGAGCGCGTTGCTCACGGTGATGGCCGACGACTACGCCGAGGTGCTCGACCACATCTATGAGTGCCCCGAGTCGGCGTGGTTCCTCACCGCCAACGACGATCGCGGCGGCGGCACCTATCAGGTGATCGAAGCACTGCGAGATCGCATCGATGTCGTCGTCCAGGCGCTCGCGTTCAATTCACGTTTCCTCGGCGATCTGCTCACGCGGATCGAGGAGCGCCTGCGGCCGGAGGAGGTCGTACCGCGACAGATCGTCTTCAGCGAGAGCGAAATCGATCGAATCCAGGAGGCGGTATTGGCTGTCGAGCTTGCGCAGCCCGTTAGGCGCCGACTCGAGTTCTTCGCCAGCCAGTTCGAGCTCTGCGACGTGGCCGCTGACCAGTTCGAGTACAAGACCAAGGACACCGCGCGGCTGGCGGGCGCCGAATGGCATACGCTCGTCGCGCGTGACAGCGGTCGCGACCGCCTCAAGGACCTCGGATGTCAGACGACGAACGGCGTTTCGGTTCGCGCGCTCCAGACGTTGATTCATTACGCGAAAGCGATCGCGTACTTCCGTGGCAACGCCAGCGTCGAGCTCGAGGACGTGCGCCAGATCTTGCCGTTCGTCATGCATGACAAGCTCACCCCCGATCCCGAGGCACCGTTCTTCCAGGCCGCGGGCAACGCCGCTCTCCTCACGGATCGTATCGGTTGGTTGCGCCGTCTGTTCGATCTGAGCTGCGCCGAGTACGATCGAATTGACCTCGATCGTGATGACGCCGTCGGCGGGCTGCTCGCCGAGCTGCGACGTGGCGTCGACGGCCTGAACGAGCGTCAGGTTCGCGACCGGCTCGTGCGCATCGAACGGCTGGTCGGTGAGCTGACCAAGGGCCGCAAGCTGTACGGCCATCTCTACGACGACCTGCTCGTGCTCAAATATCTCCATCAACGATACACGAACTACCTGCGCTGGCTGGGGACACGTTAGGCATGTCGCAACGGCTCTCTGTATGGTGAGCGAGCAGTTTGCACGGGTCCTTCGCGCTTCGCGCGATGAGCTCAATGCCCGCTTTGCCGAAGCGCGTCAGAGATATCCGTCGCTCGCCGCGGACGGGTTCATGGAATTCCTGAAGGACGTAGTCGATCCGTTGATATGCGCTGTCGACGCGGTAGCTCCCGAGCGTTCAGACGCCGTCGTACATGCCACGTACGACGTCGCGCTGGAGCTCGTCGGCCAGCGCATCGCCGGCGCTGGTGCGCCCGGCACGGCCATCGACACCACCTGGCGACGGCTCCTTCCGGCGACCGCACGGATCATCGCGATCGAACCATCGCGCGTGCTTGCGTCGCTGAGCAACGCCGCACACCAGTTGGAAGGGACACCTGGTGGAAATGTCGGCGCGTGGGTTGACAGGATGGCGCGGCTCGCCCCCGACTGCTCGAGCGTCGACCAGCTGCTGCGGGTCGGTCAGGTTGCGGCGTGGCGCGCGGGTTTGTCGCACTTTCGGCGCGGTGCGATCGGCGCCGCGGCGGCGCTGCCGGAGCCGCTCGCGCTCGCGGCGGTAGATGCTTCACCGTCCTGCCGCTGGAGCGACATCGAGGCAGGTCTTCTCGCGAGCGAATGGTTCGATCCGGCGCGACCCGATGACTGTCGCGTGAGTGGCAATGGCGTCCCCCTTCGCACAATGGCAAATGTCGGCGCGTTTCGGGGATTCGGCGGCGTCTTCGTCGAGCCACCACTGGTGAGGTATGAGGCGGGTCATTTTTACGCCACGAGCGCGGCAGAGTGCTGGCTGTTGACCGCGGACTTGTACGGCGCGTCGTTCCATCGCCTCGCGCCTAACGAGGTGCAACCTCAGAAACCGGTCGCGTCACTTCCGCATGGCGTTCGACTTCCCGGAGGCCCGGGATCCGTGACCAGCATCGCGTCGAGCGAGACGACGCTCGCGGTCACGTGGTCGCTGACGCATCAGATCATGCTGCTGGCGCTCGCATGACCGCGCCGCGCGGCGAGACTTCCCGGAGTGACATTGACGCCCTGCACGAACGCTGGACCGCGGCATGGCCCGATGCCCTGGCCGCGTGGAGCCGATTCACGCGTCTGCGGCCGCCGACGCTATGCCTAACGGAAGCGCAGGCAAAAGCGGAGGGCCTCACCGGAAGCTTTGCGATGATTCGGCTCGTGGACCAGGCGGTGATCGTGAGCCTGCCGGCGGTCGCGACCTCCGGAGTCGAATCGTTCGCGGTGGAGGTGCTCGCGCACGAGATTGGTCATCACGTGCTCGCACCGTCCACGCTTACCGATCACGGGCGATCACTCGCGCGCATGCGCCGGGCGCTGCCGACGGTAGAACAGCACGCGCCGATGGTTGCGAACTTGTACACCGATCTTCTCATCAACGACCGCTTACAGCGAAGCGCCGGGCTCAGCCTGTCGAGTGTATATCGAGCATTGGCGCGTTCGGACGGCAGCGCACCGAAGGAGGGTGGCGCGCTCTGGACGCTGTACCTGCGCATCTACGAGATTCTCTGGCGACTGGAGCGCGGCGCGTTAGGCGGTGGCACACCGGACGACCGGATCGAGGGCGATGCCTGGCTCGCCGCGCGCCTCGTGCGTAGCTACGCACGCCAGTGGCTCGATGGGAGTGGGCGCTTTGCGGCGTTGCTCCTCACCTACCTGCTCGAGGACACCGCGTCGCAGTCGCTCATCCAGCCGCTGCTCGACACCAAAGGTGCCGGAGCGGGTGGCGAGCCCGTGGGCCTCAGTGAAGTGGATCCGGAGGAAGAGCGAGGCGCGATCCATCCAGCCACGGACCCCGAGCTCACGGGCGATGCCGACGATGTACAGACCGAGAAAGAAAACGGCATGGACGAGGCTCCGACGGACGCGGGCGAGAACGCTCCGGCGCGTGGACAGGCACGCGAGCCGTTCGAGTATGGCGAGATTCTCAAAGCCGCCGGCGTTAGGCTCACGGAACAGCAAGCGGCCGTTCGGTACTACCGCGAGCGTGCGCTCCCGCATCTCGTGCGTTACCCGAGCCGTCGCGTCCCCGAGTCCGAAGAACCGTTGCCCGAGGGCCTCGAGCCCTGGGATCTGGGTGGATCGCTCGACGAGATCGACTGGCTGCAGAGCATCCTTTCCAGTCCTCTCATCGTCCCGGGCGTCACGACGGTGCAGCGCGTGTGGGGCACGTCGGAAGGGAGCGAGCCGCGCCGTGTGCCGCTCGATCTCGACATTTACGTGGATAGCTCGGGCTCGATGGTGAACCCGAAGCGGCAGCTGTCCTATCCGGCGCTCGCTGGCGCGATCGTTTGTCTTTCCGCGTTGCGCGCTGGCGCGCGCGTGCAAGCGACGCTCTGGAGCGGCGCGCATCAGGTGCTCACGACGCAGGGCTTCGTCACCGACGAAAACAAGGTGCTCACCGTCCTCACCGGGTACCTCGGCGGGGGAACGGCGTTTCCAATTCACATGCTCCGCGACACGTACGCCACGCGCCACGCGGAAGCTCTGGCGCGGCCGAGGCATATTCTCGTCGTCTCCGATGACGGGGTGACGACGATGTTCGATGACGACGAGCGCGGACGCAGCGGCTGGGAGATCGCCGCCGAAGCTCTCGCGCGCGCCGCTGGGGGCGGTACCTTCGTGCTGAACCTCCCCGATCGTCAGGAGCCAATCGCCATCACCCGCGCACGGACTGAAGGATGGGACATCCACCGCGTCTCGTCGTGGGAGCATCTCCTCGAGTTTGCGCGAGAGTTCAGCAGTCGCGCATACGGCGACGAGGCTCGAACCGACACGTCGCCCCGCCGGTGAGCGCGTGATCGTCGTTTGGCGCGTCACCGAACGGTGCAACCTCGCCTGCGAGTTCTGTGCATACGATCGTCGTCTCCAGCGGTCGCGGCAGAGTGCCGATCCGGCGGTCGTGCTTGCGTTTGGTTCCGTGCTCAGCGCGTACCAACGGGCAACGGGCGACCGCGTGCTCGTGAGTTGGCTTGGTGGTGAGCCCCTGCTCTGGGCGCCACTCGAACGCTTGACGTCCTCCTTCGCGCGCAACTTTGGACTTCGCGTGAGCGTTACGACCAACGGCACCGCGCTCGCGTCCGAACACGTGCGCGCGCACGTGCTCGAGTGCTACGACGAGCTCACGGTCAGCGTGGACGGAATCGGCGCCGCGCACGACCGTGTGCGCGGTTGGCGTGGCGGATTCGACGTGCTGGGCCGCGTCGTACCACTCCTCGCTGCTGGCAGGCAGCGCGAGCGCAGCCCGAGGCTGCGCGCGAATGTCGTTCTCATGCGCGACAACGTCGACGAGTTCGCGACGTTGTGCCTCGAGCTGGCAGCGTGGGGCATCGACGAGATCACCTTCAATCAACTGGGCGGCAACGACCGACCTGAATTCTGGGCCGAGCATCATCTGTCGCCGAGCGACGTTGCGCGACTCGCCGAGGTCGTCCCCTGGCTACGCGACAGGCTCGCCGCTCACGGCGTGACGTTGCGGGGAGGGGACCGCTACCTGGAGCGCATCAGGAGCTCCGCGGAAGGGAGGCGCCTTCCAGTGCACGATTGCGGACCGGGCGAGCGCTCCCTCTTTGCGAATGAGCGCGGACTCATTGCGCCGTGCAGCTTCACCAAAGACGAATTCGGCGTGCCGATCTCCGAGCTGTCCAGTGCCGATGACGTGGCCTCGTTACCGGCGCGTTTCGCCGCGGCGCGCAATCGATTATCTACCCCGCTCACCGTCTGCGGTGACTGCCCGAGCACGCAGGTTTTCGCCAAGTTCGACTGAGCGCCTAACGATACATGTCAAATCGACTGAGTCGTGAAGGACCTCCCCTGGCGTCGCTGCTGCACCGCCTCGCGGACACGCCCGTGGACTTCCTCGCCGAGCCGTGCATCCGCGGAGCGGGGCAGGTTCACGTCGACGCGGTCGTCGGTGACTTGCTCACATCCCTGGGAGTGGCCGCCACCGCGCGCGATCTGGAGCGATTTGCGGGTCGGGGAACCGGCGACCGCAACATGCTCGCGGTGACGCTGCTGCTTTGCTGGGTGCTGGCCGATTCATGGTTCGCGTCCGCGGCGCCCGCACAGGCCGATCTTCAGCGCCTTCTCAGTGACGGCGCGTCGGAGCTCGCCGCTGCCACGGCGGCTCGGCGATTCGTCGACGATCCCGACCGTCGCGAGGAGCTCGTTCGGGTGACGCTCGCCGCGATCGGCTGTCGGCCCGCGGGCGAATCGGAGGCGCAAGCCGAGGATCGCCTAACGAGCCTCAGCGCCGCGGAGCGTGCGCGCGTCGTCGAGGCGGCGCGTGCCGCCGAGCTCCGCGCGCGGCAGATTCGTGAGGCATTGCGGAAGCGAGTCGCGGAGGAATCTGCCGACAAGTGGACGCGCGAGTGAGCAACGAGTCGATTACTGACGCCGACCGATATCCCACGCTCACTGGCGAGGGACAGACGATGTTGCGGTTTCTGCGCGAGCATCCACACGCCCCGATCTATCGCAATGAGAGTGGAAACCGACTCACTGCCGCCGACCTCGAACGCGTGCGGGCGTTCGAGCGCGAGGTGCTCGCCGCCGACGTCGGCTGGCGCGCCGGCGAAGAGCCTTCATGGATTCAGGCAGTCATCGAGAAGTGCTATGGCGACGTGCCGTTCTATCGACGCCTTGGCGCGCCACCGCACCGCCTCGCCGATGTACCAGCCATTTCGCGCGCCGACCTCGGTCGCGATATCGCTCAATTCGTTCCCGACTCGGCTCCAGTAGATCGGTTGATCAACTTCAGAACGAGCGGAACGACCGGGCATCCGCTGTTACTGGCATCGCACCCGGTGGTGGCGGCGAGCTATCTCGCGTTTCACAAGCGCGCGCTACGCCGCCTCGGTATCGAGCTGCGTCACGGTCGTGGGCAGGTGGGCGTCGTGCTTCTCGGCCATCAACGAGAGTGCTTCACCTATGTCTCGGTTACTCCGACGATGGGCGAATCCGGATTGGCGAAGGTCAACTTGCACGAGCGCGATTGGCGAGACTCGAACGATCGGGGAAAATATCTTGCCGCCCTCGACCCAGAGGTGATCGCTGGCGATCCGATCTCGTTCGCCGAGCTATTGAGCATTCGCCCGAGCGTGCGGCCGCGCGCACTGCTCTGCACTTCGATGGCGCTTTCGGTCGCGCTGCGCGGGGCGCTCGAGGAGTATTTCAAGTGCCCGGTGCTCGACCTGTACTCGTTGAACGAAGCTGGCCCCGTGGCGGTGTTCGACGAGCGCGCGGGCGGACATGTGCTGCTTCAGCACCGGATGTTCGTCGAGCTTCTGGACGGTGACGGCGCCCGGGTCGTGCCAGGTGAGCGCGGCGAGATCACGCTCACCGGCGGCTTCAATTTCTGCCTGCCGTTGCTTCGTTATCGCACCGGTGATTATGCCTCGCTCCGTCTGGACGCGGGCGAGCCCGTGCTCATTGACCTCGCAGGGCGTCCTCCCGTACGCTTCCGCACCATGCGCGGCGAGTGGATCAACAACATCGAGGTCACGCACGCCTTTCGACACTTTCCGCTCGCGCAGTTCGTGCTGCATCAGAATGTGGACGGCGCGCTCCGCCTCCGTCTCCCGGAGTCGTTTCGCGACGATGCCGACGTCCACGAGGCGCTGCTCGCGCTCTTTGGCGCGAATCAGCTCGTCGAGATCGAGCGCGTGCGAGACTTCGGAGGCAAGGTCGTACAGTACACGTCGGATGTTCCGGGAGCGCAGCCCTGACTGAACGCCGGTTTCGACGCGGACTCGTCGTCGGCAAGTTCTCGCCACTGCATCGGGGACATGAGCTGGTGATCGATCGCGCCCTCGCGCTCTGCGACGAGGTCGTGGTAATCAGCTACTCGAAGCCGGAACTGCCAGGCTGCGCACCGGATCGCCGCGCGCGCTGGCTCGCGGCTCGCTTTCCGCAGACGCGTCGGCTCGTCGTCACCGATGCGGCGCTGGCCGCGCACCGCGGCTCCCCGGAGCTCGACGAGGTCCCATCCAACGACGCCGACCCGGCCACGCACCGGCGCTTTGTCGCGCATCTGTGCCGGTGCATCCTCGGCGTCGAAATCGATGCTGTCTTCACCAGTGAGGACTACGGCGATGGTTTCGCTACGATGCTCGAGGCCGAGCAGCGTCGGCATCGTCACAATGCACCCGCGGTCACGCACATCTGCGTCGATCGCGCGCGGCAGACCGTGCCTGTTTCGGCAACCACGATCCGTGCCGACGTCCACGCACAGCGGCGCTGGCTGTCGCCGGAAGTCCACGCGTCGTTCGTGAAACGAGTCTGCATACTCGGCGGCGAGTCGAGTGGTAAGAGCATGCTGGCCGAGCGACTGGCGATGGCCCTCGAAACGGTGCACGTCGCCGAGTATGGCCGAGAGCTTTGGGAGCGACAGCAAGGTGTGCTCGCCTTCGATGACCTGCTCGCCATCGGTGAGCGACAAGTCGCGCTGGAGGACGAGGCGGCTCTCGTCGCGAGCGAGTTTCTAATCTGCGATACGTCGCCCCTCACCACCCTGTTTTACAGCCGGCACCTCTTCGACCGCGCCGATCCCGCGCTCGAGCGGCTCGCGACGGCGAGGACGTACGATCTCAGCGTCCTCTGCGCACCGGATTTTCCGTTCGTCCAGGATGGCACGAGACAGAATGCGGCATTTCGGCTGAGGCAGCACGAGTGGTACGTCGCGCAGCTCGCAGCGCGGGGTGACGTTTGGATGCTTGCTGAAGGTGCAATCGACGAGCGCGTGCAAGCTGTCCGTGCATTTCTTACGGCGCGGGTTACTGCCTGAACTCGAGGCTATGAGCCGAACACATGGCCTCCATCATCACTCCACGCGCAACGTTCTCGCCGGATCGATCGACGCTGCTCGGCGCGCTGGCACCCAGGTTGCGGCCGACGCCACGGCAACGAGGATGAACGCGATCACGACGCCGATCAGGTAGGGATTGGTCTGCGGCGCGATCACGAGACCCTGTGACATTCCGATCTTCAAGCCCGCGACGCTGAGCGGCAGACCGATCGCCAGCGCGACGAGGCTCGCACGCACCCCCGAGACGAGGAACATCCGCGCGACGCGCCGCGGATCGGCGCCCACCGCGATGCGAATCCCGATCTCGCGCGTGCGCTGACGCACCGCGAGGGAGACGACGCCGTACAGGCCTAACGACGCCAGCAAGAGCGCGAGCGCGCCACCGGCGCCCGCGAACGCCGATATCTCGAGCGTGTCGCGATAGTCCTTCTCGTCTGCCTGCGCCAGCGTCCGCATCGATGTCACCGGCAGTGAGGGCGCTCTGGCTCTCATGAACTTCTGCAGCTCGGGTATCACCGGGATCGCTGGTCCTCGCGTCCGCACGAGGATGCGGTCATGACGCCACTGCTTCCCACGCGCGGTGAACACAGAGTATTCGACATCACTCCGTGCGAGCCCGCCATTCCACGTCCCGCGCGTCGCGCGGCGGGTCGCGTCCGAGACGCCGACCACGGTCATCAGCACCGAGTCCTGATCCCAGCCGGGAATGGACGGCGAAGCCAGCTTGCGGCCGATTGGATTCGCGTCTCCCCACATCGCTCGCGCGAAATCACTTCCGATCACTACCGGATAATTCGCGGCTGCCGTATCGGCGAGCGACACGTCACGACCGAGGAGGATCGGTATGTCGAGAAGCGCGAACCACCCAGGAGCCGCCCCCTGGACGTGCACGATTGTCGGCGCGGTGTCCGGCTTCACGTTAGGCAGACGGTCCGGCGCGTAGACGCCGCGAATGGCGAAGGCGGTGGCTTCAGGGACGGCGGCTTCGACGTCCGGTCGTTCGGTGATTCGCGGAATGAGTGAATCGACCGCCTCGGGGCGTTGCGCAGCCGCGCCGGTGCGCAGTGGCCGGACGTCGACCGTGATGACTCGGGTGCTCATCTCGGTCGACAGCGGCCGATACTCGGCGATCACGAGCGAGATCATCGTGCCGAGCAAGACGAGCAACGGCTGCGACAGCGCGATCTGCGCAACGACGAACGCGCGCTGCAGTCGCGAGCGGATGGCCACTCCCGTGCCGGAATCGCGCAGCGCGCCGGCGACCGCGCCCCTCGTCGCATGCAGCGCGGGCGAGAGGCCGAAGAGCATCCCGGTACCTACCGCCATCAGCAGAACGAAGACGAACGTCGCAAGGTCGGGCGTGAGATCGACGCCGTCGATCTCCGTTTTCATCATGTACATCAGCTCCCACCACGCGAGCATGAGTCCGACGGCGCTTCCGACAAGGGCGACGATGGTGGACTCCGTGAGGAGCTGGCGCAGCAATCGCGTGCGCGACGCGCCGAGTGAGAGACGCACCGCGATCTCATGACGCCGTCCCACGGCGGCGGCCACCATCAGCGAGCTCACGTTCGTCCAGGCGACGAGCAGGATGAGGACGCCGATGGCAACGATCGCGACGGCGCCGAGCATTTCCTCATTTGCCTCATCGCTCGGCGGAAAGGAATTCATCGCGAGAACGTAGGCGTTTCGCGCCATGCCCACTCGGGCCGCCGAGTCGGGCATCGCGTTCGTGACGACGTGCCTAACGAGCGCAGAGCCCTGCGCGCGCGATGCATCGGGCGCGAGACGCGCGATTAGCGAGAGCGAGGCATTGTCGGTGAGCCAGTGGCGTGAGGTATGGGCGACATCGGCGCGCGCGCTCAATGGCAGCCAGAGGGCCGGTTCATTCATCTTGCGAAGCGCGCCCTGGAATCTCCGCGGTGCGACGCCGACGACATGAACCGGTACCTCGTTCACGAGGATTCGGCGGCCGATCGCCGCGGAGGGATTTCCGTACTGCTGCTCGGCGAAGGCGTACGACATGACCGCGGTCATGTCTGGTGTATCGTCGGCACTCTGGCGGAATCCCTGACCGGCGACGAGCCCCACCCCGATGGCGGTGAAGTAATTCGGTGTGACGAATTGCGCACCGACCGCGCGAGCGCCGGTGCTGTCGCCGGGATTCAGGATGATGTCGTCCTCGGTGTACGCGACGACGGCACTGAAGATCCTCCTCTGTGCGCCCACCGTGGCCAGCTCCGGTTGCGTGAAACCCCGCTCCTTCCACTTGGCGTTGCGGCTGGGGCGCTCCTGGGCCCAGATCCGCGACAGCGCATCGTCGTCAGGTACGGCTGGCGCGGGGCGGCGGAACTCGGCCTGAAACATCGAAAAGATGAGCGTGTTCGCACCCGTCCCGAGCGCGAGCACGGCGATGATGATCGCCGTCGTCGCCCGGTGTCGAGCGAAATACCGAAACGCAAATCGCACATCACCAGCGAGAGCGTCGACCCAGCGCGCGCCGCGGGCGTCGCGGGCTTCCTCCTGGAGGACGGCGACATTGCCGAACTCGCGCCGCGCGGCGAGCCGCGCGTCCGCTGGCGTCATGCCGCGCGCGATCAAGCGCTCCGTGACGCGCTCGAGGTGGTCGTGCATTTCGTCGTGCAGGTCGCGCTCGAAGGCGCGGCGCGCGATGACGGCACGCAGGCGGCGCGCCATCCAACCAATTGGATTCATGCGGGCTCTTCTAGAATATCTAGTGGTGAGGCAAGCTGGCGAGCTTCCACTAGAACGTCAATAGAAGAAGAGAGGTTTCAGCGCGCGGCGACTACGTCATCCGTCGTATGGCTCCCACCTGGTTCTCCCGCGATCCTTGTGAATCGCAATGCAATCCGGAAGGCAGCAGTGAGACGGAAAAATCATGTCCCTGGCGCATGGCTGCTCGTGCCGCTCCTGTGCGGTTGCTTCAATGTTCCGATTGTCGGCCTCTGCGGTGACTTCGAGAGCGGCTGTTCCAGCTCGGGCTTGGGCTCCTCGTCTGCTTCCTGGCGCGTCTTCATCTCCGGCTTTCCCGCGGAGCGGGTCGACCGCACGACTGTCGCCGGCCTGAACGGATATCGCGGAACGCTTCACGTTGGCGATACCGTCACCTTTCGTCTGGTCGTCCAGATCGACAGCGTTTCGCCATCACCAGTCACGAGCGTGAAATGGGAGCTCGCCGACTCCGCTGTCGCACGTATCACGAGCGACTCTAGCGGCGTCGGCAAGCTCACGGCGATCGCGCCTGGTAAGCTGCTGCCGCTCGTAGCGAACGGAACGTCCTATTCGGAGGTTTTTGCCTGCGACGCCAGGAATGTCTGCGCGGCGGTCGCCGACATCGACATCGTCCAATGACGTTATGCGGCGTTAGGTTGCCGCCCGCGCGTGTGGTGCGTCCATTCGATTAGGCGTCGCTCCGCGATCACTTGCGGATTGCGAGCAACCTCCTCTCCCTGTGACCCGCATGTTCAAGAGCCTGAGAGTCCCTGAAAGACTGTTCCAGCTCGCCAGCTGGGTGGTCTCCCTCCTCTTCGCGAGCTTCCTCATCGGTCTCGGCTCCAAGGTCGTGGCCGACCTGCCGGGCGTGGAGCAGCAGGTGACGCCCGAGCAGTTTGTCGACTCGGCGCGACTCGCGCCGATCGCGCGCGCGCAGGACTCGCTGCGTCACTTACAGGAAGATGTTCAGGCTCAGCAAGAGCGCGCGCGGCTTCGCCTCACGACGGCATCCAATGCCTATCGGGCTGCCCGCGAGCGCTTTCAGAACTGGATCGCCACCCGCACGGCGACCACCGATCCGCGCCAGGATCCCGACGTGCTGCGCCGCACTCGTGAGCTCGACACGCTGAAGGCAGGGGAGCGCGCCGCGCAGACCGATGTGGAGCGGCTCGACGCCGCGGAGCTCCAGGCGCGCCAGGCGCTCGATGCGCGCGGCCGCGACGAGCAGGCGCTCCGAACGGCGGCAATTGGTCGCTACGAGCGCGCGGCGCGTCAGCGGGAGCTACGCGTCTTCGGCGTTCGGCTTGCGCTCACCCTTCCATTGCTCCTCATCGCCGCCTGGCTCGTGGCGCGCAAGCGCAAGAGCGAGTACTGGCCGCTCGGGCGCGGTTTCGTGCTCTTTGCACTCTTTGCCTTCTTTGTCGAGCTGGTGCCATACCTGCCGAGCTATGGTGGCTACGTGCGCTACGGCGTGGGTGTGCTCGCGAGCGCAGTCGCCGGTGTGTACGTGATTCGCGCCATGCGCCGTTATGTAGCGCGGCGCGCGGAGGCGGAGCGAAAGACGGAGGCCGAGCGTCGCCGTTCACTCGGCTACGAAGAGGCCATCAAGCGTGTCACGGCCGGCGTCTGCCCGGGGTGCGAGCGCGCGATCACCAACATCGCTGGCGCGCCGCCCGCGAACTTCTGCGTGCACTGCGGGATGACGCTGTTCGACTCCTGCGGCGCCTGCGCCACGCGAAGGAACGCCTTCTATCATTACTGCCCGGCATGCGGCGCGGCCGCCGCAGGTCCGCCCGCGCCTTCAGTCGCCGAGCCGCCGCTCACACCGTCGCCGACGTTAGGCGACGCCGGGTTGACGCGCCGGTCTTAGTGCCGTCCGTTGGGAGAGGCGGCCATTTCGTAGTCACTCCGAGTAGTCTACCGGCAACTCATGACTGGTGTCGTTATAGAGGATGGCTATCAGCGGAATGCCAGGCTCGGCGGTCGCGTCTGATCGACGAGCCATGACTTCGCCGGCCACCCCGCTCGTGTATTCGGCCACTACCTCGCCAAACGTGTTGCGCTGGATTGCAACCTTCTGCCCGACTGTGACCTTGTCGTTCAGCTTGACCAAAAGCTCAACGAATCCGCCATGAGTTGCGAGGACGGTGTGCCCGCTGTTCGCGATGAAGATATTCGTATCCTTCCCGGTGCGGCCCATTGCGCCGGCGATGATCCCATGGTGCTTGAGCACATTCATTGTGCCTTCCACGAACAAAGGGATCATGCTGAGATCCAGGATGCGTGAGGCGCCAATCTCGGGCGTGAGTGCCGGGATGCCTACTTCGATGAATGCGTTCGCGAGGAGAGTGGGATAGGCGGGGTTGTCGAAGATCTGATCGATGGGAAAGAGCTCCGCCATCGCTCGAACGGCGGACAGCTCCATCCGGGCAAGGTTGAACGCTGTTACATCCATGCCTGAAGTCCCGGTATGGAAATCGAGCGCGTAGTCGGCGTTCGGTCTCAGGAGCCTATTGAACAGGAGCCCGGCGTGGCGGCTGGGCGCACTGGCGCCATTTTCATTCCCGGGCCATTCGCGATTCATGTCGATCAGGTCGATTCCTCTTCCTGAATTAGGCCATCTTCGCGCCATGCCTTCGAGAGCCGGACGGGATACATCAGGAACCGCGAGCACCGTACCGGACATCTGGGTCGGATCGAGCTGGCTCATGACGGTTTGTATCATGTGCAGCGGGCTGATCTCATCACCGTGCACACCGCCGGTCAGCACGACGCGCTTGCCCGGCTTTGCTCCGACGGCGACTAACACCGACACGTGCCAGTGTTGCCCCGTAGGCATTTGCACGCCTTCGAAATAGAACGCGTGCTTTTTGCCACGCTCCAGATCGTTCACGTCGAGAGCGCTGATGACCTTCTTCCCCTGGATCACATCGCCGGTGTAAACCGTTCCGTGCGGTGCGCCCGGTTTCACTCCAACAGGCAGCGATTTCGTGTCCTCGGCATGCGCAATGCCGGCACTGCTCGCAAGACCAGCCGACGCGCCGACAAGGCCGATGGCTGCCATGATGAAGTCGCGACGATCGAAGCTGTCTCCCTGTTCGTTCGGCATGGCGAAGCGCGGCACTCACCGCAGTTTGGCCCGTGGACTCCCCTTTATCGACGCTAGAGCGAACCACGGGTCATGGCGATTGGACCATCGGAGCATAGGCAGCCCATGAAGGTGATGCTTCATGCCACTTACATCGGTGGCCCCACAGCCTTGCTCGAAGTCGCCGGTTTGCGACTGCTCACCGATCCCACCTTCGATGCGGCAGGCGCCGCATATCCCACGGCGGTCTACACGCTCAGGAAGACGAGCGATCCTGCTGTTGCCGTCGAGGCGCTTGGCGCAGTGGACGCGGTGCTCCTCTCACACGATCATCATTTCGACAACCTCGATCGCGCTGGACGCGAGCTCCTGTCGCGCGTCGATCGGGTGCTCACCACAGCGGTGGGCGCGGAGCGGCTTGGAGGAAATGCGCTCGGGCTAGTGCCGTGGCAGCACGCGCAGCTCGACGCTTTCGATGGCTCCGGACTCCGTGTAACGGCCACGCCAGCGCGCCACGGTCCTCCAGATGCGGACCGCGGGCCGGTGATCGGCTTCCTACTCAGTGAGGGGAGCGCCGCACCGACGCGGTCCACCCCGGCGATCTACATCTCGGGCGACACCGTCTGGTACGACGGGCTGCGCGCGATCGCGGAACGCGCCGATGTCGAAGTTGCCGTGCTTTTCGTCGGGGCGGCACGGGTGCGCGAGGTCCTCCCGGCGCATCTGACGTTCACGGCGGTGGAGGCGGTGACGATGGCGCGCACGCTTCCGCATGCGGTCATCGTTCCATTGCACTACGAAGGGTGGG
This sequence comes from Gemmatimonadaceae bacterium, assembly GCA_036493735.1. GTDB lineage: Bacteria > Gemmatimonadota > Gemmatimonadetes > Gemmatimonadales > Gemmatimonadaceae > AG2. Next base: position 28,109 of record DASXPH010000074.1, read on the forward strand.
CACACTTTTCGGAAGGACGCGCCGAAATCCAGCGTGCTTTCGACGAGACAGGACTTGCCGATCGGTTATGCTGGTTGAAGCCCGGGCAGAGGACGGCGATCGGCCCCGACGCTTCGCTTCGCCGTGAAAATCAGAAGTAGAAGGCTCCGATGATGTGAAGAGGGTTGAGCGCGAGGCGATCGATCGTCAGGTGCTGCGTTCCGCCGCTCTCCGTGAAGTGCTGGCTGAGTCGCGACACGACCACGTCTGCCCGCACGCCCAGCCCGAGGTGTCGTGTGAACAGGTACTGCAGACCAAGCTCCCCGTACGCTCCGGCGGTCCAGCTCTCTCCGCGATTATTGTTGGGGCCGGACTGGCTCACACCCGAATAGCTGCCCGTGACACCCACTCCGGCGAAGCGAACTACGCGCTCGTACTCGCTGTGGTACCATCGTGGGCCGATTCGCGCATTGACACCGATAGTCCGCGCGGACTGGTCCGGACCCGAGGTGACAGTGTTGCTCTCGTTATCGAAGCTGGCCGAGCCATCCAGCACCCACGCGCGTGAGGGTGTACTAAAGCGCAGCACACCACCTTCGGTCAGGGTTGTGGTTGGGATGAACTCGACGCCCCACTGTCCACGTCGGAACGCCGAGGCGGTATCGGCACTCGCCTGGGCGTATGAGGGGTGCGCGAGAACGCAAACGCTAATGAGAGTGAAGTAAATCCGGTGCATGAGGACTCTGGCAGGAGGAACGGGTCAGGCAGGCTGCTGATAATGCGCCAACACTTCGGCGCGCGCCAGATAATCGGTTCCTCTGCTAAGCTCAATGCGGGTAACATAAGTTGGCCGCTACGGCGACCGACCCCTTCGCGAAGATTTAGTCTATTAGAAAGTTCTTAGAATCGATCCCGCTTGGCGCACCGGAGGCGCGTGTGCTGCCGGCCGCAATATTCTCGGCTCGTCGCGCGTGGAGCTGCAGCGCCGCACGGAGCGATCCGCGGCCGTTTCAGCGCAGTGTCCGGCCCTGTCCGCGTTTCCAATTCGTTGATCCCTATTGTTCCCGGAACCGGTCGACGGTATGAGTGAGGCATAACAGTGCGCGGCAGATCTCGAAGTGCTCGAGACCTGCCGCGCCTTGATCGCTGCGAACGTACTTTACCGCACGGCGTAGAAGAGATAGTCCGCCGTGTACGGAATCCGCGCTTCCTGGCCGATGACGGTGCCAGCCGTCGACGGAGAATTGCCGCCGACCGTGTTGAGCCGCTGGACGAAGTTCGTCGACGCGAAGATGCCCTCGCCCGTGGTCACGCCGCTGAGTGAGAGCCACTGGATCGAAGCAGGATCCACTGTGCAGCGATTGATCACCGTTCCGACGACCTTGCTGCCGCTGTTGCTCTGCCACGAAGGCCCGGCGAAATGCGTGGCGAGCTGACCGTTCCCGCCCGCGTCGGCATACAGTATCGCTGCCGGCGTTGCCGAGCCCCAGCTCGTTCCATTCCAATGATAGATCTGGACGCCGATACCGAAGGCGTGAAGCAGGAGCGTGCTGCCGGCTGGCGCGGCGAGCTGCGGGCAGGCCGTCAGGTCCGGTAGGCGATTCCCGGCGCTGACATCCGCGACCGCAATTCCTTTACGAGTCCCGGCTGCGCCGAGTGAAGTGACTGGCGCTTCGTTGGCGCACGCGCTCGCGAGCGCCGCCGTCGCCACCAGTAAAGAACGTCCCAACCAGCGCGATGTCGTGTTCATCATCAACAATTCTCCCCGTGTGCGGCACTCGCCGCGTGTGGATGTCGGATTCCTGCACGCAGGTGGAGCGTGTTACGCTCCCGTCCGCGATCGACCGCGGTGCCCGCGGCTGACATGGGAGAAGCTCGCACCGCGGAGCACCGTCGTATTGAACGAACATCCGGTGACGCATTGTACGAACCTGACATTTGGATGCCTAACGACACCGTCAGTCCGATCTCGCCGACGTGCTTCGTAACGCGCGGGAATATTGGCGGGCCGAGTGCAGTCTACAGGCGAGCCCGCGCGGCGTGCGTCACGTGGGATCGAGCTGGTGCGCAATGGCAAACGGCGCACTGGCGCGGCGCCGCGTTCCACGATTTCGATACGCCCGAGGCATGTGACATGCTCGACTCGTCGATGACCAGCCCGCGTTCTGCCGCTCACATGAGGGAATCGATGCACCAAGCGGAGCTGGCGGAGAATGATATCGATGAGCATGTCAATGGATATGGGCACGGATGGCGTCGCCAATCACGGCGGCTCCAACGTTAGGCACCTGGGCGATATCATGCGGACGCGAGTCGTCACGATTGGCCCGAACGACTCGGCCGCGGCGGCATGGACACGGATGCGGCGACGTGGCATCCGCCATCTGGTCGTCACGGATCACGAGCAACTCGTCGGCGTGCTGTCCGAGCGCGACCTCGGCGGCCGGGACGGCACCACGCTTCGGAAAGGGCGCCGGGTGAGAGACTTGATGACTCGACGCGTTCAGCGCGCCGAGCCGGACACGACGCTGCCCGATGCCGCTGATCAGATGCGGGCGCGGCTGATCGGATCGCTACCGATCGTGGAGGGCGATCGCATCGTCGGTATCGTGACGGCCAGCGACGTGTTCGACGCGCTGGGGCGCGAAAACATGGGGCCGGTGAGCCGCGCCCGGCGCCGCGTTTCGCGGAGTGACGTGCGCGAGCCATTTGTCCCCAGCATCCCGAGACCCACCAAGCGCACGGCCGGACGAACGACCTCGCCAAGTACTCCAGCGAACGTTCGTGTGTCTGGTGTACAGCTCGATGACGCCGAGCGCGCATTCATCAAGAAGAAGCTCGGCACGAAGTTGGGAAAGTTCGCGACGTCCATCGAGCGAGTCAGTGTGCGCGTGAAGGACATCAACGGCCCTCGCGGCGGCGTCGACCAGCTCTGCCGCGTCAAAGTGGTGCTGAGCGGACTTCCGAGCGTGGTCTTCGAGAGCCGAGCCGGGTCGCCACGAGACGCGATCAATGGTGCGCTCACCGGCGCCGAGCGTGCCGTGCGGAGCGTCGTGCGTCGCAAGCGCATGAAGCCAATCAGATCGGCGTCGAGGAAGCGTCGCGCGGCACATTTCGCGAAAAGTTAGCGAACTCTTGTCGGCGCGCGCTGGTACGTTGGCCGGGCGAGGAGGCGACGGGTTGGACAAGTGTAGTGCTCTTTTGTTTACCCGCTGTCATTGCCCTGTCAGGTTACACCGCTAGCTTCCCGCTCGAGACGAACGGGAGCACAGCGTACGAGACTATCCGACCCATTGGTTCGAGCTGAGCGACGAGGAGCTGTACGCCTCGGATTGGACCTGCCAACGGCGCGCATTCGTTAGGCATGGCGCTCCGCGAATTCACGGATAGCGACGGTCGCCACTGGAAGGTGTGGGATGTCTATCCGACGCTCGCCGAACGACGGCGGCGTGACACCGGACCGCCACCCGGCCAGCGCGAACGACGCCGTCACCCCGAACCACGCACCGCGATTGCGCCGGCCATGGCGGAAGGCTGGCTGGTCTTCGAGGCGGCGAGCGGGGAGCGGCGACGGCTGGCACCCATTCCGGGAGGCGCAGCGTGGCACCTGGCAACCGAGGACCAGCTTCGGACGTGGTGCACACTCGCGAAACCGGCCCCGCAATCGCGCCGATTGATTGAATAATCATCCGGTTAGCCTTGTCTCAACACGTGCCACACGACGACGTTTGAGGAAATGACGGACACCCCTCGCCCCCTCGAGACGCTGCGTGAAGCGCAACGCACCGGGCGGAATATCTTCGTCGAGGGTGTCCCCTGGCTGGTCTACGAGCTCCCACCGATGGTGTTCGACCGGCGCAACAGTCCCTCGCTCGTCTTCGAGACCGACGGCACGGTGCGGCGCGTCCGCGATTATCCGCTGAACTGGCGCGAGCTCAGCGACGAGGAGCTATTTGCGCTCAGTTGGAGCGCGTAGCGGTGAATGACCGGCCGGGGATTCGGTTGGCTTGCCCAAACGGTCTCCGCGCGACAGACTAACGACGCTCCCCCGGTCGTTCATTGCCGCCCTCAGGAGTCCGGGAATGGAAACGCTTCTCCAGGACATCCGCGTCACGCTCCGCGCCTTCCGCCGTTCGCCGGGATTCCCGCTCACGGCGATTGCCACCCTCGCCCTCGGCATCGGCGCTACGACAGCGATCTTCACCACCCTCAGCGCTGTCCTTCTCAAGCCGCTTCCGTATCCAAACGCGGGCGATCTCTATAGCCTGAGAACGGCCCTCACCGATGGTCGTGTCACCACCGGACTTCTCTCCGGCGCGGAACTCTACCGGCTGAACGATCCCAAGCTGTCCGTCGAACGCGCGGCTGGGTTGCAGTCGGGAGACCTGACCCTTCTCGCAGCCGACGGAACACCGTCGCACGTGCACGGGGGGTTCGTGACCGAAGGGTTCTTCGAGCTGTTGGGTCTCCCGATGACATTGGGTGGCTTTTCGCACGCCGACTTCAAGGTACTTCCGCCCCCGCCGCCCAATACGCCGCCCCAACCCGGACCGCCACCCGCTGTGGTGATCTCGACGAGGATGTGGAAGCAGTTGTACAACAGCGACCCCGCGGTCGTCGGCAAGCCGATCCACTTCGCCGAATTCAACTCCACCGTGTCCGGCGTCGCGCCCCGCGATCTCGATCTGCCGCACGGTGCTGACATCTGGATCGCGAATCCGACTCCCCCCACTGACGCCAACCACGGGAATGAAGGGTTCCTCCGCCTGCGACCAGGGACGACGATCGAGCGCGCGAAGGCCGAGATGACGACGGTGATGAACGGCCTCGCGAACGACTTTCCGGCGTCGGACCAGAACCGGGTTTATGTCACGCGGCCGCTGGTGGATTCGATAGTCGGCGACCTGGGGCCGATCCTTATCATCGTCTTATCGGCGACGGGGCTCCTCCTCCTCCTTGCCTGTGTAAACGTCGCCAACCTGCTACTCGCGCGCGGGGCGGCGCAGGCGCGCGAGATGGCGGTGCGGGCGGCGTTAGGCGCCGGTTGGGGGCGGCTGGTTCGCCAGCTTCTCACGGAGTCGATGGTGTTGGCGGTGGCCGGGACGATGGTAGGGGTTGGCGTCGGTGCGCTGGGGCTTCGCGGCTTGCTCGCGATCGGCGCGTCGAAGCTGCCCCGGCTCGACAGCGTCACGTTCGATACGCGAGCGCTGATCTTCTCGCTCATCGTGCTCGTCATCACCGGTGCGATTATTGGACTGGCTCCCGCGATGCGTTTGCTCCGCAGCGATATGAAGACGCTCATGAACGACAGCTCGCGTTCGGCGAGCGCCGGCCGCGGCACGACACGCTGGCTCATGGCGATGACCGTAGCCGAAGTCGCACTGGCGATCATGCTGGTGGCTGGTGCGGGCTGGCTCGTGCGCGGATTTGCGAATCTTCGCAACACCGACGCTGGTTTCGTGACCGACAAGCGGCTGCTGTTCGACGTGTCCTTCTTCGGAGCGCAATACCGAACACCCGATGCCGTGCGCCAGGCCGAGCTCGACCTGTTAGCCGCCGTGAAGAACGTACACGGCGTGACGAACGTGGGTCTGGCGTCGGCGTACCCGATGCGTGGCACCCTCGAGTCGTCGCTCCTGCTGAAGTTCCATGGCGAGCCATACGACGCGGCTAACCCCGCGGGGACGCGCGGGCGAATCGCCAGCCAGGGATTCTTCGGCGCGATGGGCACGCCGATCATCAAGGGTCGCGATTTCGGAACGGGCGACCTTCCGAAGACGTTGCCCGTCGCGATCGTCAATCGCGTGTTCGTCGAGCGCTACCTCAAGGGGCGCGACCCCATTGGCGTGCAGTTTTCGGCCGGCTATCCGGCGCCCGATCCGAAGAACGAGGTGACGATCGTCGGTGTCGTCGGCGACATCAGGCAGAAGTCACTGAGCGATCCGCCGGAGCCCTCGTACTATGTGCCGCTGACACAGCTTCCAATTCCGAGCGCGACCGCCGTCGTGGCCATGTCCCAGTCCGATCCCGTCGCCGTCGAGCAAGGGATCCGCGCGGAAGTGCGAAAGATCAACCCGACGATGGCGCTCGATTTCGAGCTCGCATCGGATCTCGTCGGCGGCACCATCCGGCGGCAGGAGCTCGGGATGGCGCTGATGCTCATCTTTGGCGGCATCGCGATCGTGCTCGCGGCGGTCGGGATTTATGGTGTCGTGTCCTACGCCGGCTCGCTTCGCCGTGAGGAAATGGCCACGCGACTAGCCCTCGGCGCTTCACCACGCTCGGTGTTCCTGCTCGTCATGCGACAGGGCGCAACGCTCGCTCTCATCGGTGCGGCTTTGGGCCTGGGGCTCGCCTATTTCTCCGGCCAGGTGATCTCGAATCGCGTCTACGCGATCCGCGCA
>DASXPH010000075.1:0-3758 GCA_036493735.1 Gemmatimonadaceae bacterium
CATGTACGATCTGCTCGGTGTGAAGGTGATGTCGCACACCGGCGGCATCGACGGCATGCTCTCGCAGGTGACCTGGGTGCCCGAGCGGCACCTCGGCTTCGTGATCCTCACGAACACCGAAGGCCACAACAACGTCTTCGCCGCCGTCGGCCGGCGAATTCTCGACATGTACCTCGGCGCTCCGCCGCGCGATTGGAGTGCCGTCATGTTGGCGGAGACGCATAAGCAGGAGGCGGCGCAAGCGCAAGCGATGCAGCGCCTCGAGGCTTCGCGCCCGAAAGACGCGACGCCCTCGGTGCCGGTCGATCGTTATGCGGGCCGCTACTCGAACGAGATGTACGGCGACGTGACCGTCGATGTCGCCGCCGCCGACAAGATGGTGCTGCAGTACGGAGCAGGGCGCGTCGGCGATCTCGAGCCGTGGTCGCGCGACGCCTACAAGATCGTCTGGCGCGGCAAGCGCGAAGGCAGTGGGCTGGTGCAGTTCATCGTCGATCCGGTCGGTACGGTGCGATCGCTGCGACTGTACGAGTCGCTCACGCCCGCGGCATTTCGGGCGCCGGACTTGGACGAATTCCTCAAAGTCGCGCCCGCGACGGCCGCCGCGGTGGGTGCGCGCTGACTAGTGTCATCCCGAGCAGCGAAAGCCGTTGCTCTCGTCGCGTGCCTTATGATGGGCGTTGTCGCGTGCGCGAACCGCGACAACGCCGTGCGGTCGTTCGAGGTGAGTACGCGAGACGTCCATCGATTCGTCGACATCATGCACCGCAACGAATCGGACTGGGACTGCAGTGCATTGCGTCCCTACTTCGATTCGGCAAGCGCGGGGCTACGCGCGTATGATAAAAAATTTCATGTCGGCGTGGACGAGTTGTGCAGCGCGCTGAAGAGCCAGCCGGCGCGCTACGAGAAGATTGGGGCGTTGCTTCCTGCGCTGGACAGCGCCGCAACTCAGGTGAGGGCGGTGTTCGCGCGCTATCGCACAGTCGATCCCGACGCGCGCATGCCCGACGCGTACTTCGTCGTCGGCAATGGCATCGCGGCGGGAACGACGACGCGGGGGCCCGCGCCACGCATCCTCGTCGGCGTCGAACTGATTCACTCGACGACCGGCTTGACCTGGACGCTTTCTCACGAGCTTGCACACACGCAACAGAGCTACCCCATGTGGGGTTCACTCACCGGTGGGCCGATGTTTCTCCGCGCCACCGTGTTGCGCCAGGCGATCGTCGAAGGCTCCGCGGATCTGGTTGCCGAATTGCTGACCGGATTGCCGAAGCGCGATACGTACGCAGAGGCGCACGAGGCCGAGCTCTGGCGTGATTTTCAACGCGATATGGATTCGCGGGATTATCGGCGGTGGTTCTACAATGGCCGGGACTCGGTTGGGCGCGCGGGTCGGCCGCCTGATCTCGGTTATTGGATGGGGTATCGAATCGCGCGATCGTTCTACTTTCGCCGGAGCGACAGCGCGGCCGCGCTGCACGACATCCTGACGATTCGGGACTTTCACGACTTTCTCGCTCGCAGTGGCTACGATGGCGGGCGTCCTGCGCCCTCGACAAAGCCGCTCTGAGGCTAGGGAGGAGGGAGGAGCGCGGCGAGTTTCGCGTAAAGGCCCGCCGCGAGCGACGTCAAGCGAGTGGTGTGCGAATGCCTTCGGTCGAGTCGTTCCACCAGCATGCTGATCACGACGAGATCCGTCCAGGTGAGCTTGCGCGCCTCGTCGTTAGGCAGCGCTTCGTTGGCGAGGGCGGCGAGCGCGTGTAGCGCGTCGGCTCCGTTGACCGAGACGAGCTGGCCATCGGGGTCGGTGATGACGACGTGCGTCTCGTCGCCGACGGCGTCGACGGAGACCGCTCCGGCACGGCGGTGACGCCACTCGTCCGGCGTCAGCGCCGGCTGCAACAGGGTGGTCATGAGTGGTGGGTGGTCAAGCGGAAACGTCGGACCAGCTCTGGCCGTCGTCGGCCGCGACGCGAAGGACTGTTAGGGGCAGGCCCATCGCGAGGTGGGCCGGCGAGCAAGTTCCGTGCGCACCGAGCTCGACTTATAATTGGTGGTCGGTGATCGGTGGGCGGCGGAGCTGTATCCGTGAGCTCACCCTCACGATTGCCACGATTGAACAGGCGCTTCGGGCTTTCTCGCGAACGTCGAGGTGCTATCTTCAGACCGGCGCCAGCGTTGCGTTGGCGCCACGAGCCGTGGCGCGTTCGCGAAGCAGCACGTTCGGACTTTTACACGTTCGAAGCTCGGTTCGTCGAAGGATCGTTGGACAGGTGGCCGAGTGGCTGAAGGCACCGGTCTCGAAAACCGGCATACCGGTGAACCCGGTATCGTGAGTTCGAATCTCACCCTGTCCGCTCGTGATGGCGCGGCAACATTCACGTTGCCGCGCCATTTCATTTCGAGTGACGCGCCGTTTCGAGCTGCTACGAGCGAGTGTGCGGCGCTACATCGCAGGTTGGACAGGCAGCACGAAACAGCCCCAGTCCGAGCCCGCGGTGGCGATGACGATCCAGCTTCCCGCTGTGGGAAAACGAACCTCGCTGGGAAAGCCGGATTCCTGCATGTGCGCGCGGTCGCCGTATGCCCAATTCGGTACCGAGAGCCGAAACGTGTCGGCGGGACTGTCGATCCTGACAGCCCGGATGAGCAGCGTATCCTTGTACTCGTAAGGATTGTGAAGAGGCAGCCAGAGGATCTTGTGAGGACGATCAGCTTTGAGCCCCCACCGACCGATCACACGGGTTCGCATGACGATCTCTCCCGATCGGAGAGCGCCGTTCGTTGCATCGGTGCTCGGCTGCACGGTGCACTTTCGCTCGACCAAGCCGGTGAACGGGCTCGTGAAGGCCGTCGGTGTGTATGCCGGCGCAGTCGATCGCACGTAGGCTGCACCTTCCGCCGCGGCGGCCTGCATGGATGTTGGGATGCTCTGCGCGCTGACCAATTGCGCGAAGAGAAGGATTGCTATTGCACAAATACTCAACTGTCGCATGACGGCCCCCTGGCTCCCCACAGGCGAACAACCCTATAGATTGCTGCACCGATGTATCAGACCCGCTGAGGGATCTGGCGGGTCACGCTGAACCATGAACTTTCCACGCTTCGAGGCGCGGCGTGCCTCTGGGCATACAGCAGACTGAGAGAGCATGCGCGTCTTCATTACTGGCGGGACCGGGACCATCGGGGAAGCTGTCGTCAAGGAGTTGCGGCGCGCGGGCCACGCGGTGACGGGGCTTTCGCGCAGCGCAGCGTCGGACGCAAAGCTCCGGGCGCTCGGCGCCACGCCGCACCGCGGGTCGCTCGATGAGCCCGCGAGCTATCAGTCAACGGCCGCAGCGCACGACGCGCTCTTGCACGTCGCCTTCGATTACAGCAGCACCGTCGTCACCGATCGCTTGGCGATCGAGACCCTGCTCGCGGCCGCCAAGGGCGCCGGCGCGCGCCGTGTCGTCGTCTACACCTCGGGCGTGCTGGTGCTCGGCAACACCAGTACGCCCGCCGACGAGTCGGGGTCGACGGAGAAAGCAGTCCCGATGGTCGCCTGGCGTCCGGGGCACGAGCGCCTAACGCTGGAGGCGGCCAACGACGCGATCACCACCGTGGTGATCCGGCCCGGCTTCGTCTACGGCGGTGCGAAGGGCTTGGTCGCCGACTACGCGGTGAGTGCCCGCGACAGCGGCGCCGCGGTGTACATCGGCGATGGTAAGAACAGACTGCCCTTCGTGCACCGCGACGATCTCGCGGTGCTC
>DASXPH010000076.1:0-10533 GCA_036493735.1 Gemmatimonadaceae bacterium
GCGATATCGCGCGCTTCGCAATCGCTCACGATCGCAGGTTCGCGAGTACCGCTCAGTGCTCACGCCGTACTGCCCACTGGTTAGGCAGTTTCGTGCACCTCTAACGCGATTCCGACGACTCCTCACCCCGTACCGCTCACCTGTTACTCCGTACCGCCGACCTCTCACCTCATACCGGCCATGTCGATCATTCTACCGCTCGAAGCACGACCGCCCCCGCTCAATCGAAGCATGCTCTCGGCGACCTGAACGCGTCGCCGCATCCCAGCGCAATCCCACTCGGCCACCGCGCAGACGCGCACGGTGGCCGCTCTCATTCCGCGCGTCACACAACCAGATCGAAAGGGTATATGAGATTTCTACAGAACGCCGTACTGGCTGCGCTGAGGCGGGTGCAGCTCTTTCTCGACGACAACGTCGCGGTGCTCGCCGCCATCGTTGATCTCACCGCGGCTCGGAAACGGCTCGACGCTGTCGTAGCGAGCTTCACCGGCCACGCGTACGATCAGGATGCCAGTACTCGCATCGCCAAGGGCGAGACCGCGAAGCAGCGCCAGCTCCGCTTGCAGTTGCGCGGACAGCAGATGGACCCCATCGCGCTCATCGCGCGAAAGAATCTCCGCACGACGCCGGAGTTCGCCGCACTGCAGATGCCGAAGCCGACGGTCAGCGGCGAGGCATTCATCGCGAGCGGCAAAGCCATGGCAGACGCGGCGACGATCCACAAGGACACGTTCATCGAGCACGGTCTGCCGTCGACTTTTCTCGACGACTTGAAGGCAGCCCTCACGAATCTGGACAGCTCGGTCAGCGATCGTGCGCAGAACTACAATCGACGCCTATCGGCGACGAAAGGCCTCGATGAGAAGGAGAAACAGGGTCGTCTGGTGCTGAGCGTGCTCGATTCGCTCGTGGAACCGGCGCTCACCGGCAACGATGCTCTATTGCGTGGCTGGCAAGGTGCTCGCCTCATCCGCCGCCGCACCGGTCCGACCGCGGCGGCGCCGGCAGCATCGAATTCGACGGGAGCGGGAGCATCACAAGCGACGCCGGCTCCGGCAGCTCCGACCACGACAACCACTCCCACTCAAACCACTTCAACCGAAACCACTCCAATCACTCCAACCACGCCGCCCGTCGCAGCGGCCTGACCAGTGTGCTCTGTGGCCGGTGGTCCGTCATGGGCCGCCGGCCACAGTCGCACCTCCAGGAGCCCACAATGGACACCTACATATGGAAGGGAGGAGCGCGCAGAGTGGCCGACGGCGCGCTCGCGTTGCTGATGTCGCTCATCACGCCGCTCCTCGAGAAGAATCCGGCCAAGGCGCTCGCCACTCCTGGGAGCGCCTTCGTGTTCTCCATGTCGCGTGTCATCGTTCTCGCCTTCGCGGGAGCCATGCTGCGACAGATGTGGCACACGGGAGTCGGCGGCTGGCCCGACGCGACGCTGTCCATCGCGATTGTGCTGGCACTGCCCCTCCTCGGCGCGCTCGACCGCGCCAGTCCTGAACAGGTGCTCGCGTTAGGCGGCGCTCTCATCGGCCGTTTCGGCATCGGCGAAGCACGCGTTGCCGGCTGGGGAGGTAACGGCGAGCCCAATCGCTTCGACAACCATTGGTAGACGCGGAGTTCGGTGTGCAGCAGGGTACGGGGGCGCGCCGGAGGAATCGGCGCGTCCCGCATCCCGCGTCCCACACCCCGCATCCTGTAATCTCATCCTCTAGAAAAACATCCCATGTCACTCATTATCCCTGGCGTGCGTGTGGACCGACGCGTTCACTCGCACGTCTTGCAGGAACCGCTCGCCGCACCCCGCGGCGGCGTGATGTTGCATTACGACGACTCGTCGGACGATGACGCGTCGCTCGCCTGGTTTCAGGATCCGCACTGCAGCAACGGCTACACCTGGCTCGTGCTCGACGACGGCCGAGTGATCGAGCTTGCCGATCCAGCGTATCGCACGCCGCACGCGGGCCCCTGTCTCATGCCGCGGGCGAACTCGCTCTACTATGGTATTGCCGCGGCGACGAACGGTGTCGTACCGGCGACAGCCGCGCAGGTAGACGCGATCATCGAAGTGTGCACGGCGCTCTTTCATTATCACGGCTGGACGAGCAGCGACGTTCGACAGCGTATCGTCGGTCACGATGCGCAGGCGATCTGGACGCTGGAACAGACCCGCCTTGCCGGCATTCCTGATGGAAAGGCGCGTCTTCTCTGGGGCAAGCTCGGTCGCAAGGTAGACCCCACCGGCCAGCGACGTGACGGGCAAAAGATCCTCGATGTGCAGGATGTCCGCGCGGGCGTGCGTCTGCAACTCCTCAGAGATGCGGTACGGGAGGTGTACCATGCAGCCTAGCGGCAAGACAGTGCGCCTCGTCTGCTGGGGCTTCGCCGCTCTCCTGCTCATCGCGGCCGTGATGTTCACGCCGCACGCGTTAGGCAAGCGTGACAGTGACAGCACAGTGGAAACGGCCAGGGCGGGCCTCGAGACATCCGCAGCGCGCGTCGCGGTAGTCACGGCGCAAGCTGCCGAGGCGCGGGAGGCAACAAAACCGGCGCTCACGCACGCGGAATCACTTCACGCCCGCGTGAAAGTCGAATCCTCCGGCTTGCTGCGTGTGCGGGATAGCGCTCTGGCGGAAAGTACGCTCGTGCCGGTGCCGCCACTCGTGACGGAGCGAATGCAAGCCGATTCCGTCGCGATCAGCGCGCTGTCTGTTGCGCTGATCTGGGACAGCACCGCGGCGGCGGCCGAGGTGAAGGCGCGCGACGCGGCGCGCGTGACCATAGCAGCACTCGAGCGCGAACGCCAGCCGCGGTGTGGCTGGCGATGCGGCATGATACTCGGCGCCGCCAGCGTCGTGGCGTTAGGTATCGCCGTCCGCTAACCCCCAAGTCATACACCAGTAACTGTGATACTCGCCGCGAGAGCGGCGGAGGTCTGTATGCGACCCAATCTCTGGATTCACATGAGGCGCGGCGGTGGAGTCCACACGCTGCCCACGAAGGGTGCCGGTTGGATCAACGAAATGTCGGGCAAGGTGCTCAGCCGACACCGCACCAAAGCAGACGCTGTGATGGCGGGACGCAGCTACGCTCGCCGGGCACACGTGGAGCACACCATCCACACCTCCGACGGCGTGATGGTGGACAAGAACAGCTACCCCGATGATCCGCGGCCGCCAAAGGACGGCTGGTAAGGAGTTACTGAACAGCAATATCGGAGCTCCGGCGTCGTGATATCATGACGCCGGAGCTCATTAACGAGATGAACAACCCACCGAATCCAAAACAAATCCGCAGCTGCAACTCAGAAGCGGGAGTCAATCGCATCAAGGCAAGCCAGAAGTCACGCGCCGATCGAGCCAGCTCGCAATATCGACAAATACCGCTTCGCGTTCGATATCATTGAGCGGATCGTGATAGCCGTCGGCGTAAAGCTTGAGCGTCTTGTCCGCCGAGGGCGCCGCGTCGAAGAACTGTTGACTGCCACTCGGCTTCGTTGCCTTGTCGTGGGTCCCGTGAAGAATCAGCAGCGGTAGTGCGAAACGGGAGAATTCGCGCTCGAGACGTTCATCGGCCCGCACCATCGCGGCAAGTGTCTGGGTCGGCTGCGTCTCATGGGCAATGAGCGGATCGGCATTCATTTGGCTGACGACTGATGGATCGCGGGAGAAGTCCTCGTTCTTGAGATGCAGCACATGTGCGTGCGGCGCGACATGCGCGAGCCCTTTGAATACCGCCAGCGCAAAATCGGGCGCCGGTATCTTGAATGCAAAGCTCTCCGAAATGAGGCCCGCGACTTCGGACTGACGATCCACCGCGTACAGGCAAGCGACGACACCGCCCGCACTATGGCCGAGCAGAAACACGGGCAACTCTGCTTCGCGTGCTCGGATTGCCCCCATGAATACGTCGACGTCTGAGACGTAATCGTCGAAACGCTCGACGAAGAACCGCTCACCGTCGGAGTGTCCGCGTCCGCGCAGGTCGAGTGCGTAAGCGGCAATGCCGCGGGCGGCGAATTGCTCGCCTACCCAGCGGTAGTATCCACTGTGCGAGTTGAAGCCTGGCACGAGTGCCACGACGGCGCGGGCCGGTAGCTTTGGGCGCCAGGACCGATAGAACAGGTTGGCGCCGCCATTCGAAAGAGTGTCGGTAGTTTCCATTCGGCCAAAGATATCGCGCTGGGCGCCCGATGGTCTTGTCTGAAACGACTACGCCATGTCCCAATCGCGCGAGCCGCCTGTTCGTGGATTCGATCGCTCGCGCGGTCGCCATACATGTGGGGGCGACGTATGGGGCGTCGTCGATTCGCCGGACGCGCGTTGCCAGCGGTCTGTCGTCGCGAGAGTTGCGCGCCGTCTTTGAGCAAATCGAAGAGACGCTCGACGGGGAAATATCTGTCACTGATCTCGCCGATTGCTGCCAGCTGTCGCCCAGCCGCTTAGCCGCGGCGTTCAAGCGGACGACCAGCGTTCCAACCTACAAGTGGTTGGCGCGGCGTCGCGTCGAGAAAGCAAAGACCTTCATGCGCGAAGGTCGGGCGTCACTTTCCCAGGTGGCGCTCGGATGCGGATTCGCCGACCAGAGACACTTCACGCATGTCTTCACGCGTGAGGCGGGCGTATCTCCCGGTGAATGGCGCCGAGAGAGCGCACCTCCGTCCGATAGCGCCGGGTCGTGTCACGCCGGCTGCAAGTTCAGGCAAGATTGCTTCATCGCCAGAAGTCGTCTCGCTCGCTGGTGCGAACGCTCGGCCGGGCGCGCCGCAGCGCCATGCGCAGAAGCGGAATCGCTCGTTAGGTAACCGAGTTGCAGTTTGCATCTCGCCGACCGTCGATGGTCCCGGACATCTACGCGTC
This sequence comes from Gemmatimonadaceae bacterium, assembly GCA_036493735.1. Lineage (GTDB taxonomy): Bacteria > Gemmatimonadota > Gemmatimonadetes > Gemmatimonadales > Gemmatimonadaceae > AG2. The sequence goes on from DASXPH010000076.1 coordinate 4,869, forward strand.
ATTGCCGGCAGGACAGCTCGACCCCTTCAGTCGCGGCCGAAATCAGAAAGAGAAATGCCTGAGATCGCCGGTCAGCTGATCGGATGGGTACGATTCTTTCGTGATCTGCGTCACGTGAGTAGCGTGCTGAACGTGAGAGGCCCGGAGCCGATCGGTGCGTGAATTCCGCGACGACGCTGGAGGGGTGTGGGTTGTATTCTTGACGGCGCGAACGGTCGCGCGTGATCAACACCTTCCCGAGGAGTACAGAGAAGCTTGGCTGGCCTTCGAATCGGCGCATGGGGAGAAACGGCGTGTTGCGCCTGTCCCGAAGGATTGGGAGTCTCTTACCGATCAGGAGCTGTCGGCGCTTTGCGCGCAGGCAATTCCGCCAGCGCTGCGAAGGAAAGCAGCCCTTGCCACGGAAGCGGCAAAGGAGGCGGTCTCACTCCGGCGCAAGCTGCGCTCGGAGCGGAACCATGAAGTACGCCAGACGTCCGACTTCAGGTCGCGTCCAGAGGACCGACATGCCTGAGCCTGACCCAGATGTCCCGAGCGCTGATTTCGGCGGCGACGTTGATCACCTAACGAAACAAATCCTGGGGGAATGGCGGCGCCAACTTAGGCGTGATGGGGATGCCCACCCGCGTTCCGGGGATCGCGGCGAGAGTGAACGGGTACTCGTTGCCGGGCTTCTTCGCGCTTCGAGTTCGGACGACGATACCATACTACCCGGACTCGCCGCGGCGGCGGCGCAATACGGAGCAGGGCAGCGACGCGACCGCCTCGACCCCGAGGGCCTCTGCGACGAGTTCTCCTGCCTTCGGCACATCGTCTGGAGCGAGCTCAAGTCACGGGAGACGAGTGTGCACGATGCCGTCGATCGCATTCTGCGATTCGATCGCGCGCTGTCGGTCGTGATGAAGGCCGCGGTGACGGCCGGCTACTCGCCTAACGAGCGTCAGGCAGGGGGATCATTGTAACGCCGGCGCGGGGTCTCTGGCGTGTACTTCATGATCGGGCGAGGCTCCGCATGCCGCAGGAGATCGATCAACGAATCGTCCGGCAGATCGGGCCAATCGCGAGGGTACCGCTCCAGATCGATGGTGCGCGCTCCGGCGGTAAAGCGAGCACCGGGCCCACGGCGATATCCGAATGCTTCTCTATGGCGGCGCTCCAGATTCTGCCTCCCGGATAGCGGAACGTCCGCACGACGGTGAGGTCGGTCAAGTCCGCTTTCTCGTCGCCGGCGACATCGACTTCAACGGCAGGAGTCTTCGGCGGCAAGACTTCTCTCTCGGCGGCCCGTTCACCCGACGATCTGTGCGGCCGAACCGGCTCTGACCGACCGAGCAGCGAGCGCAGAACCTGTTCGTCAACGCGCTCCCAGTCCCGCGGAAAGGGGCAGAGCCTGCGCTTTTCGCCGCCCGTAACCGTCTCGAAGACGAGCCAGCCCAGTTGGTAACAGTCCGCGAGATAATCTTCCGCGCGCGTGACAGGGTGAATCGACTCTGGAAGAATGCACCACACTCGCCAGGCCTTTCCCTTTTCGTCAACAATTTCTCGGACTGCCATCGTCGCGCTCTCACACTGGTCCATCCAGGTGTTTCTGGTGAGAGCACCTAACGCAACCGGCGTGCTCAGCTGGGCTCTTCCTCGGGCCACGCTCTGTGGCGTTGATCACAATTCGCGAATGACTGCCCCTGGCTGTAGGAAATCAGCTTATTGAGCGATGGTGCGGCTGATTGGCTCCCGCCGCACGGCGCTTGCGCTGCGGCGCATTGATCGCTTGCTGGAGCAAGTGACACAGTTCGGACTCCTGCAGCTCGGTCCAGTGCGCCGGCTGTCCTGGGAGTCGACGACGCGCACTACTCTCCAGCGCTTCGAAACAAATCCAGCCTTTGTGAAACTCGCCGAGGTATCGCTCGGCAGTTCGACCAGGCCGTGCCTGCCCGGGAGTAACGGGCCACGCTCGCCAGAGCTGACCGTCGGCATCCCGAAACTCGCGCACCCTGAGCACCATCTCCGGCGGCTCGTTAGGCGACGCGGCGGACGACTCCGCCTGTTCGGCCGCCTCTAATTTCCGTCGCTCAATGCGGCGACGCAAAGCAACCGTCTGTTCTGCCGCTACCGCGGCTGCAAGCAACGAGTCCTCGAGCTGGCGGATCCCCGCCGCGCTTTCCGTCGAGATGCCGCTTGCTTCTGCTTCACACGCATCGCGCAAGCGATTTCTCAATTCCGCTTCGACGTCTCGCAGCACGGGCTCGAGCGGGTCTTTCTCGGATCTGTCGTCAGATGAGCTCACCGAGTTTCTCCTGCCTTTGGCCCAGTCCGGTTTGGCGCGCGTGATGTAGCTCACCAATGTGCAACTGGCGTACCCGGTCGGCGCCGGGTAGTGCAGGGGTACAAGGCAGTTCAAATCGTCGCGTGGCTTCATTTACGCGGCGTGAATGGCCCCTCGACGCTGCGAGCATCGAATTTGGCACCGACGACATGTGAGACTGTGCTCATTCCCGAAGGGATCGAGACCCGATGTTGTTCCGTCGTCGTGGAGACCGTGAAATCGGCGCCATAACAGAGCGCATCCGGGCGGTGATGGCGCGCCAGTCCGGCGTGATACGATGTTCGCGTGGTGAAGACTTCCGTGTGTCGTGTAGTGCCAGGAATCGGAACCGCCGACCGCAGATGGACCACTCTATGCAAACGCCTCCCAACTCCGGTTTATCACTCGAATCGTCGCCAACGGAGGTATCGAATGAAGTGGCAGCATGTAACGGCGTTAGCCGCGGTGGTCGTGATAGGTGCCTGCAGTGAGAATCCCAGCGCACCATCCGCGCGCGCCATACCGAGTCCGTCGATGCAGTCAGGGATCGGCGGCACTGGCATCAAGGTCAACCTCGTTGGCACCATCAAGCTCCCGCTGGTCAGCGGCGGTACGCTCACCGTCAATCAGGCCGTGATCACCAACTTCGCGTTGATCGAGAATACTGTAGGCCAGATCGTCGGACTCGATGTTTCCGGAACGTTATCCGGAACCGATCTCACCGCTCTCGGGGGCATCATTGACGTGAATGCGAACCCCTTCACGGCTGAGGCGAGCATAACGAGTTCGGGACCGGGACAATGCAGCCTCGTCTCACTCAGCTTGCCGAGCTTCAACCTGAACGCCCTCGGACTCGTCAACCTCACAGTGCCGGCGACTGTCACCGTGTCGGGATCAGGCGCGGTTGGCAGCTTGCTGTGTAATCTTGCCAATGCGCTCAGCGGCCTCGCATCCGGTGGTACGGCCAGCCCCAGCGCCCAGAGCATCGTGAACTCACTCAACGGTCAGATCGGCGGCTGAGCATTCACAGATAAATTTGGCGCGGTCCAGTTTAGAAGGGACCGCGCCTCTGCGCGCCATTGTCGGGTGCACGACGCGCATAGTCCACGAACGCCTCTCCCGCTGCGCAGCTTTATGCTCCGCGGTCAATTCAGTGAACATTTGAGTATAGATCTTGAAAGCATCGCTCGCACGGGCTGGCTCGTTTTCGAGACGAAGGCGCGCACTGACAAGCGTCGTCTCTATCCGATTCCCAGAGGTTGGAGCGAGCTGCCGGCAGCCGATCTCGTGGTGCTGCTCAACAAGGCCGAGGTCGTTCCGCCAAGGAAACTCCGCGCGGAGCGATTGACGGGTGAAGCCGCCGCGAGAGAAGTCCAACGCGCCCATGACTTCGTCGAGCAAACGATCGATTCGCCAGAAATGGCGCGGCGTGCAGCAGGCCAAGAGACACCCGACGTAACTGACCTGAGCGTCGTTCGCAGCTTCCGATATCCTGCCGGCCGCCTCTGGTCGGCGTGCGTTGTCCAGGAGTCAGAGGACAGCGGTTCGCCCGTGTTACGCTTTAGCGCCGGGCCGCGCCACATCGATCTGTACGACTGGCCGAAGGACTGGCCAGACTATGAGGATGAGGAATTGGTGAATCTTCTGCGGCGAGCGCTGCGACGTGACACCACGGAGCAACTGGACACGGATGCACCGCGGCGTCGATGGGACGACAGCTCGCCGCCGGTCGTTACCTAGTAACGCATGCGGGGGCGGCCTGCGGCGCCTCAGCGTCCGGAAATGGGTAAGTCCTGAGCTGCAACGACGGGGTCTCGGTCGGTTGCGCAAACGCCCTCAGTGCCGCAAACTTTGGCCGCCCCCCCTGTCTACAATCGCCGCCGTCCATGTTGAGCAGCCCCAAGGTCATCGCATTGCGTGACACTCTCGCACGTGCCACCACGACCTTGACCACATCCCTGTACAACGGCACGGACAAGAAGCTCCGTGACGAGGTCTGTTCAGTCGTTGACGAACTCAAGGCAGCCGGCTGGCCGCCGGAACGTGCGATCATCGCCATGAAGGAGATCGCCCAAGAGGCAGGATTGACGCAGTCGCAACGTGTCTTGGTGCGCAATGTCGACCTCGCGCCTCGGGATGCGCTGCTCGCCAAGGTGGTGCGGTGGACCATAGAGTGCTATTACGACACGAGCCGAGTCGCTTAGGCGACCACCGACGGCAGGCCGTAGTGAAGGCTCGGAAGCTTGATCCATATCCTCAAGTGCTGCGTAGCACCTTCATCGGATCCACCCGCGCCGCTCGCCGGCCGGGGACATAAGCCGCGACTGCCGCGACGATCGCGAGCAGGAGCACCACAGCTCCGAACGCTAGAGGATCCGTGACGCTCACCCCGAACACGAGCCCACGTAACACTCGCGTGAGGACGAGGCTCCCGATCGTGCGGATCACCAGTCCGAGGATCGTGAGCCGCAAACCCTCGCCGACGATCAGGCGCACGACGTCGGCGCGCTCAGCGCCGAGGGCGACGCGGACGCCCATCTCGCGCGTGCGCTGGGTAGCGAGATACGACACAACGCTGTACACGCCAAGGGTCGCGAGCATGAGCGCCGTGACTCGTTAGGATCAGCGTGTACCGCGGCGGGAAAATTGCGCGGTGCGGCGCGAGCAACCTTCTGGAATGCCCTGGCTATGATACTCACCGAGCTCGTCGGCAGGCCATTCGGAACACTCATTTGACTGGCGCTGGGTGCCGACTGACGTGTCTCCGCGCCACGAGTTTCCACACTTCGCGCGACCACAAGACCATGCTGGCTGCCCCGGCGCAGCGAAGCCAGTCGCCGCCAGTCAGCGCGACCGTGCCGAAGGCACGCTGAAGCGGCGGAAGGTATAGCACGAACAGCTGAAGGATGAGCGAGAGCGCGATCGCTCCCCACAGCCATCGGTTGCGGAACAAATGTGTGAATGCGCTCCGCATATCCGAGCGCGCGTTCAGGGTATTGAAGAGCTGAGCGATGATCAGCGTGGTAAAAGCCATCGTGTGAGCATAGGGAAGGGTGCCGCTGCCTTCTACGAGACCACCGGGAAGTGAGGCGTCGATTACGAATAGAGTCGACGCGGCCATCACGAGTCCGACGAAAAAAATGCCCCGCCACATCTGCGGCGTGATCACGCGCTCCTTATGGGGGCGTGGCGCACGATGCATGAACGCTTCATCCGGAGGGTCGACGCCCAGCGCTAATGCTGGCGCTCCGTCCGTCAGGAGATTGATCCACAGGACTTGAGTTGCCAGAAGCGGAAGGGTGAGTCCCCCCTCTTCTGACGGCAGTCCGATCCGCCCCGCGAGTAACACGCCAAAAAACATCG
>DASXPH010000077.1:0-8750 GCA_036493735.1 Gemmatimonadaceae bacterium
CGATTCGGCCAGTTGGGATCGGCCGGATCGTGCCGCATGTGTTTCGTAAACAGCCGATACGCGAGCGGCGCCAGCGCCATCGGCGTTCCGGGATGTCCGGATTCAGCTTTCTGCACCGCATCCATCGCCAGCGTGCGAATGGTGTTGATGCAGAGGAGATCGAGCTCGGTCGCGGAGGTGGTATCGGAGACGGCCATGATTCTTGGGGGACGGAGGATTCTTTAAAATATCTGGTAGAGGGTGGAGGGTAGAGAGGGTAGCGGGTTGCGGGGCCGCTGAGACCGATGACAAGCGGCCACAGACTGCACAGAAGTGCACGGAATACACGGAAAACTGCAGAACCACTTCAGGTTTGAAAGGAGAACAAGTCTCTCCCCGCGTGCCCCACAGAGGGTTCGTTCGAACGCAGACTGACGCAGAAAGCGCAGAAGACGCTGTACTGCCACAAGCAGTTACAGCGTCTTCTGCGTCAATCTGCGTCAAAGCCTTTCAAATGGTGTTAGTGGCCAATGCAGTACCGTGTCCTCTGTGGATTTCTGTGCAATCTGTGAACGTTTTTGTCGGTCCGTGATGCCACAGATCCGCTTTATCCGCCTGGTTTGCCCTTATTGCGTCTCTCGCCGCGTATCAGCCAATGACCGCACTTCGCCCGGCCCGACGAACAGCATCCGCGTGAACGGGCTCCGCGACTCGTGCACGACATTCTTCGTCGCTCTCTGTCGGAGATACTCGGCGACATCATCTGGCGTCGCGGTCGGGTTCAGCTCGAGATACAGCGCGGCGGCGCCACTCACGTAGCCCGCGGACATCGACGTGCCGTTCCACAGCTGCACCGTCGGCGACATGTCGCGGTCGAGGCTCGGCAGCAGAACCGAATCACCCGGCGCGTACAGGTCGACGCAGGGGCCCCAGGCCGTGCCCGGCGCGCGCCGATCGATGGGATCGGCGTCACTGTGCGGATCGCGAACGAGCGCGGACGCGCCCACCACGATCGTACCGTCGGCGTTCCCCGGGGAGATGCGACACGCGTTCACGTCAACGTTGCCAGCCGAGACGACGACCGGAACGCCCGCGGCGCGCAGCGCGGTGACTGCACTATCGAGAGCCGGAATGCGCGCGGCGGTGTCGGCGATGAACGACCAGTTCGCGACAGCCGGCGTACCCGGATGTTTCTTGTGATCATCGATTGCCCAACGAGCGCCTTCGACGATTCCACGAATGGTGCCGCGGAGCTTCTCGCACTGCACCATCTTCACGTCGACGATCTCGGCTTCCGGAGCGACGCCGAGCGTTTTGCCCGCGATCGCGCCGGCGACCGCGGTCCCGTGGGCGTTGCAGATGGCCGGATCTTCAGGGAATGCGGTGTAACCGCGACGCACGCGGCCGGCGAGCTCCGGATGATCCAGGGAGACGCCGCCGTCGAACACGTACACGGTGACACCGCGTCCGGTACCGGCGTGCCGATAGGTGTGATCGAGAGGCAGGTCGTGCTGATCGATACGATCGAGCGCGAATGAAACAGTGTGCGCGGTGACCAGCGGACGGGCGCTGTTGTCGGCGAAGCTGTAGTAACCCGCAGTGGCAACGGTCGGCTTCGTGTTCGACAGGCCCGACTGTGATGCTTGCGCGCACCCGAAGATGGCCGCTGCCGCAGCGGCATACGACACGCTGCGAGGGATATTCGGGTTCGAGAAACGGGAGCGCATGATACAGCCGGATTAGTGTCGCACCTTTGTGGTGGTTCGAAGCTCCTTGTCTCTCCCGAACAGGCGCTGCAGTCGCCGCGCGGACAACAACGAGTTCAAATCAACCGCTCTGCACATGCGCATAAGGAAATTGGCGTGCCACCGCGATCGAACAGCCGAGAAATGTTCGTCGTGTTCGCTCAACGCAAGAGCACGCGTCGAGTTTTCGTTTGCACGCGACGAGGACGCTCGCGTGAAGCCGCGCGTGCGTGCGTCAATTGGTACGGTCGATGCTTTTGGTGTTCGGCTGCTGGTCACCGACGCGACGTTCAAACTCGCGAATCGGACAATGTGCGTGGCGCGTGGCGCGTGGCGCGCCGGCAGCGTGACGCGTGGCGCGTGGAGCGTGGCGCGCTGACTCCTCGCTACTCGGCCCTCCGCGTTCCCTGTAAGAGCATTGCGGAGCGCCGCACGCAGATCACCGTTGCCTGCGAGCCACTGAGCGCTGCAGTGTCGCGACGACGTTGCAGTCGATACGACCGACTGGCGTTTAGTGTTTGCTAGTGTCTATACAGTCGCTGCGCCACGCGCCACGCGCCACGCGCCACGCTCAACGCCGCGTCACTCCGTCAGCGCGGGGGCCCGGTGGCGGCACTGGCCGGCCGCTCCAGGGTGCGAGTAGGTCAGTCTGAGGCCGACGTGATAGAGCACGACATTGGCCGATTCATGAACATTACCGACGGCTGTGATCTTATGGCCGCCGAAAGTCCCGTAGCTCTGGAAGAAGGGTGTTATCCAGACCGGGCAGACGACGGGAATGTCGTATCCCAGCGCGACCAGGAGGGCCGGATGCGTGAAGTCCACCTGAGCCACCGTCGAACTACTCGTGTGCATAGGAAAATTTCCGTTTCCGACGCCAACACCCCCCTGAAAGAACAGATTGGTGAGCAGAGAGCCGAACGGATAACCGAGCAGAGTCACGGTGCCGAAGATGGTGCGCGACGAACCAAATGGCGTGTCTTTGTGAAATCCTGACGCGTCCAGGCCGAGGACGCCGCGCGTCGTGAGCGCGTAGCCGAGGATGACGTCGCCGGTGGGACCGGAGTACTGGTCCTGGCCAAGCGACTGAGCGGGCCCGGACTTGCCGAAGCCGCCGCCGATCGCGCCGAAGAATCGAATGCCCGGCGTCTGCGCGCGCAGTGGTCGCGCCGCGAATACCGTCACGCCCAGGGCAACGGCCAACGCGACGCACCGACCAAGGCGATGCGTCGCGCAACTATTCAGGTTCACTTGCAATCTCGGTTTTCTCCCCAAAAGGACCGTTCTCGTTTACTTGCTGGTGTCGTCTTCCGGTCGCGAGCCACCGCCGTACTGGCTGCGATGCTCGGTGTCATGACTTCCCTCGGCGCGCTCGCCGTCGGCGGAATGCATCCCTTCGGTCGCTTCGGACCCGGCGCCGGTCTTCTTTCCCGCTCCAGGAGTCGGCGAGCCAACCCGCGTCCCCTGATCATCGCCCAATCTGACCCCGTGCCCGACATCCTGGTGGAGTCGCTGTTTGCTCTCGTCCGCCATAACCCGCTCCGAATGAGTCGCTGCTGAGGGCGCAATGGTGGTGCCACGGCGCGTGGAGGGTTGCGCGTGGAGCGTGGCGCGCTGACCCCTCGCCGCTCATAGCTCCATCGCCCATCGCCCATCGCCCACGCTCCACGCTCCACGCGTCACGCCCCACGCCCTGGTTCGTCAAACAGCTGAATCATGTGGGCTCCCCGCCGCCCCCCGACATAGGCCGGTCTCGACCTCGCTCGGTCACAACGCGCACGCCCCACGAATCCCCTCTCGAGCACGTGAGCTCCGTCCCCACTCCCGCTCCTGACCCAAAGACTGGGCAAGGCGCCGCTCCGGCCGCGCCGAGTGGTAGCGCGAGTGAGGGTGCGGGTGGGAGCGCGGCGATGCTCGCCCGGGACCTCGCGGACTTTCTCGTCGAGCTCTCCATCGCGATGCACAAGCACGCGATCTACCCGCCGGGCCATCCATTGCTCGAGGGAGCGGTCGACAACGTCGCACGAAAGCTCTGGGGTCTGCTCGTCGAACGGCCGGCGCTCTCCATCGGCGTCGCGCGACGCCAGCTCGTGATCGAGGGCGTCGCCACGGATCCCGGGCATCCACTCCTCCAGGAGCTCGCCCAGAAGCTTCACCGCCATCACCTCGGCGCGTTGAAGTTCACGCGGGGGGTGGAGCGTGCCGAGATCGCCAGCGTGCTCGCGACGGTGGCCATGGACGCCGGTCGGATGGAGCAACCACTCGGCTTGATGACCGACCAGCTCCTGGGCCGATGGGATCATGTCCGGCTCTTCCCGCTGACGTATGACCGCCTCGAGCTCCTCGACAACGACGCCGAGAAGCCGAAGGAGAATCAGATGGGCGCTGGGCGCGCGGCGCAGCTGTGGGTCGGCCTGGCTCGCGCCGCGCTCGCGGCGGACAGCACGAGCGACGACTCGACGCCCCTCGAGCCCGCGGTCGTAGCCCGCGCCATCGACGAGCACCAGCGCGAGCAGGCGTACGATCAGGTGATCGTCGGTTACATGCTGCAGATCGCGAACGAGCTCAAGGCGGGTGACACCGCGGGCGCTTCCGGGGAGTCGGCGGCGCTCCAGCATCGCATCTCCCGAATGGTTGGCGCGCTGCGTCCGGAGACGCTCGCCCGCCTGCTGGACATGGGCGGTGACTCGGCGCAGCGCCGCCGCTTCGTGCTCGACGCGTCGCAAGGGATGTCCGCGGACGCCGTCGTCGACCTCGTGAAGGCGGCGGCGACGGCCGAGAAGCAGACGGTGTCGCATTCGATGATCCGCGTGCTCTCGAAGATGGCGCGTCACGCCGAGGCGCCGGGCGAGAGCCAGCGTGCCGTCGCCGATCGGAGCCTGCGCGAAGCGGTGGGGAGACTCGTGGGCCAGTGGTCGCTCGCCGATCCGAATCCCGACGCCTACCGGGCGGTGCTCGAGCAGGCATCGCGTGGCGCGTTGCCTAACGGTGGAGGGCTCAACGTCGTCGCTCTGCCTAACGCGGCTGATACGGCAGGGGGGAACTGCGAACCGGATCGCATCGTGCAGATGGCGCTCGAGCTGGGCGCCATGGGGCCGACCGTCTGGCGCGCCATCGATCGGCTATCTCAGGACGGACAGGCCGCGCGTCTGTTCGACCTGCTCGACGGGGCCCCCGACCGCGAGATGGTGGACGCGGTATTGAAGCACCTCGACACCGACGGGACGTACCGGCGTCTCCTGCGGGGCGACCGCGTCGACCTCGCCGTCGTCGAGCGACTCGTTAGGCTCGTTGGCGTCGCGATCGCGCCGATGCTCCTCGAGGCGGCCGAGGAATGCTCCGACGCCAAGGCGCGGGAGCGTCTTTACGACCTCGTCGGGAGCTTCGGCGCGAAGGCGGTGTCGCCCACGGCCCGCCGGCTGGCGGAGGCGACCCAGGGCGGCGGCCGCGCCGTGCCGCAACGTGAGCTGCTCGTCTTGCTTGGTCGCGTGTTGACGCCGGAGATGCCGCTCCCCCCGGAGATCGATCTGCGCCGCTTCCTGCGTCACGACGACGCGCCAGTGCGCCGCGAGGCGGTGAAGCTGCTGATCCGAAGCGCGAAGCGCGACGAGGCGATCCTCGCTGGCCTCGCCGACAGCGACGGCCGCATCGTGTACCTCGCCCTCACCGCCGCGAACGAGCGCTGCCCGCGCGAAGGCATCTCGCTCATCCGCGGACGCGTCGAACGGGGCGAGCTGGACTCGTCGCTCCGCGCGTTAGGCATCCGCGCCGTCGCGACGGTCCGAACGCCGGACACCCTCCGCTGGCTCATCGACCGCGCCACGACGCGCTCCGCGCTGCTCCGCCGGCGAAAGCTTCTCCCGACGACCCCCGAAACGCTCGCCGCGATCACCGCGATCTGCTCCGCCTGGCGCCAGGATCCGGAAGCGCAGGAAGTCATCGGCTTGGCGACGAAGAGCCGGATTCCCGAGGTGCGAAACGCGATTAAGGGGCAGCCTGTCGCGCCCTCCGCGGTCAAAGACCGGATCCAGTGTTAAGCGGGAGCGTATAGTGCCTGACCCATTTCGATTTCTAACGTCCTTCGCGCAGGCGCTGTCGACGATGGCGCTGTACAACGACAAGCATCCCGCGCGGCAGCGCGCGGTGGATCGCTCGTTCGAGGCGCTCCGCGAGCTCCAGAAGGACAACCCGAAGCCGCAGTTCTCCTTCCTCGGCGAAGAGACGGTGTACGGCCAGCTCTCCCTGCGCGATCTCCGCGAATGGGAGTGGGCGATGCGACTCGCCGACGCGGGAATCCAGCGGCTCGAGTTCGAGCCCGACGTCACGCGTGAGGAGTACGAGGAGTTTCTCGAGCAGGTGCTCGCGCGCCTGACGCTGGCCGCGATCGACAGCAGCGAGCAGCGCATGACGCGACCGACGTCGATCAAGTTCGGCGCGATCGGCGTGCGCGGCGAGGCCAAATCACTGAGCCAGCCCGTCGAGCCAGAGGTGCGAACAGCTACAATCGCCTTCTCGCTTGAAGAAGAAGCGGCGGCGGTGCAGTGGATGCACGGCGAAGTGGGCGAGCATGGCATGCTGCCGCTCGCCGAAGCGGAAGCCGTGGTGCGGTCGCTCTCGCTCGCGATGCACGGCGAGCAGCGGATGCTCATGCCCCTTCTCGAGCTGCGCCAGTTCGACGAATACACGACGACACATTCATTGAACGTCTCAGTGTTGACGATGGCGCTGGCGGAGTACATGGGACTCGGCCCGCGCGAGGTGCGGACCTTCGGCGTCGCGGGGTTGCTGCACGACCTCGGCAAGGTGCGCGTTCCGCCGGACATTCTGAACAAGGCGGGCAAGCTGACGGACGACGAGCGCGCCGTCATGCAGCGTCACCCGGCCGACGGCGCGCGGCTGATCCTGACGAGTGACCGCGAGCTCGACCTCGCGGCGGCAGTCGCGTACGAGCATCACATCATGATCGACGGCGGCGGCTATCCGCACTGCCATTACCATCGCTCCTGTCATCCGGCGAGCGTTCTCGTTCACGTATGTGACGTGTACGACGCGTTGCGCACGAACCGTCCATATCGCGGTGCCTGGGAGTCGGCGCGGGTGTTGTCGTATCTCGAAGAGCGCTCGGGGACCGAGTTCGATCCGGACGTGGCGGGAAAGTTTGTAAGGATGATGCGCGAGTTGGACGATCGAGTACAGCGCGTAGAGCGTTGAGCGTGATGAGTGGGGCGTGATGCGTGGCGCGTGGCGTGGCGTGGCGTGGCGCGCTTGGCAGGTCAAGCTGACCGCTTCGAGGAGTCAGAAGTTCGCATCACGCGCCACGCATCACGCTCCACGCCCCACATGTGCAAACAGCGGCGCCAGTGACGTCTCCCTTATGAGAACCTCAACAGGGGAGACACAATGCGCCGCGTTTTGTATGTGATGCTTCTAGCGATGATACCCACGCTCGCACGCGCCCAGGGCTGGGTCACGCCGAGGACGTGCTTCATGCCGGCGATGCCCATTGCCGACCCGATGCCGAACGATCGGGTGAGGCCGCCGGTACAGACGGTCCCCTGCAACGCGCAGGTCGTGCGAGTCCAGAGCGACGTCCACGCGGAGCTCGTTGGGAATGGCGCGTCGCGCGTCGTGCGCTATGAAGTCGATGAGCGTTTTGTAAACCGTGGCGGCCGCGTCGGGGAGGCGGACTACATGTTCCCGCTGCCCAAGGGCGCGGCGTTCCAGGACCTCAAGCTCTCGATCGACGGTGAGCTCGTCGGCGGTGAGACGATGTCGGCGACGGATGCTCGGCGCATCTACGAGGAAATCGTGCGGCGGCAACGCGACCCGGCGCTCGTCGAGTGGATGGGCTATGGGCTGCTGCGCGCGCGGATCTTCCCGATCAACCCAGGAGAGGAGAAGCGTGTCGTCGTCCGCTTCCAGATGGTGGCCGAGCGTGAGGGGGACGCGGTGCGGGTGGATTACTTCCGTGGCGCGCATAGTCCAGTAGGTCCAATCGCCGAGGGGTCAGGAAATAACCCGGGGCGGACGACGTTCGAGCTCACATACGGAAGAACGCCGGAGCTTGGCACGCCATACTCGCCGACGCACTACCTCGAGGTCGCGGACGACGGCAACGTGCGCCACGTCGGCGTGCGCGGCGATGCCGGCGATCTGACGCTGCTGCTGCCGCTCCGACTGCGTGACGAGGCGGCGATCAGCGTACTGGCGAACGCACCTGGCGGTGAGGATGGCTTCGCGCTGATCTCGCTCGCGCCACCGTCGTCGTTAGGCAAGGCGGAGCCGACGCCGCGCGACGTGACGCTCGTGCTCGATATCTCCGGCTCGATGAATGGCCCCAAGATGGAGCAGGCCCGCGCCGCGGGGCGGCAGCTGCTGCATTCTTTACGAACCGCGGATCGCTTTCGGTTGATCGACTTTTCATCAGATGTACATACCTTCCGTGATGAGTTCGTCCAGGCGTCCGCCGAGAATGTCCGAGCGGGCGAGCGGTACCTCGACGCGCTCGAGGCGCAGGGATCGACCAACATCTCCGGCGCGCTCCACGAAGCGTTGGGCGCGGAGCGCGGACGCGACGCGAGCGAGCGGCTGGCGGTCGTGCTGTTCATTACGGATGGCGAGCCGACGGTGGGCGAGCGTGACCCGGGCCGCATCGCCGACGAAGCCAATCGCGAGCGGGGCGGCGCGCGGCTGTTCACCTTCGGCGTCGGCGCCGACGTCAACGTCACGCTCCTCGAGCAGTTGGCGCTCCAGGGCCGTGGCACGGCGCAGTTCGTCCGTCCGGACGAATCGGTGGAGCGCGCGGTGAGTCTCGTCGCCAGTCGCATCGCCGACCCGGTGCTCACCGACGTTCGCGTGCACACCGACGGCGACGTTCGTCTCGCGAATGTTCTCCCGCAGCAACCCGTCGACCTGTTCGCCGGACAGGACCTGGTGCTGCTCGCTCGTTATGCGGGTCACGGCAGCACGCGCGTCGTGTTCGAGGGACGGCACCAGGGGCAGACGGTGCGATGGTCGCAGACGGTG
>DASXPH010000078.1:0-3622 GCA_036493735.1 Gemmatimonadaceae bacterium
CCCCCTGCACCTGCGCGATTTGCTCGTTGCTCACTGATCCCGTGCGGCGCAGAAAGCGGACGAGTTCTGTGCGGTCATCGTGATTCAGCGACGAGCCGAAGCTCACCGCCGCGCGAACGAGCCGGCCGCGCAATCTCTGAATGCGACTCACCGCCGCCGGGCGCGTGAGACCAAGCCACCAGGCGATGGTCGTGTACGAAATCTGGTTCGCCAGATACTCGAGCAATCGCTGCTCGTCTGGAGTGATAGTCTCTGCGAATGCGCTCACCAATCGCTGAAGCAGCGGAGACAATGGGGCCGACTCGACGAGCGGATCCTGCGCTGAACGAAGTGCGTCCTCGGAGCATAGCCCGATCACCGCCGCTTCGTCGCTCCCAGCGATGCGCTCCGCCGCCGCGCCGAGACGCTGTTGATACTTCAATTCCACGACGCGCTGTCGTCGCGCCTTCATGTTGCATGCGCCGGCGATGTAAGCCCCCAGATGCCGTGGCGGTGTAACACGTGCACGACTCAACGTCATGGCGACCTCGTAGAGCAGTTCTCCTATCCAATGCCCACGGTCACTCAGTGGGATGCCTAAGAGTTGCGCGTACCGCGCGACCAGCGGCTCGAACCGGCGTATGAGCTCATCGACCGCTTCGCTTTGTCCTGCTCGTAAAGCATCCACCAACGCACGATCGCTGATGCCGGACCACTCGTTGCCTCCGCGTTCTTCCATAGTGCTGCGTCCACTCCTCGGCGGCTTTCGTCATGTGCCCCTCTACTGGTGTAGTTCCGGAGTGTATGCACCGGCTGGACGTCAGCCGTTTCGGTCGCGTCCAAGGAGCTCTCGGCGACGCTTCTCGTTCCAGCGTCTGAGCAGATCCGCTAAGCGGTCGACGACATCCGCGGAGGTGGACGACGCGATGATGCGTTCACGGAGGCGCTGAACGCGCCGCTGCCTGACGCCAAGGCGTGCGGCGACCCGGAGCAACGCCAGCACGTCGAGTACGTCGTCGGCTCGGTGCTGTAACTCTGGATTTGCGGGTTCCCGAACGAGCATGGCGCGGCGGCGGGAGACCTTCGCCATCTCCTCCGCACTCGGCCGCTCGCGCGAGGCGGTGAAGCCGAGGTTCGCCAGCGCCCGGCCGATCGCGGAGGTCTCCGTGTTCTCCAGGCAGGCGACGGTGTTGATCTCGCCGTCGCCCTCGCGCTCAGCGGCCCATCCCGTCGCCGCGGCGTCGCCGTCCGCCGCGTCCCGGTACACCAGCGCGCGAAAGACCACGTCGCGCTCCGTGCGGCTCATCAGCTCCGTGATGATCCTGCCGCGCGGGAACGCCCGATAGAACAACGTGATTCGCTCGGCGACAGGAGCGTAGGACGCCAGGTCGAATACTCCTTCACCTCGACCCGGCTTCCCGCCCGTCTTCGCTCCGCTCGACATCGGCCGACCTCCATCCAACGGGAAGCGAAGTTATACCGAATAAAAACCGAATGCAATAGAGCAGTGGTTGGTGATTGGTGGCTGGTGGTTGGCGAAGAAAGGACTGCCGGCGCGGAGCGCCGGCTATCCGAATCCACTAGTCACCAGCCACCAACCACCAACCACCAACCACCAGTCTGAACTATTTTGTTTCCGTCCACTCACCCCACCGATGCCATGACTCGAACTCTGTCGATGTCTCGCGTTGTTGTTTCGCTCGTCACACTCGCCGCGCTCGCCGCCTGCAAGACCGAGAAGGCGCCGCCGCAGGACACGACCAAGCCGGCCGCCAATGCCCAGGCCGGCCAGGGCGCGAGCGCCGCCGACTCCGCGCACAAGCTCGGTGTCCTCGCGCAGATGAAGACCCCCGAGTCCGCGCACTACGACGCCGATCTCGACGTGTGGTTCGTGTCGAACATCAACGGCAATCCGTCGCAACACGACGGCAATGGCTACATCGTCAGGGTGCCGGCCGAGAGCACGACGACGATGACGATGTTCGCCGAGGGCGGGAAGAATGGCGTCAAGCTGGATGCGCCGAAGGGGATTGCGACGACGGCTGATCAGCTCTGGGTCGCGGACATCGACGTCGTCCACGTCTTCGACAAGCGCACCGGCAAGCCTTTGAAAACAATTTCGCTCAAGGCGCAGAAGGCGACCTTTTTGAATGATGTGGCCGTCGGCGCCGACAGCGCGATCTATGTCACCGATACGGGCATCATGTTCGATCCGAAGGGCGCGATGACGCACCCAGGGGTGAACCGGATCTTCCGCATCTCGCTCAACGGCGACAAGGTGACGGAAGCGGCGACGGGCGACTCGTTAGAGAATCCTAACGGCATCACCTGGGACGCAACCAACTCCCGCTTCCTGCTCGCGCCCTTCGGCGGCAAGGATGTGCAGACGTGGACGCCCGGGAAGGCGCCGACGAAGCTCGTGGACGGCCCGGGCCAGTATGACGGCATCGAGGTGCTGCGCGACGGTCGCATCCTCGTCTCGAGCTGGGGGGATTCGACGGTCAACGTCGTGAAGGACGGGAAATTGAGCAGACTCGTAACCGGCGTCAGCGCCCCCGCCGACATCGGCGTCGACAGCAAGCGCGGCGTGCTGGCGATTCCGAGGTTCGATCAGAATCAGGTGGAGTTCTGGAAGATTCCGTAGGCGACTGGTCCTCTACGATTTGGGATCTAGGCCGGCCACCCCGGGCCTGAATGGTGCATTTATCGCCGGAGTGGAGACGAAATCCCCCGCCTACGAGCTCACCGCCTGCATCGCCTGCGGCAGCAAGAATGCTATCGAAGTCGCCGATAGCGAGGCGATGCGGCGTGAGGTCGAGCTGCTGTGGGAATTCCATGGCAATCGGCTGCGCCCAGCGACGCCGACGGAACGGCTCATGGATCGCGTCGCTTTCTCCGAGCATCCTCCCCTCCGCCTCGTCGAGTGCGCGCGCTGCGGGCTCGTGTACCGCAACCCCATCGAGCGCGCGTACGAGCTCGACTCCATCTACGCCGACGCGACGCCCTCGCCCGAATTTCTCCACGGGCTGCACGACACCCAGCTCCCCGCCTATCGAGCCCAGGCGGCGCGCTTGCTCCGTGTCCTCGGCAAACGCGGCTCCGGGCTCGAGGTCGGGAGCTACGTGGGCGCCTTTCTCGCCGCGGCGCGCGATGTCGGCGTGCACTTCGAGGGGGTAGACGTCAACTCGGAGATCAACGCGTTCACGCGGTCGCTGGGCTTCACGGTGCACGACGGCGATCTCGAGTCGCTCGTCAGGCAGCACCCGGTAGACGCGATCGCCATCTGGAACACTTTCGACCAGCTCCCTGACCCGCGGGCGACCGCCAACGCGGCCTGGCGCCTGCTGCAACCTGGGGGCGTGTTCGTCGTCCGCGTGCCTAACGGTGAGTTCTACGCGAGGTTGCGGCGCGGGATGACGCGTCCCCTGACGGGCGCGATGGCCCGTCTCGCGCTCGCCCACAACAACCTCCTGACCTTCCCGTATCGCTACGGGTTCACGATCCGCTCGCTCACCCGTCTGCTGGAGCGCGTCGGCTTCACCATCCGCCGCGTCGAGGGCGACGTCCTCGTCCCCATCGCCGACGAATGGACGCGCCACTGGGCGAGCGTCGAGGAGCGCGTGGTGAAGTTCGCGTTAGGCAT
>DASXPH010000079.1:0-4532 GCA_036493735.1 Gemmatimonadaceae bacterium
TGATCGACTTCCCTTACCCTTGTCGTACGGTCCCGACTCAGGTGCTCTTGTACGGAGAGCAAATCAGTTGTGTCCAGCGACCTCACAACTTTCTCGGCCAGTGCCGAACTACTGCCGAGCTGTCTTCGAATGGCGTCCCACGAAGACCTCACGTCCAGGTATTGACCGATCTCCCGAACGCGTCGCCAATGTGTGATCTGCTCGTTTCGTCGTCAATCGAGAAAATTTCCCGAAGCCAGCGGGCTGGTGGTTGGTGGCTAGTGGTTGGTGGCTAGTGGTTGGTGTTTGGTGGCTAGTGGTTGGTGAATTCGGATGGCCGGCGAGCACAACTCGCCGGCTTTCCTTTTTTCCCAGCCACCAACCACCAGCCACCAGCCACTAGCCACCACTCACGGATTCCGATCGGTGCACGCCTGCCACTTCGGATTGTTCGTCTCCGTCTGCGACGGGACGAGCGTAACGTCCGAGCCGTACGTTCCGCCCTTGAAGTAGCTGCCCGTCGGGAAGACCTTGTCCTGCGTGCGGCCATACTGGCGAATGAGCCGACGCATGTCGCCGAGGCGGTGCGCCGTCATGTACATCCAGAACGCGCGCTCACGGAACAACATGTCCTGCTCCGCCGCCGGCGTGACTGGATCGACCAGCGGCGCCAACGACGTCGCCGTCGTCGACACCTGGCCGTACGTGTGCGGAGCCGCACGCAATGCATTGAGCGTCGCGAGCCAGGCACCGCCCGTCTTCAGCTGATTCTCGGCCTCGATCAGTCGTGCCTCGATGCCCGTCGCCACCGGCACGACAGCGTCGGTCGAAGGATACTGATTGAGCGTAACGGTCGGCGTGCCGTCCTGGCCGCGACCGGTCTTCGGATCGATGAGGATGCGAGCATCCCGACCAGTCACGAAATCGAGGCCGTTCGTGCCTTCCTTGTCCGACGCGCCGAAGTTCCGCGTGCCGAGCATCCAGTCGTAGATCGCGTTCACCATGCCGGTCGTGAGCTTCGAGAACTGGGCGTTGTACACGAAGTTCGTCGGTACGGTCGCCGTCTTCGTCGCCGCGGTGGCATAGTCGTTCACATCCACGTACATCCGGGCCTCACCGACTAGCGAGAAATACTGGATGTTCGACCCGGCTGTCGCGAGCGCGAGGGCACTGTCGAATTGCGCCTTCGCGCGGTCATACATCTGCTGGGTGGTGAGCGTGACGGTGTTGATGTTCGTCTGCTCGACACCGTCCCAGAAAGGCACGCCGCTGCAGTAATCCTCGGCGACGATCGTGAAGACGTATCCCTCCATCGCGTGCAGCTCGGCCAGCTGATCGCTGGCACCTGAGCTCGGAGGAAACTTCGTCAGCAGATTGATCGCACGCACGAGACGCGTGTACGTGTTGCCGACCTGCGTCCACGTGTCGATCGGGAACGAGTTCGGGTTGATGTTGCGATTGTCCATCGGCTCGGTGCCGGCGCGCGCCGAGAAGATCTCGTCGGCGAGCATGCCGCCCGTGAGGTTCAACCCGAGCGGCGAGCTGCCGTTAAGGTCTCCGCCGATGAAGCGCGCGAAGTTACCGAGGGCGGCGACGCGGAACGTCTGTGCGCCGGCGGCACTCTGCTCCACCGAAACGTCGATGATGTCCGGCGTCTGCACGCCGAGGAGCTCACTGTGTGTGCAAGCTCCGATACCGATGGTGCCCGCGAGCATTGCAGCGC
Organism: Gemmatimonadaceae bacterium; assembly: GCA_036493735.1. GTDB lineage: Bacteria > Gemmatimonadota > Gemmatimonadetes > Gemmatimonadales > Gemmatimonadaceae > AG2. The sequence goes on from DASXPH010000079.1 coordinate 1,703, forward strand.
CCGCGGCGCGCACCATTGTTGAGCGAATGTTCATAGAATGCTCTCGTCCAGGTATGTAAGTGGGTGGGCGAGCTCAGAAGTTCAGGTTGAGGCGGGTGATCCAGTAGCGAATGACTGGGGCCGTGCCGAGGTCATCGTTGCCGCCGCCGGTGTTGTTGACGGAGCGGTTCGCCTCGGGATCGACGCCCGGATACTTCGTCCAGATCACGCCGAGGTTGCGGCCGCTGAAAACGAGCTGGGCCCCCTTCACACGAGCGTAACGCTGGACGAAGTGGTCGGGAAGCTTGTACGAGAGCGACAGCTCGCGAAGCCGGACGAAGTCGTTAGGCTTGAAGATTCCCCAGCGGGTATTGCGAAGTGCGGCACTGCCGGCCGCAACCGCTGCGGCCTGATCGGCGAGACTCCACCCCGGCACGTTCACCTCCGGCGCGTTGCCCGCCGATACCCCGCGGTTCGAGCCGATGGTGTACGAGTTCCAGAACTTGCCGCGGTAGTCGATCAGCGAGTTGAACTGGAACGCGCCGTTCAAGAAGCCAAAGGTGTTCGACAGGCCACCTTCGTACTCCGGCAGTGTCGAACCGCGATAGGCGTCCTGCGACGCGAGCGTGATCTCCGACGGGACGATGATGCCGTCACCATTCGCATCGTTGTACGTGTACGGGCGATCCCAAAGGCCGTTGAGCGGATAGCCCACGACCTGACGTACGCCCTGCGGCGTCGGCAGCGAGTACTGGCCGATGTCGACGAGCTTGTTCTTGATGTGCGACCCGTTGACGTGGATGTTCCACGACAGCTGGCGCATGTTGAGAACTTGTGCATCAGCCGAGAGCTCGACGCCACGGTTCATGACGCGAGCGATGTTGACCCACTGGTTCGCGCCAACGCCAAAGGACGGCGGCAGAGTCGCCTGGAAGAGCTGGTTGCGGCTGATCTTGTTGAAGAGCGTGAACTCGATGTTCAGCCGGTCGTTGAGCATTCCGGCGTCGAAACCGCCCTCGTACTCGGTCGTGATCTCGGGCTTGAGGGCCGGATTGCCGATGGAGCTGATGAACTCGCCCGGAATTTCCTGCGCGCCGATCGGGTACGTCTGCGCGGCGAGGAACTGCAAGGCGGCCGTGGAGGTCGGCTGCAGTCCCGCCTGACCGACGGAGCTACGGAGACGCAGCTTGTCGAGCACTGGCATCTTCGGGAACCAGGGCTCCTCCGAGATGACGTACGACGCGTTCGCGCTCGGATAGACCGTGGTGCCGACGTTGCGGCCAAACGCGGAGTTCTGATCTTCGCGCGCGCTCACCGTCAGGAACAACCGATCGTTATAGCTCAGCTGCTCCGAGAGGAACGCACCGTAGGTCTTGTTCTCGGTCGTCGTCTCCGAGGCGAGACGTTGCTGTGCTGCGTTAGGCGTCGAACTGCCGAGCGCGAGGCCGTAGCCTTCGCCGAACAGTAGGTACGAACCCGTCTTGAACCACTGGAAACCGACCGTCGTCTGCGAGTTCAGATCCCACGGCAGCCGCCGCGTCGCCGCGCCTCGGAAGGTCGCGGTGTATTGCAGGTTGTTCGTGCGGTTGATGTCCTTGCCGGAGAAGCCCTGCTGCGACGTCGGGCCCCAGGCGGAGCCGTTCACCGTTCCTTCGCCTGGCAGCTGAATCTGATAGTTGTTCGAATTGCCGTTGTCGAGGCCGCCCTCGGCCGTAAGCTGCAGCCAGGTGATCGGCGACCAGTTGAACGCGCCGCTGCCCGTGAAGCGCTCCAGCGTCAGGCGCTGGTTCACCGAGTAGATGTCGCCGACGTATTCGCGCGCCGTTCCGTTCGTCGCCGTCTTGTAGCCCGGTGCCGAGTAGAGCTGGTTCGAGAGACCGGCGAAGAAGGTGCCGTCGAATGGCGTCGTCAGGTCGCGATCGGCGTAGCTCGTCGAGATGTCGAGGTTCGCGTTCCGGCCGATCGGGAAATTGAACGAGCCGCGGAGCGACGTGTTCTTGAGACGATTGGGACGGATCTGATCGGGCCGTGGCGCAACGCCGAAGCGCGCGGTCGTGATGCGGTCGATCTCCGGCCCCGGCATCTTGTACGGGCCTGTCTCGTCCTCGCGGTCCACGCTCATGAAATATTTCACGACGTCGTTGCCGCCGGAAACCTGGACGCCACCCTCGCCACGCGGGCCGTTGGCATACGGATCAGAGAGCGGGTTCGTCCACGGGTTGAAGCTCGTGAGGCTGTCGATCTTGCACGCGCCCAGCGCGGCGTTCGCAACAGTACAGTGAATGGCGGTCGTCCCTAGCACGCCGCCAGCGCCGATGTTGCGGCCCCAACTCCAGTAGTTCGCCGGGTATTTGCCGTTCGGCATCGACGTGACGCCACCCTCGCCGAAGGCCGACCAGCGGGGTGCGCTCGCCGTGCCGCGCTTCGTCTTGATGACGATGACACCGTTCGCCGCCGCCGTGCCATACAAAGCCGACGCCGACGGGCCCTTGATGATGTCCACCGACTCGATGTCGTCGGGATTGATCGTGAAGCGGTTGATGCGCACGCCGGCGCTCGTGTTGCCGGGCTCATTGCTGTTGTCGTAACGAATGCCGTCCACGACGATCAACGGCTCGTTCGACTGCGACAGCGATCCAGTGCCGCGAATACGAATCGAGGCCGAGGAGCCGGTGACGCCCTGGCCCTGAATGACCTGAACACCAGCGGTGCGCGCCTGCAGCAGCTGCGTCGCGGTGGTGATCGGTGCGACCTGAGCGACCGAGTCCGCCTTCACCGTCGCGACAACGTTGCCCATCTCGCGGCGCGACTGCTCACCGGTGGCGGTCGTGACGACTTCCTCGAGGCGTGC
>DASXPH010000080.1:0-6173 GCA_036493735.1 Gemmatimonadaceae bacterium
CTAGGGATGGCTGTCCCCGGCCGGAGAGTTCAATAGCGAAGACCGAACGGAGCGTTAATCGGCACGACGGCGAGCGTGGTTAGCGGCTCCGCACCCAGCGCGATGCTCTTCACCGCCTTCGCGGTGCTCGCAACGATCGTCGCCGGTGTCGGTGTATACAGCGCCTTGGCGTACGCGGTACGTGAACGCACTCGCGAGCTCGGCATTCGTGGCACTCGGCGCGGCGAGTCAGGGCACCGTGGCGCTCGTCGTGGCAACGGCGGCGCGGATCGTCGCCATCGGCATCGTGGTTGGTATCGGGGTGGTCCTGATCACGCGCCGAGTCGTCGCGGCGATTTTGTACGCGATTTCTCCGCACGACCCCTCGTTATGCTCTTGCGAGTGCCGCGGCCATGGTGATCGCCTACAACTTCATAGTACACTCGGCGTTATGCGCCCTCGGTTCGGGCAAGCCTAGGGCGATTCTTAAGGTATTCTAATGATCCAAGGGGCACTTGCGAACGAAGGCGACGTGCTGCATCCTGACTAGGCGATTCACGGACGATGACGCGTATCAGTCGGCGAAGCAGCAGCGACTGACCTGATCATCGCCAAGCCCGGAGGAACCATGTTCTCCTCTCGTTGGCTCGTCCGACTCTCGCAGGTCGCCCTGTTCGCGGCCGTCGTGCTCCTGGTGATCTTGGGGCAACGCTATCGCCAGCTTGCGCGCGAGTTCGTGAGAGTCCGCTCCCACTTAGGTGTGCTCAATGTGGGAGATGCCGTTCCAGCTTTGCGAACGGCCACAGTACTGGGCGACTCGCTTTCCATCGGCGAGGTGGGACAAGGCCGCCAGATCCTCCTCTACCTCACTAAGGAATGTCCCTATTGCCGAGCGACGATGCCAGCTTGGCGGAACATCGTCCAGGCGACACGGGACTCCGCAGCCAGGCGAGTGAGCGTGGTGGCGATTGCGGTGGATTCAGCTGAGACGATTCCAAAGTATCTGGAGAGCTACGGCATTCACGTGCCGGTCGTCGCCTTGCGCGATCGGCGTACTCGGAAGCTCTTTCGTGCCGCCGCAGTTCCTCAGACGGTGGTGCTCGGTGACAGCGGAGTAGTCATGTACGCTCGGCTTGGGCAGATCCCAAGTCCCGCTGCGCGCGATTCCGTTCTGCGATTCGTCTTCCGCAGTGATAGCAGCCGGAGAGCGACTCTACGTTGAAGTTCGTCGCCAGTGTACGCCTGAGCGCTCCTGCCTAATGCTGGACGGAGGAAGGCCGCGCTGGCACGTTGCACCACGGAGGGTCTATGGCCAAGAAGGCGAAAGGAATTGGTACGCTTTTGTATGCCGCTGCTATCATGGCAGCGCTTGCATTCGGAGCGTCCACGGTCCGCGCTGACCCAGCGCCGTGTAACAACGACGGGTGGGAGTGGCTAGGTGCGTGTTCGTCGCAGCTGGAATGTGACAACAACTGTCTGGTAGTTCACCCGGGCGGCCCAGGAGGGAAGTGCCTCGGTGGATGTTGTCAGTGCTACATCTGAGTGCTGTCAATCCTATTTCCACCGAAGCAGAGGACGGTCCCGCGAGGGACCGTCCTCACGCCTTTGCGGCCTCGTGGATTGGATCATCGCCACGTGACGCTACTTGGAGCGCTGCTGCTCATCCTTCTTTCCTGTCTCAATCAAAACGTCGCCCTTGACGCACCTACGAGACGTGCAGTCAGTCCCGTCATTCACGTTGTGGCGGACAGCACGGGAGCTGCTGCGGCTTTGAGTCTGGGTTGGAGAACGGGAATTCCAGGAGCACTGGTCGTCATCAGACAATCTGGAGAGATGACTGCCGTCGTGGATTCAGGAATTACTAATCTCGGAGGCTATCGGGACCTGAGCAGCTTAGCAGCCGGATCGTACACTGTAAGCGTCGTGCGCCTCCTCACAGGCAGCGACCGCGCGTCGCTCGCTCCCGACGAGTCGGTTGAGGCGTTCGCTCTTGAAGCGGACCTTCCGGTTGGCAGCGCCGACACCATAACTGTCGCTGTATTACCGGCAGTGCGCGGATCGCTGCTCACAAACGAATGGTCTTTCACGCCAGGCTATTATGGGCAGTATCCGTACAAGACCGGTGGGTTTTGGGAACTGTACAATAACGCCGACACAACACTCTACCTCGATGGCTTGATCCTTGGGGAAGGCTTTCTCCAAACCATTGAGACTATCCGATCTTGCTCTACGGCGGCGAGCGAGTTCCTTGCGTCTGACGGCGTTTGGGTAGCACAACTCAACCAATTCCCAGGCACAGGGTACGATTATCCCGTGCTGCCGGGTCATGCCGTTGTGGTCGCAACGGACGCCATCGACCATAGTTCGCTGTTCAAGAACGCGCTGGACTTGCGCAGCGCCAATTTTGAATTCACTGGTCCTGCCGATGTTGACAATCCCGATGTTCCGAATCTCATCTGGCTAGGTCCAGGGCAATCGATTGATGGTCATGGTGAAAGCTTCTTTAGTCTTGGGGGTGTCCCCGTCGTCGCGAGACGGCTCGATACGGCCATGCTGGCCCGAAAGGCTGATGGATTCGGGAACACGTATTGGAAGGTCCCGGCGGGTGACTTGATCGATGTCGCGGCCCTCCGCTACTACGACACATTTGGCCATCCCAAGTGTCCCGCTCTTGTCAACCCAGCGATCAGCCTTGACGTGAGCGACGGTGGCTATGGTCCAGACCCATTCCTGGTCTCACAACACCGTCGCGTCCTATACAGCAGATCAGATGGCCAGATGGTCCTCCTGAACACGAGATCATCGCGAACCAACTTCATTGACGGAGCTAGAACCCCGGGGATAATTCCCTAATCGTGAATTGCAACCTTCAGCGCATGAGCGTTCATGGACATTCGGCTGCCAACGAACTCCTTACGCACTGAGTTCGCGGACGAACCTCGGATGCTTCCGGTGATCCGATAGTCCCGCTGCGGCAAAGAACGGCGCGCCTGACGATACTCAGCGCGATCCTGCTCTTCGGGGCATCGTCTGCCGCACCTGCGCAGGCCGTTGTTGCCGGTCGAGTCGCCGATGCAAAAACGGCGCAGCCGATCGCCACTGCAACAGTCGTGATCGAGGGCACTCCGCTTCTCGCTCGGAGCGACAGCGCTGGCGAGTTTCGGATCGCCGGTGTGCGGCCCGGACCGCACGTTGTACGCACGAGTCGTCTCGGGTACGCAATCAGCCGACAACCCGTCGAAGTCCCTGCAACCGGCACGCTGACGATACGGATCGAGCTCGCGCGCAACGCGCTGGAGCTCAGCCAAATCACGGTCACCGCCGATCCTTCGAGTCGCGCTCGCGGTGAGCTCGGGACGGCCAGCGTCATCGAGAGTGACGCCATTCGCAATCAAATGGCGACTTCGCTCGCCGGTGTTCTCGAACTGCTCCCCGGTGTCGAGCTCTCGGCACCAAGCCTTGGCGGCACGCAGCAGTTCGCGCTCCGCGCAGTGCCCATCTCGGGCGGTGGCGTGAGTGCCATTGCCAGTCCAAGCGCGGCCAGCCCGAGCGCACAGCAACTTGCCTCCTTCGGCACGCAACTGGTGCTCGATGGCGTGCCGGTCAGCAACAATGCCAACCTGCAATCGTTAGGCTCACGAGCGGAGCTCAGCTTGCCCACAGCTGCCGGAGGGGGCGTCGACCTCCGACGCATCCCGGCGGCGACGATCGAACGGGTGGAAGTCATTCGGGGGATTCCGTCGGCCCGATTTGGTGATCTCACGCAAGGCGTGGTGATCGTCGACACGAGGGCGGGTGCCTTCGATCCCACCTTCCTTGCGCGTTTCGATGCGAAGACGAGTGAGCTCTCGCTCGCCAGCGGGCGCGCGCTCGGTTCGCGCCAGGCGCTGAGCATCACGTCGGATCTCGCGCGCACGCTCGACAATCCCGGCGTCAGCGACGATCGGACGTATCGCGTGACCGGTGGGCTCGCGTATCGCCTGGCCCTCGGCCGATCAGGCGTTAGGCAGGGAGCCGACACCGCGCGGTTCGCCCTCGATAGCCGAATCGATTTCTACAAGGTCTTCGAGGACAATCCGCCGGAAGAGCCGACGCCCGATGTCGCGTCCTTCAGCCATGATGCGGGCCTCCGCGTCCTCGAGCGGATACACGCGCAACTCTCCGACAAGACGGCGCTCTCGATCACGGCGTCGATGGAAGGCGTGGCGCAACGATCCTTCACGCAGGGGCCGCGCCTGCGAGCGGCGATGCCATTCACCAACAGCCTCGCCGCTGGTCGCTCCATCGGCTCATACATCGGTGGAACGTACGGCGCGAGCGTGAGCGTCTCCGGCGATCCGCGGCAGATCTACACCCGAACGGAGCTCACGCATCAGAGGGCCCTGTTCGGCGCTGATCACGAGCTGCGCGGCGGCGTCGAGCTTCGTCGAGAATGGACCGGCGGCGCCGGCTACCAGTTCGACATGGAGTTCCCGCCACAATCGGACTTCAATGGCGTCCAGGGATTCGCGCGGCCACGCCGCTACGATGCCGTGCCCCCAGTCGCCACGTCGGCCTTCTATATAGATGATTGGATGCGTCGAACGCTCTTCGGCTCGGCCAGCCTCCAGGTGCAAGCGGGGCTGCGCATCGACGCGTTCCACCGCGGTACGACCTGGCTCTCCGGCGTGCGTGATAACGTCGTGCAGCCCCGTCTCAACGCGGAATTGGCGCCGGTCCACTGGCTGAGACTCCGCGTTGGAGCGGGCCGGATGGCGAAGCTGCCAGCGTTCGCCGACCTCTATCCGGCGCCGCAGTACAACGATGTGGTAAACGTCAACTGGTACGCGAACAATCCGGCCGAGCGTCTGGCCATCCTCACGACGTATATCTTCGATCCGACCAATCCGGGATTGCGGTATTCGTACGCGGATCGTGGCGAGGCAGGGCTCGAGCTGGAGCTCGGGCGGCCGGACGCGCAGTTGAGCATCGTGACTTATGCCGACCGCCTCCATCGGGGCGTGGGCATCGCCGCCGAGCCGACCTTCCTCCTCCGCGATCACTACCAGTTGAGTGATTCCTCGTCAGGCACGGGCGTACCACCGCAGATCATCGAGCCTCCCTCGTCCCGAGACACCGTGCCGGTCATCGTGGATCGTCGCGCGAACAACCTGACGATGGCGAGCAGCGGTACCGAGGCGACCGTCACGCTACCCGAGATTCCGCGACTTCGAACGAGGTTGGCGCTCGGGGGTTCGATCGTGCGAAGCCGCCTGACCCAGAGCGGCATCGAGCTACCCGGCGGGTTCAGTGACTTTCAGCTCGATGAGACGCGTCCACGCTATCCATACTGGACGGGTACCGTCCGCACGGGCGAGCTGGCACTGCTCACGACCCGTATCATTCATCATCAGCCGAAGCTCGGCCTCGTGATCACCGCGACGGTGCAGCACACATTGCGAGAGCTCCGGCGGGACATCGGTGGTTCCGATACCCTGTCCTGGACCGGGTACGTGACGCGCGCCGGCGTCTTGGTGCCGGTGCCCGCATCGGAGCGCGCCGATCCACAGTATCAGGACCTTCGGCTCTCGCGCACGGGATTGCTGAGCGAAGGGCAGCGCGGACCGGTTGATTGGATACTCAATTTGCAGATCAGCAAATCGATGCCAGGCGACGGCCGGTTATCGTTCTACGCCTTCAATGCGCTGGATAAGGTGGGCTCGTACGGCAATGCCACGGTAGCGGCGCACCTGTACGCGCCGACGCAGTTTGGCCTCGAGCTGTCGATGCCGATGCCGTTCCTCGTGCACAACAACCGGTAGATGCGTTCCGCCGGCGCGTGTGCGACGTTGTGCATCGGATTGCTCATGGCGCTGAGTCGTTTGGCAATCGGGCAGATGTCGTGGCCTTCGGCCCCCACGTGGAGCGCCATCGCGCCGCGCGCGGACATCGAGCGTGTGTTGCCGTTCGCGCCCATGGACCTCATGCGCGTGTGGCAGCCGCGGGTGCCGTTAGGCATCTTCAGTGTAACCTCGAATCCCGCTGCGCTCGCGTGGGAAGCCGCGTCAGCATACAGCGACTACGCGGTCGAACAGCGTGGAGAACAGGGTACCTACCGACGGCCATTCGATGCGGCACAGGCCTCAGCGATTCTGCTCAGCGCGAGCGGCGCCGCACGAATGGGTGCCAACGGTGGCGTCCTCGGTGGGATAACT
>DASXPH010000081.1:0-43019 GCA_036493735.1 Gemmatimonadaceae bacterium
CCGCAACTGCCGCGCGTACCGACGGAACCGCACCGCGTACCGACGCAACTCCATTGCGTATCGCCGCAACTGCCGCGCGTACCGACGGAACCGCACCGCGTACCGACGCAACTGCAACGCGTATCGACGCAACTGCAACGCGTATCGATGCAACTGCAACGCGTATCGATGCAACTGCAACGCGCATCCACGCAACTCCATCGCGTATCGCCGCAACTGCCGCGCGTAGCGACGGAACCGCACTGCGTACCGACGCAACTGCAACGCGTATCGACGCAACTGCAACGCGCATCGACGCAACTCCAGCGCGAACCGCCGCAACTGCAACACGTACCACCGCAACTGCAGCGCGTACCGCCGCAACTGCAGCGCGTATCGACGCAACTGCAACGCGCATCGACACAACTCCAGCGCGTACCGCCGCGACTGCAACGCATACCGGCGCAAGTGCAATGCGTAACGACGCAACTGCAACGCGTATCGTTGCAACTCCCTCGCTTATCGACGCACCTCACTCGCCGATCGGCGCAATGCACTCGGCGATCGCCGCAATGCACTCGCCGATCGCCGCAATGCACTCGCCGATCGCCGCAATGCACTCGGCGATCGCCGCAAGGCACTCGCCGATCGGCGCAATGCACTCGCCGATCGCCGCAATGCACTCGCCGATCGCCGCAATGCACTCGCGCATCCACGCAACTCCGTCGCGCATCGCTGCGACGCACAACGCGATCGACACAGGTGCAATCCACTCACTCGAGGCGAGCAGGCGCACCGACACGGCTCACGCGCGCGTCGGTCATTCCGCGCGCCGCACGTGCAACCGGCAAGACTCACCGGGGCCTGGGCGATGGCCGCCGGTCACCCGCAACCCGCTACCCGCAACCCGCTGCCCAACCCACTCACACCTTCTGCCTGACCTCGACCAATCTGTCCGCCGCCCGGCGCAGGGTGTCGAACTTCTTGCAGAACGCAAAGCGTACCAGCGTTCGTCCCAACTCGCGCTCGTGATAGAAACTCGAGCCGGGCACCGTCGCGACGCCAATCTCCTGCGTCATCCACTTCGCGAAGGTGACGTCATCGAGATCGCTCAGCGCGGAGAAATCGGCGAGGATGTAATACGCCCCCTCAGGCACCGCAAAGGAGAAGCCGGCCTCGTTCAGCGCCTCGACGAGAACATGGCGTCGTGCGCGATAGTCGAGCGCGAGGTGATTGAAGTAATCCGGATCGAAGGCGAGACCGACGGCGCCCGCGGCTTGGAGCGGTGCCGGCGCGCCTACCGTCAGAAAATCATGAACCTTGCGGATAGGTGTCGTCTGCGCCGGCGGCGCGATCGCGTACCCGAGACGCCAACCAGTGCAACTGAATGTCTTGGACAATCCCGAGATCGTGATCGTCCGCTCGCGCATGTCGGGCCACGTCGCCATCACGTGGTGGTCGCCCGCGTAACGAATGTGCTCGTAGATCTCGTCGGTAATCGCCCAGACGTCGTACTTGAGACAGAGCTCCGAGATCAGCGTCATCTCCGACCGAGTCAGCACACGACCCGTTGGATTGTGCGGCGTGTTGACGATGATCGCCTTAGTACGCTTGTTGAACGCCTTCTTCAATCGATCGCCATCGAGCGTCCAGTTGGGCCGCTCGAACGGTACGAAGACCGGCGTCGCGCCGGCGAGAATCGCGTCGGGACCGTAGTTCTCATAGAACGGCTCCAGCACGATGACTTCGTCGCCCGGATCCATCAGCGCCATGAAGACGGACGCCATCGCCTCGGTCGCGCCGCACGTGACGGTGACCTCGCGATCGGGATCCACTTCCATGTTGTACCAGCGCCGGTATTTTTCGGCGATTCCGATGCGGAGGTTCGCCGAGCCCCAGGTGACAGCGTACTGATTGATGTTCCCCTGGATGGCCGCGCACGCCGCGTCCTTCATCGGCTCGGGCATCGGAAAATCGGGGAAGCCCTGCGCCAGGTTCACCGCTTCGTGCATGTTCGCGATTCGCGTCATCTCGCGAATCACCGACTCGGTGAATGTCGACGTTCGTCTTGCCGCGAGCATTACCGACCACCTCCGCCAACTTTGGTGAGGGCACGACGAATGAGCTCTGCTGCGCTCATCCCTCGACCTCCGTCATCGAGCGCACCGCGCACGGCGCGCTCCGCGTCTCCCATCGAGTAGCCCAGCGATGCCAGCGCGCGGATCGCATCTTCCGCGGCCGGCCCTTCACCGCGGGCCGCGCCAACACCGCCCGCCATTACAACCTGCACGTCATCGAGCTTGTCCGCGAGGTCGAGGACGAGTTGCTCAGCCTTCTTCCGCCCAACGCGGGGTACGCTCTGCAGGGTCGCGATGTCCTTCTCACGGATGGCGCGCACCACCCGCTCGGCCGAGAGCGTCGATAACATTCCGAGCGCCAGCGCCGGACCGACCCCCTTGGCGTCGAGCACGCGCTGAAAGACCTGGCGCTCGAAGGCGGTCGAGAATCCGAACAGCTGCCAGCCATCTTCCTTGACGACGAGATACGTGTGCAGCCGCACCGACTCGCCGAGCGCGGGCAATATTTCGTAAACGCTCAGTGGCACCGACAGCTCGTAGCCGACGCCTCCCGCGGTCATGATCTCGACGCGCTCCAGCGTCTTGGCGAGCAACGTTCCGGCGACGTGCGCGATCACGAGGTCTGTTCGTCTTCGGTGCCGGTGCGTCGCGCGGCGAGTCGCGCCATCGCGCCCGCGACTGCCGCTTCCCGACGGCCACGCTCCGCACGTTCGGTCGAAGCACGCGAAGAGCCGGCCAGCGATGGCAGCCGCGCGCTCATGATGTACGCCAGCGCCGCCGCGACACCGTCCGCGGCGTCCGAAGGCTGGGGTACCGCTTTCAAACGAAGCAGGCGCGTGAGCATGTACTGAACTTGCTCCTTGGTCGCCGCGCCCGATCCGACCACTGCTTTCTTGATCTCGGCGGGCGGAAACTCGTGGATGGCGAGTGCGGCCTGATGTCCGGCGAGCAGGATCACCCCGCGAGCGTGTCCCAGGACGACTGTCGTGCGCACGTTGCGCGAGTAGAAGACGTCCTCTACCGACAGAGCGTCGGGACGATGTCGGGCGATCAGCTGCGTAAGGCCGTCGTAAATCTCCGCGAGCCGCGAGGCGAGTGGGTCGCGAGGCCGAGTGCGAATGACGCCGCACTCGACGAGCGTGAACGATCCCGCGCGGTCGCTGCGGACGATGCCGTATCCGGTATTTGCGGTGCCGGGGTCGATGCCGAGTACCAGCATAGAAGAGGGCAGGAACTAGCGGCCCCTATTCCCTCACCATCGCTTCGAAGTCCATGTCGAAGTTCGCCCAGACTTTCTGGACGTCGTCGAGCTCCTCGAGGGATTCGATCAGTTTCAGCAGCGACTCCGCGTCACGTCCTTCGACCTTCACCGTCGTTTTCGGCACCATCGCCAGCTCTGCCTCGACGATCGGCACCCCTTTGCTCTGGAGTACGCTGCGCACCGCGTGAAAGTCGCCCGGTGCCGTGGTCACGACGTATTGGTCCTCCTCGCGCCGCAGGTCCTCGCCGCCCGCGTCGAGCACCGCTTCCATGAGTGAGTCCTCGTCGCGTCCTTTGCCGTCGACGAGGATCTGACCCTTCTTCTGGAACATCCAGGCGACGGAATTCGGCGTGCCAACGTTGCCGCCCCCGCGTGACATCCGATGGCGCACATCCGCGACGGTTCGCGTGGCGTTGTCCGTCACCGCCTCGATCATCATCGCGACGCCGCCAGGTCCGTAGCCCTCGTATGTCACTTCCTGATAATCCACGCCCTCGAGCTCGCCGGTGCCCTTCTTGATAGCGCGTTCGATGTTCTCCTTCGGCATCGAGCTCGCGCGCGCGTTCTCGACGGCGGTACGGAGCCGGGCATTTCCTTCCGGGTCGCCGCCGCCTTGCTTGGCCGCGAGCGTGATCTCACGAATGAGCTTCGTGAACAGCGCTCCGCGCTTCGCGTCGGTCGCTGCCTTGTAATGCTTGATTTGCTTCCACTTACTATGACCAGCCATAGGCAACTCGAGAGAACGCAGGTACGACGCAAAATGCTTGACGAGTACCGACCAATATAGCGCTCAGGGAGGTGGCCTTGGTCCCGAGCCCCTATAGCCCCTAGTTCCCAGCCCCTAGTCTCACCGCCAACGCCGCGCGGAACCCGCTCAGGTCCGCATTCCCGCCCACTGCGGCAAAGCGGCCAAACGTGTAGCCGGCGCTCGGCGTGATCCCGAAGCCGCCCGCTTCGACCGTGTATCTCAATCCGACTGTGCCGAGCGTGCTAGCGCTGAGATTCTCTTGCGTCCAGTTCCGGAATTCGACCGAAGGCTCCAGCACGCCGTTCATGGTCGCGAATCCAACTCCGACGAGCACGTTAGCGATGTTCTCCGGGCCAGTGCGCTCGCCGGTGAAAATCGTCCCGGCGCGCCGATACAGATCCCACGCGTTCAGGAGTAAATTCGCGGCGCCGAGAGAGTTGTTGAATCCCATCTGCGTGACATAGCGGTCGCCCGTGTTGTAGAGCGAGTTGTCGAGGTTGTCGTTACCGAACTTCGAGTACGTGAGGCCAACGGCGAATCGGCCCGTTCCAAAGGGATGATCGACGCCGAATCGTGCGCGATACTCGTTGCCTGGCTGAAAGCGTGGGCGCGCTCCGCTGCTCGCAACGATTGGATCGTATGCGGCGCTCTGACGCAGGCTGCCCCCAAACCCAAGGTTCCACGAGCCGACCGGCCGAGCCACCGCCACTCCTGCCGTCGCGCCAAATCCCGTGCCCATATTCGAGATTGGAAATGCGAGGAAGTCGTTGCCGATGCGGAAAGCCGCGAGCTGCTCGGCGTCGCTTGCCGTCTCCTTACCGGTCGGCAGGTTGATGCCGGCCGTCAGCACGACAAAGTCGGTTCCGAGCATCAGGTTCGCCCGAATCTGGGTGTCTGTAAGACCGCTGATGCTGCTCCGCTGTTCGACGCTGGATCCGTTCGGCTGCACGCGAGCGGTCGCGTACGCCGTCGCTATGTCGAAGTTGAGCGCCGACGAGGCCGGGATGACGACGAAGATCGGGATCGTGAACTCCGAGATGGTCTCGCTGACCGGCGATGTGATGCGATACTGAAGAAACTGAGGCGCTGTGCGCACGCTCGAATCGAAGATCGACTGCGCCGACGCCGCGCCTGCCGTGGCTACAAGCGCCCCAATCGCGCCAACAAGCGTTCCCCGTAAGAGAGTTCTCATGGCCGCTTCACCACAATCTCGATCCGTGCCGTCTTCGCACCGATATTCTCGACTCCCGTTCCCGCGGCTGCCGGATCACGAAGTGGTGGACCGGTGAGCGCGCCGGACGCGTTCGTCGCGGCGGCCCCAGCCGTCGTCGGGTTCAAGTCGCCGGCGACGCCGAGCGCGGTGCCTGCCTCACCTCCGGTCGCGGCAATGCCTAACGTTGCCTGGGCGACGACGCGTCCCTCCGCCGTTCCCGCGAGCGCCGTCTCGATGCTGGTCGACGAGAGCTGATTGCCAGCGATGATCTGCCGCGTTTCCTGACTCTTCGCTCGGGCCGCGCTGAAGTTCGGATCCAGGCGCAGGGCCTGTTCATAGAAGCTCTCAGCGCGCTCGAACTGTCCTTCGTCCTCCAGCAATAGACCACGGCTGTACGCGACGAAGGCCGCGAGTGAGCGAGTAGGCCGCTGTTCGATGGCATCGCGCTCGGCGGTAGTCAGCGTCACGCCTAACTGCTGGAATAACCCAAGCGCGATATTCTTCTCGAGCGTGAGCAACTCGTCCAATTTCCGGTCGTCATTGGTCGAACCCGCGAGCCGAGTTGTCGGTACGTCGATCACCGCGGCGTCTACGCGAAGCTGCTGGCCGGATTGGATAATCGAGCCCTCCACGAGACGGCCCGCCTGCAAGATCTTCCCCGCGCGGACGTTGCTCGACGAGTCCGTTGCTCCCGAGGATTGCAGCTTGATCTCGTCCAGCACCGCCTGCAGTCGCAACCGTTCCACGACCGTCAACCGCGATGATCGCGCGAGGTCGGTGGTGAGCAGTTCGGCGAAGCCACGCTCCAGTGGCTTGAGTGAGGTATCCGCGCCGCTGAAGTTGAGGGGCAGAACGGCGACCACGTTAGGCGCGCCGGCTACCTGCGCGAGACGTCGTTCCTGCTGGACCTCGACACGCGCGGTGTTCTGAATCTCCTTCCGCTCGAGAGACGCGAGCCGCGACTCGAGGACGTGCCGCACGCGACTCGTGCGTCCGTATCGCACGTACGACGCGTACGCCTGCCTCGCGGTGGCGAAGTCACTTTGCTCTTCCGCCGTCAGGCCGAGATAGAGTGCCGCCGTGCCGTCGCGCGGATCGAGCTTCACGGCCTGGTCGAGCGCCGTGCGGGCAGCAGGAAAGTTTCTCGACTTATAGTAGGCGATCCCGAGTGACCGAAGCACCGCTTCATTCTGCGGATTGCTCGCGCGATCGCGTTCGAGTCGAGCGATCGCTTCGGGGCCCTTCGCGCCCGTCGTCGCGCACGCGGCGACACCGAGGAGTGCCGCAATACGACTTATCCAGCGCACAACTCGCATTCAGTCACCTACCTGTCCGGATCCAGCATGTCTTCGAAGCGCATCCACTGTGCGTAGAAGTAGAGGTCCACGTAACCCGTGTTGCCATGGCGATTCTTCCGAAGGAGCAATTCGGTTGCGCCTTCGATATCCCGTGCGCTGTCGTACATGCCCTCGCGATACAGTGCGAGCACCACGTCCGCATGATGCTTCACGGCGCCGAGGGCGCCAAAGTCATCGAGCTGCGGCCGACGATCGGCACGAGCGCTCAGCTGGGGAAGCTGCGCCGTTGCCAATATGGCGACCCCCGCGTCGAGCGCCAACGACTTCAATGCACGCACCGCGGACGACTGCTCCTCCGAGGCATCGCGACGACCTCCTCCAATCCCCTGGACCGAATCCACGATCACCAGATCGGGCACACCAACTTCGTCCCAGCCATCTGGCAGTCCATCGTCGGAGTCGAGCGAGAGCTTGCCGAAGCGAGGCAGACGCTCGCGCAGCCGCACGGCGGCTGCACCGACGCGAGCGCGCGATAATTCGTCCAGCGTCCCCTGCCGCAACTCGTCCACCCGCACGCGCCCTTCGATCGCGAGCACGCGCTCCATCAGACGCTGCGGTGTCATCTCCGACGAGAAGTAGGCGACCGAATGCCTTTCCGCGGCACGCAGTGCAATTGCCAGCGCGAACGCGGACTTGCCGCTGCCGACGTCGCCACCGAGCACCACGAGGTCGCCGCGGCGAAAGCCGCCGCCAAGACTACGATCGAGGCTCGGAAAACCACTCGCGATCGTATCGGTGTCGGGGGCACCCTCGGCAATCGCGTCGATCTGCCCGAGCAGCTCGGGTAGCGAGGATGCTACGCCGTCAGCGGAATGTTGCTCACTCTTCGTCATTGTAGCGCGCGTTCTACTCGCGCGAGCTCGGTACGAGAGGCGGCGTCGAGGTATCCGTCAACGATTGCGAGTACGCTCGTCAATGCGGGCTTGAGTTTGCTCAGATCTCCACCGGTCGCTTCGGCAAGACGGATGAGCGACGCGCGCACCGCCGTGGGTAGCGCCACGTTGGCCAGCCAGCCACGCGCGCCCGCCGCTCGCTCGGCGCGCGCCGCCGCAGGCAACTCTCTGTCTGGAAGACAATCGTCGACCAATCGCGCAACGAGGTAGGTCGCGAGCACTACCTCCCGTGGCCCGCCAAGCGGCGCGCGCGTCGCAAGCGACGCCAGCGCACGAAAGCGGAAGTACGGTGTCGAGAGCGCGTAGGGCGGTGTGGCCGGGATGGGAGAGCTTTGCGCAGTCACGGGACCAATCTGGAGAGCATCCATGCCATCTGGGAAGCTTCCCGCTCCTGACGACGTGCGGCTACATTCTCTCCGCATGGCAGCCAACGGGAAGACTGTGCTCTGGGTCGACGATGAAGCGGAGCTTCTCGAGCCACATCGCATGTTCTTGCGCGACAAAGGGTTCTTGGTCGAGTCGGCAACCAACGCCGCCGATGGGGCAGAGCTGCTTCGACGTCGGGGATTCGATCTCGTTCTCCTCGACGAGCAGATGCCTGGAACTCGCGGTCTCGATGCCTTTCGCGAGTTCCGTGAGATCGCCCCGAACCTCGACATCGTGATGGTTACGAAGAGCGAGGAGGACACGACGCTCATGGAGGCGCTTGGCGCGGACGTGAGCTCGTATCTCGTGAAGCCGGTTACGCCGCGGCAGGTGTATGCAGTCGTCGCGCGATTGCTCGAGGGCGCGCGCATCCATCATCAGGCGCTCGCGCGCCGTTTCGTCGACCGCTTTCGCGCGCTTCAGGCCGAATCATTTCGCAATCTCGATTGGCGTGGTTGGATCGATCGATTTGCCGAGCTCACGCAATGGGCGCTTGATCTGGGCGCGGCGGGCGAGACAGGGTTGGCCGAGGCCCTCCGGGGTCTCTATCCGGACATGCGTCGTGAGTTCGCGAACTTCATTCGACGGGAGTACCCGCGATGGCTGCGGGATCTGGGCGGCCCCCGTCCACCACTTTCGGTGGACGTCGTTCAGGAGTTCCTCCTTCCCATCGTCGAGCGTGATCGGCACGCTCTCTTCGTCGTCATCGATTGCCTTCGCCTCGATCAGTGGCGCGCCATCGAGCCCAGCCTTTCCACGCTCTTCGAGATAGAGACGACGCACTATTTCTCCATCCTTCCCACCGCGACGCCTTACTCGCGCAATGGAATCTTCAGCGGGCTCTTTCCATGCGAGATCGCCGCGCGCTTTCCCGATTGGTGGGGCGAGCGCGAGGACGAAACACTCAATGCGCACGAGCGGCAGTTGCTGGAGGCCCAGCTGAACGAGCTCGGAAAGTCCGTTCCAGTTCGCTACGAGAAGATCTCATCGGCCGCGGAAGCGGACGATCTCGAGCGACGGCTTGGCAGCTTTTTCGCCGCCGATGGCATCGGCGCGTGCGTTTTCAACTTCATCGACTTGCTGACGCACGGACGCTCCGAGTCAGCGATCCTGTACGAGGTCGCGCGAGACGAAACCGCATTGCGCGAACTTACTGTGCAGTGGTTTCGTCGCTCGGCGGCGTTTGCGCTGCTGCGCGAAGCCGCGCGTCGCGGCGTAAAGGTGCTCGTCACCAGCGATCACGGATCGATTCACTGCCAGACGCCGGCCACTGTGTACGCCAAGCGTGACGCCACGCCCAACCTGCGCTACAAGTTTGGCGAGGACCTCCGCGCCGAGAATCCCGATTTCGCGCTCACTTTTCCCAATGAGGATTTGCTGAAGCTGCCGCGTCGTGGACTGGGCGCGAACACGCTCCTCGCCACGGGTGACACCTTTTTCGTCTACCCGACGAAGTTGCGCGAGTACCAGAGCCGCTATCGTGGCTCTTTCCTCCACGGCGGAGTAACGCCGGAGGAGTGCATCCTGCCAATCGCGTTGCTCACGCCACGCTGATGTATCGACGACTGCTGCGCTTTCTGCGCCCCCATTCGGGCCGCATGCTCGGCGCGATCGGAGCGAGTGCGCTCGCCGCACTCTTCGACGCGTACTCGTTCTCCCTCCTCATCCCGTTCCTGAACGCGCTGTTCGGCATGCCGTCGCTGCTCCCGGTGAATTCCGGGTGGCTTACGGCATTCCTGAACCGCACGATCGGCGCGCTGCTCGACCCAACGAACAAGATGGGATCACTGCAGGTGGTGATCATCATCATCGTCGCATCCGTCGCGCTGAAGAATTTTTTCGTCTGGCTGGCGGGGAATCTTGGTGCGCAGCTCCAGGAGTACGTGACGCGGGACGTGCGTGACGCGGTGTACACCCATGTACAGCATTTGCCGCTCGGCTTCTTCGCGCGTACCAAAGTCGGTCAGATCATCTCGCGGGTGATCACCGACACGACGCAGGTGAAAGCGGTCATCACGACGCTTGTGACGCAGTCCTTCCAGAGTGCGGCGCTCGTCCTGGCGTACATCGCCGTCCTTCTCTCCACCTCGCTGTCACTCACGTTGATCGCGCTGATCGTCGCGCCGCTCGTGATCGGGGCGCTGCAGCCGCTGCTCAAGCGTCTGCGGCGCGGCTATCGCCGCCTCGGCGACGATTACGGCGAGATGACGAGTGTCCTTCAGGAAGCTGTCACTGGCGTCAGGCTCGTGAAGTCCTTCCGTGCCGAGCCCTATGAGGAGGGCCGCTTCCTCGAGGCGAGTGGTCGATACTCGGAGGGGCTGATGCGCATCACTCGCGTCGCTTTCCTTTCGCAGCCGATCACCGAGTTTCTCGGGACGCTCGTCGCCGTTGCCATTCTCTGGATCGGCGCACGCATGGTGCTCGTCGGCCACACAATGCAATCGGCGCAGCTGATCACCTTTCTCGTCATCGTCATGCGGCTGCTCCAACCCATGAAGCAGCTGTCGCAGATTCCGACAACCGCGCAAATGGCACTCGCGGCGAGCGATCGCCTCTTCGAGGTTCTCGACAGCCCGACGGAGCTGATGCTCGACAAGGGCACCCGCACCGTGGAGGGGTTCAACGACGAAGTGATGTTCGATCACCTCTCGTTTGCTTACGAGACGGAGCCGGTGCTCAGCGACATCGAGTTCACGGCGCGCAAGGGCGAGGTCGTCGCGCTCGTCGGTCCAAGTGGAGCAGGGAAGAGCACCCTGGTCGACCTGATTCCACGCTTTTACGAGCCGACGAGCGGACGCATTCTCATCGACGGCGTCGATAGTCGCGATATTCAGCTCTCGTCTCTTCGGAGCCTAACGGGAATCGTCAGTCAGGACACGGTGCTCTTCAACGACACCGTCCGCAACAACATCGCGTACGGCGCCGCCGATCGCTTCACCGAGGAGCAGATCATCGCGGCTGCTCGCGCCGCCAATGCTCATGGCTTCGTCTCCGAGCTGCCGAACGGCTATGACACCGTGCTCGGGGAACGCGGCACCAGATTGTCCGGGGGCCAGCGGCAGCGCATTGCGATCGCGCGCGCGCTGCTGATCGATCCACCGATTCTCATCCTCGACGAAGCCACGTCGGCGCTCGATACCGAATCGGAGCGGCTTGTTCAGGAAGCAATCGACAGGTTACTCGCCGGGCGCACGGTGTTCGTCATCGCGCACCGGCTCTCGACCGTTATTCACGCCGATCAGATCCTCGTGCTGGACCGGGGCCGGATCATCGAGCGCGGAACGCACCAAGAGCTTCTCGCGCGGCGCGGTCCTTACTTCCGCTTGTACTCCATGCAATTCCGCGACGAGCTGATCGAAGGCGCGCACGCGGCCGCGGAAGTCTGATCTCTGTATGCGCGTGCTCTTCTACGTCGGCGATAAGACTTGGACCGGCTGCGCGCGCGCCTTCGTCGCCGCTGCACGTGGCCTCGCTGGACGCGGACATCAAGTGACGCTCGTCTGTCCTGGAGGCAGCCCAGCGGCGCGGCGCGCCGAGTCGTTAGGTGTCGACACGGTGCCGGCCGACCCGGACGCAAATGCCGCCAGTGACACATGGAGTCTACGCCGAGTGCTGCAGGAGCGCTTCGTCGAGGTGGCCTTCGTGCACACCGATCGCGAGCAGCTCGTCGTCAGCTCGGCCATGCGGCTCGCCGAGCGCGGCGCGATCATTCGGCGTGTGCCCACCTTTCTCGCGCCGGCGTTTCTGCGGAGCGGCCGACTCGCCATGCGCATCGCGAGCGCCGGCCTTCTATTCACCACGGAGGGTGAGCTCGCGCAGGCCCAGGCCTCTCCAGAGATCGGAGCGCTTCCGCTCGCGCCCGCGGTTGCACCGCTCGGCGTCGATGTTGCCGCTTACGACTCCCTTGGGGCGATTGCGCGCGGCGCCCTTGGCCTGCCCGCAGAAGGCCTTCTCGTCGTCTGCAGCTACGAACCGACGGCGCGTCTTCGCCTGGCGACGGCGATGCGGACCCTCGCGCTGCTGCTGCCCCGTCATCCCGACGTGCACCTCGCGGTCCTCGGCCCCGGCTCGCTCGACGACGATCTCCGGATGCACGCCGCCGCGTTAGGCGTGAGCGGATCGGTCACCTTTCTCGGGGCGCGAACTGACGATCTGTCCATTCTGCGCGCTGCCGACGCTGGGTGGGTCGTGGCCGGCGGCGACGACGGTGCTTTCGCTTTTCTCGATTTGATGGCGATGAAGATTCCGGTGCTGGCGGATCGCGGTCCCTTGCCGCAGCATTACGTCGCCGATGGCATAACCGGCCTGCTCCTCTCTCCGGGGGCGCCGTCACATACCGCGGCGGCCGTCGCGCCGTTCTTCGTTCACCGGGACCTGCGCACGGCGATGGGCAACGCAGCGCGTACGCGCGTTCAACGCGATTTCAGCGAGACCGACATGATCGATGGCTTCGAGCGCGCAGCGGCCGCGGCTGCCGACCGCACGCGCTGGGCTGTCCGATGACGCGCCCTTTCCGACGGCACGAGACCGCCCGAACGGCTGACGGGACGCTTCCTTCGCCTAACGAAAGCCAGTCTCCTGTCGTCTCGCGCAGCGACCGGCCGGCGACCGTGGCACACCGGCTCGAGTACGGAGCTTTGCGCGGCGTCGTCGCGCTGCTGCGTCGCCTCGGCCTCCGTCCCGCAAGCGCCGTCGGTGCCGGCCTGGGCACACTGGGCTATCGTCCGCTGAAGATTCGTCGCGAGGTCGTTGAGCGGCAGGTGCGCGCAGCCCTTCCCGAGCTGCTTCCCGACGAGGTGCAACGTATTGCGCGCGCCAGCTACGCCAACCTCGGTCGCACCACGACGGAGACCGCGCTCCTGCCCTTGTACGATCGCGAGCGCATCATCGATCTCTTCGAGTCCGTGGAAGGGTGGAGCATCGTCGAGGAGCGGCTCGCACGCGACAAGGGACTCATTTTCGTGGGGGGGCACCTCGGGAACTGGGAGCTCGGCGGTGCTTATCTCGCCGCGCGCGGTCTGCCGATGCAAGCAGTGGTGCGGTACATGGAGAATCCCCTCTTCGACCGCTACCTGACACGAACGCGCGAGCGCATCGGTCTAATGATCGTGCACGATGACGAAGCGGTACGTCGCGTCCCGCGCGCCCTGCGCGCCGGCCATGCCGTCGCGTTCCTCATCGATCAGGGAGCTGTCGGCCTCGCCTCCACGTGGGT
Organism: Gemmatimonadaceae bacterium; assembly: GCA_036493735.1. GTDB lineage: Bacteria > Gemmatimonadota > Gemmatimonadetes > Gemmatimonadales > Gemmatimonadaceae > AG2. The sequence continues at coordinate 13,172 of DASXPH010000081.1, forward strand.
CCCGTTTTTCCGACGGCTTGCCAAAACACCGCGCGGTCCGGCCGTCTTCGCACTACGATTGGGGACGCCGATCGTCTTCGGGGTAGCCCTCCGCCAGCCGAGTGGTCGATTCCGTCTCACCTTCGAGCCGATCGATTCGACTCCGACCGGGAATCTCGAGGCGGACGTCGAGCGCATCGTTGCCGACTATACCGCCGCGCTCGAGCGGTGGGTGCGGCGAGCCCCCGAGCAGTACTTCTGGCATCATCGGCGCTGGAAGCACCAACGCCCCGGCACGCCGCCGGAGCTCGGCGAGCCGACGTGAGCGACTCGCGCGCGGCCCGCGCCTTACGAGCCGACTTTCGCGCTTGGTTCGGCGGCGGAGTCGTTGTGCTGCTCGTGCTACTTGCCGTTGCCGCGCCGATCGTCGCTCGACATGACCCATTACACATCGATCTGATCAACCAGCTGACCCCTCCCTCGGCGGAGCACTGGCTCGGCACCGACATCCAGGGCCGCGATGTCTGGGCCCGGCTCGTCTATGGTGCTCGGATCTCGCTCTCTGTCGGCATCGTCTCGCAGGCGATCGCGCTCCTGTTGGGTGTCTCGCTCGGCTTGATTGCGGGGTACCATGGTGGCTGGGTCGACGAAGTCGTGATGCGCCTCGCCGATGTCACCCTCGCATTTCCCACGCTGCTTCTGCTCATCGCCATGGTCGCCGCGCTCCAGCCATCGTTAGGCGTTGTCTTTCTGACCATTGGAGTCGTCGGCTGGGCGGGAATGGCGCGGCTCGTCCGCGGCCAAGTGCTCGTGGTTCGAAGCCTCGAGTACGTGCAAGCGTCCCGTGCGCTCGGCGGCCGTGATTGGCGGATCATCATCTTGCACGTCTTGCCCGGCGTCCTCGCACCCGTGATCATCGCGGCAACGCTCGGTGTCGCGGGCGCGATCATTGCCGAGTCTTCGCTTTCCTTTCTCGGCCTCGGCATTCAACCGCCGACGCCGAGCTGGGGTGCCATGATTGCGGATGGCCGCGATCTCAGTCAGCTGCGTCACGCTCCGTGGACGTCGCTCTTTCCTGGTTTGGCGATCGGCGCCGCCGTTCTCGGCTTCAATCTGCTCGGGGACGCGCTGCGCGACGCCCTCGACCCACGCGCGTTGCGAGCTTCGGTGCCGCGGGGCGCTGGAATGCCCGACATCGCCCGTCCCTGACACTCTGATTCAAGGTCACTAAACTTGTCCTACGACGTCCAAAGCCTGCGTGAAGCTGAGTTCCCTTGGGCGGCGCGCGGGGAAGCGATCTATCTCAATAACGCCAGCACCGGTCCGCTGCCCGCGCGCGCCCTGCGCGCGATAGATGACTTCAATGAGCGCCGCGCCGCGCCGCATCGGCTCTCGGACGACCTGCAGTTTGCTACGCTCGCGCGCAGCCGTGAGCTTGTCGCGCGCCTCATTGGTGCCGACGAAGGTGAGGTCGGCCTTGCCGTCAACACCTCGTTCGGTATCAACCTCGCGGCGTTCAGCCTCCCGTTAGGGCCGGGCGACGTCGTGCTCACGCCCGACCGCGAGTTTCCCGCGAACGTGTATCCATGGATGCAGCTCGCCCGGTCGCGTGGCGTCATCTATCGCCGTATTCCCACCTGCGAGGGCGTCGTTGACGAGGAGGCGCTGCGTCACGAGCTCCGCGATCCCGCGGTTCGAGCCGTCTCGGTGTCGTGGGTTTCTTTCGCCAGCGGGTATACCGTCGACCTCGAGGCGATCGGTCGTGCCTGCCGCGCGCGTGGCGCCTACTTCGTCGTCGACGCGATTCAGGGCCTTGGGCCGCTCACCCTCGACGTTCGCGCGGCCCACATCGACGTGCTCGCCTGCGGCGCGCAGAAGTGGCTTCTCTCGCCCTGGGGCTCCGGATTCGTCTACGTGCGACGCGATCTCATCCCCGAGCTCGAGCCGAACATCGTCAGCTGGATGGCAGTGAAGGGGAGTGATGATTTCCGGCGCCTCGTCGACTACGATCTCACCTGGCGAGACGACGCCCGTCGCTTCGAATTCATCACGCTTCCGTTCCAGGATTTCGCTGGGATGAACGCGAGCCTCGAGCTCATACACGAGCTCGGCCCGGCGACGATCGCGCATCATACTGCCGCCCTCGCCGACATCATCGTCCTCTGGGCGGCCAGCCAGCGCGATGTGGAGCTCGTCACTCCGTCGATGCCCCGACACCGCGCCGGCATCGTCTCGCTCCGCATGCCTAACGCGAACGCGGTGAGCGCCCGGCTGAAGGAAGCCGGTGTCAGTCACTCATTGCGCGAGGGAGCAATTCGCCTCTCTCCGTACTTCTACAATACGCGTGAGGACATCCGACGGACGTTAGCAGTCATCGAAAGCGCACTCTGATTCTGAACGCCGACGCAGGAAGGCTGTTCGGCCCTAACGAATGACGCGAACGACCACGTAATCGCGTTTCCCCTTCCCGATGATCACATAACCGCCGCTCAGCAGTACCGAAGTTGCATCCACCACCCGCTCCTGTGCGCCGAGCTTCCGCTTGTTCACGGAGATTCCGCCCTGTTCGAGCAGTCGGCGCGCCGCGCCATTCGATGGCGCGAGTCTCGCCGCTACGAGCAGCTTCAATATGTCCAGCCCCTGGCCCTTGGCGTCCTGCACCTCCGACTCTCGCACCTCGACGAAAGGGGCTTCGGCGCTGAGGGACATCAACGCCGCGTCGGATAACTGCCGCGGCTCGAGCGCCCCGAATAGAAATCCCGAGACCTCGACCGCCGCCCGAAGGGCGCTCTCGCCATGGAGGCGCGTCGTCATATCCCGCGCCAGCGCCTGCTGTGCCTCACGACGCTCCGGTTGCTCCGAGGTCGCGCGTTCCAGTCCTTCGACCTCGTCGCGCCCAAGCAGTGTGAAGTAACGCAAGTAGCGGCCGACATCGCGATCGTCGACGTTCAGCCAGAATTGATAGAACTTGTATGGCGATGTACGCTCCGGATCCAGCCAGACTGCCCCCGCTTCGCTCTTTCCGAACTTGCTTCCTGATGACGTGGTCACGAGCGGCAGTGTGACAGCGTGCGCCTCGGCGCCTTCCGTTCGACGAATGAGCTCGATCCCCGCCGTGATGTTCCCCCACTGATCACTTCCGCCCATTTGGAACGTCGCGCCATAACGGCGATACAGCTCGAGGAAATCGTACGCCTGCAACAGCATGTAGCTGAACTCGGTGAACGAGATGCCGTCGTCCATTCGCGCCTTCACCGACTCCTTCTGCAGCATGTAGTTCACGGTGAAGTGCTTGCCGACGTCGCGCATGAACTCGATCGTGCGGAGCGTGCGGAGCCATTCGCCGTTGTCCACGAGAATCGCGGCCGTGCCGTTGCTTCCAGCGTCGTCGAACTCGAGGAAATGCGAGAGCTGCGCGCGGATACCGCGCACGTTCTCGTCCACCTGTTCGACGGTCAGCAGAGAGCGTTCCGTCTGTCGGCCACTGGGATCTCCGATCATTCCGGTTCCGCCCCCCACGAGCGCGATCGGCCGATGCCCGGCGCGCTGCAGATGCACCAGCGCCATGATCGGGACGAGGTTGCCAACGTGCAGGCTGGAGGCCGTCGGATCGAAGCCGACGTACCCCGACACGACTCCCCGTTGAAGCCTTGCGGCTGCTGCCTCGGTGTGCTGATACAGGAGTCCACGCCACCGAAGCTCGTCGAGGAGTGTATGAGTCGTCGTCGTATCCATGCTCGTCAAAATAGACGCGTCACGCAGGGGCCGCAGCTATCTTCATTTTATGCCATCATTCCGACCCGTGGCGTCGTTTCGACGCTTTCGACAACGCCATCCGCGAGTCGTACGTGGTTCGCTCATCGCCGCGGCGTTCGCGATCTCATTCGCCGTCGGCCTCTTCTACGCGAGCTGGGCACTCGTCTGTCGAGCGGGTCGCTGCCCGGCGGTCGAAGTGCTGGACGAGTACACGCCACGTCAGACATCAAAACTCTATGCGGCGGATGGTCGATTCATAGCCGAGATTGGCCTCGAGCGCCGCACTGTCGTCAAGCTCGATCAGATTCCTCCCATTGTTCGCAATGCGTTCATCGTCACGGAGGACAAGCGGTTCTACGAGCACGCTGGCATCGACTGGAAGCGTGTGCCGAGCGCCTTCCTCAATGATCTTCGCACCCACAGCTGGAGTCAGGGCTTCTCGACCATTACGATGCAGCTCGCGCGGAACATCTTCCCCGAGCGCATCTCACGGGAAAAGAACCTCGTCCGAAAGTTGAAAGAAGCTAAAGTCGCTCGTGCCATCGAGGCCAAGTACCCGAAAGATCGTATTCTCGAGCTGTACCTGAACCAGATCTATCTCGGCAACGGTGCCTACGGCGTCGAGAGTGCCGCCGAGCGCTACTTCGGCAAGTCCGTCAAGGATCTCAATGTCGCCGAGGCGGCAACGCTGGCTTCGATCCCGAAGGGGCCGGGTCGCTACGATCCGCGACGTTTTCCCGATCGCGTCATTCAGCGCCGAAACACCATCGTCGAGCTGTTGCGGCGCGGCGGCGACATCAACGACGCCGACGCCAGTCTCGCCAAGGCCTATCCGCTCCGCCTCGCCCGAAAGACTGACGCGGGCGAGTTCGCCCCGTACTTCGTCGAGTGGGTGCGTCAACAGCTCGATGAGCAGTTCGGCCGGCAGCTTTATGAGCAAGGTCTAAAGGTTTATACGACCCTCGACGTCGAGCTGCAGTCCGCCGCCGAGCGAGCGCTCGAGACACAGATGCGCGCCATCGAGGCCGGGAAATTCGGCGCGTACAAGCACGAGTCGTACGAGCAATACGCGGCGCAGGCTATCGACAGCGACAACGAGAACGCCGCCGCGAACTCGCCGTATCTCCAGGGTGCCTTCGTCGCGATGGATCCGCGCGACGGCTCCGTCCGCGCCCTCATCGGCGGACGCAATTTCGACGACTCCAAATTCAATCGCGCCGTCCAGGCGCTGCGTCAGCCGGGATCGACGTTCAAGCCCATCGTCTACGCCGACGCGATTCAGAACGGCCGTCCGCCGTCGTACATCCTCGACGACTCGCCGCTGAGCTATACGCCGCAAGGCGGTCAGACCTGGGAGCCGCAGAACTACGACAACAAGTTCGAAGGCAAGATGCCGCTGCGTCGTGCTTTTTATGAATCGCGAAACCTGGCGACGATCCGCCTCGGTATGGAGCTTGGGGAGGCGAGCGTCATCGATGAAGCGCGCAAGTTCGGCATAACGAGTGCGATCCCACCGTATCCATCGATCCACATCGGGGCCGCCTCCGTTTATCCAATCGAGATGGTCGCGGCCTACTCGGCGTTCGCGACTCTTGGGACGCGTTCGACCCCAACGGCCATCGTTCGCGTCGAGAATCAAAAGGGCGACGTACTCTGGGCCCCGCCGCCCCAACGGACCGCCGTCCTGTCGCCAGAGGAGGCGTGGCTGATGGTGGACATGATGAAGGACGTCGTTAGGCGAGGCACCGCCGCGGGCAGCGTCGGCTCCGTATTCCACTTGCCAGCCGGCGGCAAGACCGGCACGACGAACGACGGAACCGACGTCTGGTTCATCGGCTACACCTCCGACCTCGTCGCCGGCGTCTGGATGGGTCTGGACCGACCGCAGAAGATCAAGGCCAATGCTCAGGGCGGCGTGCTCGCCGCGCCGGCGTGGACCGCGTTCATGAATCAGGTCTACAAGCGCAAACCAGCGCCTCCGGATTGGCCGCGTCCATCGGGGCTGATTACGAAATCAGTCGACATCACGACAAATACCATGTGGACGGAAGGCTGTGGTGGCGTCCAAGCGACCGAGTACTTCATCCCGGGAACCGAGCCAACCCAGACCTGCGCTGTCACGCTCGTGCCCGACACCACGGGCAATCCCGCATTGCCGCCGGATACCACGAATCCGCCGCCATCCTCGAACCCTTTTGCAACGCCGGTGGTGCCGGGCGCTGTTCCCGCCCCGCGCGCCGTTAGGCCGCCGCGAGATACGGCTCACGGCAGGGACTCGCTGGTATTCCCACGCACGCGCACACGAGACACCTCGCGCGTAAGGCGCGATACGACGCGTCCATTCCCTGGGACGCCCCGCTGATCGTCGGTGCCGTGACCAGCTCTACGATGTCGTGGCAACCTGTCGACTGCCATGCGCACACCACCTTTTCCGACGGTCAGCTCACGGTCGATGAGCTGGTCGAGGTCGCGCGCGGACGGGGGGTCATGCCCAGTGTGAGCGATCACATCTCGTCATACATGGAGAGCGCGGTCAAATCGGTTAGCGAGGTACGAGAGTACCTCGATGAGCTCGAGAGCTACGACGTTCTCCGCGGCGGAGAATTCTGCTGGCACGACACCCTCTGGCGCGAGCTGCCGGACGATCTCGTCCGCCGTTTCACCCACCGCGTTGGTTCTCTGCACGGCATTTGGCTGCCCAGTGGCGAGCTCGTATACGCATTCTCTCGGCGCTTTCCCAACATCACGCCCGACGAGTACATGGACGCCCACCTCGCCAATCTCGAGCGCTTTGCGCGCGAGATGCCGGTAGATGTTCTCGCCCATCCAACGTTGCTGCCGCTCTCGCTGCGTCGATTCCACCTCGAAGAGCTGTGGACCGAGCAGCGTGAAGAACGTGCCGTTAGCGCGCTGGCAGCCGCTGGCATCGCCTTCGAAGTCTCGAATCGCTATCGACCTCACGAGCGTTTCGTCAGGCGTGTGCGCGAGGCAGGCGTCCGCATCTCTCTTGGTTCGGATGGCCATACCGAAGAGCAGGTCGCCGATCTCGAATTCCCGCTGGCCGTCGCTCGCAGTGTTGGCGTTCCCGACGAAGCGTTGTACGATCCACGCCGTCATGGCTCTCGCACCGGCTTCTTTGACGCTGCTCCCGCCGCCTGATCTGGTCTCGCGTTTGTGATCAGGTATCACGCCCGCTACGTCATTCCAATCACAGCGCTCCCCATCGCGAATGGGGTGGTCGCCGTCGACGGCGATCGGATCGCGTATGTGGGTGCCGCGTCCGAAGCCCCACTCGGGACTGACATCGATCTCGGCGACGTACTGTTGTTGCCGGGCCTCGTCAACGCGCACACCCACCTCGAGCTCACCGCCATGCGCGGGTTCCTCGAGGGCCTCGATTTTCGCACCTGGATCCTGCGCCTAACGACAGCCAAGCGCGAGGTCTTCTCGCGCGAGATGCTCCTCGACGCTGCGCGCTACGGTATCGTCGAAGGGCTTCGCCACGGCATCACAACGTACGCCGACACCTGCGAATCCGGCGTCGCATTCGATGCGATGCGAGAAATGGGCGTCCGCGGCGTCATGTATCAGGAGGTCTTCGGGCCCGATCCCGCGCAATGTGCCGGCGCCATGGTCGAGCTCCGCGAGAAGGTCGCCCGCCTTCGGCCGCTCGAGACTCCGCTCGTCCGTGTCGGCGTATCGCCGCATGCGCCCTATACCGTCTCGGATCCACTTTTTACCGCCGTCGCGCGATACGCCCGCCACGAAGCCATTCCCATCGCCATCCATATCGCCGAAAGCGCGCCGGAATACGAGCTCGTCGTTCACGCGCGCGGGTCCTTTGCTGCGGCGCTTCGGGCGCGGGGCATTCCTGTCGACCCACGGGCACGGTCTCCGATCGCATTGCTCGCGTCGCTCGATGTCCTTGCCGCCAAGCCCCTGCTGATTCACTGCGTTCGTGTCGACGAAGACGACATCGCGCTCATTGCCGGTACGCAATGCTCGATTGCGCACTGTCCCGCGTCCAACGCAAAGCTCGGTCATGGTATCGCCCCACTGAAGGCGTTCCTCGACACTGGCGTGCGCGTCGGTTTGGGATCGGACTCCGTCGCGAGCAACAACCGCATGGACATACTCGAGGAAGCCCGGACGGCCTCGCTCTTTCAGCGTGCGCTCCACGGACGGTTCGACGAGATGGACGCGGCCTGCGCACTGAGACTCGCGACGCTCGGGGGTGCTGAGGCCCTTGGCATCGAGCAGGATGTGGGCTCCCTCGAAGTAGGCAAATCCGCAGATCTCGCCGCCTTCCCTCTGATGGGGGCGGCTCCGCTGCACGATGCCGTAGTCGCCGCGGTGTTCGCCCTCGCCGGCTCGACCGCGTCGTTCGTAGCCGTTGCCGGTCGTGTTCTGGTCGGAGCTGGAGCACTCGTCGCCAACGATCTCACTCTCGAGCAACGGGTGCAGCATGGGGCCGACGCCCTTCAGGGGTGGCTTCGCGCTCGCTGAGGGGACGCGACCGCTGCTCTCCGGCAGACGGGAACGGCCAATTTGGCCGTCCGCTCCTTGTCGCCCATTTTGCACGCGAATACCTTCCGTTGTGCTCGTACCTTCCGACGGATCTATTCGTCGTCAGGAAGGAGAGGTGAGGTGTAAGCCGCGCGTGGCTTGATGGGCTGTGAAGCAGGAGCGCGCGCACCGCGCGCGACTCCAGTCGAGAGCATTCGATTGCTCGTGACAGCGAGCAAACGAAACGTGGAGGTATGCGTGGTCGTTGGCTGCTTGGCTCTGAATGCGTCCTTCGAGCCTCTCACCATGGTCCCGATGCGAAGGGCTCTTCGCCTCGTGATCGATGGGAAAGCCGAAATCGTCGAAGCGGATCAGGATAGGGTCGTCCGCTCCGAGCGACTTACCATGCCCAGGCCGGCCGTCATTCGACTGACGAAGTTCATCCACGTACCTCGTCGGTTCCGCCGCCAGGTGACAAACACCTTCCTGTTCGCGCGCGATCGCTATCGTTGCCAGTACTGCGGCCGTCACGCGACTGAGCTCAAGCCACGGGAAGCACTGACGCGCGATCATCTGATCCCGCTATCCCGCGGCGGCGCCAACGACTGGAATAACGTCGTCACCGCATGCAGCCCCTGCAACACGCGCAAGGGGAACCGGCTGCCGGAGGAAATCGGGATGCACCCGCTCACGCATCCCGTCGAGCCGCATTTCGTCCACCTCAGCTGGGCGGTCCGCCGCCTCACGCCCACTCAGGCGCGCTACATCAAGACGTTCTACGGTGACGAGGTCCTTCACCAGATCGAGCTGCTGGAACATCGCGGCCACGCCGCCGCGCAGGTCTCCGCTGCGCTCGGTCACGCCCACCACAACGCCAAGCACCCGACGTAGTGGTTGGTGGCTGGTGGTTGGTGAATGGTGCGATAAAAGGAAGGCCCGCGCGACGCGCGGGCCTTTTTCCGAAATCACCAACCACCAACCACCAGCCACCAATCACCCAGCGGTGAAGCTCTCCGACCTCTGCTCGTAGTGCCGGCGCTCGCCGCCGAGGAGACGCGAAAGCAGCGTCCCGATGCCGTTCTTCAACGCGCTCGCCGGGTTCGTCTTCCCGTGAACCGCCGGCTGAAGCTCCCCGCGAAGCCAGCGCTGCAGCTCGTCCAGATCACTCACGTCCAGCGTGGTTATGTCCAGGAACACGTTGTAGTAGTACCGGCCGCCCTGGGATCGTGGTCGCAGTGGAACGCGATATGGACGAGTGAGTGGTTCTTCGGCGGTCGTCAGTGTCGCGAAGCCACCGAAATCCTCGAGCTGCTTTCCATTTCGCCGCACGGCGCGGTACACCTGCGCCGCCGGATCGTACTGCACGAGCACGTCCCACTCGGTCGAGCTCTCGACATTGTTGAAGACGCCTCCCTCACGCCAGAGCTCGAGCTTGAAGTGCAGCTTCGTGGGAAAGCCATTGCGCAGGAGCTCTCGCGTCGTGGGATCCGCGAGGAGATTCTTCCCGACCACACTCGGCGCTTGCGTTGCCGTCAACGTACCCGCCGGCACGATGACGTCCAACTGCACGCGCGTTTGCGCGAGCAGCCGCCCGCCGAATGGTCCTCCGACGGTCAACGCAACCGCAAGTGCGAGAAGTGAGCGCGTGGACAAAGTTGAGAAAATTAGAACCGGTGCCGCAGGCGTACGAACACCCGCAACGGTTCTCCCGACGACGTCATCGCCTTCGCGAGGTAGAATCCAATGCCGCCGAAATCGACGCCACCGCCCAGGTCAGTGCGGAAGGTGTCGAACGAGGGGATGCGACCGCTCGCATAGGTCAGCTTTCCGTCTGGCGTTCCCACGAGCCAGCCGCGGCCGGCGTCGATGAACAGCACCCACGTTCCATCGCGATGGAAGTGGCGCGCGCGAGCCCGCGGCGCTGCGTCACTCGGACGGGGCGTATCCACCTGGTCCTGAGACTCCCAATCGGGATGGAAATCGAAGTGCAGATCGCCGCGATACTCTGCTTGCAGGAGCGCGATGCGATCGCACATCGCGGGCTGTCCGGGATAGGACGGTCCGACGTTGCACGTGCCGAGGTCATCGCCAGAGACGTCGCTCCGAAAGCCGTATCCGGGCATGGCCCCCGGGCCATCGATGGACAGTCGGCGCTCGATTGGCAGCGGATCGCCGCTCACCCACCCACCGATCAGCGCTCGGAGGTTGAGCTGCGCATCCGGAGACACGCGATTGTACCGGCGGATGTCGAGAAAGCCACGCGAATAGATCGTCGGAGTTGGCGCCGACCAGGTGAGCGCCGTGCCGGACGTGGTCGTCGTTAGGCTCACTCGCTCCAGAGTTCCCGCGCCGCGCTCCCAATCGGCCGTGATGTGCCATCCCGACCAGGGATTCTCGTCGTCATTGCGCGTATCGACGACGAAGGTGCCAGTCGCGACGTGCACGCGACCTTCGTCCACCGGTGGATTCGGGCGCCAGTCGATCTCATTCCGGAACAGCGTGAACGGATTCCGCGTCTCGCGGGTGAGCCAACGCTCGTCGCTGAAGCCTCCCGTCAGGCTCACCGACCGCCACGCGAACAGCGATGCCGAGAGGCTCGCGCCATGCCGCTGGAAATAGTCCCGGTAGTCGCGATGCGCGAGAAAGGAAGCGAGGCCTACCTCGAGATCGGAGAGCTGCCACGGCTCCACACCGTCGACGACATTGAATAGACGGCCACCGAGTGAAAAACCTTCGAGGCGGCCGATCAGCAACTCGCCGCGCACGTTGTGTCCGACGTCGTCGTCGTGCGACGAAAAGCTGCTGCCCGTGCGCAGAATCGCGTATGCATCCAGACGTGTGCTTCCCCACGGCGTCTTGCGGTAGACCTGCGGCCCGAGGTTGATCGGCAGCCCTTCGACGCGATTGTACGCCCCTGCCGACGCGATCTGCAGCTTGCTCCAGTTTTGATCGGCGCGCCGACGCTCCCACCGTCGCCACCAGGGCTCACCCTCGCCGATCAGCGTGTCTCGCTCGGCGACGATCACATCGCCGTTCTCGTGATAGCGCAGCACCTGGCGGTAAATCCTGATCTCACCGCCGATCTGTGCCATATCGCGTCCATCCACTTCGCCGCCAACGACGATCAGGTCACCGTCGATTTTCGCCGAGGAGCGCAGGATGACATCCGAATTGATCGCGATCACTCGCCCGGTAACGTGTCCGCCGATGGTCAGCGGCCCATTCAGCACGGCGACGTCGCCGTTGACCTCTCGTCCTAATTCGATCTCCAGCGGGCCGCTCAGCCGCAATCCGACGCTCGTGTTGAACAACGTCGCTGCCTCACGCGCGACGTCTGGCGGCAGGCCACGCCGATTGAACGACGTGTCCGCGGCTGTGCGCTCCTGCGCCGTCGCCACCGCGACGAGCGTGGGCAATAGCGCAACCGCGATGGCCAGAGATGTCCGCATCGCTACTCCACCGAAAGGAAGGGTCGCCCCGCCGTTGGGCACCCTGCGTACCTGCGTGCTCTACAGAGTATAACGGCCGTGTCTAGAATGACTTGCCCGCCATGGTCGCGCAATAATTCATTTCGCGTGTCCTCTCGAGACCGCAGCGGCACCGTGTCGCTTCGACGTCACTCCTCGCTGCCGATCGAGATCCCCAGCCGACGCATTCGGCGGTAAAGATTTGGGCGGTCGGTTTTCAGTTTTCGGGCTGCCTCGGCGACGTTCCCGCCTGCCATCGAGAGCGCACGCGTAATCAGCATCTTCTCGTAGTCGTCCAGGGTCTCGCTCAACGACGCATCCAGCGCTGCCGGATCCGGCAGCGCTGGCTGCTGGGCGTTGCCGCGACGACCGTCGCCGTCGACCGAGATCACCGTCGCAACGTCATTGGCCTCCACCGGTGAGCCCGCGTGCAATATCGACAACCGCTCGACGATGTTAGCGAGCTCGCGCACATTTCCGGGCCAGCGGTAGCGAGTGAGCAGGGCCATCGCGCCCTCCGCCCATTGCGGCTGTGGTTGACCGGTGCGCGTCCGGTGCAGGGCGGAGAAGTGCCGCACCAGAGCGGGGATGTCACTTGGCCGCTCCCGCAGAGGCGGCAGCGGAATGGGGATCACGTTCAGCCGAAAGAATAGATCCTCTCGAAACGTACCCTCGTGCACGCATCGCCCGAGGTCCTTGTTCGTTGCCGAGACGATTCGAACATCCACGCGAATCGGCTTTCCTCCACCAACACGCTCGACCTCCTTCGCTTCGATGGCACGCAGCAGCTTGGCCTGCGCTTCCGGTCCGAGATCGCCGACTTCGTCGAGCAAGAGCGTTCCGGTGTGCGCGAGCTCGAATCGCCCGATGCGTCGGTCCGTCGCGCCGGTAAACGAGCCCTTTTCGTGACCGAACATTTCGCTCTCGACGAGATCACGCGGAATGGCGGCGCAATTCACCCGCACGAACGGTCGGTCGCGCCGCGCGCTCGCGCTGTGAATCCCGGCTGCGACCAGCTCCTTCCCGGTACCTGACTCGCCCGTGATGAGTACTCGTGAATCAGTCGGCGCGACGCGGGCGATCAGTTCTCGCACCTTCATGATTGCCGGGCTATCGCCAATCATGTCACCGCTCAGGCCGTACTCGCGGCGCAACGTCTTCGCTTCGCGACGCACCTGCCGCAGCTCGAGCGCCGAGCTCAAGGCGAGCAGAACGCCCTCGGGGCTGAGCGGCTTTTCGAGAAAATTGAACGCGCCGAGTTTCGTCGCGCGAACGGCGTCCGAGAGTCCGGCGCGTCCGCTCATCATGACCACAGGCACGTCTGGCAGCTTCTCCCGTACCTGCGCCAATGTCGCCATCCCGTCCATGTCACCCGGCATCATGAGGTCGAGCAGGAGTACGTCTGGCTCGTTGTCCAACGCGCGCTGTAGTCCCGTCGCGCCGTCCTGCGCGTCCCGAACTTCGTACCCCTCGGCGCCGAGGAGGGCGCCGACCATGCGTCGGATGTTCGGCTCGTCGTCGACGATCAGGACGCTAGGCATCAGCGGATACCGAGTGCGCGCGGCCGCGCATCGCGCGTTCCATCGTTAGCGAACGTTGTCCGGCCGGCCCGAAGGCGGGCCGCCTCCGGCAATTGCGCGCGGCTCGGTCATGAGCTTCGTCAGGTATCGTTGCGACTCCGAGATGCGCTCCACCTCGATCGCCATCGCTTCCACGGCTTGTTCTATCCGCTCGAGCCGGTTCTCCACGTTCACCGAGAGCACCGGCGTCGCCGGTGGACGATCGATAAACCGTCGGGCGAAAGCGCGCATGAGCGGGATGCCCAACGCGATGACCGCGATGGTGGCGAAAAACGACTGAACGATTCGCACCACTTCATGCGCGATTTCCGGAGGGAATGGCGGCATCGGCTGCAGCGCGAGCAGGAGCGTCGTTGGCGTCAGGCCAGTCACGCGTATTCTCCGTCGTTGTTGGTGACGGGGAGCACGAAGCGGATCGTCGTGCCGGTGCCCGGAACGCTCTCCGCCGCCACTCTGCCGCGATGCGCCAGCACCGTTTGTCGCGCGATCGCCAAGCCGAGGCCCGTTCCTCCAGGTTTAGAAGTCACATACGGTTCCCAGATCCGGCTGAGTTGCTCCTTTGGAATCCCGCACCCGCTGTCCGCGACGGCGATCTCGACGGCCTTCGTTTGACCATTGCCGTTCGCGTGCGCGGCACCGCTGGCCGACGGGATTGCGTCTGCGTCTACTGGCCGAACACGCACGGTGATCTGCGCGGCGCCCTTGGCCGGCGCCGTCCGGCATGCGTCGACCGCGTTCAGAATCACGTTCGAGAGGGCGCGGGCGAGAGCGTCATGATGGCCATGAATCATCGGCGTGCTGTCGTGCACGTCCAGGTCGAGCGCGATATCAGTTGGTACCGTGGAACGTGCGGTGTAACGAACGAGCTCTCCAACATCGATCGCGGCCTGAGGTCCCTCTGGAAGACGGCCGAATTGCGAGAAGCTCCGGGCCATCGCCTCCAGCCGCCGCGATTCAACATCCAGCACTTCCACGGTCTCGACGAGCGCAGGAGACATCGTCGGCAGCTCGCGACGCAGCCGCTCCACCGCGAACCGAATTGGCGTGAGCGGGTTCTTGAGCTCGTGAGCTACCTGCCGGGCACTTTCTCGCAACGTGGCGGCGCGCTCCGCCTCGATCGCCCGCGCTCGGCCGAGCTCCAGCTCGCGCGACATATCGCGCATTCGCTGTCGCAACACCTCGAACTCGGGCGCGCCCCGGCGGGGCGGCCCAGCGGGTAGGGGTTCCCCGCGCCCAATGTGCTCGGTCCATCCGACCAGCTCCTGAAGTGGCCGGCTCATGTTTCGGCTCAGGTGACCAGCGATTCTCGATGCGAGCAGCGCCAGAACGACGAACGAAAAGATTGCCCCGACCAGCGCCAACTCAGCCGATCGCCGGTAGACGTAACTGACCTGCTTCGCCAGCTGCGCATTGGCCCCCAGAGTGCTGTCGAACTGCGTGAGGGTCCGTCGCTGGTCCGGGGTCAGCGGCGCGGCTCGAGCGACGCTCAACGCGCGTGATCCCGACGCGGCAACACTGTCCCACGCCGACTGCGCGCCGACCAGCTTCAGTGCCCACCAACTCGTAATTCCGCCGGACAGCGTGAGCACGATCGACGGAATGAGCGCGAAGGCCAGAAGAATGGTAAAGAGGCGACCACGAAACCCAACTCGCTTCACTGGCACCTCTTACGCGTTGGACCAAAGCACGGTTTCCTGAGGAAACTTACAGGACGTACGATATGCCATCCACCCTCGAACATCATCACCAAGGTATGAAGACGCATACAGATTATCTGACCTTCAACACCAAGCGACGTCAGGAAATCATCGACATCACCGACAAAGTAGAAGAATGTCGCGCCGCGGCGGACATTGACGATGGCTTGGTACTCGTCTCCGCGATGCACATCTCGGCATCAGTGTTCGTGAACGATCACGAGCCCAATCTCTGGCAGGACATTCTCGACTGGCTCGAGAACGACGTTGCACCCTGGGACCCGGATCGCTATCGCCACAACAGTGGCACCGGTGAGGATAACGCCGCTGCGCATCTTCGCTCGCTGACTATCGGGCACGAGGTCATCGTACCGGTCACCAGAGGGCGACTTGATCTCGGTCCGTGGCAGCGGATCTTCTACGGCGAGTGGGACGGCATGCGCCCGAAGCGGGTCATCCTCAAGGCGATGGGAATGTGATCTGCCTTGCGTCGCAGCTCGCTTCATGGCTCGTAATTCCCATCTCAGAGGGACTGTAAGCGATAACTGATAGCTCGAAACGAGTTACGGGCTTTCTTGATGGGCTAGGACCTTATAGATTACACGCGACTCGTGGTCCGCCGAATAGGTGGACCTCCAGTCGAGCAGCGCTGGGCGAGTGAAGTGTGACGCGGCACCGGCGAGACGTGCGCGGAGACGTCGAGACGCCTCCACGACCCGTCGGGTCGCCTCGCCGCACGGCTCTCGCCGGCACATGCGCGAGCGGCTGGCTTCTCTCGGCAATCGTCGAGAGGGCTGGTCGCGGGACGCGCACCGAGAACAACCCGCTGAGAAGTTCATGAACGGACGCCATCCGCGCACCCCCGCCCCCTCGAGCCCTGCCTCGCGTACCCAGGGCGCACTCATCCACCGAGGGCCCGGCGCCATCGCCGCGAGTCACTCCCTCACCGCCCCATTCGTCCACGCGCCAAATGCTGCGCTGCTCATCGACTTCGACAATGTCACGATGGGTATTCGCTCCGATCTTGGAAAGGAGCTGCGCACGCTTTTGTCTTCGGACATCATCAAGGGCAAAGTCGCCGTCCAACGCGCATACGCCGACTGGCGACGGTACCCGCAATACATCGTCCCGCTCTCCGAGGCGTCGATCGATCTGATCTTCGCGCCGGCGTACGGCTCGTCGAAGAAAAACGCGACCGATATTCGACTTGCCATCGATGCCCTCGAGCTCGTTTTTACTCGGCCCGAAATCGGCACCTTTATTTTGCTTTCCGGTGATTCTGATTTTTCGAGTCTCGTGATCAAGCTCAAAGAGTACGGCAAATACGTCATCGGCGTCGGCATTCGCGAATCATCGAGCGATCTGCTCGTTCAGAATTGCGACGAGTACTACAGCTACAACGCCCTCGCCGGCCTCGTTAAGGCGACCGAGGACGAGCAGACCCGTAAGTTCAATCCCTGGGAGCTCGTTACCGAGGCCGTGACGCGCATGCAGCGGAACGGCGACGTTATGCGCTCGGATCGACTCAAGCAGGTTATGCAGGATATCGATCCGACTTTCGACGAGAAGGACCTCGGCATGTCGAAGTTCTCCCGTTTCGTGCAGCAGGCGCACGAGAAGGGCCTGCTCTCGATGACGAAGCTGGAGAACGGTCAGCTCGAGATCGGACTTCCGACCGCGCATCCAACGGCGCAGCCAATTGCGATGCCCGAACCGGGCGCCGAAGTCGAGTTGGAGCCGCTGGATATGGAGCGCGCGGCGCCGGCCACCGACGGCGCGGTTCGTCGTGAGGCAGTAGAACCAACCGAAGAGCGCGAGGAGCGTGGCCGCCGCGGGCGTCGTGGCCGTGGACGCGGCCGCGGCCGTGAGCGTGAGGAGCGCGCTCGCCCGGTGACGCCGGCCTCGCCAACCGATCTCCCGACCCCACTCCGTCTCGCCGAGGAACCCGCCGCGGCCGTTGGCGAGAGCATCGGTGTCTCTGGTGAACGCCTAACGAGGAGCGAAGCGTTCGACCTCGTGCGTCGCGCTGTCGAAACGCTAACGACCGACGATGATGACACGACGCGCGCCAGTGCCGTTCGCCAGCGCGCGCGCGAGATTCTCGGCCGCGACAGCGAGAGTCTCAATGAGCGAATGTTCATTCGCATTCTCAAGGACGCGCACGATTCGGGTGTCGTCGATCTGCGACGGCGGGGCGATGACTTCGAGGTCGCTCGCGCGGCCGAGGCGCTGCCCGTTGCCGACCAAGTTGCACGCGCCGACGCTGCGTCTGCCCCGCCGCGGCCGTCAATGACCGCACCGGGTCCGCGCCTGGGCATGGGACCGCGCGGCGCCGGTGGCCGCGGCCGCGGTCGACTCGAGGGTCCGCCGCCTGAGCTGCTCGCCCTCGGAGTCGTCGAAGAGCCGGTACAAGCTTCCGCTCCTGAACCGGAGCCAGAGATGCCGGCGACTACTGCTGCCGTTCCCGCGCAGGTAGAGGAGCCGTCGGTCTCCGCGGTAGAAAAGGAAGTGCAGACAACGCGCGGCGGACGGAAGAGAAGTCGTCGCACGCCGACCTCCGTCGAGCAGCAGACGGCTCCAGCGGCGGCCGCGTCCACGGCGGCAGCGTCTTCCGCGCCTCGCAAGACACGCCTGCGCACTGCCGCCAAGACGGCGATTCGTCGCGCGCGCGCGAAAAAGACCACGCCGAAGACGGAGAGTTGATCGCGCGCGGGACGCCGCGGCAGCGGCACAGGGGTCGCCTCGCGGCGCTCCCGCGCGAGTTTTACGACCGACCAACCGAGCTGGTAGCGCGCGAGCTCCTCGGCGCAATTCTCGAATGTCGTACGCCGCAGGGCCTCGCCAGCGGCCGCATCGTCGAGACCGAGGCGTATATCGGCGAACATGACCTTGCATGTCACGCGACCGCCGGTCGTACCACGCGCACGGAACCGCTCTACGGAGCGCCTGGAATGGCCTACGTGTACTTCATTTACGGCATGTACTGGTGTTTCAATGCCGTTACGCGCGCGGAGGGACAGCCAAGCGCGGTCCTCGTCCGCGCGCTGGAGCCCCTGGAAGGAATCGATCTGATGCGTGCGCGCCGGCGTCTTCTCGGTCGCCGCGACGTCGAACTCACCAACGGGCCAGGCAAGCTGTGTCAGGCGTTAGGCATCGACGGCAGCCACAACCGAATCGCCCTCGACGAGTCCCCGCTGCGCATTCTCCCGGGCGACAACGTTCCTCGCGACGCAGTCACCGTCACGCCGCGAATTGGAATTTCTCGATCTGCCGACTGGATGCTGCGCTGGTTCGTCTCGGACAGTCCGTTCGTCTCGAAGACCCCACCGTCATTTCCACGCTCCCTTCCGGAGCGCTAGCCTAACGATACAGACACGAGGGCCCGCGTCCGTTTCGGAAGCGGGCCCTCGTCAGGCTATTCGAACGGCAGGTTCAGTCCTTCGAGATCGAGCTGCCGACGTTGTACCGTATACCGGCTTCGTATGTGAGGTGGAACGCTTTGCCGTTGTAGAGGAACATGTTCTTCTGCGCCGGACTCGCCGTTCCCTGAAAGAACACCGAGAAGCCGATGAGCCGCAGCTGACTTCCCACGATGAAGAATGGTGAAGCTCCGGTACGGTACTGAGTGATGAACTGCTGTGTCGCCTCGTACTGGTCGCTCGACGTGAAGTTCATGTCCGCCGGTTCGACGCTACTGATCTGCTTGAGCGAAAAGCCAATTCCGGCGTACGGATGCACCCAGTGATTGTCCCCCGGGAACACCATGGCCGCGAGGTCGAGCCTCCGCAGGTTTTTCAGGTTCAGGATGCGCGGAAGAGTATCCGAAGGATCGACGTTCGTGACGATCGCTGCTTGATCCGTGAAGAATGCTTCGGAGTACGAGACGTACAGTCCACCGTGCGTCCGTGTAATCAGCCACTCGGCTCCGCCGAGCGGAGCCTGACGGTGCGCGGTCGTCGCTGAGTTGTAATCCATACCGCCAGCCTTGGCGCCCCAGAACCAGGCATCCTTGAAGGAGCTTCCGATCTGGGCCGTCCCGATCCGCGGCACAACGGCAACCAACACCGCTGCAGCGGCCAGGGCACGGGTGATTCGCATACGAATCCTCGATGCTGAGGTCTTGTTGGTGGTTGGTGATCGGCAGTAAGCGATTGGGGTATGAGGGGTGAGAAACACCCATCAATCACCAAGCACGCACAACCAGCCACCAGTCAATTCAGACAGCGTTCCCTGCTGTTCGGACGCGCGGAAGCATCGAGGCGTCACGGTTTGCCCTTTCCTGCGACCGCGGCATACTATGGGAAGTCAGAGGAGAGCAAGGCCGGCCAAGTAGCTCCCATGGGATAGGGCACAGTTGGTACGGGAAGCGGTAGCGAGCGCGTTGGCGCGAGCGACTTCAATTGGATGTGCGGCGCGGCGAGCAGGGGCGCGCGACTCCAGATAGAGATGCGAGCGTAGCGAGCGAGGTACAGATGTCGTCGATTCTACCGGGAGCGCCGGAGTTTCTCACTCCAGTTTATGGCACCGTCTTCGGACAGCGCACTCAAGTCGTTCATCGGCTCAAGGAGGGAGATCAGTTGATTCTCGTACCTGATCCCCCCAGTATCGATCAGCCGAATGTCTGGGTCCACGCGCGAGGGGGCGACGTAATCGGACATCTCTCGCCCGACGTGAACTCCTGGCTCGTGCCGACAATGTTCAGCGGCGAGCGTTACACCGCCGAAGTGAGCCGTGTTGCGGGAGACGATGTCGCGAGCTGGAAGCGGCTCGTAATTACGGTCCGCTGCCGGCGCTGAAGCATGATCCTCAGACGATTTTCAACCGCTGTCCGACCTTCTTGAACACGCGCACCGCGGTATCCAGATCGTCGCGCGAGTGCGCCGCAGAAATCTGGCAGCGTACGCGCGCCTGACCCTGCGGCACCACCGGATATCCGAATCCGGTGACGAAGACGCCCTGTTCGAGCAGCGCATCGCTCATCTGAATGGCTGCTGCGGTCTCGCCGACGATGATCGGAATGATCGGCGTCTCGCCAGGCAGTGGTTTGAACCCCGCTTCGGTGATCTGCTCGCGGAAATACTGCGCATTGTCGCGCAGCTTCTGCACCCGCTCCGGTTGCTGCTCGATCACCTGCACCGCGCGCAACGCGCTCGCGGCGACGGTCGGTGGAAGCGCATTCGAGAAGAGCTGTGGTCGCGATCGCTGCGTCAAATAATCTGTCAGCGCCGCCGAGCCGGCGACGAATCCGCCCGCCGCGCCGCCCAATGCTTTACCTAACGTCGAGGTGATGACATCGATCTCCCCCAATAGTCCAAAGTGCTCCGCGGTCCCACGCCCATTCTTCCCGAGCACACCCGTCGCGTGCGAGTCGTCCACCAGCAGAATCGCATCGTGTGATCTCGCGATCTCGAGCAGGTCCGGCAGCTTGGCGATTGCGCCTTCCATCGAGAAAATGCCATCGGTCCAGATCAGTCGCCGTTTGGCGTTCGCCCCTCCGCGCAGCTTTTCTCGCAGATCATCCAAGTCGCCGTGCTTGAACACGGCAGTGCTGCATTTGGTGATGGACTTGGCCAATCGCATCGAATCGATGATCGATGCATGGTTCAGTGCGTCCGACACCACGAAATCGCCTTCTTCGACGACCGTTCCGGTCAAACCCTCGTTGGCGTTCCATGCCGACACGAAACTCAGCGAGGATTCCGTGCCGACGAATCGGGCGAGCCCTTCCTCCAACTCTCGATGAATCGTGAACGTGCCGCAGATGAAGCGCACGCTTCCCGTTCCGGCGCCATAGCGTCGTAGTCCCTCTATTCCAGCCTCGATGACGCTTGGCTCGTCGCAGAGACCCAGATAATTGTTCGATGAGAGGATCAGGATCTCGCCACGGCCTTCCATCCGTACCCATGCCGATTGTGGCGAATCGAGATAGTTCAGTCGCTTGTAAACGCGATCCCGCTTGAACTGCTCGAGTTGCTGCTCGAGCGAGCCAGCGAACGTCGTATTGGTTGCAGTCACGTCCTTCGAGCCCCCTGATCAGTCGGCATCGCTCCTCGCGCTGTCCCGACGCTTAACGTGAAACTCGGCTAAGTCAGCGGTTGCCAGGTACCGCGGTTAGGCAACCTCGAAGATCACCTTTCCCGCTTCACCACTCTTGATTGCGCGAATCGCCTCGTCGGCGTCGTCGAGCGGAAAGCGATGCGTGATCACCGGAGTCGGGTCGAAATTGCACGAACGCAGGAATCGTGTCATCTGGTGCCAGGTCTCGTACATACGACGGCCGACAACTCCGTACACGGTGATGCCCTTGAAGATTACCTCGGTCGCGAAATCCACTTCCATCGCCTTGGCCGGAATGCCAAGCATTTGCACGTGTCCGCCGACGCGAACGAGCGCGAACGCCTGATGAATGGCTGACGGAACGCCGGACATCTCGAGCACTACATCGACACCGAGGCCATCGGTGTGCTGCTTCACCACGCGCTCCGCGTCTTGTGGGTGCACGACATCATGCGCGCCCATCCGAGACGCCAGGGCGAGTCTGATCTCATTGACGTCCGACGCGATGATCCGCGACGCACCGGCGGCTTTACAGATGCCGATCGCGAACAATCCAATCGGTCCGCATCCGGTCACAAGCACTGTCGCGCCCGGAATCTCCGCGCTCAGCGCTGTGTGAAATGCGTTACCCATCGGGTCGTGAATGCCGCCGATATCAAACGAGATGTTGTCGTCGAGGTGCCAGACGTTCGTCGCCGGCATCGCGATGTATTCTGCGAAGCAGCCATCACGGTCTACGCCGATGATCTTCGTGTACGGGCAGACGTGCGCGTTGCCGGTGCGACACAACATGCAACGGCCATCCACGATGTGTCCTTCCGCGGTCACGCGATCGCCCTCGCTCACATCGGTCACGAGCGCGCCGACCTGGACCACCTCGCCGGCGAACTCATGACCGACAATGAATGGCGGTATGCATCGATTCTGCGCCCAGGCGTCCCAGTCATAGATGTGGACGTCCGTCCCGCAGACGCCGGCCCGCCGTACGCGGATCAGCACCTCGTTCTCGCGGATCGTCGGCTCGGCGACATTCTTCAACTTGAATCCCGGCCCCGCGGATTCCTTGACGAGCGCTTTCACGCGCGAGTACTCCTGTCTTTTGTGAATCACAGAGCAGCGCGACGCGGATATGCGTCACGTACGCGAATGGAAACCTCGCATCTCCTCGAGTGCGATGGAAGTCTTCGTGCGCTTACACTGCACGTGAAGACTGGCGGTGTAATGCTGTCCGTCGTCGCAAATGCACGCGCGCGTCCGATGACATGTGAAAGCGCGAGCAACGTATTGCATGCGCACACCTATTGCGTGTGATATGTGCTGTTCCTATATTCGCGTTTAGCGACTGTTCTCATTGAACGAGGGTATTGCGTGGATCTACCGCAACGAAGGTGCTCGTTCCCGGCGGCGAATGCTGCGGCGAATGCGTCGACCGCCGCCGGTTACACCGACCCCCGTTGTCGGGTGAACACTGTCTCCCCTGTCGCTTCAGCCGCTCTCTTTCCTCTCCATCGCGGCGTTCGTCGCTCCGACAAAAACTCATTGCTTCGTAAACAGCGCGCCGCCACAACGGCGCGCGTGTCGTTTGATGGCGTGACTATCGAGAGTCATGATCGTTATTCGGCGCAGATGACGCTGCTGTACGCGTCGGCCGCGTCGTTACGACTACGCATCACATACACGGTCGCACAGACGTAGCTGTCTCCAGGCTTCACGCATCTCCGCGGAGGTGCGTGTTGCGGCGGTCGAAGCGCTTCGGCGCCACATCGCCGTCTCGCCGGTCCACCGGGGGATCGGCCGAGAGTACTACACTCCATTATGGAGAGGTTACCATGGCTGCAAAGAAGCGCGGTGGTCGAAAGGGTGGCGCCAAGAAGCGTGGTGGTGCCAAGAAGCGTGGTGGCGCCAAGAAGCGCGGTGGAGCACGTAAGCGCCGCTAGGCAACGCGCTCGAAGCAAAGAAGCCGGCATCCGCCGGCTTCTTTCTTTTGAGGGGTGGTTGTGACGCTGCTGGCGATAATGCGCCAGCACGTCAGCGCGCGTATCGCCCCAGTGCAAGCTCGAGGATACGAGCGATCAATGCGTCGTAACTCACACCACCTTCAGCCGCCGCGCGCGCGAACTCGCTCTCGCGTTCGAGATAGCAGTTCGGGTTTACCTCGATGACGAAGATCTGCTCGTCGTCGCTCACACGTAGATCGATCCGCGCATAATCGCGCAGGCGCAACGCGTGAAACGCCTCGACCGCCGCCTGCTGCATTCGCTCGCTCAACTCGTTCGGCACATCCACGGGAAATAGCGAGCGCGTGCCCGCGAATTGTTCTCCGTTTCCCGCGCCGTCGTCACCCCATTTTGCCTCCCAGCTCGCGATCCGCGGGACGCCCGCCGGGAACCCCGAGAAATCGAGCTCCATAATCGGCAGCGCTCGCGCATTCGCGTTCCCGAGGACACCAACGTAGAACTCTCGGCCTTCCACGAATTGCTCGACGAGTACAGGTTGCTGAAAGGCCGATTGCAGCTCGTCGATGCGCGTGAAGAGCTCCCGCAGGTCATGCACGACGGAGTTGCTGCTGATACCGAGCGACGCGTCTTCCTGTGGCGGCTTCACGATCACCGGAAACGCGATGTCACCCGCCCAGTCAAGGGCGCCTCGGAATACCGTCGCGAACTCCGGCGTCCGAATGCCGTGAAAGCTGAGAACCTTTTTGGTCAGCGATTTGTCGCCGGCCAACAACAATCCTGCCGGACTCGATCCCGTGTAGCGAAGCCCGAGCAGATTGAGGAGCGCTGCGACATTGGACTCCAGGGCACTCTTGCCGCCAAACGACTCCGCGAGATTGAACACGAGATCGGGTGCGGCGTGGTGCAGCGCGGTCACGAGTGGTTCGACCACGTCGTGTACCGCGAGCAGCTCAACCGCATGCCCGCACGCTTGGATGGCCCAGCGAAGTTGCTCGAGCACCGGGTCGACCGGCGGTTCGAGCGCGTCGGCGGAATGCATGACGACCACCTTCATGCACTCACCTCGCCCGCACGAACGTCTACCTTCGACCGTGATGTTCTGCCGAGCGACTGCGTGTGCCGGTAATTCATCACAACGGCGGTTCCGAACGCTGTTAGCTCGATCAAGGTTGCTGCCTCGAGGCCACCCACGCGTAAGGCCAACGCGCGCACCCGCGTGATGAGATGATCGAGCAATGACCGTACGACGGCCGGCGATTCACCTGTCCAATAGGTGAGCCGGACGAGAACTTCGCGATAGTGCTGTTCCATGAAATGGTCGGCCGGTGTACCACTGGGCGCATCTGCGGGCGCGGCGAAGATCCGTCTCAGATCAGCGTCGAACTGTCGCGCATCCCCGATCGGGATCGCCTCACCGTCGCTATCGTAATGCTCCGCGACTGTGTAGTTCATCGATTCAACTGGTAGATCATCGGCCGTGAGTGCCGGCACGTGCGGCGACAATTCGCGAATCTCGCCCATCACGCCATTGACATACTCGAGCTTTTTCAGCGCCGGCCAGTCGGAATATTCGCTTCGCCAATCCAGTCCCGGCGTCAACCACACCGCGAACGTTTCCGCGAAATCCTCGTCGGGATGCTTCTGGGCGTACCAGCCAAGAATGTGGCGCACGTGAGCGCGCGAAAAAGGATCCGCGCGATAACGCTCACGGTATGGCGCTGCGAAAGAGCCGAAGGTTGTCCGCCAGTCCTCTCGGTCATATAGATGGAACGCGTAATTGATGGCATGCCCGCATTCATGTCGGAGGTAGCGCATAGCTTCCGCGTCATCTTCGACCGCGCCGGACATCTCCTCCTCGAGGCGCTCCAGCCGTCGATCGACCAAGTAAAACGGCACGCCGATAAGCGGCGTGCCGTCCGGACAACCCCATTGGTCGCTCAGATACACCGGGGGGCGAAAGGAAATCGATTTTGCGGCGAGCTCTTTGTACAGCTCGTCGACTAAATGCTCAACTCGGGAGCCGCGGATCTGAAGCCCGAGCTCCGAGATGCGTTTTCCGAGAAGAGCATCACGCTCCTCCTGCCATTCTGTCGAGCGGTCCACGCGCCTGCAGGGGGCAATCCTCGTACCGAACCGAGCGAAACAAAAAGGCGCCACCGATGCGGTGGCGCCTCGCGCTGCTCGAATCTGTTGTTAGGCAGCCTTCGTATCCCGCGGAACGGGTGTCAGTTCCGGGGCTAGTCCCCAGACGAAGGCTTGAATGAGAGGAGCCGGCTCGGCGCGGGTTCCGCGAGAAATGACGATCCCCACGGGTTCCGTCTCGCGCAGCTCTTCGGAGGTTGGCTTCATATATAGTAGGGTCCAGACGCGGACTGCTGAGGTTGGAGACGAGTCGAGCCGGGGCATGCGACGAGAACGGTTCGCCGCCATGCGCCCGGCCGCTCAGTCGTAATCGTACCGCCATTAAGCAGCCGCGATGCCAGCCAGCATCAGAATCGCATCTCTTTATTTTGCAAATGGATAGAAAATTGGAGGCCGGCCCAAATGGGCCGGCCTGTATTGCTTCGACACGGATACTTTCCGACCACCTGTGTCATTTACGCATTTAGGAGCCGATCTCCTTGCGCGCCAGAAACATCTCCCCCGAGGGCGCGCGCTCGCACGTTACCGACCATCCCTTGTAACGACTCTCCAGCTCCTGGAGCGTTGGCACGGTGCGCTGTGTATCCGCGGCTTGCACGATGTGAATGCCGCCGTCGGCCGTGGCACCCTGGAGGAGCTTGATCACGCGGGCGCGTTGCGACGCACTCAACCCAAGCAATGCCGTCGACATGACGATCACCGCATCGAGCTCAGCATCCGGAGCCCAATCCGACCAGTCCGCCCGCAACGCGTGAATTCGTTCGCCCAGGCCCGCAGCCTCAGCTGCGGCCAACACTCGTTCGAGAACATCCTCTTCGTTCGCGAGCGCGGTGACCTCACACCCGTTCGCAGCCAGATACAATGCCGGGCCTTCGGCGGGCGACCCTGCCACCAATACGCGGGCTTCGCCATTCGGTCGCACGGCGCGGACAAGGATGTCGTCCGCGTGAAGTCCCCAATGCTCCGGTCGACGAATCTCGCGGAGCAGTTTGAGTCTGCGTCTACGCCAGGTCTGATAGCTTGGCAGTCGAAGCCGACGAAAGATGATGCGATCGACTTCCTGCGCGAGTAGAAGTTCGGTGAGCGCGAGCTGTGGCTGCTCACTGAGGCTGGCGACCGCCTCGTCGCCGATGCTCAAGAGGGCGTTGCGAGGTATCGACTCTTTGTAATTCTCGATTTCCTCTTCGACGAACAGCTCGTATTCGTGTCGGAGAGAGCGTGCTGGTCGATGGGCCATGCGCTCGATGTGTGTGCCGCGACCAGAAGCTAGGCCTGCTGGGGAGTTACGCAAGTGCGAAACGGCCTCGGGCTCATGCAGGTTCGACGTGCACGGTGATCTCAGCCGTCCCATAACGGGACGCGAGTGCTTCCTCGACACGATCCGCAAGCTCATGCGCGACGTTCACAGGCGTGCCTCCCGGTACGGTTATCGTCAGCTCTGCGAAGAGCACGCCCGAGGCCGAATAACGGGAGCGTATTCCGCGTACTTCCACGATGCCGGGAATGCCGGCGACTATGCGACGCAGATCACCAGCTTGAACGGCGCGCCGATCGACCAGGATCGGTATGGAACGCCGGAGAATTCCCCATCCGCTGAGGGCGATGATCAATGCGACCGCGATTGCCAGCATCGCATCAACCCGGCCTCCCCCATGTCGTCCCAGCAAGAGCGAGATGAGGGCGAGCAGTGTGACGAGAATGTCGCCACGCGTGTGCTCCGCATCCGCGAGCAGAAAAAGGCTGCCGATCTGCGCGGCTCGCCTGCGCTCATACCAAACCACGAATGCGTTCACGAATAACGTGGCCACGATGATGCCCAAATCAGCCGGCGACGTCCGCGTCACGGCGCCTCCGCTCAGAATCGCCTCGACCCCCTCGCGCATCAGCTCAAAGCAGGAGATCGAGAGAAAGCCGACGATCCCCAGTGCACCGATCGTTTCGAACTTGTCGTGGCCATATGGATGATCCTCGTCAGGCGCGCGCCCGGCAATCGTGACGAGTAGCATTCCGATGAGATTGTTGAGCGTGTCGAGCGCTGACTCGAGGGCCGCGCCCAGCACGGTGAGTGAGCCGGTGCGAATCCCGACGACGAGCTTCACCAGCATCACCAAGGCATTCAGCAGGAGCACATGAAGGAGAACACGTCGCACCGCCGGCGGACGCGTCTCGCGGGTCACTCGCTCCGTTTGCAATTGAGGTCTCGACGACATCGTGTCAACTTCACCCTTCGCCTTCGTCCGAGTCAACGACAACGCGTCGCAAAAAGACCGTGCCCGAACTTCCTGAAGTCGAACGCGCTACTGGACTCCTTCGCGACGCAATCGCCGGCGCCACGCTGGAATGCGTCGAGGTACTCCACTCTTCATTGAAGAGGCGTCTACCTCGAGGGGTGATCCGTTCCCTGTCCGGCATGCGAGTTGAACGTGTCGCGCGCCGGGGCAAGCATCAACTCGTGCACCTTGCCGATGGGCGCATACTGCACGTTCACTTTCGCATGAACGGGGACTGGGTCTTCGATCGAGCTGACGACCCGTTGCCACGATTCGCGCGAGCGGTCTTCCAGTTCACGAACGGACGTCGCGTGGTCCTCGAGGATTCGCGTGCGCTATCCACGATCGATGTTCACCCTGCTGAAGCGGAGCTTTCGCTGGATCTCGGACCCGAACCCTCCGATCCCACGTTGACGCCCTCGACGTTTCTCGCGGCACTTCAACGGCGGCGCATTCCTATCAAGGTTGCTTTGCTCAACCAGCGGATCGTCGCTGGTCTCGGCAACATCTACGCATCGGAAGCGCTCTGGCGCGCGAAACTCGACCCCAAGTGCCCGGCCGGTACTCTGACTTTGCCGGTCGTCCGTCGTTTGCTCGCGGCGATCCGAGTGGTCATCCGTCGCGCCACCGGCGGCCGTTATACTGAAAGCGAAGCTGCGCGGTTGGATGTCTACGATCGCGAGGGACGTCCTTGCCGTCGCTGTCGCACCCCAATCGAACGTTTCGTTCAAGCGGGCCGCTCCACCTACTACTGCCCGCATTGTCAGCACTTCGAAGAGCGGAAGGCGCTCAATCGACCGCTTCGAGCACGGCGCTCTTCAGGTAAGTCGTCTCCGGGATATTGAGGATGCCGGGATGGTCGAGTGGCTGGGTGCGCAGTTCACGGATCGCCAATCGACGACCAGAATCGGCGGCGGCTGATCGCAGCATTTCGAGGAACAGCGGTATCGTTAGGTGGAAGCTACAGCTCGCGCTAAAGAGATTGCCTCCGGGACTGAGCAGCCGCATGGCGCGCAGATTTATTTCTTTGTATCCACGGATCGCTGACGGCACCGACGCCTTCGTCTTCGCGAATGCTGGCGGATCGAGCACAATCGTGTCGAAGCGCGTGCGATTGCGCTGCTGTGTCTTGAGGAACTCGAAGGCGTTCGCCTCGACGAGTTCCACGTTCGTGAGACTGTTCAGCTCACAATTACGCGCGGCACGGCGCAGTGCCTCGGCCGAGACGTCCAGCGCGACGACGATGTCGGCACGAGCGGCAAGGTGGATGGCAAAGGAGCCATGATAGCTGAAGCAATCGAGCGCGCGCCCGTGCGCCCGCGCCGCGGCGGCAACGCGGTTCTCGCGTTGATCGAGAAAGGCGCCCGTCTTCTGCCCGTCCCACGGTGCGGCGAGGTACCGTGTGCCGTGCTCGAAGACCTCGATCTCGCGCGGCACATCGCCAGCGAGCAGCTCGACATCGGTGCTGAGGCCTTCTTTGGCACGGAGGGGAACGTCGTTGCGCGCGAGGATGCCTAACGGCTCGACGAGCGACGACAATGCATCCACGATCTCACGCCGATATTGCTCGATTCCGGCGCTCATGAGCTGAATGACCAGCCAGCGATCGTACTGATCACAAATCAACGACGGACAGAGATCGCCCTCGCCGTGTACGAGCCGATAGGCGTTCGCGCTCTTGGCAATCGGGTGTCGCCGGGAAATCGCCGCGGCAAGACGAGTTCGCCACCAGCCCTCATCGAGCGGTGCGTCAGGATTACGATCGAGAAGGCGAAGCGCGATCTCCGAAGTCGGACTCCAGAGCGCAACGCCGAGTGGGCGTCCGCGTTCGTCGTGCACGTTCACCGCGCCAGCGGGAAGGTCGGGCTTTCTGAGGACGTCGCTGCGATAGATCCATGGATGGCCCTGCTCCCAACGCCGTGCCCCCCTTGTGCTGACGGTAGCGGAGTCGGTAGGTGCTTTGCGGGAGAGCATCGAAAGGAGGGATGACGCGGCTCGTGGGGTTGAACTGGGCGGAAAAACCGGGTACTATTCGGACCCTTTTCGCGTTCCCGCAGATTGATGTTGTTTCGCGTTGGTCTTGAGGGACGCGACAGGGTTTGACTAGGATTCAAGGCTCGGCGCGAGCGAATAAATCGCGCCATCGCTGTTTGAAAAGTGAAGTCAAGGTAGATCGTGGGAAGTGAATCCAACATCGTGATAGCGGACGAGCGCGCGAAAGCGCGTGAGTTCATATCGATGCGCAGCGAACGAGAGTGAGCTGCGTCGATGGCTGAGAATTGCAACTCACTTGTAGCGCGTGCTCTGCTTGCCTATGGAGTTTGTAGTCAAGCGGACGAAGGCATGTGGGGGATGCCTGGGCACACGGAGGCGACGAAGGCCGCGGTAAGCTGCGAAAAGCTCGGGGGAGCGGCACACACGCATTGATCCCGAGGT
>DASXPH010000082.1:0-7770 GCA_036493735.1 Gemmatimonadaceae bacterium
GCCCCAGCTCGCCGAGGCGACGATCAATTGCCGGCTCTTCCCGAGCGACACGCCCGAGGTCGTTCGCGCCGAGATCGAGCGAGTCGTCAACGACACGACGGTGCACGTCACGATGCGAGCGACGGAACGACCACCGGCGCCGTCACCACTACTGCCGGAGCTCTTCAACGCCGTCAATCAGGTGACGCGGGACATGTGGGGCAGCGTGCCGGTCATTCCGGTGATGTCCACCGGGGCGACGGACTCCCGTTTCTTCCGCGAGAAGGAGGTGCCGTCGTACGGCGTCTCCGGATTGTTCCTCGATCCGTCCGTCGACGCGCGCGCTCATGGGCGCGATGAGCGGATGCGAATCCAGTCGTACTATGAAGGCCAGGAGTTCCTCTGGCGTCTGACGAAGGCACTCACCAGCGACGCAGGGAACGCCGTGCCCTGATCGAAGCGGGAGAATTAGATATCGCTGGCGCGGCAGGCGCTGTACAATGCCGGCGCGCAGATCAACGTCGCGCCCACGTGGGACCGCGGCGCGCCACTACTCGATGCGTTTCGCGTGGGTGTTTTCGCCGCTCTGGTGAACGATCAGCTCCGTCGCCTTGCCACTCGCGTCCGTCACGAAAGTCAGCTGGGCATCGAACACCTTCACGAAGAAATCGTGATCGCCCTCCGGCAGAATCTCGAACGCCGGCTGGTCGGCGACCTGCGTGAGGAAGCGTTCGTTGTCTCGTCGGACCGTCATGACACCGCCATCGGCAAATCGATAGCGGCCGACGTACGTGTCGAACAGCTTCGCGTCGATTGCCACTGCTCGATGCTGCTTCGACGACTCCACGAGGCGCGAGAGAATCTCGGCCGCCAGCCGGTCGCCGTTGACCTTCCCGCCCGTCACGTTCCGGAACAGCACCACCCCGACCTGCGCCGGCCGACTGAAGTACATCGACGCCACGTAGCCGGCCACGCCACCGTTGTGCCCCGTGAAGGTGAAGGCCTGCCGTCGTATCGCCATGAAGCCCAGGCCATATCCCGACCCCAGGTCTGGTGATGATGCGACGACGCCACCGAACGCCGAGTCGAGCCGCGCCTCCGGCAACACGCTGGTCGGCCCGTGACCGAGCTCGAACTCGACGAAGCGGCTCAGGTCGTCGACCGTGGTGAAGATGGCGCCGTTAGGCACCTTGTAGCCACGCCCTTCGCGCCCTTCCTTCGCCGCCGTCAGGCTGTCGATCGCACCGTCGCGACTGACATCGTAGCCCGTCGCCACGTCCGCGGCGATGCTCGGGTCGATCTCGAATCGGGTGTGTGTCATAGCGAGGGGCTCGAAGACGTGTGTGCGCTCCCACGTCGTGTACGGTACGCCAGCGACGCGACTCAACGTGGCGCCGAGGATCGCATATCCGATGTTCGAGTACTCGAAGCGCGTTCCGGGCATGTATTCGTATCTGGTGTGCGGCAGGGCGGAGATGAGCGTCTCCTCCCACTTCGAAACGGGACCGCTCCAGAACGGCCCTTCCTCGCGGGGCTCGCGCGCGAGCCCGGAAGTCATCGTCGCGAGTTGGAGCAGCGTCGGCGGCGAGGCGCCAGCCGGCATGCCGCCAACCGTGCGAATCTGCGGGAAGTACTTCTCGACCGGATCGGCGAGACGCAGCTTGCCGGCCTGCTCGAGCTCCATCAGCATCACGGCCGTGAATGGTTTCGTGATCGATCCGATGCGATACACGGTGCTTCGGCCAGCGAGCTTGTGCGTCGCGATGTTCGCGTAGCCGTAGCTCTTCGTCCACACGAGATCTCCGCCAGCGATGACGCCGACCGTGATGCTCCCGATGCTGTCCTTCGCGAACTCCGCGGCGGCGAGTGAGTCGATTCCAGGCAGTGTCGGCTCGACTCGGCGCGCGATCGGCTGGGCGCTTACCGCTGGCGCCGAGGCGAGCAGCAGCGCCACGGCGCGTACAACGAGACGCTGGACCGTCTTCATGTTGCTTCTCCAGGTTGTTCTGAGGCCGATGCATGAGCGCTGATGATACCTCAAAGACAAGTCGACGCCAAGAAAAGATGCCGCCAGCGAGGCGCACGGCCCCTGCGCCCAGCCTAATCACGGCGAGCAGAGCGCCGTCTTGACAAAGTGCGAAAGCGTAGACAGTCTACCTACTGTAAGTAGATAGTCTACCTAAGCCCCGAGCGTCCATGGCCTCGAAAGAGCCGCCGACGTCGCGCATCGAGCTGCTCCAGGGCACGCTCGACTTCATCATCTTGCAAGCGCTGCGCTGGGGTCCCTGCCACGGCTACGGCATCGTGCAGCTGATCCGCGCGCAGTCGCGCAATGTCTTGCAGGTGGAGACGGGATCCCTCTATCCCGCCCTGCAACGGCTGGTCCGACAAGGCGCGATCGCGACCGAGTGGGGCACGTCGAGTACCAACCGGCGCGTCCGCATGTATCGTCTCACGGCCAAGGGCCGTACGAGGCTCGCTGCCGAGCGCTCGCGCTGGGAGCAGCTCACCGAAGCGATCGCCGGGATGATGCTGCCACCCGTGGCGGAGGAATCATGAGCATTCTCGAATGGTTGCCATGGGTGCGCGCCCGCCGAACGCGCGAGCTCGCGGACGAGTTTCGCGCGCACCTGGAGATGGCCGAGGCGGATCGCATCGCCCGCGGGGAGACGCCAGCGGAAGCTGCCTCGAACGCGAGACGTGAATTCGGAAATGTGGGGCTCGTGCAGGAGATAGCGCGCGACGAGTGGAGTCGCGGCGGACTCTGGCTCGAACGCTTCGCTCAGGATGTCCACTTCGCCATCCGGATGTTGCGTCGTGCACCTGCCTTTACGACGGTCGTCATTCTAACGATCGCGATTGGCGTCGGCGCGACGACGGCGATCTTCAGTGTCGTGAACGCAACGCTGCTCCACCCGTTGCCCTATCCGCACGCGGAGCTGCTCGTGCGCATCGAGGACGATCTCGTCGGGCTCGGCGCGCGCGATATCGGCATGTCGACGCCCGAGTGGCGCGATCTCGAGCGATCGGGTGTCTTCGACTTTGTGTCACCGACCTGGTTCGACGACAATAATCTCACAGGTCTTCAGCATGCACAGCGCGTAGGCCTTTTGATCGTGGCGCCGAACTACTTCTCGCTGCTGGGAGTAAAGCCGCAACTGGGCACTGGATTCGCCCCCGGCGACGAGACCCCCGGCTTCAATGGACAGGCGGTCATCAGCGATGGACTGTGGAAGACGGCCTTCGGCGGTGATTCGGAGGTCCTCGGCCGAGTCGTCCAACTCGACTCTGATTCGTACCACATCGTTGGTGTCATGCCGCCGGGTTTCCAGGCTCCGGGCAGGACGCGCGAGGAGCGCGGCACACAGGTCTGGCCCGCCTTCGGCTTTGCTGGCGCGCCGCTGAATCAGGCTTCCGTGGAAAGCCGGCGAAGTCTCTTCGCCGGAGCGCTCGGGCGAGTACGGTCGGGCCTAACGGTTGAGGAAGCGCAACGCCGGGTCGACATGCTCGTTCGACAGCTCCGGCAACAATTTCCGGCCGACTACCCACCCGCGAGCGATTGGCATGTACGACTCGTCCCGCTCAAGGCCGCCATCGTCGGCGACGTCCGTCAGCCGCTCCTGTTCCTGTTCGGTGCGGTGGTCATGGTGTTGCTGATCTCGTGCGCGAATGTCGCCAACCTGCTGCTCACCCGCGCGACCGCTCGCAGTCGCGAGTTGGCTTTGCGCCAGGCGCTTGGCGGCGCGCCGTCACGGCTGATTCGGCAGCTCCTCACGGAGAGCATTCTTCTCTCCGTGCTCGGCGGACTCGCGGGCATCTTGCTCCTCGTCGCTGTCAAGAATACGCTCGTTAGGTTCGTGCCGGATGGCGTGCCGCGCGTGAACGAGATCACGATCGACTGGGGCGTACTCCTGTTCGCGGTCGTCGCTTCCATCACCGTCGGGGCGATCTTCGGGCTGGCGCCAGCATTGCAAATTCGCGGGCTCGACCTGATTCGCGCGTTGAAGCTGGAAGGGAGGGGAATGACCGGCTCGCGAGCGCAGAATCGCACGCGTCGCTTGCTCGTCATCGCGGAATTCGCGCTCTCGCTGGTGCTCGTGAGCGCGGCTGGGCTGCTCGTGCGCAGCTTCTGGCGGCTGCTCGAAGCGCCCCTTGGCTTCGATCCGCAAAACGTGACCGTGCTCCGTACCCGATTGCCATATCCCAACGATCCAAAGGAAGATCTCTATCCGACCGTCGGCGCGGAGGCGACGTTCGTACGCGAGATCATCCGCCGATCGATGACAGTCCCGGGCGTCACCGATGTCGCGCTCGGCAGCGGCGCTGCGGTGCCGCTCGATCATCCGCAGCAAGATCAGACGTTGCTGCGCGCCATTCTCGAGGGCGACATCGTGCACGGCGGGCAGCCGCTGTTCATCACCGGCTCCGAGGTGACACCCCAATACTTCCGTCTACTCAACGTGCCGCTCCATCGCGGCCGCCTGCTCGACGATTTCGATACCGACTCCACACCGTCGGTGGCGGTGATCAACGAGGCGATGGCACGAACGTACTGGCCGAATACGGAGGCGTTAGGCAAGCGCATGCGACTGTCCAGCCGGTCACCGGCCTGGACGACCGTGGTGGGTATCGTCGCCGACGCACGAACGGAGTCGCTCGCCAGCACGAGTGCTCCGCACATCTATGTCAGCCTGTACCAGCGGCAGGGAAAGCATCTCGCCATTTTCGTACGCGGTCGTTTCGAGACCCGCGCTATCGCACGCGCGATGCGCGAAGAGATACAGCAGCTCAATGCGGCGCTGCCGGTGTTCGGCGTGCACACACTGAATGAGACGGTATCGGACTCGCTCGCCGTGAGGCGATTGTCGCTCGTGCTCATCGCCTCCTTCGCGGTGACGGCGCTGCTCCTGGCCGCGCTCGGGATCTATGGCGTCACGTCGTATCTCGTTGCCGAGCGCACGCCGGAAATTGGTGTTCGGATGGCGCTCGGAGCGAGCCAGAGGGATGTCATGCGTCTGGTGATGGCGCAGGGCGTGCGGCTCGCAATCATGGGAGCGAGCGCGGGTGTGGTTGGCGCACTGATCGTCGCTCGTCTGATGAGCGGTCTGCTGTTCGGCGTGCCGGCCACAGATCCGCTGACATTTGCTGCGGCCCTGGCATTGCTCACGTCGATCGCCTTCGCGGGCTGCTACCTGCCCGCGCGACGCGCGCTACGCGTCGATCCGGTCATGACGCTCCGCGCGTGAAGGTTCCTAACGGCGCCAAGTCCCAAAGGGCGCCGAGTCCCAAAGGGCGCCAAGTCCCAAAGGGCGCTAAGTCCCGAACGGCGCTAGGTCCCGAACGGCGGACGCCTGTGTCCGCGCTCTTCGAGACTTCGCGCATTTCGAGACTTCGCGCATTTCGGGACGTCGCGCATTTCGGGACGTCGCGCTCTTCGGGACGTCGCGCTCTTCAGAATCACCTCAAAGTATCAGACTGTGCACGTCTTCACCGCCTCGCGCAACGATTCGAGCGGCTCGCGCGTCGGCACGAACTCGTGCGCCATGTACCCCTGGAAGTTCAAGTCGGCGATCGCGCGTGCTACCGCGTGCCAGTTCAGCTCCTGGGTGTCGTCCAGTTCGTGTCGGCCAGGTACGCCACCAGTATGGAAGTGGCCGATGTAGGCGATGTTCTCGCGGACGGTGCGGATCACGTCACCTTCCATGATCTGCATGTGATAAATGTCGTAGAGCAGCTTCACCCGCAGTGATCCGACGCCTTCCATCACCGCGCGGCCGAACGCGGTGTGGTCGCCCTGGTAGTCATGGTGGTCGACCTTGCTATTGAGCAGCTCCACGCAGATCGTGACTTTCTGTTCCTCGGCGAGTGACTTGATCGCGCTCAGTCCTTCGATGCAGTTCTTCATTCCGTCCGCATCGCTACGGCCATTCCGGTTGCCGAACATCGCGATCACGTTAGGCACGCCGCCGCGGGCGGCAAGTGGAATCGTCGTCTCCAGCTCGCGCAGCAGCATCGGGTGATTCGCGCGGTCGTTGAAGCCGGTCGCGATGAAGTCGTTGCGCTTGGTCGGGTAGCCCATCGAAGGAACGAGCCCCGCGTCACGCACGACTGGCCATTCCTCGGGCTGCAGCAGATCGATCGCGACGATCCCCATGCTCTTGCACGCGGCGCAGAATTCGGCGAGCGGGATCTTTGAGTACGGCCAGCGCGAGACGGACTGCTTGATGCGGCCGTTGCGAGTTTCGGTGTTGCTGCCGAGGCGCGTTCCGATCGCCGGCATCGCCGCGACGGCACCCATCATCTGTAAAGCTTGACGACGATCCATGATCGTGTGGGAGGGAGTGAGTCAGGGCATAAGAATGCCCGCTGTCGAGGCGGCTGGCTAGGTTGCGATTACGTGCGGCGATCGCGAGTGTAGGGAAGGGGGCTTGCAGGTTCAGCATTTTTTGGTTTTTCAGGAGATTCCCTTGCGGCAACGATTTGCGGCCGTTGTGATCATTCTCGCGACGACCATGGCAGCGCTCTGGATGAGCCACGCGTCGCCGGTAAGACCCGTCGCGCCGGCACACACCTGGAATCCGCGCGCGGCGGCGACATATCTCGATCAGCGCCAGAGTTCCTGGGAGAGTTGGCCCAAGGCGGCACGCGATCACGGCACCGTGTGCGTATCCTGTCACACGGCCATTCCGTACGCGCTCGCGCGCCCCGAGCTCGGTGCGGCGATGCGCGAGAGCGAGATGCCACCAGCGGAGCGAAAGCTCCTCGACGACGTTCTCACGCGCGTGCGGGGCTGGCCCGAGATGAAGCCCTTCTACGGCGACACGACGGCCAAGGGGCGAACGAAGGCGATCGAGTCCCGCGGTACCGAGTCGGTACTCAACGCGCTCGTGCTGGCGTCGCGCGACGCGCGGTCCGGTGTCGCGAGTCCGGAGGCGCGGCAGGCTCTCGCGAACATGTTCGCGCTGCAGGAGCGCGCCGGAGAGAACGCGGGCACATGGCCATGGCTCGACTTCGGGCTGCGGCCCTGGGAATCGACGAGCGCGGCGTACTTCGGTGCTGCACTCGCCGCCGTGGCCGTCGGCTCCGAGCCGGACCACTACGCCGAGGAACGAGCGATCCAGCCT
Organism: Gemmatimonadaceae bacterium; assembly: GCA_036493735.1. Classification (GTDB taxonomy): domain Bacteria; phylum Gemmatimonadota; class Gemmatimonadetes; order Gemmatimonadales; family Gemmatimonadaceae; genus AG2. Next base: position 7,104 of record DASXPH010000082.1, read on the forward strand.
AACGTGGAGGCGTTGCGCGCCTACCTTCGTTCGCATCTCGATCAGCCGCTCTGGACGCGTCTGCTGCGGCGCGACGATCCTCGGCTATTCAACCGCGCGATGCTGCTCTGGGCGTCGGCGCGGCTGCCGGCGCTGCTCTCGAGCGACGAACGTCGCTCGAGCATCGAGGCACTCTGGGACGCCCAGGCACCCGATGGCTCCTGGCGGCTCGCGTCGCTCGGCTACTGGCACTTGCATGATGTCGTGCCGCCGACGAGCGGCGACGGCGCGGCAACCGGCCTCGTTGCTTATGCGCTCGAGCAGGTGGGGACGGCACCTAACGAGCCGCACCTTGCCCGCGCGCTGGCATGGCTCGCCCAGAAGCAGGATCCGGCCACCGGTATGTGGAGCGCGTCGTCGCTCAATAAGCCGCGTGATCCGTCGACGAATGTCGGCAAGTTCATGAGCGACGCAGCGACCGGGTACGCCGTGCTCGCGCTGACCGGCGCAGCGCCCGATCACGCCAGCTGGGCGTACCGCTCACAGAGATAGAGCAACGCGCCGCTTCATGCGACGCGTTGCCCGGATCCACCGTGCTTGATCAGGCCGTCGGCCGCCTCTCACCGACCTCCGCCACCGGGTAGTTGTACGAGGTGGGCCGGATGTTCTGATTGACGCGGAACAGGTT
>DASXPH010000083.1:0-100437 GCA_036493735.1 Gemmatimonadaceae bacterium
CGACGGCGGTTGCCGTCGGCCTTCTTCCATTTCACCCTCAACCCGCAACCCTCTACTCTCTGCCACTTTGCCCTCTGCCACAATCACTCGCAAGGCGATACGCTTTGGTCATGCTGGTCTACCTGAATGGTCAATATGTGCCTCTTCGTGAGGCGACCGTCTCGGTGCTGGATCGCGGGCTCATCTTCGGCGATGGCGTCTACGAGGTCTGGCGGGCCGTGCGCGGACGGCTGTTCGAGGCCGAGCGCCACCAGGCGCGTCTCGAGCGCGGGCTACGCGAGCTCCGCATCGTGCCGCCGGCGGACGCGACGCTCGAGCACCTAACGTCGATCGGCGAGCGGCTGCTCGGCGAGAATGAACTGCTTGGGGGCGACGCGACCCTGTACGTCGAGATCACGCGGGGCGCGGCGCCGCGATCACACTATTTCCCAATCGTCGGAACGCCTTCGACGCTGCTCGTGATGGCTGGAAAGCTCTCACTCAGCGACGCGCGCTACAATGGCACGTCGGTCATAACGCAACCGGACATTCGGTGGTTACGCTGCGATCTCAAGACCGTCCAACTCCTGCCCAACGTGCTGGCGCGTCAGGCAGCGACAGACGCCGGTGCGACCGAGGCGATCTTCGTGCGGGATGGCGTGATCACCGAGGGAACTCACACGACCGTCTTTGCGGTGATCGACGGCGTGCTGCGGACGTATCCGGCCAATCATCTGGTGCTGCCAGGAGTGACGAGAGAGCTCGTGATCGAGCTGGCGCGCGGGATGAAGATCGCCGTTCGGGAGCAGGGCGTCGCGGTGGCCGAGCTGCCTAACGTGAGCGAGCTGTTTCTCACCGGCACCACGACCGACGTGACGCCGGTGGTGCGGGTAGACGGGGAGAAAATCGGAGGCGGCTCACCGGGACCGATAGCGAGCGCGCTGCGAGATCGGCTGCTCGAGCGCATGGGCGCACCAGCCGGGGCGCTGACGAGCGTGCAAGGCTGACGACGGGGGCGGCCCATTTTTCTCACGACGTTGCACTTCGTGATCCCGCACGCCCGCGATTCGCTCACGGCGCTCGAACGGCTGTGGGCGTACATCACGCTCGCCGCCACCGGGATCATCACCGAGGAAGCCGCACCGCTCGTCGGCGGTCTGATGGCGCACGATGGGCATCTCAGGCTCGTCGCGGTGGGCGCCTGGATCACCGCAGGTACCTGGGCGGCCGACATCCTTCTGTACTATCTGGGCCGGTGGCGCGGCGATTGGGTGCGGGATCGGTGGCCGAAGCTGCGTGCGTTCATGCTGCGCGTCCTCACGGTGGTGCGCCGACACCCTTGGCGTTGCTCGCTTGCGGTTCGGTACGCCTATGGTCTCCGCCTAACGCTACCGTTGGCGTGCGGCGCAGCGCGGGTACCCTTCTGGCTGTACCTCATCGGCAGCGGCATTAGCGCGTTGACATGGGCATATCTCTTCACCTTCGTTGGGTGGGGCTTTGGCGAGGCGGCGCTGCGGACCCTGGGTCACGTGAGGCGTTACGAGGTGAGGATCGCGTTAGGTATCATCGTCGCGGTGATCATCGCCTTCTATCTGATGCGCCGTCGGCACGTTGGCGATGAAGTCGTGGACGCACTGGAACGGGACCGGACGAGCAGGGACAAGGGATTAGGGGCCAGGGACTAGGGGCTCGCGCCGTGCGGGCTTGGAGAGCAATTGCGCGGCCGCGATAGAGCGTTTCGTCGTTGCGGGACGCGCCGAGTTGCGACTGGAGCTCGTTTGGTCGCTGTCAGACCCGTCGAGTTGTTGTCAGGACGCGTTGAGTTGTCGCTAACACGCGTTGTGTCGTTGCCGGAGCGCGTTGAGAGGTGCTCTCGCGTTGGGTAGTTCTGTTGACGCTAGCCTTTCGCTGCTTTCCTCAGCAGCTCCCAGGCGCGCGCAACATGTTTCTCTTCGGTGCGGATGTTCCCGACGGCGAGACGAAGGACGTAGCGGCCGTCGAGCTTCGTGTGCGAGAGGAACACCTCACCCGTGGCGTTCACCGAGGCGAGGATGCGCGCGTTCATGTCGTTGAGCACTTCCTCATGAACGCCCGACGGCGAATAGCGGAAGCATACGAGCGAGAAGGGAACCGGCGCCACGACCTCCCACTCCGGCTCGGCCGTCACCCAATCGGCGAACTCGCGCGCGAGCTCGCAGTGCGCACGGATGCGCGCGGCGAGGCCGGCCACACCGAAGCCCCGAATGACCATCCACAGCTTGAGTGCTCGGAAGCGGCGGCCGAGCTGCACACCGTAGTTCATGAAGTCCACGACTGATTCGCGCTCGGGGGTCACGAGATATTCGTGGACGAGTGAGAAGGCGCGCTCGAGGACGGCAGGTTTGGTCGTGAAGAACGCCGAGCAATCGAAGGGGGTGAAGAGCCACTTGTGAGGATTGACGACGAGCGAGTCGGCGTACTCGACGCCGGCTAGGACGTCGCGCATCTCGGGACAGATGGCGGCAACGCCTCCATATGCGCCGTCCACGTGCAACCAGATCGATTCGCGCCGGCAGATGTCGGCGATTGCCGGCACCGGATCGATGCTCGTCATGCTGGTCGTGCCGACCGTCGCAACGCAGGCCAGCGGGAGGTAACCGCGCGCGTTATCGTCGGCGATCGCGGCGGCGAGCGCTTCCGGCCGCATGCGGAACTCGTCGTCGACCTCGATGTGCACGACGTTGTCGAGGCCAAATCCCAAGGCGAGCGCCGCCTTGTCGATCGAGGAGTGGGCGTGCCTCGAGGTGTAGATGCGCAGGCGCGGCAGGTCGGTGCGTCCAGCCATGCCACGGGCGCGAATGTCGAGCTCCGGCTTCGCTTCGCGTGCGGCGGCCAGTGCGAGCATCGATGAGATCGAGGCCGTGTCATTGAGAAAGCCGAACCAGCCGCCCGGCAGGCCGAGCATCTGGCGGAGCCAGTCGGTCGTGACCTGCTCCAGCTCCGTTGCCGCCGGCGAGGTGCGCCAGAGCATCGCCTTGACGTCGAGCGCGGACACGAGCAACTCGCCAATGATCCCCGGCACCGACGACGACGTCGCGAAATAGCCAAAGAAACCAGGGTGATTCCAGTGGGTGATGCCCGGCACGATCTGCGCCTCGAAATCGCGCAGGATGTCGCCTAACGGCTCGCCCTGCTCCGGCGGCGCGATGGGCAACATCTCGCGGACCTCGCCCGGCACTACCTGTGAGAGGACGCTCACGCGCTCCGGATGGTCGAGATAACCCGCGATCCATTCGAGTGCGGCTTGGCCGTGGGTCAGGAGCTCCGCCGTCGGCAGATCACCGAGGACGGGCGAAGAGCCAAGGACCGATGGAGAGGTCATGCGCATTCCTTGCGGGTGCCAATCGGGAAATGTAGCGTCGGGAATGAGTGGAACCGTGCAGCGGTTGGAGCGGGTTGTCGAGAGCGCGCTCTATGTGGACGATCTGGCGCGCTCGTGGCGGTTCTATGTCGATGTCCTTGGCGCCGACGTGCTGCTGGACAGCGCGCGGTTGCTCGCGCTGAGCATCGGCGGCGTGAGTGTATTGCTGCTCTTCCAGCGTGGAGCGACGAGCGAGCCGCTACCGACACCAGGGGGCATCGTACCGCCACATGGCGCGATCGGGATTCAGCACATCGCGTTCGCCGTCCCCAACAAGGCGGCACTCGAGACATGGGCGGCGCGACTGGAGCACCATAGCATCGAGATCGAGAGCCGGGTGCACTGGCAGCGTGGCGGTGAGAGCATCTACGTCCGTGATCCGGATGGGCACTCGATCGAGCTCATCACGCCCGGCCTTTGGGCCATCTACTGACGCCGTACATTAGAATTTGCTCATGATGACCGACCGCATTACCGTTTCCTCTCCAAAGCTCGGCGAGGGTGGCCATGGAAGGGGTCGATCATGCCGTTGCTCGATCGGATATGGCGTACTCGCGTGCGCTGCCTTGCTGCTGGCGGTCGAGGCGTCGCAGGCACGGGCCCAAGCTGCGGAGAGTGGCGTCGCCGCTGCTCAGGCGGTCGGCACCGCATTTCTCAAGGCAATACAAGCGGCGGACTGGAAGGCGGCAGCGGGATTTCTCGACGTCGTCCCGCTTGACCACTACCGGTTGGAGCAAATAGACATGGCGAAGCACAGTCGCCGTTCCACGATGACCGTCGAACAGATCATGCGTGCCGATTCAACGATGCCGCGGGCGGTTGCCGAGTATCAGGTGCAACGGATGAAGCAACAGTCGCAGAGGTACAACTTTCTCGAATACGAGTTCGGTGTGACCGATCCGGATTCCCTGGCGGCGATGTCGCCGAGCACTGTCGCCGAGCGCTGGCTCCAGGTGCACGACCGTCGCTGGGGCTTCCTTCAGGCGCTGAAAAGGAGCCACTGTCCGTTGTCCGAGGCAGACAGCCTCCTGCCGAAGCCAAATGTCCGCGTCCTGGGAACGGTGGTGAACGGGTCTACGGCCTATCTGTTATACGAGCGCGATGATGAGCCGCCCGGCGATCCGAACGAAGTACGCTCACGAGGACCTCATATGCTCACCCTCCGTCGTGACATCGACGTCTGGTGGGTCTCGCCTCGTATCGAAATGAACTCTGTCGGCCTGATGGGCGTCTCCTGCACCGTGAAGCCCGGCTCGAAGTAGTTGCCTAACGCCAGCGAAAGAACCTGAGCGCCAGCCAGAGCGTCGCCACCGTCCAAGCGCCAAGGAGCGCGATCTCCGGCCCGACGACGCTCCACCCCGCACCTCGCAGCATGCTTGCGCGCAGGGCATTGTTCGTCGCCGTCAGCGGCAGTGCCTGGATCAGCGGCTGAAAGGCGCGCGGAAAATTCTCGGACGAGAAAAACACGCCCGACAGCACCCACATCGGCATCATCGTCACGTTCATCAAGCCCGACGCGCCCTCGATCGTGCGCGCCCGCGACGCGATCAGCAGACCGAGACCACCGAAGGCGAAGGTGCTGACGAGGATGATCAGCGTGAGCTGCACAACCGAGCCCCGCAGTGGGACGCCGAAGAAGAGCGCCGCGAAGCCGAGCAACACCACGACCTCGCCGACGAGCAGCGCGATACGTGAAATCAGGTACGACACCAGAAACTCGACCCGCGACATCGGCGTTGCCACCAGACGCTTGAGCAACTTCTTACGTCTCGCGTCTACAATCGTGTAGCCGAGACCCCAGATGCTGCTCCCCATGATGTTCATGCCCAGCAGGCCGGGCACGACGAAATCGATGTAGCGGGAACCGCGCTCGCGCACGTGGGTCTCGCTGATGCGCACGGGATCGCCGCGGCCGAAGCCGCGCTGGATCGCATCGTTGGCGAGAAGGCGCGCGTTGCGCGCGTCGGGGCGCGTCTCGTCGAATTGGTATTGCACCTGGCCGTCCGCCTGCGGAAGCACGAGGAGCGCCACACGACCAGTGCGCAAAGCAACACGCGCGCTGTCGGCCGAAAGCACTTCCACCGCGAGACCGGAGTCACTCCGCGCTGCGTTGGCGACGCGCGTCGCTTCTGCCGACGGCCCAACGACGCCGATGTGCACTACCTCGGCCGGCCGATTTCGGAACGCGATGCCGAGTCCGATCGCGAGAATGATCGGAAAGGCGAAGGTCCAGAAGAGCGCCTCCGGTTCGCGAATGAACTCCTTGAAGCGCACCGACGAGAGCTGCACCAGAGAATCGGAGAAGATGCCGAATCGTCGGGTGGCGGTTTCGGAGTTACTCATCGCGGAGCTGCCTCCCGGTCAGGTGGACGAACACGTCCTCGAGGGTGGCGGAGTGAGTCCGAAGCTCGGCCAGATTGAGATTCCGGCGCGCAAGTTCGGCGAGGAGCGCCGGGACGGTGCGGTGGAGCTCACTCACGTGAAGCTCCCATACGTCGCCGTTGTCGCCGCCCAGGTGACGGGCCGCACGAACACCCTCCAGGCGGCGGAGAACATCTTCGCTGACATGGCCGTCAGCGCCGACGCGATTCAACACGAACTCGACGACCTGGTCGCCGCCCAACGACGCAATGAGCTCGCGGGGCGTGCCGAGAGCGATCACGCGACCGTGGTCAACGATCGCCACTCGATCGCACAGCCGCTCGGCTTCATCCATGTAGTGCGTCGTCAGGAGAATCGTGCGGCCGGTCGCCTTGAACTCTTCCACGAGATCCCAGATCTGACGCCGCGACTGTGGGTCGAGCCCCGTCGTCGGCTCGTCGAGAAAGAGCAGTTCGGGATCGCCGACGATGGCGCAGGCCAGCGCGAGCCGCTGCTTCTGACCGCCGGAGAGCTTTCCGACACGTCCATCGCGCTTTTCGTCGAGCTGAACGAGACGGATCACGTCGTCGACACGACGCCCGCGCGCGTAAAAGCTGCGGAAGAGACGCAGCGTCTCGTAAACGGTGAGCTTTTCGGCGAGTTGCGTCTCCTGGAGCTGAATCCCGAGTCGCTCTCGGAGCGCGCTTTCGTCCGTCGCCCAGGTACGGCCGAGAACCAGGACGTCACCGGCATCCGGCGGGGTCAGTCCCTCGCAGATCTCGATCGTGGTCGTCTTGCCAGCGCCGTTAGGCCCGAGCAGCCCAAAGCACTCGCCGGTAGCGATCTCGAGATCAAGGCCGTCGACGGCCACGACATCCTCATAGCGCTTGCGGAGGCCGTGGACCGACACGGCGAGTGTTCGGGAATTCATCACGAGATGACGGGCGTTTGCAGAACCTGGCGGAGCACCTCATAAAAGGTAGTGCGCACCGATATCAGATTATGTCCAGCAGGATCACCGTCATAGCCGCGGCCGATGCCACCATCGTTAACCGGTAGCTTCTCTGAGGTGCTCGCCAGACCCACCCGACGCTGACGCCAATGATGAGCAGTAGGAGCACCGGGGCCAGCCATGGAGCAAGCTGTGACAGGACGGCGATACTCCGTGAGGGTGCCCGGCCGTTGACGGTCGTCGCACTCAGCCGGCCCGTTGCAAGGAAATCCGCGAGGCTTTTCAGGTTTTCGCTGCTAAGCGCGGCACTATGTCCGCCCTGATTCCACCCAACTTCGCGCTCGAGACCAGCGCTACTCTCGAAACCCCGCCACCCGCTCGTCCCGACATCGCTCATGCCGACGCCGCGGAGGGCGCTGCAGAACAGCGCGACCACGAGATCGTCGGCAACGCGGTCAGACCGCACGACTTCCGCCTGCCCCCAGGCGCGGCGTTGCTCCCACGAATAATCGACGGGCAACACACTGCCGAGCAGCACGATGCGTCGAAAGCGCAATGAGGGAACGTGCTCGAGTGCCTGTCCGACGAGATACGTGCCATTGCTGTGCGCGATGACATCGAATGTCGCCCGCAGATGTCGTGCGAGATACTCGGTGTACTGGTCCTGCAGCCATCGGACTTCGCGTCGTCGTACCGAGGGCAGCGCAAAGCCCAGAAGGGAGATCCAGCCGTAGCTCGATTCGACGATCTCGGCGTGCGGGATTCGTTGACGCAGGAGCGGGGCGATCTCGTGTACCCACTCGTCGCGCGAGCTGCGCATTCCGTGCAGAAGCAGAACCACGTGCTGCACGGTGTCGGCGTCGGCGCGCAAGGCTGTGGCCCTGGCGTGAGGGAGGCTATCGCTGACGAATGCCTCACGAAACATCCCGTATGCTGCTTCGGGGTCGGCTACCAGGTCCAACCGGTGGAGAGTCTGGTGCCCCGCACCCGGCACGTCGAGATGGTACGCGGTCGGGAATTGCTCCAAGTCGATGCTGTCATCGCGGCGCAGCACGTCGTCCTCGGTACCAATGAGCTGCACGACGAGCGGCGAACGCGCCGCCGCCGTGCTCTCGGTGTTCTCGAGCTCCGAGAAATGACGGATCCAGCCGATGCGTATCTGCGTGACGAAATCAGATCCACGAAGCGCGTCGTACATGACGCTGGAGCGAATGAACGGAATGAATCGGCCGACACGAAGAACCCACTTCCAGCGACCTCGTTCTTCGGCGTCCACGCCCCTGCCAATGCCAGCGAGCAGCACGATGCGGCTCACGCGATCGCTCCACGGTATCGTGCGCGGCTGTCGAGGGTCGACTCCCGCTGACTGGAGATACGCGGCGCGCACGAGCAGACTACCCGTGCTGTGGCCGGCGAGGATCACGTCGTCGTAGCCGCCGTGGCGAATCCACTGCTCGTCAATCTCGGCGCGTAGTCTCGTCGCGAAGTCGTACTCGTGTCCGATGGTAAGGCGGGCGAGTTGATGGTCGAAGAGTAGGACGTCGGCGTTCGCCAGCTCGGGCTCCCGTCGAAGACGATCGAGTAGCGGACTATATGTATCCATGTCAGCGCTGCCGCCTTTCACAAACACGAGCAGGCGGCGCGACCGTGAGAGAGCGTTGTTGCGAGTGATAACGGTCGTTATCGGTCGCGCGGCGTGCATTCCCTTCACGTACAACAACGCGCCAGTGCCGACGAGCAGCGCGAGAGATCCGGCGAGAACACGAGAGAGAGTTCGCACGCTGACCCCATTCGAAGCGTTGAGCGGTTAGGCGCGGCGGCGTTAGGTCGGGGTGATAATTGTGTCCTCCCGTCGGTGGAAACGGCAAGACTACGCCACGCGGATGGCTCGCTACGTCAATGGACGTATAGGAGGGGTGGCCAGGGACCCGCATTTTCGCGCCCGACCTAACGGCACGTACCGTTAGGCGCCCACACCCACCACCACCTGGAGCCAGGACAATGCCGAGACCCGTCGCCACGCACGTCGCCGCAGCAATGTTCAGCCTAACGCTCGCTGCCGCCTGCAGCGAACAATCGCCAGTCGCGCCTGCGCGCCATCTCTCGTCAGGCGCCTCACGGGCCGTCGCAACCTCCAGCGGCACATGGAGTAATCAATTCAGCGGCGTCACCGCCGACGGCGCCGAATATGGCATCTTCGTGCCAAACGATTGGAATGGAGACGTCGTGTTTTATGCGCACGGCATCATCCCGCCGTTGGCTCCCGTCGCCCTTCCGGGACCCACCGATTGGGACGATGCCGGTGCTCTGCGCGACGCGCTTGGAGCGGCTGGCTACGCCGTTGCCTACTCGAGCTTCAGCGAGAACGGCTACGCCATCAAAGACGGCATGCAACGCACGCATCAGCTTCGCGGCATTTTCACGTCGAAGGTGGGCAATCCACGGCGCAGCTTCCTCATCGGACACTCGCTGGGTGCACAGGTCGTTCAGGCCTTGGCTGAGACGTACCCGGACCAATACAGCGGCGCGCTGGCGATGTGCGGTGTGCTCGGAGGGACGAAGCTCCAGGTCCAGTACATCGGGGATATCCGCGCCATGTTCGACTACTTCTATCCCGGCGTTCTTCCCGGCGGCGTGATGGATCCCATCGCCCTCACGGATGTAACCAACCAGATTCAGAATCCGGTTATCGGTGCCGTGATGGCCAATCCGACTGGCTTGGGCCTCATTGCCGCGTCGAATCAGGTCCAGCTCGCCGGGAATGATCCGACGGAGCTGATTACCTCACTTGTGAACGCGTTAGCCTACCACGCTCTCGGTGTCGGCGATCTGCTCGACCGCACCCATGGCCACACTCTGTACGACAATCACGATACCCAGTACGGAAGCATGGTATATCCAGCGATCTACTACGCCGGCCTAAACTCCGGTATTGCGCGCTACACGTCGACGCCGGACGCACAGGCCTGGCTGGACCACAACTACGAGCCCACGGGCAATCTCCGCATCCCGATGCTCACGTATCACAAAACCCGCGACCGACTCGTGCCCTATCGGCATGAGGCTGCTTACGCCGCCAGGGTCGCAGCGGCCGGTGCTACGGCGAACCTCGTCCAGCGAAGCCAGAACGCGTACGGCCACTGTGATTTCGGCGTCGCGGACATGATGGGCAACTTCCAGGACCTCGTGAACTGGGTGAACACCGGGACGCGTCCGTAGGCACCCACGGCAGGGGGAGGTGTAGAGGCGATGGCTCGAAACCCCATGCTGCGCGGGGTCGTAAGCCCGAAAGCCTGCCACCTCCCCCGAGCCGTATCATGTTCGTTCTCCTTGCTGCCACATCGCTTCATCTGCTTGCCTCCCCGATGCAGGTGCCGGTCGATGTAAAGAAAGACACGACCAAGAAGGGCACCTACGACGTCACGATCGGCGGCCGCCGCCATCGAGGGGACACGCTGACGGTCGTGAAGGACAGCACCGACTCGACCGTCGTGAGCGAGCAGGGCCGGCGACATCGTTCCTACGCGCGGCGTCTTCCCGTCACTGCGCATGACATGGCAACGGCGTTTCGCGACGCGACGGCGCGAACCCTCCTCGAGCGAGCGCGTGTTGCTCGCATGTCACAGGACTCGGCGCTCCTCAGCTACGACGCCACGACCTACCAGCGAATATCCGCCGGGATGGGATTCTCACGGATCGGACGAGACCGCCTGATCTTCCGAACCGAGAATGCGTCACGCGTCCGGTGGCAGCGTGACGTGGGCGCATGGATCGATGTAAAGGGGCAGCGCACCGCGATTCCGATTGCTCCCGAGGAGGCACAAAAGGAAGCGCAGGAGGATATGGCGGACGAGGCTGACATGTCGGCCATTCCATACTATCCCGGCTACGAGGCGCTCTGGATTGGCGCCGGCTCGGTAAAGGCGAACGTGGACGAGCGCGAGTTCGTGCATCCCCTCGCCATTGGCGCAGAGGCGTACTACCAGTACGAGAGCGGCGACTCGATAGACATCCGGCTGCCGGACAAGACAACGGTCAAATTGCGCGAGCTTCGCGTTCGGCCCCGAACGCCGAAGTGGAATGTCGTCGTCGGGTCGCTCTGGTTCGACCTGAAGAGCGGTCAGCTTGTGCGCGCTGCTTACCGCTTCGCGACGCCGCTGGACATCTGGGCGATGGTAAAAGAGGAAGATCCGCACTCGACGGACGACGTGCCGAAGTGGGTCATGCCAATGATCTCGCCGATGCACGCGCAGGTTACGGCGGTTGCGATCGAATACGGTCTGTATGACGCCCGATTCTGGCTGCCGCGGATTCGCTCGGCGGAAGGGAGCGCGCAAGTCTCCTTCATGCATGTGCCGTTCAAGATGGAGCAGAGCTTCAAGTACGCCTCGGTGAACGCGCGCGACTCGTTGCCGCAGATCGTGGTGGCTGGCTCGATGCGGCTCGATACGCTGCCGGACTCTGTGGCTGAGCACATTCGCGACTCGCTGCGTGTCGCCCGCCGTGCGCACCGCGACTCGATGAAGGCGGGGCTCGTGAAGATGCCGCGAGCCCAGTGTGACACAAGCGAGTTCCGAACCGTGATGCGCACGGAGGGGCACGACGGCGGTACGCCGATGAAGGTGGCGTATCGGGTGCCCTGCGATTTGAGCAAACTCGAAAATTCGCCGGACCTCCCGAAGTCGATCTTCGATTCGGGTGATGAGATCTTCGGCGCGAAGGAACGCGACGCGTTGATCGCCGAGGCTCTATCGCTCGGCGCGCAGCCACCATTCCTGCTCGGGTCGGGTCATCTGCCGCCGCCGACGATCAAGTACGGTCCGGAGTTCATGCGGTACAATCGCGTGGAGGGGCTCTCCGTGGGGGCGCAGTTGGAACAGCAGCTCGGCGGCGGCTACGTCGCGCGCGGCGTGGGTCGCATTGGCGTGGCCGACTTCGAGCCGAACCTCGACTTGACGCTGGAACGAACGAATCTCGAGCGCACCTACGCGATCACCGGCTACAACCGGCTCGTTGCCGCGAATGATTGGGGGAATCCGCTTTCGTTCGGGAGCTCTGTCTCGGCGCTGCTATTCGGTCGCGATGAGGGCTTCTATTATCGCGCGACTGGCGCCGAGCTGACGCGGACGCGCGACCCACGAAGCGACGGCGCCCGCATCGACTGGCGGTTGTTCCTCGAGAACGAGCGGGCTGCGAAGCAGAACACGAACTTCTCGTTGGGAGCCGCGTTCGTGCCAAACATCCAGGCGGTGAACGAGCAGTACATCGGTACCGGGCTGAGGCTCAATCACACCGCTGGGCTGGATCCGCGCGGATTGCGACTGCTGTCAGACATCCGGCTCGAGGCCGCAACAGCTTTATCGAAGGACGACTCCGTGTGGAATCGTTATGCGCGCGGCGCTGCGGACTTCACGCTGTCGCACGGGTTGCCGGCACATCTGCTGGGCGCAGTGACGCTCTCTGGTGGCACGTCGGTAGGCACCGTGCCGGTCCAGCGCCTGTGGTACCTCGGTGGCGCGCAGACCGTGCGTGGCCAGCGGCCCGATACCTCGCTGAGCGGGAACGCCTACTGGCTGACGCGCAGCGAGCTCGCCTACGATCTCGGCGGCTACCGGCCGTCGCTGTTTACGGACATTGGCTGGACGGGAGATCGCGAGCGTCTCTACAAGGACGACATCGGCAGACCTATGAGCGGCGTCGGTGTCGGCTCGTCGTTCATGGACGGCCTCATTCGGTTCGACGTCGCGCGCGGGTTGTACCCCGAGAAACGCTGGCGCGTCGACATGTACGTCGAGGCGCGATTCTAAGCCTCGGTCACGAGCGCGCGGCCGCCGCTATCCGGTTGGCCGCGCTCCTCATTTTTGGCCTTCCCCCTCGAGGCGATCGGCACGAGCGAGAAGCAGAAGCAACGCCTCCTCGGAGAGGCCGCTCCAGTTTGCGGGAATGGGAGCCAGGCGCCGGCGCTGCGTGCCGGATTGAAACGCCAACCATCCTGCCTCGAGCGCCGCAGGTACCCGAATGCGCACCTCGCGTCTCTCCTGCGGCCGACCATCATCGTCCTGTACCGCCGGATGTTCGCCGCTCATTCGCTGTTCAACGGCTGACGGGTAGACCTCCCAAACATCCCACGCCATCCCCATCCCGTCTTTGACTCTTCGATGCGTCATCTCGCGTGAGCAATCCCGTTCTTGCGTTGCTCACGTCGTATTGAAAGACTCGTTCCACTGGGTTGCAGCCACCTCGCGGCAGGGTGAGCTGCGACACCAACTACTCCGAACGTAAGGCGATCGCCGGATCCGCGCGACTTGCCTGCAGTGCCGGCATCCAGGCGGCGGCCAGTCCGGTGAGCCCGAGAAGCACGGGAACGGCGACGAACGTGATCGTATCGGCGGGCGCGATGTGGTAGAGGAGCGCGGTGAGGCCGCGTGTGGTGACGAGTGCGCCGACGACGCCGGTCGCCAGGCCGACGGCAACGAGCGTGAGTCCCTGCCTAACGACCAACCAGCGTACGCTTGCCGCCGGCGCGCCAAGGGCGATCCGGATGCCCATCTCGCGGGTACGTCGACGCGCGACTTGCGCGAGCACGCCGTAAACCCCGATGATCGCCAGGGTGAGGCCGACGCTCGCGAATACGACGAGCATCGTCATGAGAAAGCGCTGGGTGGCGAGCGAGCGCACGCGAATGTCGTCCACCGAGCGCAAATCCGAGATCGGCAGGTTGGGGTCGAGCTCGGCGACGACGCGACGGATCGCCGGAGCGAGAGCGTTCGGGTCGCCGGCGACGCGTGTCAGGAGCGACATCCCCGGCGATCCCTCCTGCGCGAACGGAATGTACGCCTCGATCAACGGATCGGCGGAGAGCGCCTGCTGTCGCTCGCCTCCGACCACCCCAACGATGGTAGACCATTCCGATTTGTCGTTAGGTATCTTGTCGAAGGTGATGCGCTGCCCGACAGGATCCTGTCCCTTGAAGTACTTCTGCGCGATCTGCTCGTTGATGATGACGACAGGCGGCGCACCCTGCCGATCGGCGGTCGTGAAGAACCGGCCGCGGCGCAGCGGTACGCGCATGACGCGGAAATAGTCTGGGGTCACCGAGCGATGAGTGATCTCCGTGTAGTACTCGCCGGCGGGACGACCAGCGATAACGAAGTCGCTCGTATAGCCGGTGCCCTGGAGCGGGACGTTGCTCGTACCGGCGGTGCCGAGGACCGCGGGCAAACCGCTCACGCGTTCCTCGAGCTGGTCGACGAAGGCGCGCACTTGCGACACCGAGTCGTATTTCGCTCCGGACAGCACCACTTGCGCCGCGAGCACGCCGTGCGAGTCGAAGCCGGGGTCGACCTGGGTGAGCTGGCGGAAACTGCGCACGAGGAGTCCAGCGCCTAACGTCAGCATGACGGCGAGCGCTATCTCGCCCACGACGAGCAACTCGGTCCAGCGACGCATGCGTCGCGAGTCGCCACTCCGGCCACCTTCCTTCAACGATTCAGCGGGGCTGCGTCGTCCGGCCCACAGTGCCGGCGCTGTACCGAAGAGCAAGGCGCTTGCAACGACGATTGCCAGCACGTACGCGAGCACTGTCCAGTCCACCTCGAAATGCGAGACGCGGAGCATGCCTGGCGGCTGTAGCTGCTCGAGCAGGCGCGTCCCCAGTATGCCCAGTGTGACGCCGGCGAGTCCGCCGAGTGCGGAAAGAACGAAGCTCTCGGTGAGCGCTTGCTTCGCCAGTCGGCGACGTCCCGCGCCGAGCGTCAGGCGTAATGCTGCCTCGCGCTCGCGGCCGAAGGCTCGGACGAGAAGCAGATTACCGACATTGGCGCAGGCGATGAGGAGCAATAGTCCCACCGCCGCGAGCAGCACGAGCAGCGGCAATCGCGTGTCGCCGACGAGAAAGCGGTGCAGGGGTGTGAAGCCGGCCCCCATGTACTTGTTCGTCTCTGGATACTGCTGCTTGAGCCGGCCAGCGACGGCCTGCAACTGCGCGTCGGCGGTTTCGATGCTCGCGCCAGGCGCAAGCCGGGCGATGGCGCGCTCGAAATGCGCGCGTCGAAACCCGATGTCGGTGCGCTGCGCGTACTTCCATGCCTGCGGAATCCACACGTCGATGCCTTCGACGGGAAAGGAGAACGACGGCGGCATGATGCCGACGATTTCGAGGGGATGGCCATCGATGCGAACGCTGCGGCCGATGACGCCTTCGTCGGCGCCAAACTGACTGCGCCAGAAGCGGTCGGAGAGCACGACGACATGAGGGTTGCCGTCAACGGACCACGTCTCGTTTGGCACGAGCACGCGGCCGAGCTGGGCGCGAACGCCGAGCACGTCGAAGAAGTTGCCGTCGACTCCTGATGCCTTCAGGATGCGTGGCGCGCCCTCGCCGGTGAGCGTGGAGACGCCCGCGCCGTCGAAGTACATCGTGACGTTCTGGAACGCGCGCACCTGATTCTCCCAATCCAGCACGTTCGCCGGGGCGCAGTATTGCTCGTGCCAGCCCTTCTCTGGATTCTCCTCCCAGAGCATAACGAGTCGGTCTGGCTGACTGAACGGCAGCGGCTGCAACACCACCGCGTTGACGGCGGAAAAGATGGTGGTATTGGCGCCGACGCCGAGCGCGAGGGTGAGAATCGCGGTGGCGGCGAGCACTGGCGCCCGGCGCAGAGTGCGCAGCGCATAACGAGTGTCAGAGCCCAGCTCCTCGAGCCAGCGGCCGCGTACGTCCCGATGGGCCTCCTTGGTCGGTTCGATGCCGCCGAAATCGCGCAGCGCTCGGCGGCGCGCGTCGCGGGCATTCATGCCGAGCCGTTCGTTCTTCTTCGTCTCCATCTCGATGTGGAAGCGAAGCTCCTCGTCGAGCTCACGCTCGGCGGCGCCGCGATGCAGGAGAGCGCGCAGCCGCGCGCGAAGACCCTTGATGGTAGTCATGCTGCTATCCGTGGATCAGGAGATCTGGAGTATGAGCTCGACCGCGTCGACGTAGCGCCGCCAGCTCGCCGCCTCGTCGCCAACGGCCCGTCGCCCCGCACTCGTCAGGCAATAGTACTTTGCGCGGCGGTTGTTCTCCGTCGTCTGCCACTCGCTCTCGATCCAGCCGCGTTGCTCGAGGCGCTGCAGGGCGGGATAGAGGGAACCCTGGTTGACGTCGAGCAGTCCACGCGAGAATTGCTGGATGCGCTGGCTGATGCCCCAGCCGTGCATGGGCTCCAGGGTCAGCGTCTTGAGAACGAGGAGATCGAGGGTGCCGCGAAGGACGTCGGGGGTGGCGGAAGGTGCTAGCGGCAAGGAGCTCAGGACTAGGGAGGCGGGGGGCCGGAAGACCCCACTGCGTGGCCGGCATCGGCTTCTTTAGGATTCCGACAGAAGATTGAATCAGTCCTGTCGGAAGTCAACAGGAAGGTGCGGTCTCGCGCCGAGGTGACGCAGCCTAACCCTCTAACCTCTGCCCTCTACCCCCGGCCTAGAGTTGCCCCACGTTCTCGCCCCATCGCTCGATCTCCGCTCGGTAGCCGGCTTCGTCGTAGCGCGATGGGAGGAACCACCGCGTGTACTCCGGAAGTCGTGCGCCGGTGAGATGGGCGGCCAGCAGGTCGGCGCCGGCATGTGAGCCCATGATGCCGTAGCCCGACAAGGCGCCGAGCACGTATGCGCCCTCGACCGCTAGAGGGCCGATGAGTGGCCGATTCTCGCGCGTCTTACAGTAGTAGCCGCCGTCTACGAAGACGCGATGGCCGCTGCCGAAGTACGCGGCCATGCCCGGTAGCATCCGCGATGAGCCGCGAATCGCGACCTCGCCATAGTGTCGATCGAAGCGCGGTGGCCACGCGAAGGCGTGCGGCTCCATGTGGTAGGTCCAGATGATGTATAGCTCGTCGCCATTCGGCCCGTCGATGGGGCGAACGTGGACGCCACCTGGGAAGGGAGCGAGCAACCGGGCGCTCTCAGAGTCGCCTTGAAGTGCAGAGCGTTCAGAATCGGCCCACGGAACCGTCACCGGATCGTTCCAGATGAGAAATGGCATCGACCGCGCGACGACACCGCGCGTGTCGCGCAAGGTGACCTTTGCGTGCAGCTCGAGAAAGACGGGCAGCTCGAGATCGAGCATGCGAGCGACCTCGGGGAGTAGCGGACCCGCGGCGATGGCAACACGCTCGGAGCCGATTCTTGCACCGGACGCGAGCTTCACGCCGCTAACGCGCCCACCCACCTGATCGAGGGCCGTGACGCGATCGCGAACGAAGGTGGCGCCCGCGCCAAGGGCGCGCTTGAGCATCCAGGCGCCTAACGCGATAGCGTTGAACCAGCCGGCGCGCCGGACATGCAGTGCCGCGCGAACTTCGGCGGCAAGGCCGGGGAAGGCGCGGCGCGCGGCCGCACCTGGTAGCAGATCGGCGCCGATCGGCATGCGAGCGTAGCCTTCGTTGGTGGCAAGCTCGTAGTCGGGCGCATCGCCGGTGTGCTCGCGCAGGTCACCCATGCCGAAGCTCGACACCTCGCGCGCCGTGCCGCGCAGGCGCTCCACGCCTTCCTCGTCGGCCGTCACGAACAGGTACCCGCGGCGACTCATTCGGAAGACGTTGGCGCTCTCGTCGGCCATCTCTTCGAGGAGATCGATGCTCCGCGTCATGTAGCGCAGCATCGTTGCGTCGGGGCCGGGCCACCAGTTGCGATAACCCTGCGTCCCCTTGTCACTCGTTAGGGTGAATGGCTCGCGTTCGTCGATCACGACAACGCGGCGTATCCCACGCCGGACGGCGAGGTGATAGGCGGCAGCGATGCCGGCCATGCCGGCGCCGATGACGATGATGTCGGCGTGGTCAGGCATTCTTACTGCCGTAGACGGACATGCGAGTGAATCTGCATTTAGAGAATGCGTGCCCGCCACTCACTCGCGATCCCTGCCGAGCTCCGGATGACGGTAGCGGCACCTTCACGCCACGCCACGCCGAGCTCGGCGGCGTCGATGCCACTGTTCCCAGACAAATCCCATCGACCAGCCACACACGTAACCAATGATCGCGCCAAACAACGCCGCCTTCACGACCACCCAGATGAATGCCCAGAGGCCATGCGCCGGATCGAGATGCCTAACGCCACGCACGATGAGAAGCCAGCGATATGCACCTTCCATCAACCCCGCGAAGATCGCCCCGGCAATCGTGACCCCGGCCGCGAAATCGTCGCGTCGTGGGCGATAGAAGGACTCGGGCTGACGGGGTCGTGGGGAAAAGAGTGGCACGTCGGCGGCGTTCGTGGAGAATGCTCGAGGCTGGATCACAAAATGCACCCTGTCGCGCTCATCCGCAGCGGAGCATGCGATGTCGCCAGACCGAGCAGAGGGGGACTACTCACTCACGGAGCCCGAAAGCGGGCCAGCGGGACAGGGCAGTAGCGCGCGAGTGCACCGCGACGCGAAGACGCTCGGCGAGAGCACGGGTGGATTGGTTGGCGCGGCCGGTGGGATGGCAGTCGGTGCGCTCGGCGGGCCGGTCGGGTTGGTGATTGGCGGCCTTGCCGGCGCGGTCGGCGGCTGGTGGGCGGGTCATGGGATCGCCGACACGATGACGGCTGACGACGACGATGCGTTCCGGCGACACTTCAACCAGGTACCCAATCGCCCAGCGGACCGCTCGTACGATGACGTGCGGCCGGCGTACGTCGCCGGCCATCTCGCGGGTCGCAATCCGGATTATGCGGGGCAGACGTTCGAGCAGGTCGAGTCGGATCTGCGCTGCGGCTGGGGCACGGAGATCGTGCGGCATTGCGGTGAATGGCCGTCGGTGCGGCGTTATGCACGAGCCGGCTTCGATCGCGCGCGCGGCACCGAGCCGTCAGAAGTCGACACCGACTAGCCGAACGGTATCATCCCAGAGCCGCTGCTGCGCCGCCGCGTCGAGTGCTCGACGCGGCGGCGCGACAGCGCGTCCACCGGCCGTGAAACAGCTATCGTCCGTCGGTGGGACCGACGCGGCGGCGACAACGGTTTGCGCCGCGTCGTTAGGCGACGAGAACATCGCCCGCCAGAGCGGCCGCAGCCAGCGCGACCGCCACCACCAGCGCTCGCGCAGCAGGTCCGTCACGACGAGTCCAGGATAGACACACACGGCCGAGACGCTGCTTCCCTGCAAGCGCCTCGCGAGCGACAGCGTGAACATGATGTTGGCAAGCTTCGATTGCAGATACGCGTGCGTGCCATTGTAATGGCCTGCGTGCTGGAGGTCGTCGAAATCGATCCTTCCCCAGCGCGCCAGCGAGGACGACACCGTGAGCACCCGCGTCGGCG
This sequence comes from Gemmatimonadaceae bacterium, assembly GCA_036493735.1. GTDB lineage: Bacteria > Gemmatimonadota > Gemmatimonadetes > Gemmatimonadales > Gemmatimonadaceae > AG2. Next base: position 18,973 of record DASXPH010000083.1, read on the forward strand.
CGTCCGTCTGAAGCGACGGCATCAGGAGCCGCGTGAGCAGAAATGGCGCGAGATGATTGACAGCGAGTGTCTCCTCGATGCCGTCGGCGCTGACCGTGCGGCGCATGTGCTGCACGCCCGCGTTGTTCACGAGCAGGTCGATACAGGGCCAGCGGTCGAGGATGCGCGCCGCAGCGGTGCGAATGGAGGCGAAGGACGCCAGGTCACAGGCAATCGTGGAGCGTGAAGGATCGCGGCCGAGCGTGACGACAGTCGCGCCGCGTCGCGTCAACTCTTCGGCGGTGGCCCGCCCAATACCGCGGCTCGCGCCCGTGATGACACACACGTACGTTGACTTGCTACGATCATTCATTGGAATGAAGAGTCGCGAAACGTCGCGGAGAATCTAAGTGACCGGCCTCGTTCGTCTGCTCGCGATTGCTTTGCTCCTCGGAACCGCGCTGCTGGGCCTGGGGGCCGCGTTTCACCCGATGCTCGGGGGCGACGCCGTCGCGCAGCTTCAGACGATCGCCTCCACCCCGTACTGGCGTGTATTGCATCTGGCGATGTTGGCGGGCTCGGGACTGGTGATCGCCGGGGTGTGGGTGCGTCTCGTGACGGAACGTCTCGCATCGGGAGCGCTCGTCGCGGCGCTCGTGATCGTGACCGTCGGCGTCGCCATCAACGCGCTGAACATTGCTTTCATGGCTGGCTCCGGAACGCACATGGCCGCGCAGTTCGCGAGCGGCCGTACCGACATGCAACTCGCCTTTGACGCCACGCATCCGATTGGCCTCATGGCGGCGCGGTTCGGCAATTTCATCGTTGCCCTCGGCGCGCTGGCGCTGGGCTGGATCGAGTGGTGCGACGCGACGCGGCCGCGGTGGGTGGCATGGCTCGCGTGGATCGCGGCGGCGGGTGGTTTCCTCGGCGTGTTCTTCTTCGACGAGGCGAGCCGATTCGCGCTCGCCGCGGTGGCGCTTCTCTCTGGCTGGGAGGTGGCGACGGCGGTCCTCGCGCTACGCCGCCCCGAACCATCTGCTACCCGTTAGGCACCGAGCCGCGCCTGGAACTGCTTGGCGGCATAGACGCCGACCGCCGTGCCCACCATGCTGAGCACGAAGGCCGTTCCAGTGCCGACCAGTACGCCGGCGTACCAGCCAACCGTACCGCCGATGAATGCGCCGAGAGTGCGAAGCATCACTGGATGGACGCTCGACACCGCCGACGGGTTTCGTCCTCACGGCCGAAGCGGGCGCTTGAGCACGTGTCCGGCGCGTGCGCCTGTCACCCTTCCATTTTCGTACGCGAGCGCTCCATTGATCCACACCTTCGCTATCCCGGTGGAGAGGGCGTGCGGCTCGGCCGGCGTGGCGCGGTCGAGCACCGTGCTCGGGTCGAACAGCACGAGATCGGCCGCCATGCCCGGCGCGATGCGTCCGCGATCGCGTATGCCCACGTTCGCGGCGGCGAGCGACGTCATCTTGCGAATGGCTTCCGGTAGAGACACGACATGTTGCTCGCGCACGTAGCGACCGAGCACGCGCGTGAAGCTGCCGAATCCGCGCGGATGCTTTCCATCGAGCTCTCCATCAGTGCAGATGTTGGCCCACGGCCACGCGATAATCCGGGCGATGTCGCGCTCTTCCATCGAGGCGGCGATGATCGTCTCTTCGGCGGGCCGCCCGGCCTTGGCGGCGTCCTCGGCTTCATTGGTGAGCCACATGAGCGTCGTGGCGGGATCGGTGCCTCGAAGCTGCGCGACCTCGGCGACGGTGTGGCCCGCGTACTCCGGATGGGGATCGTAGCGCGTGAGAGTTATTTCGTTAGGTGGCGACACTTCTTCGAGCGCGAACTGGGCGGCGGTCCGGTCGGAGAAGTTGCGCTCGGGAAAGAGCACGGTCAGTCCCGACTGCCAATAGCGATACGGATACACATCGGCGGTGAGGTCGACTCCGGACGTCCGCGCCCGATCGAGTACGGCGATGAGGCTATCGCCTCGCCCCCAGAGGGACTTCATCGCCAGCTTGGTGTGAGAGACCTGCACCGGCAGCCGCGCCTGTCGGCCAATGTCGATGATCTCGTCGATGGCACTCCAGAAGGCGCGGTCCTCGCTGCGGATGTGCGAGATGTAACGTCCGCCTAACGAGGCAGTCGTCCGTGCAAGCTCGACGAGCTCCTCGTGGCTGGAGTAGATCCCGGGATCGTACTCGAGCCCGGAAGAGAGTCCGAGGGCGCCGGCATGCATCTCCTGCGTGACGAGCTCCCGCATGCGCCCGATCTCTTCCGCGGTCGCATGGCGCTTGTAATTCTTTCCCATCACCCGGTCGCGAAGCGTACCGTGTCCGACGTACGAGGCCGTGTTGACGGGCGGATGTACCGCTTCGAGCTTCGTGAAGAAGTCGGCCAGGGGGAATGGCGAATCGCCGTCCTGCCCGACGACCACGGTAGTGATGCCCTGATTCAGCGCACCGATCGCGTCGCTGCCATCGAGCAGCGAGCGATCCGCATGACTGTGCGTATCGATGAAGCCCGGCGCGAGCGTGAGGCCGTTGCCGTCGATCACCTGCTCGCCCGAGCGTGGCGCTTCGTTCCCACTCCCGACGTCTACGATGTGGTCGCCTGCGATGCGCACCGAACCCATTTGTGCCGCCGCGCCCGAGCCGTCGAGGATGGCCACGTTCGTGATGAGCGTCGACGACGCATGGCCCATGGATGAGGGTTGGTGGTGGCAGGCGCCGAGTGCCGGCGCCGCGCAGAGCATGGCAATTGTGAGTCTTCGCATCGCGGGAGGGTATCGCTTGCTCAACGGTGATCCAGCAGTAGGTTGACTCGGCCAATTCTGTCGAGCCGATGCCCACCACGAAAGGAGCTTTCATGCGGAATCATTCACGTGCGCTCGGAGCCGCGCTGGCCTCGACGCTGCTCGCCTTCGCGGCGCTCCCGGCCCAGCGGTCCACGACCGATGCCGACACGAGTGCGCATGCGCGTGTCGATCACATCTTCGCGCAGTGGGACCGGACCGATTCGCCGGGCTGCGCGCTTGGCGTGTACCGGAGCGGGCGCATCGAGTACGCGCGCGGTTACGGCATGGCGAATCTGGAGCTCGGCGTCGCCCTATCGCCGCAATCGGTGTTCGACATCGGCTCGACATCGAAGCAGTTCACGGCGATGAGCATCATGCTGCTCGCGCGCGACGGCCGGCTTTCCCTCGACGACGATATTCGGAAATACATCCCCGAGCTGCCCGATTATGGCAAGACGATCACCATCCGGCACATCCTGACCCACACGAGTGGCATTCGCGACTATCTCACGTTGTGGGCGCTCGCCGGTGTGGACGACGCGGACCTGACGACGGATCAGGACGCGCTCGATCTGTTGTCGCGCCAGCGCGAGCTGAACTTCGCGCCCGGGGATCAGTGGTTGTACAGCAACTCGGGATTCTTTCTCGCGTCGATCATCGTCAAGCGGGTGAGCGGGAAGACGCTAGCGCGGTTCGCGGCGGAGCGAATCTTTGCACCGTTAGGCATGGCGCACACGCGCTTCAATGATGACCACATGTCCGTCATCGCGAATCGCGCGACCGGATATGCGCCGCGCGACAGCGGGGGCGGCTGGGCGACAGCGATGTCGAACTTCGAGCAGACCGGCGACGGCGCGGTACAGACGTCGATCGAGGACATGCAGCGGTGGGATGAGAATTTCTACACCGGCACGGTCGGCGGTGCGGAGACCCTCTCCCAGATGCAGAAGACGGCGACGCTGAACGATGGACGCAAGCAGACGTATGCGCTCGGGCTCATGGTCGATCAGTATCGCGGGCTTCATACGGTGAGTCATGGCGGCTCGTGGGCGGGATATCGCGCCGAGCTGCTGCGGTTCCCGGAGCAGCACTTCTCCGTAGCGTGCCTCTGCAATCTGGCGCGGACCAATCCCTCGCAGCTCGCGCGTCGCGTCGCCGAGGTGTATCTCGGCGACAAGATGACGCCCGCGGCCGAGGCAAGCGTCGTCGCCGCTGGTCGCGTGCCGGGTCAGAGCGTGGGCAGCTGGCAGCCGGCGGCCAGCGAACTGGCTCGCTACGCAGGCCGTTACGAGAGCCCCGAGCTGGAGACCAGTTACCAGTTTACGGTCGATAATGGAAGGCTGATGCTTCATCGGCGTCGATCGGCGCCGGTCGCTCTGACGCCGACGACGACCGACACCTTCACCGCGGAGGGAATCAGCTACCGGTTCGTTCGTGACAAGGGACGCCCGACGGGCTTTCTCGTCGACGCCGGGCGAACGAAGAACCTGCGCTTCGATGTGATGAAGTAGCGCTTTCTAATCGTCGGCGCGACAGGTCTCGTTGCACGCCACAACCCCGGCGCACCGCTGCTGAAAATACAGCGCGGGGTGATCGCCGCGGCCAAGGAGCTCGTGGAGCATCTCGTGCCTAACGATGGACGAGTCGGTCACCTTGTCGCCGGCGAGAAGAATCCAGTGCACGCCATTCCACCAGTAGCCGTCGTACTGGCCGCCGGCGTAGATGAACGAGGTGCGGCCAGGAATGTCGAACCAGGTGAGGCGCGTGAGGTCGCCGTGAATGCCGGCGCAGTTCTCGGTGTCCCGCCACCACTCGGCGTAAGTCGTCAGCGGCACGAAGCGCTCGGCGCCGGCCGGCAACTCGGGCGGTGCCGGAGCGAGGGTCAGCTCGCGGCAGGCGACAGGCAGTGGGAGCGCCACGAGGCTGGCGACCGCGAGAAGCTTGCGTGTTTTCAAAGTGCGGAGCGTCATAGGCCGATCGATTTGCCGCCATGATAATGCGGCGCACCCAGAGCGACCAGCATCGAAATCGCGGCGAGCGATGACAGATCAATTCTCGGACGAAATGTCCGGGTGTAATGCGCTCGGCGCGACGGTCGTCTAGCGGGTATGCCAAGCCAGCAACGCCCTCGATTGATCGCCTGGGTGGCGATCGCGCTCGCGATCTCCGGGGGGAGCGTAGCGGCGCAGTCGGACTCCGCGGTCGCGGCGAGCTTCCGGCGCGACTCCAGTCAGTACGTTCGCGATTCGATCTCGGTCGACTCGCTGTCGCGCATCGTGCCGGTCGACTCGTTGCGTCGACTCTACGAGATGCTCTACAGCTCAGCCGATCCACGACCTCTCGCGCAGCAGGTCGAGTGCGAGGCGTTTCGGCAGTTTCTCTCTTATGGCGTAGCGGCGCGGATCGCACAGAAGCGCGTCCGCGATGCCGTTGTGGCGCGACTCGATCCAGATGCCGAAGATCGTCTCAGCTCGAAGATGGCGCACACCACCATTGAAGACGATAGGCTGACCTGTGGCGCGGCGCGACCATTGTCGAAGGTGCCCGCGCGCCTGCGTCGAGCTCCGACGCCGCCGCAACGCCTCCGGTCGACCCTCGAGCGCGCGCGCATTCGTGACTCGCTGCGAAGGGCTGGAGCGATGGACTTCGAAGCTACCGTCAGCGGCTCGGCGAATGCCGAGCTCGCCGGCAGCGCGAGCCTGACGTGGTGGACGCCCGAGCTGCTCGGTATAAACCTGCTCGACTATCTCTACCCGCCGTCGATCATCTCCATCACGTTCGTTAGGCGCGGCGCCGAGTTTTTTCGCGTCGGCAGTTATCCGATCGCCAAGAACGAGGACAGAGACGCCGCGGCGCCGGGCGTGGTTGGCGCGTACGTGCAGATGTCCGGTCATGATATCGGCACGCACCGACTTGACCTCGTATCGGGGGTGCTCTATGTGGACCGTGCGGACACTCTGAACGTGGAGGGGCACTTCGACGTGATGTTTCTGGGGCACGCACTTCGTTCTCGCACGTTCCGCCGAACGAAGCAGGAGATCGAGGACACCTTACACATCAACGGCCGCTTCCGGGCGCGATATCAGTATCAACGGAGCGTGTCCAACGTCGACAGGCGATGGTGGCCGAACGGACATCCGGCAGCCAAGGCGCCGGCGCCCGACTATCGCGAGATCCTCGGGCGTGCCGACCTCGACGAGCACGTGCCGTGCGACTCATTGCGACGTCTCCCGAACGGCAATCCATTTCTGCGTATTCAGCCGACCGCGCCGGCGATCATACGTCGGTTGCCGGGCACAGTGGCATTGCAATTCGAGGCCGATAGCCTTGGCCGCATTCATCCGCTGTCGTTGATGGCGATGTCATCGAGCGACACGATGTTGGAGGGGATGGTGGTGATCGACAGCGCGCGACGGGCGCCAATCGCGAGAGCAAATGCTGGTGGTCGCCTGTATCGATGCACATTGCGCATCGGTGGCCGCTGAACATGCGATACTTGTGAGTTCGGCAGCGGCAGCGTATGTTCTCGCTACGGGCATGCACACAGGCGCGTGGCCGGACAATCGAAAGCGTGGTGATTTGCCGCCTATTGCCGCCACGTAAAACAATGTGCTAAAACGCGAGAGCCCGGGCGGCCATTTCAGCTGCCTGGGCTTCGTCGTTGATGCGACATCCTCGTCTGCCGTCTCGCGGACGAGAAGCTCACGTCGACGTCATCGATTCGCCGGGTGGCGGCATTCGTTGCGAGCGAGGCTCGCAACGAGGTCCTCTCCTGGCGAGGCCGACGATGGCAGCGCGACGGTGAGCCGTGTGCGGAAACTGTAACGATCCTCCGAACCCGGTCACCTCAGGCGAGAAAACCGGGTTGGTTTCGTGTCTCGTCATCGCGACCGTTCGAGGATCACATGAGCATCGCACGCACCGAAAAGCCGCTCGCCATTTATCACGAGCATCCAGACTGGTTCAAACCGCTGTTCGCCGAGCTCGAACGCAGGTCGATTCCATACGAACGTGTCGATGCTGCCTCGCATTCGTATGACCCGTCGGAGAGTGCGGCGGACGTTCCCTATTCGCTGGTCTTCAACCGGGCGAGCCCGTCGGCGTATCTGCGTGGCCATGCGCAGACCACGTTCTACACCCTGCACTGGCTGCGTCACCTCGAGCGACTGGGCATACCGACGGTGAACGGAAGCACGGTGTACGGGTTCGAGCTGTCGAAGGCATCGCAGCTCGATCTATTGCGCTCGTTAGGCTTACCGTATCCGCGGTCGCGGGCGATCAACAATCCGGCGCGCGCGGTGCAGGCCGTGCGCGAGGCAAAGCTGCGCTATCCGGTGCTGGTGAAGGCGAACATCGGCGGCTCGGGCGCGGGCATCGTGCGCTACGATAGCGAGGAAGCGCTGGCCGACGCCGTCGCCCGCGACGCGGTGACGCTGGGAGTGGACGGCACCGCGCTCGTGCAGGAAGCCGCCCCGCTGCGCGAGGGCCACATCACGCGCGTCGAGACGCTCGCCGGCGAGTATCTCTACGCGATCAACGTGTTTCCGGCTCAGGGCTCTTTCGATCTCTGTCCGGCGGACGCCTGCCAGCGCACCGATGGCGTCGAGCTCGTGCGCGGCGCGTGCGCGATCGATGCGCCGAAGACGGGGCTGCGCGTTGAAGGGACGACGCCGCCGCGCGCGATCATCGAACAGGTCGAGCGCATCTCGCGCGCGGCGCAGCTGGATGTCGGCGGGATCGAGTTTCTCGTCGACGATCGCGACGGCCAGCACTACTTCTACGACGTCAACGCGCTCTCCAACTTCGTCGCCGACGCGCCGAACGTGGTCGGCTTCGACCCATTCGCCAGGCTCGTGAACTATCTCGAGCAGAGAGCATCTGGCGGCGGGCGGCGGGAAACGGCGGCACTGCCGTTTTCATCCTCTGCCCTCCACCCTCTGCGCTCCGCCGAATTGGAGGTCGCGCCATGAGGTATGGCTATTGGCTTCCCGTCTTCGGTGGTTGGTTGCGCAATGTCGACGACGAGCGGATGAGTGCGTCGTGGGAGTACGTGAAGCGGCTCGCGCGACGCAGCGAGGAGATCGGCTACGACATCACCCTCGTCGCCGAGCTGCTGCTCAACGACATCAAGGGGATCGAGGCGCCCTCGCTCGACGCGTGGTCCACCGCCGCGGCGCTCGCCGCGATAACGGAGCGGCTGGAGCTGATGGTCGCGGTGCGGCCGTCGTTTCATCCGCCGGCGATTCTCGCGAAACAGGCGGCAAACATCGACCGCATCTCGAATGGCCGGCTGGCGCTGAATGTCGTGTCGGCGTGGTGGAAGGACGAGGCGCGTCGCTATGGCGCGGCGTTCGACGAGCATGATGATCGATATGCCCGTACGAGTGAATGGCTCGACGTGGTGGACGGCGCCTGGCATGAGCGAACGCTAAACTATACGGGTAACTATTATCGGATCGAGGAGCTGGTCCTCGAGCCGAAGCCGGTCGCGACGTCGGCGCGTCACGGACGCTCGCGTCCGACGATCTACGCCGGCGGCGAGTCCGAGGCGGCGAAGTCGCTCATCGCGCGCAAGTGCGATGCGTACGTGATGCACGGCGATCCCCCGGAGCGGATCGCCCCGAAGATCGCCGACCTCCGTCGTCGGCGCGACGAGGCGAGCGAGGCACTGCGCCGCGAGACGGGGGAGGAGCTTCCGCCGCTGGCGTTCGGCATGGCCGCGTATGCGATCGTACGCGACACACCCGAGGAAGCCGAGTGGGAGCGCGCGCGAATCACCAATGTGTCGCTCGGCTCACCGGGCTACAGCAATTACCAGGACTGGATAGCAAACACGAAACTCGAGCAGCGAGTGAGCCTCGAAGACTATTCGGTGTCGAATCGCGGATTGCGGGCGGGTCTCGTCGGCACGGCGGAGCAGGTGGCGGAGCAGGTTGCCCGCTTTGCCGACGTCGGTCTCGATCTTCTGCTCCTGCAGTGCAGTCCGCAGCTGGAAGAGATGGAGCGCTTCGCGGCCGAAGTGATTTGCCAAGGCGTTGCCGTGGCGTGAGGGGTTAGCGACTACTCCCTAACCCCTTTCATCGCCTGGCACCCACTCCTTCATCCGCCTCTTTCCCTTCCGCCACACCGTCGCCGTCGCCGACGGTGGTGGCGCCGTCCTGCGAGAGGTGCATCGTCTCCAGGACATTTGGCTCGCTGCGACCTTCGAGAATTCGCGAGAATGTGCTGCGAATGATGCCGTAGCACTCGCATGCCGTCCGCTCGAGTCCCTCTCGGTCGACGACGGTGATGCGTCCGCGCGTGTATGACACGTATCCCGCGCTCTGCAGCAGGCTCATGGTCTCACTCACCGTTGCCCGGCGTACGCCGAGCATCTGCGAGAGGAAGTCCTGCGTGAGTACGAAATCGTCGCCGCGCATACGATCGTGCACCATCAGCAGCCAGCGCGCGCAACGCTGCTCCATCGTGTGGACGCGATTGCACCCTGAGCACTGTGCGGCGAGCGTGAAGAGGCACACGGCAAACCGATTCAGGTACTGGCACAGCGCCGGCAGCTGGGGAGCGAGCGTCTTGAAGCTGGCCGATGACATACGATAGGCATCGCCCGGTACGACCTGAACGAACGCCTGCTCCGGTACGACGTCGACGCCAAGGAATACGGGGAGTCCGATCATTCCCTCGCAACCAATCGTGGCTGTTTCGATGGCGCTTCGGTCACGCATGACGCTGACGACGGAGATGACGCCTGATTCGACGAAATAGACGTGCTGAATTGGCGCCAGCGGGTCGTAGGCCACCATGCGCGGCGTGAGCTGAACGTGCTCGAGACGAGGCTGCAGTAGCTCGAGCTCCGCGGGCGGCAGCGTCGCGAGAATCTGATTGTGAAATTCCATCGTCGGACCGGTTGAGAGCGCTGATAGTCTAACAAGTCTCGGGCCGCGCAGGCTTTGTGGGCGCGAATCGCCGGCCCAGGCCGCTGCAAGGCAGGCGACCGCGTGTGCACAACGATTCTTCGCGTCGGCGAACTGATTGACACGACCATGCATATATGGTCACACCATATAATTCGCGCGCTGCGCTGCGCTGCGCTGCGCTCGCGCCCGCTCGTGATCGGATCGTTAGGCAATGTCGAGGCGGCTGCCAGGCGATGTCGAGCGAACATGGGGTACTCATGCAACGGGCGCGGCTCTTGCGACACCTGGCGGCGGTCGGCGCGCCGGTCAAGGCGCCCATCGCCACATCGACATCATGACATCGCTCATCCGGTGGGCAATGGCGACGAGTCTCACGGTCGTCATCATCGCGGGCGTCGGCTGCGAAGCCGATCACGCGCGCGATGAAGCGAACGGCGACATGGGGCCCGCCGACGCGCCCGCCATCGACGTGCACCGCGCGGATAGTGCGCTACTCTCTTCGATGAAGGATCCGCGCGCGTGGCCCATCTACGGACGCGATTACACGAACCGCCGTTGGTCACCGCTCACGCAAATCACGACGCGGAACGTCGGGGAGTTGCAGCTCGCGTGGGTGAATCACTCCGGCATTCCGCACGCCTCCGAGACGAACCCGCTCGTCGTCGACGGCACCATGTACTTCTCGACGGCGTTGAATCACGTCCTCGCTGTCGACGCGCGGACCGGGCGCAAGAAATGGGAGTACGCGCGCGATTACCGCGGCCACACGGTCGTCGACTGTTGCTCGGCGAACAACAAGGGCGTCGCCGTCTACGGCGGCCGAGTGTTCATGTCGACCGTGGATGCGCGCCTCGTCGCGCTCGACGCCCGCGACGGCCGTTCGCTGTGGGAGACGCAGGTCGGCGACAACGAGCAGGGCTATCACATGACCGGTGCGCCGACGGTGATCGAGGGCCGCGTCATTACCGGTGTGAGTGGCGGTGAGCAGGGCTGTCGCTGCTACCTCGACGCGTACGATGCGGCCACCGGCAGACGAGTCTGGCGCTGGTACAGCATTCCGAGTCCAGCCGAAGGCGGTTGGTGGGGACGTTGGCGCGAAGCGGATGATTGGGGGATGTCGTTTCACCGCGACATCGCGCGCGAACGGGCGGATAGCGCGAAGTACGCCGACGCATGGCAGCATGGAGGCGGCCCGGTGTGGCATCACCCGGCGTACGATCCGGAGCTCGGATGGCTCTTCGTGAACGTGGGGAACGCCGCGCCCGATAACGACGGCAGTGTCAGGCCTGGCGACAATCTCTACACCAGCTCGATCGTCGCGCTCGACGTCCGCACCGGGAAGCTCAAGTGGTACTTCCAGGAAGTGTCGCACGATCGGTGGGACTACGACGCGACCACGCCGCCGGTGCTGGTCGACGTTCCGGATGCGCAAGGACGTCCGGTGAAGGCGGTCGCCGAAGCGGGGAAGGATGGATTTGTGTACGTAGTCGAGCGCGCGACCGGCAAGCCGATCCGAAAGAGTGCCCCACTCGAGCCGTTCCTGAACTACATGACGTCGCCGGATACGGCAGGTGTCGTCGTCGCGCCTGGGCCGTTAGGCGGCTCGGACTGGAGTCCGACGGCGTACAGCCCGGAGACGGGATTTCTGTACGTCGACGTGAGCTATCTGCCTTTCGAATACTGGCTGCAGCACCAGCCATTGCAGCCGCCGGCACAATGGTGGGGTGGCGTGACGGCGGCGCAACCGACGGGCGGCTATGGTCTCGTCGACGCGGTCGATCTCGCAACGGGGCGAATCGCCTGGCAGACGAAGTTGCCGAAGCCGCTTATCGGCGGGCTCGTCGCGACCGCCGGTGGCGTCGTTTTCACGGGAAGCTCGGACAAGCACGTTGTCGCGCTCGACGCGCGCACCGGCCAGCAATTGTGGAGCTACGCCACCGATGCGGGTGTGAACGCACCGCCGATCACGTACGAAGTCGACGGTGTCCAGTACCTGGCGGTCGCGGCAACTGGTTTGCAAACGCTCAACACGCCGCGAGGTGACGAGATGCTGGTGTTCGTGCTGCCGGGCACCGCACGCTCCGCGCCGCCGGCGAGCACGGGCGATACGACGAGGAGCAAACCGTGACGCGCATCTGGCTTCTCGGTCTCGTCGCCCTAACGAGCGCGGGTATGACACTCGGCGCGCCGGCCACGAGTGCGCAGCAGAGCACCACGGCGATGCGCGGACAGCCCTCGGTCAAGACACACGACGACCTGCAGCCGGCGACTCTGCCGGCACTGCCCCCAGGTATGTCGATCACCGACATCGTGCGTGGTGACAGCGTCTATCACGGCAAGGGGACATGCTTCGTCTGCCACGGTGTGGAGGGCCAGGGCCGACCCGCGGCGGGCGATGCGCTCACCTTGGCGCTGAATTGGGCGCAGCCGAACTGGCGCTCCATCGATTCGCTGATCGACAAGGGCATCCCACAGCCACTCACGCGTAGTCCGATCCAGATGCCGCCGCGAGGTGGCCGATCGGATTTGACGGACGCCGAGGTGAAGAGCGTCGCCGCATATGTGTGGGCGATCAGCCAGACCCGAGGGGAGCCCTGGCCCGGCGGACACACCTCGCATGAAGGCATGTCACCGGTCGGCGCTGATGCGGGCACAGCGACGACGCTCGCTACGCAGCAGCGATTGCCGACGACTGGACGCGCGCGAACGTCGAGGAAGCGGCCATGACCATGGCGCAGGGAAGGAGCACCAGGCAGTTGCGCCGCCTGGTCCTCGCATCTGTCACTGGTGGTTTCTGTACGGCATGCGCTGACGCACCACTGAACTATATGTATGGGCACGGTCCAGCCGCGTCGAGCATCGCGCGGCTCGGGTGGTGGCTCGTCATCGTCTCCGCCGTCGTTGTCGCCATCGTCACGATACTCGTCGTCGCCGCGGCACTGCGCCGCCCGGCAGCGCGTGAGCCGATGGCCCTCGAAGGCATCGGTGCGCATGGCGGCCTTTCCTGGATCTACATCGGCGGGCTGCTCCTACCGGCGCTGATTCTCATCCTCAGCTTCGCGCTTACGTTAGGGAGCCTCCACGCAACGACGCGGCCGCCGCGCGATCCGGTGGCGACGGTCCAGATCATCGGCCACCGCTGGTGGTGGGAGGTGCGCTACGTCGATCGTGATCCGACGAAGACGATCGTCACCGCGAACGAGATCCACGTGCCTGTCGGCCAGCCGGTGCGCCTCGAGCTGACGAGCGCCGACGTCATTCACAGCTTCTGGGTACCGCAGCTCGCGGGGAAGACCGACGTCATTCCCGGATTGACGAACGTCGCCTGGCTGCAGGCGGACAGGGCCGGTGTCTTTCGCGGCGCGTGCACCGAGTACTGCGGTCTGCAACATGCGAACATGAACCCGATCGTGATCGCCGAGCCGCTGATGGCCTTTCAGACATGGGTGGCTGCACAGCGGACGGACGCGGCGACGCCGACTGACCCCGACGCGGCGGCCGGTCAGCTCGTCTTCCAGAAATCGACCTGTGCGACCTGCCATGCCATTCGGGGCTTGGAAACGCTCGGCCGCGTGGGACCGGACCTCACGCATCTCGCGAGTCGGCTGACGCTCGCGGCGGGCACACTCGAGAACACGCGCGGCAACCTCGCCGGCTGGATCGCCAACACTCAAGCGCTCAAGCCGGGCAACGATATGCCGGTCATGACGCTTGCGCCGAACGACCTTCAGGCGCTGCTGGCGTACCTGGAAACGCTGAAATAGAGGATTCATGGCGACGTCCACCGTACCTGCGCCGTTAGGCGAGCGCCTGACGCGTATCTGGGAGACCGCGCCCGGATTGTATGGCGTCATCGCGACCGTCGATCACAAGATCATTGGCCGGCGATATCTCGTCACGGCGATGGTCTTTCTCGTGCTCGGGGGCATCGAGGCAGCCATGATGCGCGCGCAGCTTGCCGCGCCGGACATGCATCTCATCTCGCCAGAGGTCTACAACCAGATCTTCACGATGCACGGCGTGACGATGATCTTCTGGTACGCCGCGCCGATCCTCTCCGGCTTCAGCAATTATCTGTGGCCGCTCATGCTTGGCGCACGCGACATGGCGTGCCCGCGCGCGAACGCGCTCTCCTACTGGACGTTCCTGATGTCGGGGATCTTCCTCTACACGAGTGTGCCGCTCGGCCAGATGCCCGATCGCGGCTGGTTCGCCTATGCGCCGCTCACCGAGCTCGCTTACTCGCCGGGGCTCAATATGGATTTCTACGCGATCGGGCTGACGTTTCTCTCGGTCTCGACGACGGTCGGCGCCATCAACTTTATCGCCACCTTGTTCAAGACGCGGGCTCCCGGGATGTCATTGAACCGGCTGCCCATCTTTGTATGGGGAACGCTCACGACATCGTTCGCGATCGTGTTCGCGATGCCGGCGCTGACCGCATCGTGCGCACTGCTCTTTCTCGACCGTCGTGTCGGCACGCACTTCTACGATGCCGCGTTAGGCGGCAGCCCGCTGCTCTGGCAGCACCTGTTCTGGTCCTTTGGTCATCCCTGGGTCTACATCGTCGTGCTGCCGGCGATGGGCATCATCTCCGATCTGCTCCCAACCTTCTGCCGTCGTCCGCTCGTGGGCTACACATTCGTAGCGATGGCGACGGTGACGACCGGCATCCTCGGCTTCGGCGTGTGGGTGCACCACATGTTCGCGACGGGCTTGCCGGCGACGGCGATGTCGTTCTTTGCCGCGGCGAGCATGGTGATCACCATCCCGAGCGCCGTCGCGGTGATGTCGTGGCTGGCGACGATGTGGCTTGGACGCCCCGTGTTCAAAACACCGATGCTGTTCGCCGCCGGGTTCATCGTGCTATTCGTGATCGGCGGCGTCTCGGGCGTCGCGACGGCGGCGATCCCATTCGATTGGCAGCTCACGGACACGTACTTCGTCGTCGCGCACCTCCATTATGTGCTCATCGGCATCAACGTCTTCGCGGTGATGGCTGGCTTCTACTATTGGCTGCCGAAGATCACGGGTCGGATGATGAGCGCGTCGTTAGGGCGCTGGAACTTCTGGTTGATGTTTCTCGGCTTCGGCGTCGGATTCTTCCCCATGCACACGCTCGGCTTGTTAGGCATGCCGCGGCGGATCTATACCTACCACGCCGGCATGGGCTGGGGTTGGCAGAACCTGTGGGTCACCGTCGGCGCCTACGTCTTCGCGCTCGGTGTGGCCGTCTTCGTCTACAACGTCATCTGGAGCCTGGTGCGCGGCGAGGCGGCTGGCCCGAATCCCTGGGACGGACCGACCCTCGAGTGGGCAACGCCTTCGCCCCCACCGCCATACAATTTCGCGGTGATTCCAACAGTTGGCAGCCGGCACCCATTGTGGGAAGGTCGCCTCGACGAGACCGAGTCGCGATCGCAACTCGCCCGCGGTCCGGTGCTCGATGCCGGTCGCGACACCTTCGGCACGACGCCGCTCGACGCCGAGCCGGACGAGATTCTGCGCATGCCCGAAGACACGGTGTGGCCATTCCTTCTGTCGCTGTCGATACTCGTCATCTGCTACGGGTTGGTAACCGGTGTCATCTGGTTAGGCATCGCCGGGGCGATGGCGCTCCTCGTAACGATCGCGGGCTGGTTCTGGCCGCAACCATCGATGACGCCTGCGGACGGAGAGGTCTGAGATGGCAACCGCCGCGAATCCGTATCTGCTGCCGATCAATCCTGCCGAGCGAAAGAATCCTGGATGGTGGGCAATGGTGCTCATCATCACGACGGAGGCAATGCTCTTCGCGTACCTGCTGTTCGCATACTTCTATCTCGGCTCGATGGCGAATACGCCCTGGCCGCCGAGTGGGCGGCCGGAGCTGAAGCTCGTCATTCCGAATACGATCATTCTGATCGTCAGCAGTGGAACGATGTGGTGGGCCGAATCGGGAATTCGCGCCGGGAGCCAGTGGCGCCTGCGATCGGGTATGCTGATCACTCTCCTGTTAGGCATCGTCTTTCTGGCCATTCAGGGGATCGAGTACAGTCGGAAGAATTTTGCGATGCAGTCGAACGCGTATGGATCGCTGTTCTTCACGATCACTGGATTCCACGGTGCGCACGTGTTCGTCGGGCTGTTGTTCAACGTCGTCGTGCAACTCCGCGCCTGGCTGGGACACTTCACGGCCGAACGTCATCTCGCGGTCACGAACGCCGCGATGTACTGGCACTTCGTCGACGTGGTCTGGCTGGTGGTGTTCACGTCGCTGTACCTCGCGCCGCACGTGATGTGAGGACGCCATGACCTCGATATCGCATCAGGCACCGCGGCGAGGAACGGTCGCGCTACCAACGCTCTGGTTCGGCATCTTCGGTGCACCGATAGCGTGGGCATTGCAGCTGATTGTCAACTACAGCCTGGTGGCCCATTACTGCTACCCGAGCGACGTCCCCCTTCGTGTGCCGCGCGTCGGCGGTGTGCGCGGGATTGCCATCGTCGTGAGTGTGATCGTGGTGGTCATCGCGCTGCTCGCACTGGCGACCGCGATTCGTAGTTGGGGCGGGATCCGGCACGGGCACGAGGCCGAACATCGTCAGGTGGCGGAAGTGCGCGACGAGAGAGCGCGGTTCATGGCGTATGCCGGCATTCTGCTGAGCGTGGTGTTCCTGTTCGCTACGCTCATGACCACGGTGCCGCTGATCACGAACTCGTTATGCATGTACTGAGGGAGGGCGCGATGTGTGCGTGCCGGGAGGGGAAGGCGGGAGCGGCAGAGCGGCCGCGGAGGGGTCGTGGCCGCGGCCCGGTCGCGAGGCGAATCGTCCTGCTGATAACCGCGACTGTAGCTCTGGCTGGCTGTCGCGAGGCGGCGGGCCGAGAGCCGCGTTATGCGATGGCCGGCGCGGACGCCGAGCGCGGCAAGGCGGCCATCCGCATGTACGGCTGCGGTTCGTGCCACACGATTCCTGGGCTACGCGACGCGACCGGCATGGTCGGGCCGCCGCTCATGATGTGGAGTCGTCGTACGTACATCGCGGGGCTCGTGCCGAACACGCCAGAGTTCCTCGTGCGTTGGATCGAAATGCCGCAGGCGATCGCACCCGGCTCGGCAATGCCAAATCTCGGCGTCACGGAGGGACGGGCGCGCGACATCGCGGCATATCTCTATACCATCAAATAGAGGTGGCTGGTGGTTGGTGATTGGGCATGTGCTGGATCAGTGTGCTCAACCAAGCATCCAATCCGTCGCCGGTTCGTGCTGATGTCTCCACGATCTCCAATGCCGGTCCGACGCTCCGGATGTTCGCGTACGCCGCGTCGCGATCGAATTCCACCGCGCGCGCCAGATCGGATTTGGTGATGACGGCGATGTCGGCGGAGTTGAAGATCGTCGGATACTTGAGCGGCTTGTCTTCGCCTTCGGTGACCGCGAGCAGTACCACACGTAGATTTTCGCCGAGGTCGTAGCTCGCCGGACAGACGAGGTTACCGACGTTCTCGACGAACAGAAAATCGAGCTCCGCGAGATCCCACTCGGCAAGCGAGTCCACGATCATGCTGGCGTCGAGGTGACAGATGGTGCCCGTGGAGATCTGTCGCACGGGAACACCGGCGCGTGCAAGGCGGCGAGCGTCGTTATCGGTGGCGAGATCGCCGGTGAGCGCGGCGACGCGAAATTCGTGGCGCAACGCGGCGAGTGTCGCTTCGAGCAGCGCTGTTTTTCCGGAGCCCGGGCCGGACACGAGGTTGACGACGAAGGTACCCGCGGTCGCGTACCGGCGCCGCAGTTCGCGCGCGAGCAGATCATTCTGCTTCAGCACATTCTGACGTATCTCAACGATGCGCGGCGACATGCTCGTCGATCTCGATGGCGCGGAGCTCCAGCTCGGAGCCGTGAATCACGTTAGGCGTCGGCGTGCCGCATACGGGGCAGCACAAGCGTTGAGCGGATGGAATCTCGCGGTCGACATGGCAACGCTGGCAGTTGGCGACAATCGGCACGTGCTCGATCACGAGGCGCGCGCCGGCGGCCGACGTGCCTTCGGTTGCGAGGTCGAACGAGAAGCGGAGCGCCTCCTCGACGACTCCGGAGAGCGGACCGAGGTGAAGGTGCACGGCGAGGACGCGCGCATCGCGCCGCGCTGCCTCCTCGCACACCAATTCCACGAGACTGACGGCCACTGAAAGTTCGTGCATGCGAGAGCGAGTGACCTGCATCATGCGCGCCCGCCGGATGACCGTCTCGGAGGGCGAATTAATGATGGCGATCGACGCGAGCGGCGCTCATGGGTACCCAAATTGCAGCCGCTATTCGGCTCGAGTGAGCAGTCGTTCAACGCGCCGATCGTTCGGACTCGGCGCGAGGCCATGAGCTGGTGAGCTATGACGTCGAGGCGCGTGCGCTTGAACATCGACGGTACGGTGCAGGGCGTCGGGTTCCGTCCGTACGTGTTTCGCCTCGCGCAGGCGCTCCAACTGTGTGGCTTCGTGCGGAACGATGCGCGTGGAGTCGTCGTCGAAGTCGAAGGACCGGCGCACGCGCTCGATCGCTTCATGGAACGCCTCAGCGCAGAAGCGCCGCCACTCGCGGCTTGCGACAACATCGCGAGCGAAGAGCTCTTGCCGCTGGGAGTTGCGACGTTTGCAATTCTCGAAAGCGCGACGTCGGCGCGAAGCGAAGCGTTCGTCACGCCGGACACCGGTACCTGCGCCGACTGCTTGGGCGAGCTCTTCGACGTGAACGATCGGCGCTACCGATACGCATTCACCAATTGCACGAATTGTGGCCCGCGCTTCTCGATCGTGCGCGGAGTTCCCTACGATCGCTCGCGAACGTCCATGGCGGCGTTCGAGATGTGCGCCGAATGTCATGCTGAGTATGCCGATCCGCGCAATCGGCGCTTTCATGCGGAGCCCAATGCCTGTCCGGCGTGCGGGCCGCGTCTTCGCGTGCTCGACGCTTCTGGCTGCGAGCTCGCTCCCGACCCACCGTACGATCCCGTCGGTCTCGTGGCCGCGGCTCTGCTCGCTGGCGCCGTCGTTGCCCTGAAAGGCATCGGCGGATATCACCTCGCCTGTCGCGCGGACGATGAACGCGCCGCTGGCCGGCTCCGTCAACGAAAGCATCGCGAGGAGAAGCCATTGGCGCTCATGGTGCCGAGCGTGTCGACGGCCCGCACGCTTGCTTACCTCGACGCGCACGATGAACAAATGCTAAGCGGCCGCGAGCGGCCGATCGTTCTCGTGCGCCGGAGGTCCGACGCGGCGGTTGCGCCAGCGGTCGCGCCGCGGCACCGCGATCTGGGATTGATGCTGCCGTATACGCCACTCCATCATCTGCTCCTGGCGGACTGTGGTATTCCCCTCGTGATGACAAGCGGAAACGTCAGCGACGAGCCGATCGCGTTCCGCGACGACGACGCGATAGCGAGGCTCTCTGGCATCGCCGATCTCTTTCTCGTGCACGATCGAGTGATCGAGTGGCGGGTGGACGATTCAGTAGTACGAAGCGTGTCGCGTGGCCGAGCGCGTCGGCGGATGACACTCCGCCGATCGCGCGGTGACGTGCCGTCGGTGTTACGACTGCCCATCGCCGCCCCCGAGGCGCTCCTGGCGTGCGGCGCGCAGCTCAAGAACACCTACTGTCTCGCGCGTGGTCGGAACGCGTGGCTCGGTCCGCACGTCGGCGACCTCGAGAACTATGAGACCTTCGAATCGTTCACCCGAGGCGTCGAGCACCACGAGCAGCTGTTGTCGATCGCGCCGCGTCTCATCGCCCACGACTCGCATCCGGAATATCTCTCGGCGAAATACGCGATCGATCGCGCTCACGCGTCCGCTCTCGACAGGGTGAGCGTGCAGCATCATCACGCGCATCTCGCGGCATGTCTCGCCGAGCACGGCGAAGTCGGTCCCGCCATCGGCGTCATTTTCGACGGCGCGGGCTACGGCGATGACGGGACAATCTGGGGCGGCGAGTTCCTCGTCGGCGACCTCGTGGAGTTCCAGCGCGTTGGCCACCTGGGGGCCGTGCGATTGCCCGGCGGCGAGGCTGCCATGCACGAGCCCTGGCGCATGGCCTGCTCCTGGCTGTGTGAGCTCTCGACGACGGAGGTGCCCCCTCTGCCCCCGTCGCTCGTTAGGCATGTCGGCGAGGCGGAGTGGCGCCGTGTCGCGCGGCTCGTCCGCACCGGAACGGCCTCGCCGCTCACGACGAGCATGGGACGGCTCTTTGACGCGCTCTCCGCGCTCTGCGGCTTGCGCGCGGTGGCATCGTACGAGGGCCAGGCGGCGATCGATCTCCAGATGATTGCCGACGAAAGGGAACGATCGGCCTATGCGATGCCGCTCGTGACGGCGAACGACTCGTTCGTGATGGATGCTCGTCCACTCGTTCGCGAGGTGCTACGCGACCTGAATACGGGGCATGCTGTCCCCACGGTCGCGGCACGCATTCACAACGGCATCTGCGAGGCCGTGGTCCGCGCTGCGTCGCGGGTGGCAGCCGAGCAGTCAATCGACACCGTGGCGCTCTCCGGCGGCGTGTTTCAGAACGCGTTGCTCCTCGAGCGTACGGCGGCGGCCCTCGAGCGTGACGGCCTTCGGGTGCTCGTGCCAGAGCGCGTGCCGCCCAACGATGGCGGGATCGCGTTCGGGCAAGCGGCGATCGCGGCGGCACGCACGGCCGCAGGGTCGCGAGTTCACTCAAACTGTTGAGGAGTAACGAGCCGATGTGTCTCGCCATTCCCGGCCAGGTGGTTCAGATAGTCGACGAGGCAAATCGTCTCGCGCGCGTGAGCGTCACCGGCGTGCAGCGGACCGTCAACATCGGCCTGCTCGACGGCGCGACGAGGCCGGTTGAACCCGGCGACTGGGTGCTCATACACGTTGGCTTCGCGATCTCGCGTGTCGATGAACAGGAGGCGGCCGCGACGCTGGCGTTGCTGGAGCGCATGGGCGCTGAGTACACGATGGAGATGGAGGAGTTTAGAGCGAGCTCTATTCAATGAGAGAGAGCGAACACGACCTGATGCTCCCGCCCTGCACGGACGATCATTGTATCACGTGCTCGGACGAAGGAACGCCGATGCGCGTCGATGGTATCGATGAACCGTTAGGCATCGCCTTCTGCGTCGCCAAATCGGGCAATCGCGCCGAGGTGATGATCGCGCTCGTCAACGACGTCGCGATCGGCGACTGGCTCCTCGTCCATGCTGGCACGGCCCTCACGCGCCTCGACGTCAACGCGGGAGCGCCGCGATGAGATTCGTGGACGAATTTCGCGACGCCGACATCGGCCAGCGTCTCTCCCGACAGATCGCGAGCATCGTCGAGCCGGGCCGGCATTACAAGATCATGGAAGTGTGCGGCGGCCACACCCACACCATCTATAGATACGGTGTGGATGACCTGCTGCCGGCCAACGTCGAGTTGGTGCATGGGCCGGGCTGCCCGGTGTGCGTCATTCCGATGGGACGAGTGGACGACGGAATAGCCGTCGCGCGACAACCCGGCGTGATTCTCACCTGCTTCGGCGACATGATGCGCGTGCCCGGGGGCAGCGGCAGCTTCCTCGACGCCCGCGCCGACGGGGCCGACATCAGGATGGTGTACTCGCCACTCGATGCGCTGCGCATTGCGAAGCAGAATCCCGAGCGACAGATCGTGTTCTTCGCCATCGGCTTCGAGACGACGGCGCCATCCACGGCGCTGACGATCCTCCGCGCGCAGGCGGAAGGGGTGAAGAATTTCTCCGTGATCTGTAATCACGTCACCATCCTTCCGCCGGTCCGCGCGCTACTCGAGTCGCCCGATCTTCGCCTCGACGGCTTCATCGGCCCCGGCCACGTCTGCACGGTCGTCGGCGCGCGTCCGTTCGAGTTTATCCCGCGTGAGTATGGCAAGCCGGTCGCGGTCTCGGGCTTCGAGCCGCTCGATCTGCTGCAATCGGTGTCGATGGTGCTCAAGCAACTCGTTGAAGGCCGCTGCCTGGTCGAGAACCAGTATGGGCGCGTGGTGCCGTATGACGGTAACCCGCAGGCCTTACGCGTTCTCGCAACCGTGTTCGAGCTGCGACCGCACTTCGAGTGGCGTGGGCTGGGCTTCATCTCTCAGAGTGCGCTGAAAGTCGCGCCGGCGTTCGTCGAGTTCGATGCCGAAGTACGCTTCGCCGTGCCGGGCTTGCGCGTCGCCGACCCGAAGGCATGCCAGTGCGGCGAGGTGTTGAAGGGCGTGATCAAGCCGTGGGAGTGCAAGGTGTTCGGCACGGCGTGCACGCCGGAACATCCGATCGGCACGTGCATGGTGTCGAGCGAGGGCGCGTGCGCGGCGTACTACAACTTCGGGCGTGTCGCTCGTGAGCGAGTGGTCGTATGACAAGTGTTCGCAACGACCCGCCGTCGTCGGTCATCGCGCGCAGCGAGCCGAATGATCTCTCCCAGCGCGAGCGCGAAGCCCTCGAGAAGATCGAGCAGGTGCGCGCTCGCGCGCCGCGGTTTCGGGACGACCACATCACGATGGCGCACGGTGCGGGAGGCAAGGCGACGGCGTCGCTCGTGCGCGGGCTGTTCGTGCCAGCATTTCAGTCGGAAGCGCTCTCGGCGCTCGACGACGCCGGCGTCGTTCACGTCAACGGCGCCGGCCTCGCGATGACGACGGACTGCTTCGTCGTGAAACCGCTTGTCTTTCCAGGCGGCTCAATCGGTGATCTCGCGGTGAACGGGACGGTAAACGATCTCGCAGTCACCGGGGCACGCCCGCTGGCGCTCACGCTGGCACTCGTGCTCGAGGAAGGGCTGTCAGCGGAGGTCTTACGGCGCGAGGTGGACGCCATCGCGCGGGCGACCGCTGTCGCGGGGGTGCAGATCGTCGCCGGCGACACGAAAGTAGTCGAGCGGGGACACGCGGACGGGATGTACATCTGCACAACTGGTATCGGCCAGCTCGACACCCGCGCGTCGTTGTCGCCGGCTTCGATTCAGCCGGGCGATCGCATTCTCGTCTCGGGCGCGATCGGCGCGCACGGGACGGCGATCATGCTCGCGCGCGGCGAATTCGAGCTCGATGCCGAGATTCGATCTGATACGCGGCCGCTCTGGCCTGCCGCCGATGCGCTGCTCGACGCCGCGGGCGCCGAGCTCCGCTGCATGCGCGATGCAACGCGCGGCGGCGTAGCGTCGGTGCTCAATGAGCTCGCCGTCGCCTCCGGCGTGGCGATGTTGATCGAGGAGCGCGCTATCCCGGTGGATGCCGCGGTCGCGGGCGCGTGCGAGCTGCTGGGGATCGATCCAATGTATGTCGCGAACGAGGGCCGGCTTGTGGCGGTCGTGTCGCCCAACGCGGCGGACCGCGCCCTGTCGGCCTTACGCGCGACGCCCGGCGGAGACAACGCGGCGATGATCGGTGAAGTGCATCGCGAGCCGCGGAACATGGTACTGGTACAAACGGCATTCGGCGGTCGTCGCGTGATGGATCTTCTGGTCGGAGATCCACTACCGAGGATCTGTTAGGGACGAGGAGCCAAGGCAACCGAGCGGTGGGAGGATGAACATGGCGGCAACGAAGAATGGCGGGGTTGACGAAGTCCACATTCTCTGGATTTCGGAAGGGATGAGTTGCGACGGCGACACGGTGTCAATCACCGCCGCCACGCAGCCGAGCCTGGAAGATGTTCTGCTTGGCCTCATTCCCGGGCTGCCGAAGGTCCATCTGCACAACAAGGTCCTCGCCTTTTCGCTGGGCGGCAACAACGCCCCGGGGGGTGAGGATTTTCTCGAACCGTATCGAAAGGGCGCCGCCGGCGCGCTCGGTCCTTTCGTGCTCGTCATCGAGGGCTCGATACCTAACGAGCACCTGAGCGGCGAGGGCTTCTGGACGGGGTTCGGGAACGACGAAACGGGCCAGCCGAAGAAGCTCAACACCTGGATCGACGAGCTCGCACCCAAAGCCTGGGCCGTGCTTGCCATCGGCACCTGCGCGACGTACGGCGGCATTCACGCAATGGCCGGCAATCCCACCGGCTGCATGGGGCTCGCCGATTATCTCGGCTGGGATTTTCGCTCGGCGGGTGGTTTACCGATTGTGAATGTGCCCGGTTGCCCAGTGCAGCCGGACAATTTCATGGAGACGCTGACGTGGTTGCTGTATCAGGCCGCCGGCCTCTCTCCCATGATTCCACTCGATCAGCAGCTGCGGCCGACGTGGCTCTTCGGCAAGACGGTCCACGAAGGCTGCGACCGCGCGGGATACTACGAACAGGGTGATTTCGCGCTCGATTACAACTCTCCAAAGTGCCTCGTGAAGACGGGCTGCTGGGGCCCGGTCGTGAACTGCAACGTACCGAAGCGCGGATGGATGAATGGCATCGGTGGGTGCCCCAACGTCGGCGGCATCTGCATCGGCTGCACGATGCCTGGCTTCCCGGACAAGTTCATGCCCTTCATGGACGAGCCGCCCGGCGGCGTGATCTCGTCGACACTGACCGGCGTCTATGGAAGGATGATTCGGCGGCTCCGCAGCATGACGAACGACACGGTGAACAAGGAGCCGAAGTGGCGTCATAACGGCGTCGAGCGCACAACCGGGTACCAACCACGCTATCCCCAGCGGTAGAGGAGACTCATCGATGGCAACGCTTCAACATGCCGAAACGCGATCCTCGAATCTCGTCGAGATGCACTGGGACCCGATCACGCGCATCATCGGCAATCTCGGCATCTACACGAAGATCGACTTTGATAATCGCGAGGTCGTCGAGTGTCACAGCACGTCGTCGCTCTTCCGCGGCTACAGCGTGTTCATGAAGGGGAAGGATCCGCGCGACGCGCACTTCATTACGAGTCGCATCTGCGGCATCTGCGGCGACAATCACGCCACCTGCTCGATCTACGCGCAGAACATGGCCTACGGCATCAAGCCACCGCCGCTCGCCGAATGGATCATCAATCTCGGTGAAGCCGCCGAGTACATGTTCGATCACACGATCTTCCAGGACAACCTCGTGTTCGTGGATTGGTGCGAGCAGATGGTGAAGGACACCAATCCAACGCTGCTCGACAAGGCCAACAAGACCGCGGCGCCCCATGCCGCCATTCACGGGATGCGAACGATCGGCGACATCATGCGCGCCTTCAATCCATTCGAAGGCTCGATGTACAAGGAGGCGCTCCAGATCAGCCGCACGACGCGTGAGATGTTCTGCCTCATGGAGGGTCGCCACGTTCACCCGTCGACACTCTACCCCGGCGGCGTCGGCACCGTCGCAACGCCGCAGCTCTTCACGGACTATCTCGTGCGGCTGATGCACGTGCTCGACTTCGTGAAGAAGGCCGTGCCGATGAACGACGATCTCTTCGACTTCTTCTATGACGCGCTGCCCGGTTATGAGCAAGTTGGTAATCGGCGCATCCTTCTCGGATGTTGGGGCTCATTCCAGGATCCGGAGGTCTGCGACTATCGCTACGAGACGATGAACGAGTGGGGGAAGGCGATGTTCGTGACACCGGGCATCGTTGTCGATGGAAAGCTCCTGACGAACGATCTCATCGACATCAACCTCGGCATTCGCATTCTGCTTGGCAGCTCGTTCTACGACGATTGGGAGAACGAGCAGGTGTTCGTCGACCGGGATCCGCTGGGGAACCCCGTGGACAAGCGGCATCCCTGGAACCAGACGACCCTCCCCAAACCACAGAAGCGCGATTTCGATGGAAACTACAGCTGGGTCATGAGCCCTCGTTGGTACGATAAGCGTTCTGGAAAGCACCTCGCGCTGGACACGGGTGGCGGGGCGCTGGCTCGACTGTGGGCGACGGCGCTCAGCGGTCTTGTCGACCTACCCCAGGTGAAGGCGACAGGTTCGAGCGTGCAGATGCATCTACCACGCAGCGCACAGCTGCCCGAGACGACGCTCGAATGGAAAATCCCGAAGTGGTCCAACACGATCGAGCGCGATCGAGCGCGCATCTACTTCGTCGCGTATTCGGCGGCGCTGGCGTTCTATTTCCTCGACAAGGCGATGGCGGAAATTCGCGCCGGCCACACGAAGGTGTTCACCGACTTCGATGTGCCGGAGCAAGCGATCGGCTGCGGATTCCATGAAGCCGTGCGCGGCGTGCTCTCGCATCATCTGGTAATCCGGGACAAGAAGATCGCCAACTACCACCCGTACCCGCCGACGCCGTGGAACGGGAGTCCGCGCGACAGCTTCGGCACGCCCGGGCCGTACGAGGATGCGGTCGAGGGGTTGCGCCTCTTCGAGGAGAACGATCGCGACCACTTCAAGGGCATCGATATCATGCGCACCGTGCGCAGCTTCGACCCCTGTTTGCCGTGCGGCGTGCACATGTATCTGGGAAAGGGCAAGACACTCGATCTCACGCACTCGCCGATGTTCGGCGGGCACCGCTGAGCGCGGCGAATGTCTCAAATCGATCGAGAGGCGCTGGAGCGAGTGGCTCGCGTCGAATCGGCGCTGGAACGGATCGACGCGATGGCCGATGGGGCGCCGCGAGAAGCGGCGCTCGCCGCGGTGAGTGCCCTGGTCGACCTCTACGGCGACGGTCTGGCGCGGATCGTTCGACACGTCTCCGAACAGTGCGACGATCGGGTCGAGGGCCGTATCGCCGGCGCATTCGTCGGTGATGAGCTCATTGCGCATTTGCTCATGTTGCACGGACTGCATCCTGAGGATACCCGGTGGCGGGTCGAGGGCGCGCTCGAGAGTGTCCGGCCCTACCTCCAGTCGCACGGTGGCAACGTCGACCTGGTGACGATCACCGGCGGAACGGTGCGCCTCCGTTTGCAGGGACATTGCAAGAGTTGTCCGTCCTCGACGGCCACGCTACGTACCACCGTCGAGGACGCGATTCTCGCCGCCGCTCCAGAAGTGCTGCGAATAGAGACCGACGACGAGCTCACGCTCGGCAATGACCCAGCGCCACTCATCCCCCTCGTCCGGGCGCGGCGTGATCGGCATGCCGCGCCAGCCGCCGCGGAGCTGGTGGTCTGATGGAATCGCGCTTGCACCGCGACGCGCGGTCCACGCGATTATATCGGATGGTGCAATCGCGGGCGCCGGCTGAGGCCGCGTCGCCTGATGAATGCAATCGAATCGTTGTCCCGGCGGCGGAGCAGTGCGAGTTGTGCAGCGCGCCGATCCCAGCCGAGCACCGACACCTGCTCGAATTAACTGAGCGGCGCCTGGTATGCGCGTGCGGGGCGTGTGCAACGCTCTTTCCCGGACGCGGCGCGGGGAATCAGCAGTTCCGACTCGTACCAGACGGCGTGCGACGCACCACCGCGATCGAGATCAGCGATGCGATGTGGGCGTCGCTCGCCATTCCTGTCGATCTCGCCTTTTTCTTCTTCGACACGGCGGCAGGGCACATGGTCGCCTTGTATCCCAGCGCGGTCGGCGTCACCGAATCGCGGCTGTCGCTCGCCGATTGGGAAGACGTTGCGCGCGCCTGTCCGTCGTTCGCGCATCTCGAGCCTGACGTCGAAGCGTTGCTCGTCAATCGAACACGAGAAGCGCGCGAGGAATGGCTCGTGCCCATCGATGTCTGCTACCGCCTCGCCGGTGTGATTCGACGACACTGGAAAGGACTGGGCGGTGGTGAAGAAGTCTGGCAACAGCTCGGCCTGTTCTTCGATGACTTGCGTCGCCGAGCGCGAACGATACCCCAGCATCATCTCACGGAGAACGCAACATGACGGATGGAAATCTTCCGCAGCGCAATCGGGCGATCGACAAGCCCAGAGTGCGCACGACGACGCCATCGCACACCCCGGGTACCCGGGAAGGCAACTCGCGTGGACACTACGAGGAGATGCGTGGACATCTGCCAGATGGCCGCTCGACGGCGGAGCGTTCGACGGGAATTCATCACCGCGCGAAGGATCCGATCGATCCGCGGATGCCGAATCTGTCACCGGCATGATCGAGTGACGCCGAACACGCTGGGGAGCTTCACCGCGGGCGCTCCGGCACCGGCGGTGCCCGAACTCGCGATTACGGTCGCGGACGCGTCGGCGGAGCCGCATGCGGCAGTGCCGACGCTACGCTTCACGCTGAACATCGACACGCGCACGCTCGTCCCGATCCGGGCGGCAACTCTAGTCGCGCAGCTTCGGATCGCGGCGGCGCGGCGCCCATATGATCGAGAGGAGCAGGTGCGGCTCGGCGAGGTGTTCGGCGCTCCCGAGCAATGGCGGAGCAGCCTGAGGAGCTTGTACTGGACGCACGCGACGATGGTGCTGCCACCATTCGAGACGCGAACAACCGCGGCGCTCCTCGTCCCCTGCACCTACGACTTCGACGTCGTGACCGCCAAGTATCTGCATGGCGTTCAGAGCGGCGACGTCCCGCTCGACTTTCTGTTCAGTGGCAGCGTGTTCTATGCCGATGATGAGGGAATGCTCAAGACCGCGCGGTTGAGCTGGGAGCTGGAAGCGGCGTATCGCTTGCCCCTCCAGGTCTGGAAAGGGATGATGGACGCCTACTTTCCCGACTCGGCGTGGCTCCGTGTGCGGCGCGAGGCATTCGATCGCCTGTACGCCTTCAAGATGGAGCATGGTCTCGCGACGTGGGAGCAGGCGATCGACGCGCTGCTGTCGAGCAGCACCAGGAAGAGCCGAGCATAACGATGGACGTCCTTGCCGAAGTCGCGCGGGCGCTACTCTATGAGGGGTATATCCTCTGGCCCTACCGCCGCAGTGCGCTGAAGAACCGGCAGCGCTGGACTTTCGGTGGCGTCTATCCACCCGCGTTCTCCGCCGCCAGCAGCGGAGTGGACCGCTCCAGGGTGACGGCGCAATGTCTGGTCGAAGCAAGCGAGCACTCTCGTCTCGACGTGACGCTGCGGTTTCTGCACGTCGTCTCGCGGCAGGCATTGCAAGGCAAGGCCGGCGAATGGAGGGCTGTCGATCACGTGACCGTGGACGACTCGACCGTTCTGTCCTGGGACGAGGCGGCGGAGCGTGAGCTCGCGATGTCGTTGCCCCTGTCGGCGGTCGGCGGTATGTCACGTGCCCCCATCGTAGTCGAGCCCGGAATGTCGCGCGAGGAGTTGCGCGCGGCAGATGGCACCATTGCGGGCGCGATCGAGCGACGGTGGGAATCACTCCGAGGTGAGATCACGGTGGCCGTCGAACCGCGAGGCCGCGAGCTGCCACTTCGCGTGACCGTTTGCATAACGAACAGCTCGCCCTTCGACTCCCTCGGGCGAGAGGAGGCCATCCGTCGGACTTTCGTCTCGGCGCACGCGGCGCTGCACGTCAACAATGGCGCGTTCGTCTCGATGCTCGAGCCGCCTGTGGCCTTCGCCGCCGAGGTCGCCGCCTGCCGGCAGGTCGGGCTCTGGCCCGTGCTTCTGGGCGAGGAGGGCAGTCGCGATACGATGCTGGCGTCACCGATCATTCTGTATGACTATCCACGCATCGCGCCGGAAAGCCCAGGCGACTTCTTCGATGGTGGCGAGATTGATCAGTTGCTCATCTTGAATACCCTGTCGATGACTGACGACGAGAAACGCGAGATGTACGGCACCGACCCCAAAGTGCGCCAGATTCTCGAGCGGTGTGCGGCGATGTCGCCCGACGCGCTGAGCGGTCTCCACGGCGCCATCAGGTCGTTCCGACCCGTCGATCGAGCGGAGTGACGCGTGACAGAGATCTGGAACGAGCTCCGCCGACCCGCGCCCGAATCAGTGACAGTCAATGGCGTCACACTGCGATCGGGAAGTCGTGTGCGGCTGTGCCCTCGCGCTCGTGGCGACATCCTCGATCAGGTCCTCGCCGGCCGAACTGCCGTCATCGAGGGGCTCGATGAGGGGCTCGACGGCATCATTCATGTCGGCGTCACGATCGAAGAAGACCCCGGCCGCGATCTCGGCGAAGGGCGATACCCCGGCCATCGCTTCTTCTTTGGGCTCGATGAGGTCGAGCCGATCGATGACGGGCTCAGTGCAGACGCGAGACGTCCACGCATTCTCGTCGCCGGTATCGGGAACATCTTTCTCGCCGACGACGGATTCGGAGTCGCAGTCTCCCAGCAGCTCGCGATGCGGCCGTCGCGCGCCGGCGTCGACGTGCGGGACTTCGGAATTCGCGGCATGGACCTGGCCTATGCCATGCAGCGGGACTACGACGTCGTCATTCTCATCGACGCCGCCCAGCGCGGCGAGACTCCTGGCACGCTGTCGATCATCGACGCCCGCGTAGATGCCGAGGGCGATGCGGTTGTCGACACACATGGAATGGATCCGGTGAAGGTGCTCGCACTAGCGCGCGCGCTGGGACGCGTGCCGCCGCGCGTGCTGGTGCTCGCGTGCGAGCCCGAGCGCGTGCTGAGCAGTGAGCAGTGGGACGACATGTCCATGACGATGAGCGATGTCGTCACACAGGCGGTTGCCGAAGCGGTCACGGTTTCGGAAACACTCATCGATCGGCTCATCGCCGAGGTCACGGCGCTCGATGCGTCGAGCCGCGCCGCATACACATCCGCGGACACGTCGAACACTCCTGGGGAGATCACACATGGACAGCAACACGGCAATTGAGACTCGGCGGGAACGAAACACATCGGTGAGCTCGGAGTCCGGCGGCGGCCTTTCGGTGCAGCGGATCATTCTGTTCGGTGCGGCCGTCGGTCTCGCCGCGTTCGCTCTGAAGCAGATGCCGGATCTTCGCCGCTACCTCAAGCTTCGCTCGATGTGACGGTAACCGGCTCCTCGCCAGATCTTCGCGAGCCTGACGCCGACGCCCCGCGAACTATCGGCGACGAGGCGCTGGCGGCGCTGGCGCGGTCGCTCGTCGACAAGCGAACGCAAGTCGTTAGGCCCTTTTTCGAAGCCGAGGCTGGTCGCATCGCGCGGCTGTGTCACCGAATGGCCGAGCGCTTCGTCCGCGGCGCCCGGCTGATCGCGATCGGTCAGTCGCCAGCCGCGCGCTCCGATGTATGTCATATCGCCGTCGAGTTCGTGCATCCGGTCATTGTCGGGAAGCGCGCGCTCCCAGCACTGGGGGTGACGGCATCTGGCGGACCGATCACCGCGCAGCTCGCGCTGCTTGCCCGGCCGGCCGACATCGTCGTTGCCTTCGCCGATTCGTCGGCGCCGCGAGACGACATCGGCGCCGCAATTGCCGCGGCGCGACAGGCCGGTTGCCTAACCGTCGCGTTCGAACCGATGGGGGCCGAGTGGGAATGCGCGCCGCCCACCGACGACTCATTCCTCGCGCAGGAGATCGTCGAGACGTTGTACCATGTGCTCTGGGAGCTCGTTCATGTCTTCTTCGAGCACCAAGGACTGCTCGAGGGTAGCCAGCGTGCTACGCACGCCGCCGGCGCGTCCAGCTTCCTGTACCCGTTTCTCGCACGCGAGGAGCACGATCTCGAGCGTGTACTCGACGACGTGGCGCGATCGGTCGTGATGAAGTCCGAGGAAGTGACGTCGCTTCGCCAACGCGCGTTCGACGAAAGCGCGCCCGCAGTGTACGCCGCCGCCCGAACGGTTCGCGCCGCCTTCGCACGCGGCGGTGCGCTGTTGGTCTTTGGTAATGGCGGATCGGCGACCGACGCGATGGACGCCGCTGCCGACTATCGCTTTCCGCCGAGCGGCTGGACGCGACGCCCGACGATGGATCTCACCGAGGACTCCGGCATACTCACGGCGATTGCCAACGACATCGGGCCGGATGCCATCTTTGCCCGTCAGATCATCGCCTACGGACGTACCGGCGACGTCGCCATGGCATTCACGACGAGCGGCAACTCGCGCAACATCATTCAAGCGCTCGCGGAGGCACGCCGTCGATCCGTCGGCACGATCGCGTTCGTCGGCTACGACGGTGGCGAGATCGCCGCACGACAGCTCGCCGACCACGTGATCCTCGTCCCCTCGCAGTACGTGCCACGGATCCAGGAGGCGCAAGCGACGATGCATCACGTGCTTCGCGAGTTGGTGGAGGCGAACTAGGCCTTAGCGACTAGTCCCTAACCTTCTGTTCGAACACTTCGTCGAGCGCGGTCTTTGCCGCGTGATAGCCGCACATACCATGGACGCCGCCGCCGGGCGGTGTCGAAGAGGAGCAGAGGTACAGCCCGCGCACTGGTGTCTTGTACGGATTCCAGCGCATTGCCGGACGGAAAAAGAGCTGACGCAAGGTGTTGGCACCCTGGCCAATGTCTCCGCCAACGAGATTGGGATTGTGCGCCTCCAACTCCGCTGTCGTCATCACGTGACGCGCAAGGACATGATCGCGGAAGCCTGGTGCAAAGCGCTCGATCTGTGCTTCGATCCTGGGCAGCATGTCCACCGTCGATCCCGATGGAACGTGACAATAGCCCCAGAGCGTGTGCGCATCGCCAGGGGCACGACTCCGATCGAACAGACTGGGTTGCGCCAGTAGAACCGTCGGATGTTCGGGATGCTCCCCGCGCGCGACGGCCGCTTCGCTCGCGGCGAACTCGTCGAATGTGCCGCCGAGGTGAAGCGTTCCCGCCTGACGACACTCTTCGGCGCGCCACGGCACTGGCTCCGCCAAGGCCCAATCGACCTTGAACACGCCCGGTCCGTACGCGAAGCGGGCGAGTGCTCGCTGGTATCTCGCGGGCAGCGCGCCATCCGCTATCCGTAGCAGTTGACGAGGCGTGACGTCGAGCAGTATCGCGCGCGCATTGGGCAGCTCGGCGAGCGACCGCACGGGCGTCCCCGTTTCGATGTGGCCGCCGAGTTGAGTAAAGTACGAACCGAGCGCTGCCGCGATCTTACCCGATCCACCGGCAGGAATGGGCCATCCGGCGTGATGACACGCCGCGGCGAGGACCATCGCGATCGCTGACGTCCCGGCATGCGTGAGTGGCTGCATCGCATGGCCGGCGATGCCTCCGAACAGCGCGCGTGCACGCGCACCGGAGAACTGCCGATGTGCCAGCCAACTCGCGGGAGCGATGCCGTGCATCGCGAAGCGCGACATCAAGAAGGGATGTCGCGGCAGGTGAAGCGGCCCAAGAATGTCCGGCGCTAGCGAACGCCAGCGTCGTGCGAATGGTGACATGAGCGACCGATACGCGTGTTCGTCCTCCCCAAGCGATCGCGAGGTCTGCTCGATGTCCCGCGTGAGCGTCGCAGGAGGGCCGCTGTCGAGCGGATGCGCGAGCGAGATGGGCGGCTCGATCCACGACAGGCCGTGCTGCTGGAGCGGTAGCGTCGGCCAGAACGGCGAGGCCACGGCCAACGGATGCACGGCGGAACACACGTCGTGGGCGAAGCCAGGGAGTGTGAGCTCTTCTGTCCGGGTTCCGCCGCCAATCGTGCCGGCACCTTCGATCAACTGGACCGACAGGCCAGCCTGCGCGAGCACGATCGCGGCGGAGAATCCATTGGGGCCGGAGCCGACGACGACGGCATCGGGCGCACTCATAGTCGCGCTGGGTCTCCGCAACTCGCGCACGATTGTCGTATGAGACGGACGCTATTCGGCGCGATGTATGCTGGCCCAATGGTTCTCTTTTGCATTCTATGCCTGCACTGTTTTCGCCCCGTGCTACAATCATAGCACGAAGCCTGTTGTCTGCCTGCGTCGTGTTAGTGATTGCTGTTCCGTCGCTCGCCATGCTCTGGGTTCGGACTTCCTGGGCGCGCGGCGAGAGTTCGCCCGTCGTGCAGCCGATTGCCTTCGATCATCGGCTCCATGCGGGACCATTCCGTATCGACTGTCGCTACTGTCATAGCGGCGCCGACCGCAGCGAATGGGCCGGCCTGCCGTCGACGCAGCAGTGTGTCTCCTGCCACACGCCGCTCTGGATGTCGTCCTCCATGCTGGCGCCCGTGCGAAGCAGCGTCCAGACGCGGCGCCCCATTCATTGGAGGCGGGTGACGCAGCTTCCGGATTTCGTCTATTTCGATCACGCGATCCACGTGAACAAGGGCGTGGGGTGCGAGACCTGTCACGGCCGAGTCGATCAGATGGCCCAGGTGAGGCAGGTAGCACCCCTGACGATGACGTGGTGTGTCGAATGCCATCGCAATCCAACGCCGAACTTGCGCCCGGTCGAGGCGGTGACGGCAATGGGCTGGGCGCCGCCCGCTCGTTCTGATTCGTTAGGCGCTGAGCTCGCGGCGCGCTATCACGTGCGGCCGCTCGTCAATTGTTCCACCTGCCATCGATAGGCATCGTGCCAAAATACGACCGCTGGCTCGAGTTTCCCGAAGGAGTAGCGTCGGAGCCGGACGCCCTGTCGCGACGGGACTTCGTGAGCCTGGTCGGCGCGAGCATCGCGCTCGCGGGACTCACCGGCTGCGTTCGCAAACCCGATCGCGAGATTCTCTCCTACATCGACACGCCGCCGGAAGTAGTCCCGGGACAACCGCTGCATTACGCCACGTCGATGACGATCGATGGCTACGCGACGGGCCTCATCGTCGAGAGCCATGAGGGGCGTCCCACAAAGATCGAGGGAAACCCGGATCATCCGGCAAGCCTCGGCGCGTCCGGTATCCTCGAGCAGGCGTCCGTGTTGCAGCTCTACGATCCGCATCGCGCGAAAGCGCCGCGTGCCGGTCGGACCACGACGACTCTGGACGCGGTGCGCGCGGCACTTGCGCCGCCGGCGCTGACTCGGCGCGTCGGTGCGCGAGGTGCGGGTTTGCGACTGCTTCTCGAGCCGACGTCGTCGCCACTGATCGCGTCGCTGTTGAACGAGGTGCGTACCCGCTATCCAGACGCGGCAATCTTCTACCTCGCGGCGCTCGAAAGCCCGTCTTCGATTATCGCCGCGCGCTCGACGCTCGGCGCGCCACTCGCGCCCCAATACGATTTTTCGCAGGCCGACGCCATCGTTTCGCTCGACGCCGACTTTCTGACGTCAGGCCCCTTTCATCTCCGACACGCCGCGGACTTCGGGGCACGCCGTAGACGATCACCGGCCGCCCAGCTGTATATGGCCGAGACGGCACCCTCGCCCACGAGCACGCTCGCTGACCGCCGAATCGCTCTCTCGCCGTCGGGCATTGCGCGCATTGCCGCGGCATTGCTCGACGCTGTCCAATCACCAAACGCGACTGCGTCGTTAGGCGAGGTGCCGCTCTCCGAGCCCGAACGAGCGTGGGTCGCTGCCGTCGAGCGGACACTGGGCGTCCATCGCGGCCGATCCATTGTCCTCGCCGGGCCACGGCAGCCGCAGGAGGTCCACGCGATCGCGTACGCGCTCAACGATGCGCTCGGCAATGTCGGTCATACCACGTGGTATTCGCCGCCGGCCGTTCTCGACGCGGGCGAGCAGAGTCATGACCCAGCGGCGTTCGCCGCATCGCTCGAGCAGGGCGCCGACACACTGCTCATTTGCGACGTCAACGTATGTTATGCCGCCCCCGCCGACCTGGACATGGCTCGCCACGTTAGCGCCGTGCCCAACGGCATGTACCTGGGTGCTTACGAGGATGAGACGGCGCGTACGACCGCGTGGCACGTGCCGGCGTCGCACTATCTCGAGAGCTGGGGCGACGCACGAGCCTACGACGGAACGCTCTCGCTCGTGCAACCGCTCATCGCGCCCCTCTATCAAAGCCTGAGCGTCGCCGAGCTGCTCGGGGCACTGGCCGGTCTCGGTACGGTAAACGTCCACGACCTGCTCACCAAGGAGTGGGGCCACCAACATGCTGGAGCTGACGCCGCGACGGCATGGAATGACGCGCTGCGGCGCGGCGTCGTGACTGACTCGAGCTCCCAGCGGTCGACGCCAGCCGTGAATCGACCCGCGGCGTTGGATGCGCGTCGCTCCATTGCCCCACAGACGGCGGCGCCCAACGGCATCGAAGTCGTCTTTGCGCCGAGTCACGGTGTACACGATGGACGATTCGCGAACAATCCCTGGCTCCAGGAGCTCCCGGATCCCATCACGAAGCTCACCTGGGACAACGCCGCCCTCGTGGCACCCGCCCTTGCCGCCACTCACGATATCCAGACTGGCCGAGTCGTTAGGCTGGCGGTCGGGCCGGCGTCGCTTGACATACCGGCCCTCGTGGTGCCAGGCCATGCAGCCGACGTGGTGACGCTCATCATGGGCTACGGCCGTGACGGCGCCGAATCCACCGCGCGTGGCGTCGGTGTCGACGCGAATCGCCTCCGCACCGGGCGAGCTCCCTTTGCCGCGAGCGGTGCGCGCCTGGTGCGGACCGGCGATCATCATGCTCTCGCCATCACGCAGAGTCATTGGACGACCGAAGGTCGCGCGCCAAGTATCCTCGGTCAGGCGCCGGCGAATGGAGAGACCCATGCGACGACGAAACGTAGGCGGCCTCTCACACTCTACGAACCGAAGGCGCCATCGTCCACGGGATTTGGCGCCGATCAGTGGGCAATGACGATTGACCTCGACCTCTGCACCGGCTGCAGCGCGTGCGTCGTCGCCTGTCAGGCGGAGAACAACATCCCCGTAGTCGGCAAACAGGGAGTGCTGGAGAGCCGCGAGATGCACTGGCTGCGCATCGATCGTTATGTCGACGGCAACGAGTCGGCGCCGCGCTTCGAGACGCAGCCGATGCTCTGCCAACATTGCGAGAAAGCGCCGTGCGAGTACGTCTGCCCGGTAAACGCGACCGTGCACAGCGATGACGGCCTGAATGAAATGGTCTACAACCGCTGCGTCGGCACGCGCTTCTGCTCCAACAACTGCCCGTACAAGGTGCGCCGCTTCAACTGGTTCGACTACAACGACGAGCTGGCCGAGACCGAACGCATGGCGAAGAATCCGTCGGTGACGGTGCGTGAGCGCGGCGTGATGGAGAAATGCACTTTCTGCGTGCAGCGCATCCGACGCGCGCAGATCGACAGCGAGCTCGCGCACGAGCCGCACGTTCGGTCGGTGATGACGGCGTGCCAGCAGTCGTGTCCGACGCGCGCGATCGTCTTCGGCTCACTCACACAGCCCGAGAGCGAGGTCGTCCGCCTCACGAACGACTCGCGCGCGTTCAGCGCGCTCGAGGAGCTGGGCACCGTGCCGCGCGTCCGCTACCTGCGACGGTCGAGCGACTCCAGTCCCGCGACGGACGGGGGCCGCTCGTGAGCGCCGCACTCGAGCCATACCCCGTCCTCCTCGATGTGCTCGATGATGGAACGCTCACCACGGAGCTTCTCGCGCCCAACTGGACGCCCTCGCGCCGATGGTGGCCACTCTTCGCCATCTCGGGCGCGCTGTCGATCCTCTTCTTCGTCGCCATCGGCGTCACCGTCGCGCGCGGCATTGGTGCCTGGGGAAACAACATTCCCGTCGCCTGGGCATATGGCATCGTCGACTTCGTCTGGTGGATCGGAATCGGTCACGCCGGAACGTTCATTTCCGCGTTCCTGCTACTGCTCAACCAGCGTTGGCGCGCCTCGATCAATCGCATCGCGGAAGCAATGACGCTCTTCGCACTCGTGAATGCGTCGCTCTTCCCGTTGCTGCATCTCGGCCGTCCCTGGTTCTTCTACTGGCTCATTCCGTATCCGTCGACGATGGGTGTGTGGCCTAACTTCAAGAGCTCGCTGCCCTGGGACGTAGCCGCGATCTCGACCTACTTCACGGTCTCGCTGCTGTTCTGGTATCTAGGCCTCGTTCCCGATCTCGCTGCCGCGCGCGACCGCGCGCCGGGTCTGCTCCGGCGACGCATCTACGGCGTGTTCGCGTTAGGCTGGCGCGGTCGCGCCACCGAGTGGCGACAATATCGGCTCGCCTATACGCTGCTCGCCGGTCTCGCGACCCCGCTCGTGATCTCGGTGCACAGTATCGTCAGCCTGGACTTCTCGATCACCCAGCTGCCCGGATGGCACTCGACGATCTTCCCCCCCTACTTCGTCGTTGGCGCCATCTACTCCGGCTTCGCGATGGTGCTGATGCTCGTCCTTCCGCTGCGCCGGGCTTTTGGGCTCGAGCGTGTGATCACTGCGCAGCACCTCGACAACATGGGCAAGCTGCTGCTCGTGACTGGATCCATGGTCGCGTACGCGTACGTCTGCGAGGCATTCGTCGCGTGGTACAGTGGCGATCCATTCGAGCGTTATACGATGCTCTTCGCGCGGCCGCTCGGCCCCTATGCAGTTGTCTTCTGGATAATGACGACGTTCAACGTCGTCACACCGCAGTTCTTCTGGTCCGGTCGGCTGCGCACGAGCCCACTCGCCCTCTTCATCGCCGGGGTGCTGATCTGGGCTGGCATGTGGATGGAGCGATTCGTCATCATCGTCGGCTCGTTGAATCGCGACTTCCTGCCGTCGAGTTGGCACTTCTACGCGCCGACGTGGGTTGATTGGAGCTTACTCATTGGCAGTATCGGCCTCTTCTCATTTCTCTTCCTCA
Organism: Gemmatimonadaceae bacterium; assembly: GCA_036493735.1. Lineage (GTDB taxonomy): Bacteria > Gemmatimonadota > Gemmatimonadetes > Gemmatimonadales > Gemmatimonadaceae > AG2. Next base: position 56,999 of record DASXPH010000083.1, read on the forward strand.
CCTTCCTGCGCTGGGTGCCATTCGTGCCGGTGAGCGAGGTGAAGCGCCTCCGTTTCGAGGAGCAGCGCGATGCTCGCGTTCCAGTAGGCGCCGCGAACGATGCGGCATGAGAGCTGGTATGCGTGAGATTCGACTTCTCGCCGAATTCGACAGCGCGACGAAGCTGGTTGCCGCCGTCGAGCGACTCCGCCAGGAGAAGTATCACGACCTGGAGACCTACGCGCCCTTCGACATCCCGGAGCTCGACGCGGCGCTTGGTCTTCGGCGGCCCAGACTTGGCTGGTTCGTGCTCGCCGTCGGTATCGCGGGGCTCGCCGCAGCGTACGGGATTCAATGGTGGGCGAACGTGCATTCCTATCCGCTCAACGTGGGCGGACGTCCGGTGCACGCCGTGCCCGCTTTCATCCCGGCGACATTCGAGGGGACGGTCCTTGCGGCTTCGCTCGCGTCCTTCTTCGGCGTGCTGCTCGTGCTTCGTCTACCGAGACTCTGGTCGATCGAGGACGAGGTCCCAGGGTTCTATCGCGCCTCGATCGACCGCTTCTGGCTCGCGATGCACACCTTCGCGAGCGAGCATGATCGCGCGCACGCCGAGCAAATGCTGAGGGAGAGTGGGGCCCTACGCACGATCACTCGAATGGGCTCGGAGTGGCAGAGCGTCGGTCGCGCGCTTGTCATCGCCATCGCGCTGGTCGTCGGCGTGAGCGCATGCTCGGACCGCATCGGCCAGGGATTCGACTGGAAACGCATGCGGCGTCAGCCGCGTTATCAGCCGTACGGTTCGAGCCGCTTCTTCGGCGACAGCATGGCCATGCGCACACCACCCGCGGGCACAGTTCCACGCGAGGCCGCGCCGCCGACCTTCGACACGACCGCCGCCGACGCAACCACGCTTCTACGAGGCGGCGATCGCTTTCACGTCTTTTGCGCTGTCTGCCACGGTGTGGCCGGCAATGGCAACAGCGTCGTCGGTGACAACATGCGGCCAACGCCGCCTCCGGCGCTCACCAGCGCGCCAGTCGTTAGGCTGAGCGCGACGCAGCTGTACGCCGTGATCACCGACGGCTTCGGACGCATGCCAGCGTACGCGGCGCAACTCACTCCAGCCGATCGCTGGGCGGTGGTGACATACGTCCAAATGCTACAGCGCGGAGCGCCACGGTGACACGCGTCGAGCGCAATTCAATGATCGCAGGTATCATCGGGCTCGCGCTCTTTGTCATTGGAGTGCTTCTCGAGCCGCGGCAGGCCCTCACCTCGTACGTATTCGCGTACGCGACGGTATTCACCATCGTGCTTGGTGCGCTCATGCAGCTGATGATGAGCCAGGTGACCGGTGCTCGATGGTTCACGGTGATGCGACGCATCGCGCTCGGCATTAGTGGCGCGATGCCGGCCGTTGTTGTCCTCGCACTGCCATTGTTTATCGGCGTGCCGGCCATCTACTCGTGGGCATCTCCGGCAACATTGCCACACGCGACGCAGTCGCTCGTCGAGCGAAAGGTCGCGTGGCTCAACGTTCCCTTCTTCGTCGTGCGCGGCGTCGTCTATCTGGCGGCGTGGGTCTTGATCGATGGGATCGTGCGCCACTGGTCGCTACAGCTGGATGGCCTCGTCGGCATGGCCGCGGCGGACGCGACGCGCAGGATGCGACGTTTGAGCGCGCTGGGACTCGTAGTCGTCGGCCTGACGATGACCTTCGCTTCGTTCGATTGGCTGATGTCACTCGACCCAACGTGGTATTCCACCGTCTATGGCGTCTATGTGTTCGCGGGCGGCTTCCTCGCGGCGCTCGGCCTGATCGCGGTGATCGGGCGAGTGGCGTCGCGAGCCGGCGCGTCACTGGACGGTGCGGTGACTCCCGAGCATTTCGGTGCGCTCGGCAAGCTACAGCTCACGTTCGTGATCTTCTGGGCATATATCGCCTTCTCGCAGTTTCTCATCATCTGGATCGGAGACATACCTCTCGACTCCTCGTGGTATGTCACGCGTGGCTCCGGCAGCTGGGGGACCCTCGCCCTGATCGTCGTCATTGGGCAGTTCGCCATTCCGTTTCTCGTGCTGCTTCCTCGCACGACCAAGCGGCGGCCAGCGCTCATGTGGTTGTTGGGTATCTTGCTGCTCGTAATGCACGTGCTCGATGTCTATTGGCTCGTGCTGCCCGCGTTGCATCCGACCGGCATCGCTTTCAGCTGGCTCGACATCGCCACGTTGCTGGTGGTTGGCGGATTCGCCACGAGCTTCGCGTCTAGGCGTGCGCGAGCAGTGCGTGCTCTGCCGGTCGGTGATCCCTATCTGGCGCCGTCGATGAGGTACAGCGAACCGTAGGCGCCTGCTAACGATCACGTCCGGTCGAGAGTGCGAGGGCGACGCCGAGCATCGCCGCCCCGGCGATTTCCAGCCACGGTTTTCGCTTCGCCATCCACAACTCGACGCTGTACTCCTTCGATCGATCATCGAACCGGCCGTGCGCCGAGAATGGTCCAGGCACAGGCTCCCAGAGGTTGTCAGGGCGTGCCGGATTAGCGGGCGTCTTCGTCTGCTCGCTCGTGTAGCCAGTGCGTCCCAACCGCCGATCGATGTACGCGGGGACGAGCTTCTCCCCATACACCGCTTTCACGGTTGGCCATGCGACGAGCAACTCGCGCCCGACGTCGTGACGGACGGCATGATGCACCGCGTCGGCACCCACTTCCGGCTGAAAGATTGGCGGCACGGGCTGTGTCTGGTGGGGAAGCCTGCTCTTCGCCCAGTCGAACTGTGGCGTGTTCATCGCCGGCATCTGCACCATCGTCGCGCGCACCCGACTTTTGTCGTGCAGGAGCTCCGTCAACAGCGATTCGTGAAAGCCGAGAATGGCGTGTTTCGCGGCGCAGTACGCCGACTGCAGCGGGATGCTGCGGTGCGCCAGCGCCGAGCCCACCTGGATGATCACGCCGCGGTCGCGCGGGAGCATTCGCTTCAACGCCGCGAGCGTCCCGTTCACGTAACCCAGATATGTCACCTCGGTCACGCGTCGGAATTCCTCCGCCGGCATCGCTTTGATTGGCGAGTAGACGGAGACCATCGCGTTGTTGATCCAGACGTCGATGGCGCCGAGCTCGCGTTCGACGGTTTCAGCCGCCTGTTCGACGGCGGACGCATCGGCGACATCGAGCGGCAGAACGAGCGCGCGCCCGCCGAGCGCCTCGACCGATCGGCGCGCGTCGTCCAGCCGCTCGCGGCCGCGCGCGATGAGGCCAATAGCCGCGCCGTCGCGCGCGAACCGCTCGACGATGGCGCGGCCCAATCCAGCCGATGCGCCGGTGACGACGATGACTTCCTGTGCGGTGTTCGGCATTGTCGTTAGGCAGTTGTTCTCGATGATTGGCCGTCGTCGAGCGCCATCTTCACGACCTCGGCGACGTGGAGCGCACGCCGGCCCGTGGTCTGACGAATCTGCTCGCGGCAGCTGAAGCCGTCGGCGAGGATGATCGTCCCTTCCTCCGCCGCGCGAACGCGAGGCAGGAGCACGCGCTCGCCGCACGCGATCGATACATCGTAGTGCATTCCTTTCTCGAAGCCGAAAGCGCCCGCCATCCCGCAACAACCCGAGTCGAGAATGGTGAAATCGAGTCCCGTCTTCGCGATGAGCGTCTCCTCGTCGCCGAATCCCAGTACGGACTTGTGGTGGCAATGGCCATGCACGATCCCTTTGCGGTGCAGAGGTGGCACGGCGAAGTGCGGAGCCTTCTGTGCGAGAAACTCACTGAGCAGGTATGTCTGCTTGCTCAGTCGCTTGGCGTCATCATCGTTGGGGATGAGATTCGTGAGCTCGTCGCGAAACACCGATACGCAGCTGGGCTCGAGGCCAACGATGCACGTCCCAGCACGAATCTCATGGCGCAGCGCGTTGAGGATTTGCAGGAGCAACTTCCTGGCGAGGTGTAGCATGCCGAAATCGTAGAGTGGCCGGCCACAGCACAAAGCCACCCGTGGGATACTGACGCGGAAGCCCGCGGCCTCGAGGACGTCCACGGCCGCGAGCGCCGTCTCCGGATGAAAGTGGTTATTCCACGTGTCTGGCCAGAGCATGACCTCCGGCGCGTTGCTGTCGCGCGATGGCCGCCGCGCGAACGAATGGCGAAAGGTCCGTGTCGCGAACTTCGGAACACTGCGCTCCGGCGCGATGTTGCCGATACGCTTCACGATCGAGCGCAGTCCACGCGTCTGGGTGACGAAGTTCGCGATTCGCGGCGCGTGCGCGGCGGCTCTTGCCCACCAGTACATGAGACCGAACGTGTACGCGCCCAACGGACGGCGGCGTCCGGCGTAGTAGTGCGACAGGAACTCTGCCTTGTACGTGGCCATGTCCACGTTCACCGGGCATTCTGCGCGGCAACCCTTGCAGGCGAGGCAGAGGTCGAGGGCTTCCTTCACCGTCTCGTCGCGCCAGCCCTGACGAAGCGGATTCCCCTCGAGCATTTCGAACAACAGACGCGAGCGCCCGCGGGTCGAGTGCATCTCGTCGCGCGTGGCCATGTAGCTGGGGCACATCGTGCCCGCGTTGTGCTTCCGGCACTTGCCAGTGCCGACGCACCGATTCGCGGCGTGCGCAAAGCTGCCGTTGTCCGACGTAAACGCGAAGTGCGTCTCCGGTTCCCACGGATGATACTCCGTTCCCCAACGAAGATTTTCATCCACCGGATACGCATCGACGACTTTGCCGGGGTTCATTTTCCCGCGCGGATCCCAGGCTGATTTGAATTCCCTAAAAGCCTGGACCAGGTCGTCTCCGAACATGATCGGCAAGAGCGAGCCGCGCGCCTGACCGTCGCCATGTTCCCCCGACAGCGACCCGCCAAACGACGTGACGAGATGTGCCGCCTCGTTCAGGAATTCCTTCCAGCGGGCGATGCCGGGAGCAGTGTAGAGATCGAAATCGATGCTGCAGTGCACGCAGCCCTGACCGAAGTGACCGTACAGCGACGCGGTGTATCCGTACTTGTCGAAGAGTTTCTGGAGATCGCGCAGATACCTGCCGACATCCTCCGGCGCGACGGCCGAATCCTCCCAGCCCGGATAGAAGTCGGGGTCGTTAGGTATCTTCGACGTCGCGCCGAGACCCGACTCGCGGATCTCCCACAGCAGATGCTCCTCTTTGGGATCGTCGAAGACCTTGGACGACGGCGCCGCCTCGGTGTGACGGAAGGCATCGATCAGCTCACGGGCGTGCGCGTCCGCTTCGTCCTCGCTCTCACCGCCGAATTCGACGATCAACCACGCCTTGCCCTCCGGAAAAACCGCGCGTCCCGCCGTCGACATGCCCTTGTCGTGCATGTAGGTGAACATGCTGCTGTCGATGCCTTCCAGCGCGATCGGGCAGTGAGTGTTGCAGAAGGCAACATGATCGGCTGCGGTGAAGATGTCGCCAAATCCGAGCACGACGAGCGTCCGCGCGGGGGGACTATGCACCAGCCGCAACTTTGCCTCGAGCACGGTCACGCATGTGCTCTCGGTACCGACCAGCGCTCGGGCGACGTTGAAGCCGTGCTCCGGAAGCAACTGGTGCAGCGGGTATCCTGACACCAGCCGCGGGATATGCGGGAATCGCTCGCGAATGCGACCGGCGTAGCGATCGCGAATGGTTTTGAGCTTGTCGTAAATCTCGCCCCGTCGACCACCGCCCGCGATGATCGCCCTCAACTCCTGCTCCGGCGTCGGTCCGACCCATAGCCGCGTCCCGTCGTACGTCAGGACCTCCAGCGACACGGTGTTCTCCTCGACTTTGCCCGCCATCTGGGCGTGCATGCCGCAGGAGTTGTTGCCGATCATGCCGCCTAACGTGTTGCGATTGTGTGTTGCCGGATCGGGTCCGAAGGTCAGGTGGCGCTGCTCGGCGGCGCTTCTGAGATCGTCGAGCACGGTTCCCGGCTGAACGCGCGCGACCTTCGCGTCCCAATCGATGTCGAGCACGCGGTTCAAGTACTTGCTCATGTCGAGCACGACGGCGGCGTTGCAGCTGGAGCCGGCCAGGTCGGTACCGCCCCCGCGCGAGACGATCGGCGCGTTGAATTCACGGCAGACCGCCACCGCCGCGACGACATCATCGGCATCTCTTGGGAGGACCACGCCGATCGGGATCTGACGGTAATTCGACGCGTCGGTCGAATAGAGCGCTCGGTCGCCGTCGCTGAAGCGCACATCACCGCGAATATTCCGCGCGAGCTGGTTCGCGAGCCGCACGATATCGATGTCGAGATTCGCGGCTTCGACCGCGTCGGTGCGAACTGGCGTCGGTGGTGGCCTGTCTCCTTTCGTGCGACGAACAACCGGATGAAGGGGAATTCTCGACATCTCGGGTGTCGGCTACTGGTACGCGTACTTGCGCGCGTCCGCTCGTTTGAGCTCGAGGCCGAGCCCTGGCCGTGCGAGATCCGGCCAGAGATCGCCGTCGCGCGGCGTCAGCGCGCCATCGAAGAACATATGTTCGATGCGGACATGATCGTGGAAATATTCGACGTGCCGGAGCGCCTGCAGCGCGCACGCCACGTGCGCGTGTAGCGATGACGCGCAATGCGTCGATAGCGGGATGGCGCGGGCGGCACAAAGCGCGTCGACGATGAGAATTCCCGTAACTCCGCCGCACCGTGTCGCATCTGCCTGCAGCACGTCCACCGCGCGGGCGTCGAGGGTGCGCTCAAAGTCGGCCGGCGTATAGCCGTACTCGCCGACCGAGATCTCCATTCCCGCCGGCGCGCGGTCACGACAGAGGCGCAATCCCTCGAGATCCCAATACACCACCGGCTCCTCGAACCAGGTGACGTATTCTTCCGCGAACCGCGCTGCCTGCGCGAGGGCGAGCTTCCGGTCGTAGGCGCCATTCGCGTCGACGAAGAGCTCCGCGTCCGTGCCGATGGCGGCGCGGGCCGCAGCCACGCGCGAGATATCGGCTGGCGCGTCACGCCCGATCTTCATCTTCACGCGTGGAATGCCCGCCTCGACCCAACCGGCGAGCTGCTCGCACAGGCGATTCACGGAGTACGACGTGAAGCCGCCACTGCCATACACTGGCGCGTGCGTGCGACAGGCGCCAAGAAGCTGGACGAGAGGGAGACCGAGGATCCGGGCTTTGAGATCCCAGAGAGCCGCATCGATCGCCGAGATCGCCATGGCCGCAACGCCGGACCAGCCCAGGTTGCGAACTCGAGAAACCATCTCCTTCCAGGCCGCACCTGTCGCCATGACATCCGTGCCGCGAATGACCGGGGCCAGGTGCTCGTGGGCGAAGCGCGCCGCGGCGACATCAGCGTAAGTGTAGCCAAGGCCCGTGATGCCCGCGGCGGCCAGTTCGACGACGACGATCGTTGTATCGCGCCACACGAGCGTACCATCTGACTCGTTAGGTGCATCGGTGGGGATGCGATACGCGGAGACCTCGACCTGGTCGACGACCGCGCCGCTCGGGGCGCTCACCGACGCCATCACACCACCTCGCGCACTTTGTCCTCGAGCACGTCCTTGATGATGTCCCAGCGGTCGCGCTGGCCGCGCGCGAGTGCTTCCGCGAAATGGATGGCTTGCTTCGTCGTGATCTTGCCCGGGAAGGGAGGCTCGTTAGGGTCGACCACCGCCTGCACGACCGCCGGACCGTCGTGCTCGAGCGCCTCGCGGAGCACGGATGCGGCGTCCTTTGGCTTCTCGATCGTGAACCCGGCGCAACCGCAGGCCTTGGCGTATGCGGCGAAATCGATCGGCTGCAGCTCGACTCCGTACTCCGGATTGCCCTCCAGCGCCATCTGCTCCCACTTGATCTCGCCAAGGACGTTGTTCTTGACGATGATGACCTTCACGGGGAGATCGTATTTCACCAACGTCGCAATCTCACCCATGAGCATCGTGAAACCCCCGTCACCCACCACACAGACGACCTGTCGCTTCGGGTATGCGACCGCCGCTCCGATGCTGTATGGCAGCCCGTTCGCCATCGTCGCGAGGGAGCCGGAGAGCGAGAACTGCATCCGATCGCGAATGTCGATGTAGCGCGCGGACCAGGTCGCGATCGTCCCGCTATCGGATGAAATAATCGCGTCGTCGTCGAGCAGCTTGTTGAGCTCATAGGTCACGACCTGCGGCTTCATCGGCATGTCACCACGTGTACCGCGCTCCTTCATGAGCTTGCGCCAATGCTTCATCCGGTTCTGCGCTTCGTCGAGAAAATCACGGTGCTTCTTGCGCTCGATATGCGGTAGCAGGTCACGCAGCACCGTGCGACAGTCGCCGACGAGGCCGACTTCCACGGGATAGCGGATGCCGATGCGACTCGGATCGACGTCGATCTGGATGGCCTTCGCCTGGGCGGGTTTCGGGTAGAACTCGATGTAAGGGAAGGTGCTGCCGGCGATGAGCAAAGTGTCACACTCGGCGAGGGCGTCCTGTGACGGTGCGGTGCCGAGTAGCCCGATGCCGCCCGTGGTGTACGGATTGTCATCCGGTACCACTGCTTTGCCGAGCAGCGGTTTGACGATCGGGGCGCCGAGATGTTCGGCCAACGACAGGATCTCGTCGCGCGCTCCAAGGCAGCCGCGGCCGGCCAGAATCGCGACGCGCGATCCGTCGTTGAGAATCTCGGCGGCCCGCTCTATATCGCCGCGAGGTGGAGTCGGAAACGCGGCGGTGAAGAGGTCCGCGCTGTGCTTGCTGATGTTGGCGCTCGATCGCAGGCCGTCTGACGACCAGTCCTGGATGTCCTTCGGGATGGTGATATGCGCGACTGTGCGGCGCGCGAGTGCCGTCTTCACCGCCTCGTCGACGACATTGACGACGTGCGCCGGTCCCATCACGCGCTGATTGTAGGCGGCAACGTCGATGTAGAGCTTGTCGAGATCAACGTCCTGCTGATAATGCGTGCCGATGAGATCGTGAAAGGTGTGGCCTGTAATGGCGAGCACCGGCTGTCCGTCGCACTTCGCGTCGTACAATCCGTTGAGCAGATGGATGCCCCCGGGACCGGAAGTGGCGAGACAGACGCCGAGCCGGCCGGTGAATTTCGCGTAGCCGCAGGCGGCGAATGCGGCGGACTCCTCGTGGCGCACCTGAATGAAACGGATGCGCTTCTGATTCGTGCGCAATGCCTCGAAGATGCCATTGATGCCATCGCCGGGCAGGCCGAAGACGGTGTCGACTCCCCATGCGCACAGGCGGTCGACGAGCAGAGCGGCGGTGGAGGGGGCCATGCGATTCTCCTCGGGTACGGCGCTCGACGGGCTCGTCAGAAGGCGAGCGGCGGGCACAGTTGTATGGAGAATGCATACATTATGCCCCCCAGGGCGGGCTCGACGAGCGGGCGCCGTTCGCGGGCATCAATCGTTAGGCGGCTCCTATCTGTGGTCGGTGAACAGTGATCGGTGGACGATGGACGATGGACGATGGACGATGGACGATGGACGATGGACGATGGACGATGGACGATGGTCTCGGCCGACGAGCTCACCGACCACTGACCACCGACCACCGATCACCGCAGATCACCGACCGCCAGCCACCGAGTTGAGCGCGTCGAGCTTCTGCTGCGCCGCCATCATGTGCGCCTGAAACGCGGGCGCGATGCGCGTCACGAGATCTTTCAACTCCTGGTTCTGGATCGCCGGCAGGAGCGTCGAGGTTACCGCATCGATGACAGCCTTGTGAAACGCGACCTCCTGCTGGAGAAACGCACGATCGAACTCCTTCCCCTTTGCCGCGTGCAGAGTCTTCATCGCTGCTTCGTGATCCTTCGCCATGGCGAAATCCTTCGGCGGCGTCGGATGGACGCCGAGCTTCTTCGCCAGATCACGCCCTTGCTGGCGCACCATGGTGTGATCGTGCACGAGCATCGCGGCGAAGTCCCGGATGTCCTTGGTCGTTGCCTTCTTTTCGGCGAGGGTGGCAGTCTCGATATCCCACGTGTTCGCGGCGTCGAAGATTGCAACGATCGTCGGATCATCGAGGGCGGCAACGCGTGACGGCACAAGAGGAGTGGTCGCGGCGAGTGACCGCGCGTGTATCGACGAGGCGACGGTGGCGCCCGCGACGAGGCCGGCGACGAGGAGGGTGCGAAGCACGGTGCGAGTCATGAGAGTCAGAGAGCTAGGGTGAATGGACCGATTGAACCACTACACGTTCCGCCATTGTACACGTCGAGTGTCTAATATGTCAAGAATATTCTTGACTAATTGGGCGGGCCCCTGTTCCTGGCGGCGGACGCGTGACAACTTGAACGCGATGATCCGCCCATTCGACAAGCCGGACAGCCCCACTCGGGCCCAGGTGCTCGCACTCCTTCGACGTGGCGCGATGACGGTCGAGGAGCTCGCGCAGGCCATCGGCGTGACAGACAACGCCGTTCGCATGCATCTCACCGCGCTCGAGCGCGACGGCATGGTGCGCGCGACTGGCGTACGCCGCGAGGGCAACGTCGGGAAGCCGGCAACCTTATATGGAGTGTCTCCCGAGGCCGAGGCCGCCTTTTCCAAAGCCTACGAACCGGTGCTCACGACGCTTCTCGTCACACTGGGGGGGCGCCTCGATCAGCGCGAGCTCAGCGACATCCTCCGCGACGTCGGCCGTCAGCTCGCGGTGACGACCGTGTCGAGCGACAGCTCGCTCGAGCAGCGGGTGCGGGCGGCCGCAGGTGTACTCGACGCCTTGGGTGCCGACACCGAAGTCGAGCAGGGCAGTGGCGGCGGTTTCGTCGTTCGCGGATTCGCCTGCCCGCTCAGCCGCTCAGTGGCGCAATGCCCCCCTTTGTGTGGCGCCGTGGAGGAGCTGGTCGCCGGCATAACGAAGGCGAAGGTCCAGGAGCGCTGCGATCGATCATCGACGCCCAGATGTAGCTTCCTCGTCACACCACGCGTCCGTAGAAAGCCGTAACGGGAGCTGGTCGTGCGTTGTGCGTCGCGGGTTCGGAGAGTGCCTACAACCCTTGACCCATGGCGGCGCGAGAGCAGACGGACGAGGCTTTGAGCATGGCGGTCATGACGGAACGGGAAGGCGCGGTCGACGCCGCGCGGTCGAAGCTGCTCGTGACGGGCGGATCGGCGATCGCGTACCGACTATACGATATCGCCTACGAGATCGACCTCGATCGCGCGAGTGGGCTGCTCGCTCCCGACGAAGCAACGCGCGAACGCCCTGGCCGCAGCGAGGCCCAGGCGCTCCAGATCGTCAATCCGCCGTTGTTCGTTTCGTTAGGCACCGAGACGCTCACCATCGACGGCACGTCGCTGCGGGCCGACGTGTCGGCGAGACTGTTCGATTTCGGCGCCTGTGCGTTGCAATTGCGCGTCGACGCGCCGGACGCGCTCCCCTGGGAGCGATTCACGGATTTTGGCAATACGGTCGACACGTCGCCAGCGCTGGCGGCGGTCTTCGCGCGACAGCTCGAGACGCTCCGGTCACGGGTGGCCCCGGCGGTCGAGCGCCCCAACCTCGCGCCCGTCGTCGAGGACTACGTCGTCTTCCGCATCACCCGGCTCACCGACGCGCGCGGAACGCCGTTAGGCACGGATGTCCTCACCGACGAGCATCTCGTCCCACTGCTCCTTCGCGAGCGGCGCGCCCTCTCACTGGACGCCCGACGCGAGCTCCTGCCTCACCGCTTCTCGTACTACCGCGACGACCTCACGATTCTCACCTGGGACAACGCCCTCGTCGTCGAGCCGCGAGCCGACGACCGCGACGTCGAGTACATCCTCGAGTTCGCGAACGCTCAACTCCTCGAGCTCCGCTTCTACGATGCCGTCCTCGACGCCGAGCTCCCGGCCATGTACGACCGGATCGCCGCGGCGCGCGGCCGCCTCTCGGCGCTCCCGACCTGGCGCTATCGCCCGCTCCTCGCCCGGCTGCAAACGCGCGTCGCCGACGTCACGGAAACGGTGGAGCGCGTGGACAACGCGCTCAAGGTGACGGACGACGTGTACCTCGCGAGAATCTACGCCACCGCCCTCGAAATCTTCCGCGGCACCGCCTGGCGCCGAGGCATAGAGCGCAAGCTGTCGATCATTCGCGAGACGTACGGCATGCTCAACGCAGAAGCTCAGTCGGCGCGAGCGGAGCTGCTCGAGATCGCGATCATTGCGCTGATTGTCATCGAGATCGTGGTCGGGCTTCGAAGGGGCTAGGCCGCTTTCGCCGCCACCTGCAGTCGATCGCAAATCGACACCGGATCCACGAACCGGCCATCCGCGCCTAACGCCCGGATGATTCGCTCGCCGAAGATCGGCGCGATGCGGGCCCAGTTGCTCGAGACGGCGCCAAGGTAGCGATCGAACAACGTCGTGTCCGGCTTGCCGCGCGAGTAGACGCCATTGCGCAGCACGGTGTTGCGGCCGGCGTAGCGCTGGCGCGCCGCAAGACGGTCGGCCTCGAACCACCAGGCGGTCACTCCGAAGCTCGTCATCTCGCGTGCGAAATCGACGAGATCCGCCGGAAAGGTCCACGTCAGCACCGACGGCTTGCCGATCGTCTTCAGGTGCCGCACGAACTCGCGCAGGCGCCCGGAGTCGAGGCTCGCGACGCGTTCCTTCTCCGTCCAGAACGGCGGCAGGCCGGCGGCTTTGAGGCAGTCGGCGGCATCGAGATCGACGTGCACGTAACCACGGTTGTCACGCAGCCAGTCGCCGAAGCTGGTCTTGCCGCTGGCCGGCATCCCGGTGATGAGCAAAGTCTGAACTTGAGCGGGCATGAAGATCGTCCTGCGCGGGTCACTCGCCGGTGGCGGGCGTCGCGCTCGAGGTCGGAGGGGTGCTGCTCGCCGCCGTGGTTGCCGGCGGACTACCATTCGGACGCAGCAGCCTCGCGATCAGCACGACGAGCGCGAGAACCGCCAGTCCGAGGGCACACCAGAAGACGATCGTGGGGGTGATGCCGGTCACATGGGCCGCGTTCGATTCGGGTCCAACGGCTGCTGCCTGAGCCGGCGCTTCGCGGACTCGCGGGGCGAGTAGGGCGAGATCGTACCGCGGCGACGCGAGCTCCGGTTGGCCATACAGCAGCGTCAGCGGCGTCCGTCCGTCCTGGTAGAAGCGCAGCCGATAGGTCGGTAATTGCAGCTCCGCCGCACGGAGTGGCAGCGGCGCGTTGTCTCCCTCGTCCACGACGAGGCGCAGCTCGGCCGTGCGTAGCGTCGGAACGGGGATTGTCAGGGCCGGCGCCGAGTGATCGGGATCGTCGTTCCGCCATATCATCGTCGCGAGGACCACCGCTCCACTCCGCAACCGTGCATCCTCGTCCGACGGCGGCAGCGCCTCCAGTCTCACCTCACGTGTGAAAACGCGTGCATCGGTATGAATCACCAGCCGAGCTGCGGGTAGACCGCTATAAGGAAGACGAATGCGGTACGTCGACCGGGTCGGCGCTTCGTCCTTGATTCTCACGAGCTCGGGTAGCGGCAGCGCCAACGACAGGGAATCCTCGAGCGGCTCGACGAGGTACGGCACCTGGTAGCCGTCCGCGGTCGCGATCCGCACGTCGTTCAAAGAGCTGTGGGCGAGCGCCGCGGCATCCAGAGTGATCGTCGTCAGTCCCGGCCTGTCTGGCCTGATCGGCCGCGCGTAGCGGAAGGCGCGGGGATCGATTGTCGCGCCGCCGTCGCGCGTGGCGCTGTCCTGCGCTGGTGCCGGTGCGGCGACGAGCGTGCCTAACGTGGATACCAGCACGACGAGTCTCACGTCGTTGCCTCGGTTGGCTCGGGACGCGACGTGAGCACGAACTTCTGCAGTGCGACGGTGATCAACAGCGCGCAGGCCGCGATCCCCACGAGCGAGCCGACGCGATACAGCCCACCGAGGCGCCAGATATCCCAGAACGCGCACTTGCCCATCGCGATGCTCAGCAGGATGATCGCGGCGATCCGTCCGGTCTTGCTGTGCGAGACGATGCCGGCGCCGAGCAGCGCGACCGCGAAGAGCGCCCAGCCTAACGTGTACGTGAGATCCTGCGCGAGCGCCGACGAGAAAAAGTCGAAGGTGATCATCGGGCCGGTGGCGAAATAATCGGCGATCTCGATGTTCAACAGGAGGAACAGCAGAATCACGGTCCCGCCAGGAAGTACCGACGACATGCGGGGGAGCGTCGGCCGGAGCCGGTCGTCGGTTCTCAGTAGCACACGACCAGCGACGAGCAAGGCTGCGGCGCAGACCACGTACGTGTACAGATACCAATTCCAGATGCGCAGCTCGCCGCGCGGCTCGTACCCGACGATGGGATTCCATGCGAGCCTGACAAACACCGCCGCGCACAAACCCATCGTAAACCAGAGCAACCCCTTGTGCGGAATGCGTGAATAGAGCCACGCGAGCGCCGCGCCCTCGAGTGCCCAACCGATCGTGATCCAGTTGCGCTCGAGCTGGAGCGGGATCGCCACCGTCACGAAGCCGAGCGATGCGCCGGCAATCCACGCCAGCCGCGAGACCTCGGCCGGCGTACGCGGTTGGCCGGCGCGCTCGAGCCTAACGAGGCTCGCGAGGACGAGCGCGAGGAGTGCTGCCTCGGCCACGGGAAGCGCGCCGATCCACGCCCCATAGCCGCCGTCGAGGATGCTGGACCGCGCCTGGAAGAAGTAGAGCACACTTGCGAGTACCGTCGCGATGTGCGGCGCACGCGCCGAACCGGCGCGCCGTCCGAGCACGAGTGGATAGGCGACGAACGCGAGATAGAGCGGCGTGGTGAGCGCGAGCTGCGTGCTCCACGAGGATGCGCCAGTATGCTGAGCCATCCAGAGGTAACCGGTGCCCGCGGCGGGTAGCACGGCGAGCACCGTGATGCTCTCGAGCCGCGCGAGATCGAGCGACGCGAAGCCTAACGTCGCGACGATGAACACGAGCTGCGCGATGACGAGAAGCGGCATCGGCGGCGCGGGCAGCTCACCCGCGGCCACCATGGCAATCGCCTGTGCACCGAGCCCCGCAACCGCTGCCGCCAGCAGGAAGTGTCGTTGCTCGGCGCCCGCGCGCCGCGAGAGTGCCAGCCAGACGCCAGCGAGAACGACGAATGCTGCGGCGACGCCGATTGCGACTGTTGACCAGGGCTGCGCCGGGGCGTTCACTTGCCACGCGAACACCACGACGGGCGTGGCGATCACTGTCGCGAGAAAGAGCTCACCACGCCTGAGATACAGGGCAGCGACGCCGGCGGCGGCGGTGAGAATGCCCAGCACAGCGAGGAGCGGCCAGGGCGGAATCGAGAGCGTCGGCTGCGCTGCGACGAACAGCAGGAAAAGATGCCCGACGAGTCCGACGAACGCTCCCGAACGGAAAATGCCCTGCGTCTCGTTGTCGCTCGAGCCGTTTGCGCGCTGCGCCGCCCACGCGCTTGCCGCGATCGTCAGCAGGGAGTAGCCAGCGACGATGGCGAGGGCGGGGATCAGGAGCACGCTCACCGCGGCGGTCATCCACCAGACAGCGAGCACGAGCCACGCGAGGACGGTTCCGGCTATCGCGAGGATCGGCATGCGCGATGCGCTCGCTTCGGCGAAGAGCGCGGTTGTCAGGATCGCGAGCAGCAGGGCGATGCCCCAGAGAGCGCCCTGTGCAACGGCGCCGCCGGCGAGGAAAAACAACAGCGCGATACTGACGAGCGAGAGCACCGCACCAGCGCTCTGCGGGGCCAGCGGCGCGCCGCGTCGGCGAGCGATGACGGGGGCGCCAATGAAGAAGAGCGCGAACACGCCGTAGATCGCCAGCGCCGGCAGGAGCCGCTCCGGCGTCAGATATTTCGCCGACCATATGGCTTCCGCTGCCACGGCAAAGAATGCGCCGACAAAGTGAACAATGCCCTCTCGCCTAACGATTGCGTACGCTGCGCAGGCGCCGAGGAGGACGAGCAGGCCGGTGAACGGCAGCGCCGGCGAGGCGGTCCTCGGTTCGAGCGCGATGAGTACGGGGAAGGCGAACAGCAGCAGCGGCGCGGCGAGGACGGCGCGCGATGCAATCGGCCCGAGGTCGACGTCGGCGACACGTCGCCTGACGACGGCGAGCGACGGCACGAATGGCGCCGCGAGATAGAACAGCGTGAACGCCGCGACGGCGACGAGAATGCCCGGCCACGCCGCCGGCTGGTACGACCCGCTCAGCCAGATGCCGAAGACGATCAGCGTCGACGCCGCGCCAAGGACATGAAGCAGCCGCGGACCCTGGAACAGAGCGACCGCGAAGAGCCCCACGTCGATGCAGAAGAGGAATCCGAACAGGATGCCAAAGCGAGTACCGTACGCCGGCACGGCGGCGAGATACAGCGAGAACAGGAGTGGCAGCGCCGCGCCGACGCGCGCTGCGTGCGCGAACATCGTGCTCCCCGTTCGCCGCTCGTCGCCGGCAGGGCGGTTCAGCGCCAATACGACGAAACTGAGGATCGGGAAAATGAGAAAGATCCCGGCCGCGAGCGGGATCTTGCCGGCCGTGAGAAACTTCGAAACCCAGCCCCACTCATAGAAGGTCGTCAGGCCAAGGCTGATCGCCGTGAGGAGTGGCCACTGTTTCTTATAAGCGACCCAGGCGAGGCCGGCGTTGAGGAGCAGCAGATAGCCGAACAGTCCTATCGGGTTGTCCTGTCCCGTGGCGACGATCGCCGGCGAGGCGAAGCCGCCGATGAGTCCCAACAATGCAATCAGCAGCGACGCCCTGCGAATCGCCAGCAGGACGGCGACGGCCGTCGCCAGTATGAAGAGTACGAATGCCACCGTTGGCCCGACGAGGTGCCAGCGGGCGAACGCGGCGAAGAACACCACGTAGAGCAGCGCGATGCCCGCGGCGTCGAGCGCGTCTGCAGTCCAGGTATAACGACGGGATCCCTTCATCTCGCCGAGAACGAGGCAGATGACGCCCGCAAGGATGCCGATGGCAAACTGGGTCGGGGGCGTGAGCCAGCCGTGCTCCATGGAGTAGCTGACGAAGAAGCCACCGGCGAGAAAGAGCGCGAGCGACGCGACGATCGCGAAAAACTTCACGCCGATGAGTGCTTCCCAATCGAATGATTTCCTGGGAAGCGCCGGCTCCGGCAGGGAGAAGCGCGTGGGCCGGGAGGGGGGCGGAGGCGGAGCCGGCGGCGGTGTGAATGTCGATCCCCCAGCGAGCGTGCTCGTTACAGGCGCACCCACAGGACGTGCCGGAGGCTCGGCGTGTTTGACCATCGCCGCGAGCACCGCCGGATCGAGCGGAGTCGCCGGCTCCTCGTTCGGGGCCCGGCTGGGCGCCGCAACGGGCTGGCGTTGGATGACGGGCGGTTCGTATCGCGGGACCGACTTGGGCTCTGGCCTCGCGACAGTGGACGTCCTTGGCTCCGCTCCCTCCTCGAGGCGCTCCGTCAAACGCTCGATGGTTCGGCGCAGCTCCTCCGCCCTCCGCTCCAGGCGCCGCACTCGATCGAACGCCTGCACCAGGCCGATGAGAGCAACAAAAACGGCAATCCAGAGGAGGACCATCGATGCTCCAGGTGAGGAACTACTCACGTCGGCAATAACCGCGTGTTGGGACGTCCTCTCAAGACGTATCGAGCCTCAACGCGGTCACCGGAGCGGCGTTAGGCGGACGCGACCGTCAGACAATAGTACAAGGACGCGCCCGGGTACTCCGGCGCACGGTCCCACACCGACTGCGCCTTACGAATGCTCTCAACCGTCACCGCGGCCGCGCGCGGGCCATCCGTCGGAAGCACGAACGACCCGGGATGCCGCAGCGAACGTGTCCGGGTGCCGTCCGGGAAGCGCACCCAACCTTCCCACGCTTCCAGCCGGCGCCCGCCCTTCCCAAGAAGCTCGATCGCGCGCTCGGCATCGGCAAGGGTGAGGACGATATCTCGCGTGGAGATCGATCGTTGGGCGAGGTCGTTTGGAAGGAGTTCGAGGTCGCTCACGGACGTACGAGGCAGAAGGTTATGTGTGGCCGTATTGAAGCTATCACGCTCCGCTGTTTACCACTTCGTCGAGGTCGCGCTTCTCGAGATTCAAATGATATCGAGTACCGACGATGCCGACGCGCAGATGGCTCAACGTGAGCTGTCGGCCCTTCTCGATCCCGTCCGCATTGTCGAAGCGGACCGTCTGGCGCCCGTCCACGAAGGTCACGCCGCCGGCGCCGACTACTTCGCCGACGTGGCCGCGGACGACGAGCGCCGTGTCCTCGTCGATGCCGAGACCTAACAACTCGGTATTCTGCGCGATGACGACGAACAGCCGCTGCAGCCGCCGGCGCTGTTGAAAGTGGGTGTCGACGATCGTCTCGAAGCCCAGCAATCCGAGACCGGGACCGATGTACTGTTCGACGAGGTTGCCCTCTTCGTCGATCTCGCCGCCGGCCATCGTCAGCTCGGTGAGCGCGGCGGCGCCCGCGCTCGTCCCACAGATCACGCCCCCGCGCTTGTACAGTTCCTTGATCTCCGTGAGCGTCCACGACCCGCCGAGCGCCGCGACGAGCTTGACCTGATCGCCGCCGCCGAGGAACACGGCGCGCGCATCGCGAATCATCCCCGCGATCTCGCGATCTCGCTCGTCGCACGCTCGGGAGAAGAGAGGGACCGCGACATTGGTCGCCCCGGCGCGCCGAAAGTCGGCGCGCCACGCTTGCGCGGCGGGCTCCGGCTCGGCCGAGGCCGTGGTGAGGCCGATGATCCGTGATCCATCGCGTGCGTCCACGAGGCGGAGAAAGCTCTGGAAGGCCTCGTTATGCGGCTCGATCGCTCCGCCCATGAGCACGAGCGTGCCGCTCGCGCTGTCCGACATCCCGGCGTGCTCGACGGGTGTGTCTACCCGTGCCGCCGGTGCTTCGTCGAGGGCATCCTCGGTGCGTTGCCGCTGGTGATGCGCGGGGCGGCTCATTGGTGAACCTCCGCCGTGCGGATAACAAATGCCGCAAGCGCGGCGGCTACCTGCGACGACGCGGGTTGATCATCGCGAAGCACGCGGACACACTCCGCGTCGTCACAGTGCTCGACCCAGATCACTCCATCGCGAACCCGCCCGAACGCGGTGGCCAGCTCCAGTGCGTCGGCGGGAATCGTGTTGCTCGCGGTAAATACCGCAACGCGGCATCCCGCCTCGCGCGCTTCGTCCTGAAGCTCCATCGCGTCTGCGGGGCAGACGACGAAGTCGTGGCGTGGCACCGCGTCGATCAGCGTGGCGAGCAGTCGCCGCGCGCGCTCGGGATCCCGGTAGCGCGTGGGCACATCGGTGATCGCGGTGTCGAGTACGATGGCGATCCGCGAGCGGGCGTACGGCAGGCCGGCGTAGAGAACGAACGCCGGCGCGACGTCGATTATTAGATGCTCATCATCCTCGGGGCCGAGTACGTCGTGGAGGAGCGCGACACATTCGGCGCGTCCGGCGCCTCCGGTCACGCCGGCGAGGACATGCTGAGCGACGGGCGGGGCATCGGGCGTGTTGGCGAGGGCGGCGAGCTCGCGCACCGCGAGCGCGACGTGCGAGGGTTGAAGCGATCCGGCGAAGGCCCGCTGCACCGTTTCCAGCGCGAGGGCCGCGGCGCGAAGGCCCACCTGCTCGTGACGGTGCTCGAACACAATCGTGTACTCGCCCTCGACATCGCCGCCGCGGGTTCGGCCGAAGCCGACGTCATGGCCGATCATCGTCTGGAGCTCGAGGGCGACGTGCTCCATGATGTGTGGCGCGTAGGTGCCGCGGCGCAACCGAATGATGAAGCCCCCCGGCTCGCCTATCGAGCATTCGTGCTCGGTGAGTCCCGGCAGCGCGGCGACGAGCCGCTGCGTCACTCCCGCCACGTCCGCGGACGAGATCTGGTCATACGCGCCGACGGCCACGTCCATGCGCGTCACCGGCCGCGTCGACCAGAAGTTGGCGCCGCGCGTCGCGTGGAGCGTCGTTAGGCGAATCTCGGTCGTGGGAGACGGCTCGCCGGCGGTCACAGTGTATCCCCGTCCCGTTCGTCGCTGACGCGCTCGCGGACCAGCGCGAGCGTCTTCGGCACCTTGTCGGCGAGAACGAACAAGAGGTCGTCCTCGCCCACCATGTCGATGGCTTTGTTCACCGCGTCTGCCTCGCTCGGGATGTAGACGATCCTGTCGCTTGGCAGCCCAGCCGAACGAAGCCCGTCGGAGAGGAGATCCGCTACTTCTCCCGGGTCGCGGCCGCGCAGATCGACGTCCTCCTTCACGATCGCGAAGTCGAGGTGCGCACCCGCCGCCGCCGTGCGCCCCACGGCCCGGATGTCCTCGTCGCGCCGATCACCGGGCGCGGCGATGACGCCGATGCGACGCCGCGCCGGAAAGTGCGACACCAGCTCCATCAGCCCCTCGACGGCCGCCTCGTTGTGTGCGTAATCCACGAGCACGCGACCGCCGTTCCGGAGCCGAATCACGTTCAGGCGGCCCGGCGTGAGTGACGGGGATGGGAAGAAGGAGAGCAGCCCGGCGCGAATGTCGTCGTATCGCATGCCCTGCACGTACGCCGATGCAATTGCCGCGAGGATGTTCTGGCGCTGGAAGCGCGCCGCGCCGCCGAGGGTGAGCGGGACCTCGCGCTCGCTGGCGATGGGTATGCGGAGCTTGCCGCGCCTGACGACGAAGCTGCCCGCTTCCATCCGCGCCGCGATACCGCCGCGCGCGATGTGATCCTCCAGCGCGGCGTTCTCGCCGTCGTCGGCGGCGGAGAAAAGCACGACATCAGCGCTCGTCTTCTCGCGCATAGCATAGACGAGCGGGTCGTCGGCGTTGAGTACTGTGTGTCCCTCGCGCTTCACCACGACAGCGATGACGCTCTTCACGTCCGCGAGCTGCTCGATGGTATTGATGCCGCGCAAACCCAGATGGTCACCCGACACGTTGAGCACGACCCCAACATCACTTTCCTCGAAGCCGAGTCCAGCGCGGAGAATACCACCACGCGCCGTCTCGAGCACGGCGACGTCGATCGTTGGATTGGAGAGAATGATGTTCGCCGCGAACGGACCCGTCATGTCACCTTCCATCACCATCCGGTTCTGGACATAGACGCCGTCGGTCGTCGTGAAGCCGACGCGCCGGCCCATGTTGCGGAAGAGATGGGCGATGAGCCTGACGGTGGTGGTCTTGCCGTTGGTACCGGTGACGGCGATGATCGGGATGGTCGGCTCGCTGCCGGGCGGATACAGCATGTCCAGGATCGGCGCGCCGACGTTGCGCGGTTTGCCTTCTGTCGGATGCGTGTGCATCCGGATGCCGGGTGCCGCGTTGACCTCGAGGATGACGGCGTCGTTCTCACGGAAGGGAACGGAGATGTCCTGCGTGAGGACGTCGATTCCGCAGATGTCGAGGCCGACGATGCCGGCGGCCATCTCACACGCGGTGACATTGTCCGGGTGCATCTCATCGGATCGGTCGATCGACGTGCCGCCGGTGGAGAGGTTGGCCGTGCCGCGAAGGAACACTTGCTCGTTAGGCGACAGCACCGTGTCGAGTGTCCGGCCGCTGCGCGCAAGGAACTGCGTCGTGCTCTCGTCCATCGGCAGCCGCGTGAGAATCTTCGTATGGCCGACGCCACGCCGTGGATCCCGGTTCGCTTCCTCGATCAATTCGCGAATGGTGCGCTGTCCATCGCCGACGACGTTCGCTGGTACGCGCTCGGCACACGCCACGACTTTGCCGTTGACCACAAGCACGCGGTGGTCGAACCCGTCGTAATGGTGCTCGACGACCACTCGATCCGAGACGGCGTGCGCCGCCTCCCATGCCGCGCGCACCGTCGGCTCGTCCTCGAGCCGGCCGCTGATGCCGCGACCGTGACTCGCGTCCACGGGCTTCAGAATCACCGGAAACCCGATCTCCTCGGCGATCTCCACGGCCTCGTCGGGCGTGCGCGCCGTCTCGCCGCGGGGGACGGGAAGGCCGACGTTGCTGAGAACGCGCTTGGTGTCTTCCTTGTCCTGGGCGATCTCGACGCCAATGGCGCTGGTGAAATCGGTCATCGTCGCCTGGATGCGCCGTAGGTTCCGTCCGTGGCCGAGCTGGACGAGCGATCCCGAGTTGAGTCGCCTAACGGGAATGCCGCGCCGGCGCGCTTCCTCGACGATCGCTGCCGTAGACGGACCCAGACGCACCGTCTCGTAGAGGTCCTGCAGCCGCTCGGCGAGCCCGCGTACGTCGAATGGCTCCCCGGCGAGACAGGCCTGAATGAGCTCGGCGCCCTCACGCACGCTCTCGAGCCCCACCTCTTCTTCGTCGTAAGCGACGATGACCCACCACACCCCTTCGTCGCCGGACGGAACGACGCGACCGAAGCTGACGTCGCTGCCGGCGAGTGTCTGCAACTCCAGGGCGACGTGCTCGAGGATGTGCGGCCAGTGCGTGCCTTCTCGCAGTCGCTCAACGAAGCCGCCGGCCGTGCCGCGACTGCAAGGATGATCGCGCAGGGATGGAAGGGCCCCGATCAGTCGGTCGCAGAATCCAGGTACGTCGACCGACGTGATCTCCTCGAGCTCTCCGAGTCTGACGTCACAGGCGATGACGGGAGCGAGGCGCCAATAATTCGGCCCCCGCAACGCGCGAATACGACTGACGCGTAAGGCGGACGGCGCTGGAATGCGCGAAAGGGTCTGCGACACGAACGGATGGTGGCGGTTTGATTTACCACGCCGGAGGGCAAGGGCTGTACCGAGGCTGGTTGGGGGTAGACGGCAGAGCGTAGAGGGCGGAACGGGATCGACGGCCGGCGGCAAAGCCGTCCGGCCTTCCTCGTCACAACCCTAATGCCCTCTACCCTCTGCCCTCTACCAGGAGGGTGACTACCCCCTTCAGGCACTCGTCTTACATGTGACTCCCGCCCTCCCGCTCCCAGCTTGAACTCGACCAGTCAATCACGAGCCAGCGTCAACGCCGAGGTGCTGCTCTGGCAGAGCCGCGTGCGTATGATCGTCGCGCTCCTCGCGGGGGGCGCCGAGTTCGTTCTACAGCAGCATCGGATTCTGCAGGGAAACGCGCTCTACCTGCTCGAGGGAGTCTGCGGCTATATCGCCGTCGTCACGGCGGTCGCGCTGTTCGTGCAGAAAACCGGGCGTGCGCCGAACTGGTCGGTCGCGGTCACCGTCATCGCCGACATTCTGTTCATCTTCGGCTCGACGCTGGTTTCATCGCCGCCGTATTACTACGACCGGATCCTCATCTTCTCGTTCCTCGTCCTGCATCTCACCGAGACCTACTTCGGCCCGGGGCAGGCGGCGTTCGCGGCGGGGCTCGTCGTCACGGGCTACCTGTACACCGTGCACGTGATGATCGGACGCGGCGCGCGATTGATCTGGTCCGAGGAGCTCTGGTCGGTCGGCGTGTTCGCACTCGCCGCCGGCGTGTTCGTGCTGCAGTACGGCAGCTTCCGCAAACGCCTCAACAACATCGTCACCTTGTTCGAGCGCGTCGAGGAAGGTGACTTCGAAGGCGAGTACGACACCTCGGCGGACGGCCGGCCGGACGTCGTCACCGTCGTCGG
Organism: Gemmatimonadaceae bacterium; assembly: GCA_036493735.1. GTDB lineage: Bacteria > Gemmatimonadota > Gemmatimonadetes > Gemmatimonadales > Gemmatimonadaceae > AG2. The sequence continues at coordinate 80,439 of DASXPH010000083.1, forward strand.
CCGCGTGTACAATCGCGTGCGACTGCAGTTGATGGAGATGGTGCAGACGGATCCGCTCACCGGCTGCATGAACCGCCGCGGCTTCGAGCAGGCACTCGTTCGCGAGATGGCGCGCTCGATGCGCGCCGGGAGCGAGGTGTCGCTCCTGGCGCTGGACCTCGATCACTTCAAGCAGATCAACGATACGCGCGGACACGTCTTCGGCGACGCGGTCCTCCGCGACGTCGGGACGCTCCTGCGTCAGAGCGCGCGCGCGGGCGACATCGTCGCCCGAACCGGCGGTGAGGAGTTCTCGATTCTTCTCCCCGATACACCGGGCAACGGCGCGTTCCACTTCGCCAATCGCCTCTGCGACTCGCTCCGGGATCACATCTTCCGCGTGAACACCAAGGAGCTGCGCCTAACGATCAGCATCGGCGTCGTCTCCACCGACGGCGATCGTCCGCTCGTCGCCGAGAAGGGAAAGAGCCTCGCCGAGGAGATGAAGATCCGCGCCGACGAGGCGCTCTATGCGGCGAAGCGAACGGGGCGCGATCGCGTGCGGGCGTGGTCGGAGGCAGTCAGCATGCGGTCCGGCGAGATGCCGAAAGTGATGGCGGAGTTGTTACGCGAGGGCAAAGAGTAACGTCCTGCCGGTTGCTAAGAGCTTGCTCTCCAATGAATATCTAGGGTCGACCGAAGGAGAGAGGTCACATGTCGATCCAGAACACTCTCACGCTCATCGGGGCGGCCGTCATTCTCGGGGCGTGCTCGGAGTCGCCAACCTCGCCATCCTCGAGCGTGCCCGATGTCGCGGCGCTGCTGGCGGAGATGAATCCGGCGAGCGTGACCGCAGCGGCGGATCTCTCGGGAGCACCCGTGGGCGGGGACTTCAACCGGCTGCCAGGTGCTGACCCGATTAACTGCACCTACTCGGCAGCGTCCGGCTGGTTCCTATGCCAGGTGGTCACGATCAATGGGCTGACGTTCAGCGAGAAGTATCGGCTCATCGACGCGGCGGGCAACTCGCAGTCCAGGCCCGACGCCCAGACGTCGGCGCTGGAAACGCAGACGAGCCTCACCGGGACGTTGAGCAGCAGCAGCGTTGACGGATCAACTCCGGTAGCCTCGACGTATACACTCAACAGCACTTCCGATCAGACCCTCAGCGGCATCCGAAGCGATAAGCATACGCTCAATGGTACATCGCTGACAAAGATCAAGGGCACGGCGCAGATTGGCACCACGACGCTCACGATCGATGACGCCGTGAATGAGACGACCAACGACCTGGTGCTACCCAACGCCAGGCTCGGCCAAAAATGGCCGCAGTCCGGGACGATCGTCATCGAGTCGTCGTCGTCCAATCCGGGCGATCCAACTCTCACCAGTGATTCGCGCGCCGTCATCACGTTCAACGGCACGAGCGTCGTGAAGATGACCATCACGTTGGGCGCGAACACGATAACATGGTGCTTCGATCTCGCCTCGCCGTCCGCGGCTCCGATGAGTTGTAGCTGATCGTGGTGGCTAGTGGCTGGTGATTGGTGTAGTGATTCGGAATGATCGGCGAGCTTTGCTCGCCGCTTCATTTTTCACCAGCCACCAGCCACCAATCACCAAGCACCAGCCACGGTTATCGTGCTCCAAATCACTTAACCCCCGGCGAGACCTTCGCCCGGCGCCAATCGTCATCCCCGAGGAGTAGCGGGCTCTGCCCGCCCTGGCTGAGTCACAGTCATCACCTCGAGGTTTCCGATCATGAAGCGTCTTTGGCCCGTGGCCGTTCTCGCTCTGCCGCTCGCTGTTGGCTGTACTTCGGCCAAGGAAAGAGCCCGCGCCGACAGTGCGCAGGCGCTCGCCACCCAGCAGAAAGTCCTGATGGCCCGGCTCGAGGCGCAGAAGGACTCCCTCGGTAAAGTCGTCGGCGACGCCGATGATTTCATCGCCAAGGTCGATAGCACCGTCTCGCGGGTTAAAGGGCTCCCAAAGTCCAAACGTCACAAGGACTCGGAAAGCCCGATCGAGGATCAGATCCAAGCACGAAAGGACATGCTCAAGCGCGTGAACGCGCTCGTGCTGCGCGCGCAGGAGACCTCGAGGGAGCTCGCCGACGCCAAGAAACGTGAGGAAGATCTCAAGAACGATAATGAGAAGCTGAAGGCGCAGGTCGATGCCGACGCCCTTCGCATCGCCGAGCTGACGTCACAGATCGATCAGCAGGCGCAGACGATCGCGCAGATGCAGGCGAAGGTCGACACGCTCGACATGGCCGTGAACGAGCTGCGCGCGACGCAGAGCAAGGCGTATTATGTCATTGGTAATGAAGACGTTCTGATCAAAAAGGGGATCATCGTCAAGGAAGGCGGCGCCAATCTGCTCATCGCTCGCGTGGGCCGCACGCTGGTTCCGGCTCGGACCCTGGATCGCGACCAGTTCACGTCAATCGACACGCGACAGGTGCACGAGATCGAGATGCCCGACACGACTCGCCGCTATCAGATCGTCTCGCGGCAGAGCCTGGATGACGCCGAAGCGCCTCAGCGCGATGGGCCGAACTTCCGTGGCAATCTCAAGATCAAAGATTCGGACAAATTCTGGGCACAGTCGAAATATCTGATCATTGTCGAACGCTGATCGACCCGCTCCCTCGTTATGTTTCCGGCCGCCCAAAAGGCGGCCGGACTTTTTTCCCCAACTGTTGCTCCAGTGCCACTTCTGGCGGATTTTGGGCTCTCGCGCTATGGTGTGCGCTGTTTTGGCGTCGGTAACGCCTGTTTCGCGTTCACGAACAATTCCAAGAGGGAAACATGATGAAACGGAGTCGTGCGCTCCGGACGTGCGGGGCGCTCTCCATCCTTATCGTCGCGGCCGCTTGTGGCGACGAGGTCACCACGAAGCCGGCGGTGCGAAATTTCGCTCCGACCATGTCGCGTGACGCGACGCCCGTCAGCGGGCGGCACGTGTTTGCGCTGAATGGGAGCATTCCAGCCGACTTCGCTAGCCGCGTGGCAGCCGCCGGCGGCACGGTGGTGAGAATGATTCCGGCAATCAATGTCGTCGTGACGCAGGGCCTCACGGATGCGAGCACGTCGAAGCTGGCGAGCAGCAATGAAGTCGCTCAGGACGTCGAATCGCAGTGGATTCCTTCCGCGGATTCCTTGCAGTTTTCCACCACCTCGCTTGGTACGCCGGCGGACGCGACTTCGATTCTTCCGCCGCAGTCGGCGGCCTTCCTCTCGTTGCAGTGGAACATGTTCCAGATCCATGCCCCAGAGGCATGGGCTAACCGCACCGGTATCCCGAGCGTGCGTGTCGCGATCCTGGATACGGGCCTCGACCCGGATCACCTCGACCAGCGTGGACTGATCGATCAGGCGAGCAGCATCGCCTTCGTGCCGTCCACCAGTGGGCCGCCGACCTGGGCCGACGACAACTTCCACGGAACGCACGTCGGCGGAATCGTTACGTCGAACAACTTCGGCACGGCGGGCGTGGCGCCTAACGTGACGCTGATCGCCGTGAAGGTCCTCGACGCGACGGGCCAGGGTAGCTTCGGGAACATCATCGCCGGAATCGTCTGGGCGACCGATGTGCACGCGCAGGTGCTCAACATGAGCCTCGGCGCGGAATTCCCGAAGCAGGCGCATGTCGGGCCGCTCGTCGCGGCGCTGAATCGGGCGATCAATTACGCCAAGAGCAATGGCGTCGTGGTCGTCTCCTCCGCAGGGAACCACGCGCTCGATCTGCAGCATGCGCATGACTTCATCTCGCTTCCCTGCGAGGCGGGCGTGCAGCTCTGCGTCTCGGCGACCGGTCCAGGTGACGTTCCGGCGAGCTACACAAACTACGGCACGAATGCGATCAACGTCGCGGCGCCAGGCGGCGACTTCGCTCCGGCGCCTGCGTCGTTCGTTCTGAGCCTGTGCTCCAGCCACACCACGGTTCCAGCAGTGGTTGCGCTCGGATGCAAGAACCGCGTGACGTATTTGTACGTCATCGGCACCAGCCAGGCAGCCCCGCACGTATCCGGACTGGCGGCGTTCCTCGACTCGCAGTTCGGAGGACAATTGAATCCCTCACAGATCATCACGCTCATTCAGCGGAATGCGGACGATCTCGGGAAGCCGGGCGCGGATCCGTTCTTCGGCCAGGGCCGAATCAACGTGTTCAACACTGTCAACACGACGCACCCGTAAGGGGTCGCGGGTCGCGGGTTGCGGGTAGAGGGTGGAATAAGGAAGGCCGACGGCAAAGCCGTCGGCCTTATTCCTTTCCGCCACCCTCTGCGCTCCACCCTCGGCCCTCTGCCATTCAAAAGCAACTTTCAAGCGTTGAGAGCGTAGGTTGCACAGCTTTCCTTCCCGCGCGATCAATGTTCAGCCCCGTCTTTCTCGCTTCCCTCCGCGTTGGCGTCGATACCCTTCGCGCGAATCCATTGCGCACGCTGCTCTCCACACTCGGAATCATCATGGGTGTGGGGGCACTGGTCTCGGTGCTCTCGTTGGGGGACGGGGTCGAGCACTACGCGCGGCGGCAAATCGAGCGGACCACCGACCTCCAGACCATCGCCGTCAACGCGCAACGGTATCGGGATGTGGACGGTGTCATGGTGGAGAACAACAATGTCCCGACCTTCACCGTCGCTGACGCTGATTCCCTTCAGCAAGCCGTCGGCAGCGGGAACGCCGTCGCTCTCGTGGCGCTCGGCGCGAGCCTTGTAAGGACACGCACGGACACGACGCAGCGTGGCATGCAGGTCATCGGCGCGACGGCGGGGATTCAGTCGGTGCGCAACCTGACCATGGCGCGCGGTCGGTTCTACACCGAAGACGAGGGAGGCCACGGTGCGGCGGTGGTGGTGTTGTCGCGGCCCGCGGCCAACGCCATCGTTAGGCCGGTCGTGCGCGAGGCGAGCTCGCGGCGAATTCCGCCGCCGACCGGTCCACTCTCGCCCGAGGCTGCGGCGCTCGTCGGCGACACGCTGTTCTTTCAGGGGAAGCCGCGCGTGGTCGTCGGAATCCTTGACGCCGAAGACGATGACCGCCAGCGGCTCGTATACATGCCGGCGGAGGCCGCGTCGGGGGTGAGCGTCGCCGGATTCGCCCCCCGCCCGCCGATGCTCCTGGTGAGGGTCGGCCGCGTGGAGGAATCGTCGGCCACGCGCGCGCACATCGAGCAGTGGCTGACGAGGCGCGTCGGCGCATGGCAGGGACGCGTCGACGTGAGCACGAATCGGTCGCGCGTCGAGCAGGTGGAGCAGGGGATGCTCGTTTTCAAGCTGCTGATGGGCGCGATCACCGGCGTTTCGCTGCTCGTCGGCGGCATCGGGATCATGAACGTCCTCCTCGCCTCGGTCGTCGAACGGACACGGGAGATCGGCATCCGCAAAGCGACCGGCGCCCAGCAGCGACATATTCTCGTCCAATTCCTCTGTGAGTCGGTCGCGATCTCCACGGCGGGGAGCCTGTTTGGCGTCGTCCTTGGCCTGGCGACCTCGTACGGAGTCTCGGCGGTGATGCGCGTGCGGACGAACGCGCCAGTGTACGCCTGGGTGTCGGCGAGCACGATCGGCGTTGCGGTCTTCGCGTCGGTGCTGGTGGGCCTCGCTTTTGGATTGTATCCCGCGCTTCGCGCGGCGCGGCTGGCGCCTATCGAGGCAATCCATCGGGAATAGCGTCAGTGATCGGTGGTCGGCACCGTCCACCGATCACTGCCCTGGCGACAAGCCGTACTGGGCGTATGTTGACTCGGTGACGACCTCCACGCCTCACAAGACTCTCATCGCGCGACAGGCTGCCTGTGATTAAGCAGACGCTCATACGGCGAATTGCTCTCGTCGGTCCGCTCGCCGCCGAGCGACAGGCGGCGCAGACCCGAGGTTTTCCGCTCGATCCGGCGAAGATGCTCCCCGTCGCCGACGTGATCCTCCTCGTTGCGGGAAACGATCCCGGCGTGATGCTGTTTCGTTACACCGCGCATGGTGACTTCGGCGGCGACACGTATCACGCGACCGCGGACGAAGCGCACGAGCAGGCGAGCGACGAGTATGGCGAAGCGCTCGGGGCATGGCTCGAGGTTCCCGACGACGTGGTGGACGCGCATGCCTTCGCGGTGCAGTACGCGCACGATCAGTTGAATGATCGCGGCGGCGGCTGGTGACGATGGGCGATGGGCGTCGCCCATCGCCCACCACCGACGACCACTTGTCCCACCGTCATCGCCCTTCGTCCCGGCGTGCGTGCATGATCCCGAGTAGCGCCGCATGATACCGCGGTACATGAAGTGCGCGCGACAGCGCGCACTCCCCACTCGAGGAGAACGCATGACATACCGAACTGTCGTAGTCGCGGCCGCGATCATCGTTGCGGCGCATCCAGGCGCGCTGCGCGCGCAGGACGGAGTACCGAATCGTGACGCGGCGGTCGAGGTCCGCAAGCAGTTCCTCGCTGACCTCGACACCATGCAGAGCAAGTTCGTCTCGCTCGCGCAGGCTTTTCCCGCCGACAAGTACGCGTGGCGTCCGGCGCCCGGCGTTCGCTCCGTCGGCGAGGCCTTCATGCACGTCGCCAGCGAATTCTACGTCTATGCACCGCTCGCGTACGGCGCGCAGCGGTCGCCCGTAATTCCCCGCGGGCAGGACTCGTTCAAGAAGTTCGAATCGATGTCAGCGAAGGACGACGTGCTGAAGCATCTGCAGGATGGCTTCGCCTATGCGAAGCAGCAGATCAACGGCATGGACGCGTCGCAGCTCACGGGCTCGCGCAAGCTCTTCGGCGGCGACCACAACATCGTCGAGACCTCGTTCGCGATGACCGACGATCTGCACGAGCATCTCGGACAGCTGATCGCGTACGCGAGGATGAATGGGGTGACGCCGCCGTGGAGTGCTGGGCGTTGAGCGTGGCGCGTGATGCTGGAACGAAGCGTTGATTTGGTGTGGACGAGTTAAGGCACCCCCGACCATATCAACGTTTCGTTCCATGTTCTAACGCGCCACGCGCCACGCGCCACGCTCCACGCTACCGCGGCTGTCCCGACCTCCCAATTCCGCCCCCGCCGCCTCCAGTCCCCGCTCCGTGCAACGCCTGACGAGCCGCGATCAGGCCGATGCTCAGGATGCTGCTGAACAGCGCGGTGCGCGATGGCGAGAATCCTCGGGCGTCGGCGCTCGTGACGAGTGCGTGTGCGACGGCGATCCGCTCCCCGCGCCAGGGAGTCTCGTCTCCACTGCGCTGCCTGACGCCGGTCAGCGACAGAACGTACACCGCTCCCGAGTCGGCGACGACGCGGCCAATGACAGCCGACGCCGCCGGCCCGATCGTGGACGCGAGGACGACCGCGCCGGAGTCGGTCAACTGAAGCTGCGCGTCACGCCCGAGCAGCGACGTGCCGCGCGGCGGCGCGACATAGCCGTAGCAGCCGATCGCCGCGAGGCATGCCGCCATGAAGGCGGCATGACCATGCCTAACGGCGCGGCTCATTGGCACGCGCCGGGATCGTTCGTGTTGCGGCGCGTCGTGATGTTGTCGTTCTGCGTTGCCGGCTGAGGATCGGTCTGCACCAACGTCTGCCCGTAGAGGAAGCGACCTGGGATCACCGACTTGCCGACGGCGGGCGTCAGGGTCGGCAGGCAGGTTCGCTTGTAGTCGTTCCAGTACTCGGGATTCTGGAAGAGCGCGATGTACTTCTCGGTCATGATGTCGTTCAATGTCGGTGTCGCGATTGCGGCCTTGCCATAGCGGGAGCGCACGCCGTTCAGCGCCGCCGCCGCATTCGTCACGTCGCCCGTCTGGAAGAGCGCCTCGGCGATGATGAGTTGATTCTCATCGTATGTTATGATCGGCTGACGGAACGCCGGATCCGACTCGCGCGTGCCGCGGAGCAGCGAGACCGTGTTCACCGGCGTCGTACCGGTCGTCGCGTCGAAGCCGATGTAGCCACCGCTGGTCGATTGCGCGTAGTACTGTGGGAGGCGTGGGTCGTTCTGCGACTTCATGATCTCGACGAGGCGCGCGCCGGCGACGAGATCCTGGCCGAAGCCGGACGTTGTCTGGAATTGTTGCCACACATTACGCTCGGCGTTGTTCGACGAGTGCTGCGTGAGCCAGTCGTTGGCTGGCGCGCTGATTCCGAGCCGCGCCTCGGCGAGCGCCTTCGTGTACTCGCCGGCGCCGAGCTTCTCGACCCGACGCAGATAGAGCCGCGCTTTGAGCATGTGCGCCGCTTCGGTCCACTTCGTCTTGTCGCCGCCGTAAACGAGATCGACGGAGCCAGGTCCATTGCCGCCGCCGTTCAGATCGGAGATGGCCTTGTCGAGCAACGCGAGCAGGTCATCATAGATCTGCAACTGCGGATCGAACGCGGCCTCCGTGTTGTTCGAGATTGCTTCACGGTACGGAACATCGCCCCACGTGTCCGTCGTGAGCATGATGACCATTGTTTCGTGCACCTCGGCGATGCCCTTGTACAACTTGTCACCGGCGGCGTCAGCGCTCGCTTCGACGGCGCGAATGCCGAGCAAGCCACCGCCGACGTACACGCCCGAGAGCGTGAAGTCGAGCGAGCCGTGCGTGATGCCGTACTCGCCCTCGGTCTGCACGAAGCGACTGTTCACGCCCGCGCATTGTTGCATCCACATGCACACGAGCATCGGCACATAGCCTTCGTAATACCCAAACGTGTTGGCCTGCACGCCGACAAAAAGCTGGTCGCGCGACGCGACGGTTGGATTGTTCGGGTCGGCGACGGCCTTCGGAGAATCCAGGAAGTTGCAGGCCGCCGTCGATGCGAGCAGCAGCGCCGTCGCGATGGTCCAGGTGCGTCTCATGTCCGTTCCCTCGCGTTAGCGGTTGAGTCCAACGGTGAACACGAACGAGCGGGTGAGCGGGAGATTGAAGTAGTCGATGCCGCCGAAGCTGCGCGCGGTGGCGCCGCCAAGGTTCGTCTCCGGGTCGAGCCCTTTGTATTTCGTCCACGTCTTGAGGTTGCGGCCTGCCGCGCGAACGTTGAAGCTCGTTAGGCCGAGGTAGCGTCCGACCCACGGCGAGTCGAAGGTGTAGGCGATGGAGAGCTCGCGGAGCTTGACGTACCCACCGTCCTCGACGCACGGCTCGTCCATGTTCGTGAACGGGCAGGCGGCGAGCCCGCTCGTGCGATACCAGTTCTCACCGATCGGGATCTTCGTGTGCGCGCCCGGGCCAACGACCGCGCCGGGGAAGAAGTCGGCGTCGCCGAACGCATGCATGTTGCCGGCGCAGTTGGAATTGTTCGGTCCCGTGCACGTGGCGCGATTTCCCGTTTCGGCGTCGGTGCCGTACGAGAGCAACGCGCCGCGCGTCCCGTCGATCACGTCACCGCCCTTCTTGACGTCGATGAGACCCGACAGCTCCAGCTTCTTGTATCGGAAGGTGCTGTGGAGGTTACCCGTCCATCTCGGATTCGGATCGCCGATGATGCGATCCGTTGCGTCCGCGCACGGCATGTCGGGCTGCGTGTTCAGGCACTGGCCGTTGTTGATGTAGAGCGCACCCTTCGGCGCGCCGGCGCACACCTGCGCCAGGTTGAGCGCCGGGTAGTCTGCGTAATTCGTGACGCCGCAGCGAATCCAGCCGAGCCCGCGCATGACACCTAACGGTTGACCGACCATCGCGACGTTCTCGGTGTGTCCGGAGAAATTGTCGATCGGGAGGAACTGCGCGCCGGCGATGGAGACGGCGAGCGAATGATTGCGTGCCCAGCCCATGCCGATGTCCCAACCATACGTGGTCGTCGTGATCGGCCTGAGGTTGAGCGAGAGCTCGGTGCCGGAGTTGCGGAAAACACCGGCATTCTTTGCCTCGGAGGAATAACCAGTCGAAGGCGGAGTCGGCGTGATCAGGATGACATCGGACGTCTGCGCGCGATACCACGTCGCGCTGAAGTCAGCCTTGTCGCCCAGGAAGCCGATATCGAAGCCGCCCTCGAGCTCTTTCGTGCGTTCGGGATTCAGCGCGGTGGCCGGCTTGACGACCGTGGGCACCAGACCGCCATTGCTGCTCTGCGTCGGTCCGAGACCAGTACCCTGCGAGATGGTCCCGGTGAGCGCCGTGCCGCTGAACGTCTGCGACGTGAGATACGGCTGCGGCTCCTGACCCGCTTCGCCATAGGAAATGCGTGCCTTGCCGAACGTCAGGTACGGCACGTTGTGGAGCTGCGTGAACGTCCACGCCGCGCTCCCCTTCGGGAACCAGCTGCGTCGATTGCCCGTGCCGAACGTCGTCGAACCGTCGTTGCGCAGCGCCGCCGTCAGGTACAGCTGATCGAAGATGTCGAACGTCTCCTGTCCGAAGTACGACTCGTTATGGATCTCGTACTGGTAGTCCGACGTCGGATCGCGCGCGAGTGTGTTGAGAATGCTGAACGGCTGCGGCGCGATGAGCCCGCGGCCGACGTCGGAGAACGTGCTGAAGTTTCGCGAGTTCAGATTCTGGCCGGCGGTGAAGGTGCCGGCGAGACGGGTGCCGAGGTGCCAGGTTGCCGTCCCGGTGAGATTGTGGTCGATCTGGTAGTCGACGACGCGCCCCTCGGTGATGCGCCCACCGAGCGCGGCACCGGTGCAGTCGATCGGGCAGCCCTCGAGCCGGTTGTCGTTCGTGACGTCGGCGCCGAGCGTGTAGTCGAACTTGAGCCAGCTGTTCGCGACGTACGATGCGTTCACATCGCCCAGCGACCGGTTCGCCTGCTCGTTGTTCAGCGTCTGATAAAGCGTGAAGAAGGGGTTCGCGAAGATACGATCCTGGCCAACGGTCGAGAGATTGGCGTCGGGCACCATGTAGCTACGATGCAGCCCGGTGACCGGATCGAGCCACGGCTTGTTGTTGAACTCCGGGGGAGTCCGGAACAGGCCGAGGAGGAGACCGTTGGTGTTGTTGCCGCGCTGGGTGAAATCGCCACGAGTATCCGCGTACGAGAAATTCCCGCCAAGCGTGAGACCATCCGTCAGGCGATGAGTTGCGTTGAGCCGGAAGGTCGCGCGATTGAAGAAGTTGTTGGGTCCAACAAACACGCCCTCATTGCGGTTGTAGTCGCCGGACAGATAGAAGGTCGTCCTTTCGGTGCCGCCGCTCACTGAGAAGACCTCGTCCATCACGTGTCCCGTCGTGAACGCCTCGCTGGCGTGATCGTAGGTCGGCACGCCGGTGAGCTGGGCCCCCCAGCTACGCGTCACCAGCTGTGACGTGCCGAACAATCCCTGGCCAAACTGGCGCTGCAGCGGCCACTTCTTCGTGACCTGATCGCCCGACGCCGAGCTCCGGAACGTGTACTTCGTCGCGCCGGAGTGACCCCGTTTCGTCGTGATGAGAATGACGCCGTTCGCCGCGCGCGATCCGTAGATCGCCGCCGCCGACGCGCCCTTGAGGATCTCGATGTTCTCGATGTCGTCCGGGTTGAGCGACACGAGGGAATTCGGCGCCGACGTGCCCTCCAACTCTCCGCCGTTCACCTGGCCGGGGAGATTCACCCCCGCGACGTCGATCGGATTGAAGTTTGTCGTCGAGAAGGTTGTGTTGTTCATCGGCACGCCATCGACGATGAACAACGGCTGGCTGGATCCATTGATGGTGCGCAGGCCACGGATCTGAATGGCCGATCCGGCGCCCGGGTCGCCAGACGTCTGCTGCACCTGCACGTTAGGCGCCTTGGCGGCGAGCGCCTGAACGACATTCGCCTCGTTGGACTTGACGATGAGGTCGGGCGACACCGAATTGCGAACGTTGCCGAGCTTCTCGACCTCGGTCGACGTCCCCGCGCCCGTGATCACGACTTCGCCGAGCTGCAAGGGATTCGCATCCAGGTCGAAGTCCTGCACGAGATCACCGCCGCTGAGCGTGACGCGTGCCGTCTTCGGCTTGTAGCCCACGCGGCGCGCTGAGATCGTCGCCGTCTGACCGGTGACGCGCGCGCCGGGGACGCGCAGCGAGTAGCTGCCATCGTCCCGGGTGATCGCGCCGAGCCCGAGCTCGGGAAGCGAGATGGTGACGTTTCCGAGCATCGCGCCATGCTCGGTGGTCACGTGGCCGGTGATGGTGATGGGCGTCTGGGCCCGCGCGAGGGCCGGCAACAGGGCCATCGCCGACAGTCCGATGATGCGTCGCAGCGCTGTCATTCCTCCTCCAGGTGCGGCAGTGGGACTGAATTGGAGTGATGCACAAATGCGCAACCGACCGGTGTGGCCGGCGCACGAGGCCGCGAAGGTAAGGAGGGGACCTGGCGTAGCCAGTCGAAAGTGACGAATTGCGTAACGAGCGTGGTGAGCGGACCGCTGACCATGGCGGGCGTACTTCCGGCGCTCGACGCGGAAGCTCGCGCGCCGGCGGGAGTTGGACCGCGCGTCGCGTCTCACCTAACGAGTGACGAATCTGTGAACGGGCCTCTCTCGATCGCCGATCTGGGGATGAGCCGAACGCGCGGGATGATGCCGTTGGTGCTGACCGGCTGCGGAGTTATCCGGTTAGCCGGCTGACTGGCGTGAGGCGGCCAGCTCAAACCTTCTACCGAAGAAAGTCGCGGGACGGACCGATCTTGACCGGTTCCTGCGATCGGGGATGAGCGATGGATCGTCGGCTTGCGGCGGATGAATTGGATTGCGGAGTCCCGATGGAGACCGGTATCTCACGTGTGTTGCTGCGCGATGTGCGGGAGGCGGGTCGCGCATGTAGCGGTATGGGTGGGAGTGGCGCCGGTCGGGATCTAAGCATGGTCGGTTTGGAGTGGAGTGAGAGCGAAAGGGCTGGACTAGAGCGCGGTGCGCGTTGCGGGGTCGCGGGTGCGGATCGCGCAGTCGTCGATGCGCGCGTGCGTCGTGGCGGCGCGGCTGTGCGGGTCGCAGGAGTGAAGCGGAGTCGTGGCGGTTGCGTTGTGCGTCGCAGCGATGAGACTCTGCTCGTGAGCGATCCGACTGGGCAATGCGTCGATTCGGATGGGAGTTCGGCCGATCCGTTCGTGCGTTGTGCCGATGCGCCCCGCGGCGTCGGCGGTTTGCCCTGGCGTCCTCGCGGTGCGGAGTGGAGTGGCAGCGATGTGCGATGCTGTTCGGGCGGTGAGCGTGTGCATTCCGGCGGTGAGCGCGGCAGTGCCTCGGGTGAGCGATGCAGTACCAGCGGAGGCGAGTGGAGTGCTTGCGGTACGCGTTGACGTTGCTCGTGTACGCGCGATCATTCCGCCGGTTAGCGTTGCCGTTGTCGCGGAACGCGTTGCACTTGCGCCGATACGTGGTGGAGTTACGGCGATACGCGTTGTCGATGCTCCGTTCTGCGTGGGAGTTACGTCGATACGCGATGCCGTTGCATCGGCACGCGTTGCAGTTGCGTCGTTATGAGTTGCAGTTGTGTCGGTACGCGTTGCACTTGCGCTGGTACGCGTTGCAGTTACGGTGGTGCGCGATGCAGTTACGGCGATACGCGTGGCAGTTACGTCGATACGCGTGGCAGTTATGGCGATACGCGTGGCACTTGCTCGTGTTCGCGATCCAGTTGCTCCGATTCGCCCTGTAGTTGCTGATATCCAGTTTGGACTTGTCGGTGTTCGCGTTGCAGTTGCCGCGGAACGCGATGGCGTTGGTGCGATGTGAGTTGCAGTTCCTGCGGCGCGCGACGGAGCCCCTGCTGAACGCGTTGCGGTTCGTGCGATGCATGGCGGAGTTACTGAGGCCCGCGATTCACTCGTCGCGGTATCGCGCGCAGATTCAGCGATCGAACCGGACGTCCCGCTAATCGGTAAGGGGCTCTGAGAGTCGGCGTGCGTGAGGAAGGGAGCGCGGTGCAGTTCGATCGATCACTCTCGCTTCAGCCCCGTGCCGTACGGCTCATCACCGAGCGCTATCGCAAATCCCCAGAGCGCAGAAGCGTGAATTATGAGTCACCCTGCGCGGGCGATTACACGCAGCGTCGTCGTGCTGGCGATTTGCGTCATTGCGCCATCACCGATCGAGTCGCAAGCGATGACGGGCGTCGCCGCGGTCGACTCGGCGGCAGTCGCGCGTACGTCGTGGGCGCGAGCGAGCGCCGCGCTCGCGGCGAGCGATCTGGCGACCGTATATAAGGAAGTGGCACGCGCCGCGAAGGCGTGGCCGACGCAGCCGGCGTACCTGTGGGGCCGCGCAGTGACCTCACAGCTGTCGCACGATACCGCGTCGTTACTCGATGCGCTCGAGAAATACGCGGCACTCGGCCTGGGCAAGGATCTCGATGCCGATGCGCGCTTCAGCGGCTACCGCGCACTGCCGCAATTCGCGAGTGCGTTCGCGCGGCACGAGGCGAATCGAGCGGCTATCGCTCGCAGCCGTATCGTCGCGCATCTCGTCGACTCGACCTTCTGGCCCGAGGGAATGGACTATGACGCGCGCACGGCTCGCTATTACGTCGCGAGCGTGAGACATCGGACCATCGCCGAAGTCGCGAACGGCCGAGTGGTGCGCGAGCTCTGGCCGCGCGATCGACCGCGTATCGGCGCCGTCCTCGGAGTGCGCATGGATCCAAGGACAGGCGTCCTGTGGGCGACGCTCGCCGGCATCCCGCAGATGGAGGGTTTCACGCCCTCAGACTCGACCATCGCGGCACTCGTCCGCGTGCGCATCACCGACGGCGTGATCGAGCGCCGATGGGATCTGCCGCCGGCAAAGCTAGGCCACGTGCTCGGGGACCTCGTCGTCGGCCCGTTAGGCGACGTGTTCGTGACCGACTCGAACGATCCCATCCTGTACCGACTACGGCCGGGCGCCGACACCCTCGAGCGGATCACGAGTCCATACTTCCGGTCACTGCAGGGTCTCGCGCCGATGCCTAACGGCAGAATCCTCTACCTGGCCGATTACTCGCATGGGTTGTTGCGTCTCGACCTTGCGACGAACGACGTCAGCCGCGTCGATGACGCGCCCCGCTCGACCTCACTCGGCTGCGACGGGCTGGCGTGGTATAACGGATCGATCGTCGCGGTGCAGAATGGCGTCGAGCCCGCGCGGGTGATGCGCTTCGTGCTCGACACGTCCGGTCGGCGCATCGCGAGCGCCGAGGTGCTCGATCAAAATGTGGCAATCGCGGACGAGCCGACCATCGGCGCTGTCGTCGGCGACGAGTTCGTGTATGTCGCGAACAGTCAGTGGGAGAAGTACACCGATGCCGGCAAACGGAAGCCGGAGAAGGCACTCACTGTGCCCGTGCTGCTCGCTGTTCCGTTGACGCGCGCCGCCGCCCAGTGAGAGTTTGCTACAGCTTTTGGAGATGCTCGACGTATGTCGAGCCGCCATTCCGCGTCGCCGTACCCACGAGTTGTGTTCGCGATGCGAGCGCTCCGTCGAAGTAGTAGGTGCTGGCGACTGGCGCGCCGGTGAAGGTGACCTGCACGTGAACTGAATCCCGCGCGATGCTGCCGCTCACGGTGAGGGTGCCTGCGCAGCACGCCTCCCCGGTCCAGCTTCCGGTGCCCGAGATCGTATTGCCATGCACCGTGAGATCCCATCGCTCCGAGGAGCCCGGCACCTCGCCCTGCACGCCCCAGCTGCCGTCGAGAGTTGCCGCCGATGGCGCCAGTGAGTCGGCGCAAGAGGCAGCTCCGATGAGCAACGCTGCGAGCGCGATCAGTGTTTTCATACCCTGCCCAACCGCGGCCGCGCCGAAGGCGTCACTGAAGCCGATCAACGCTCGATCAGAGTTCTGCGTAATCTGCGGCGATCTGCGTTTCGCCGTTCGAACCTCATGGAAGGTGGCCTGCGGGGTTGCGCGAAAGGCGCCGGAAGGAAACCCTTCCCCTCCCCCTCGGGTCCAATGACGTCCCCCACACGGAAGCACCCGTGCGTTTTCGCCTGCCCATTCCTCCTCTCGCCGCTCTCCTCCTCCTCGCGGCGCCATTTGGAGCCCACAGACTTCTGGCGCAGCAAGCCGATGTCGTCCGCGGTCGTGTCATCGGACCCGACAGCACTGCCGTAGAAGGCGCGAAGGTCACCGTCACGTCGCTCGACGGGAACGTCAGCCGCTTGGCGCGCACCGACAAGAGTGGCCGGTTCACCGTCACCTTTCCGAACGGAGAGGGGGACTACATCGTCTCCTTCGCCGCGCTGGGCTTCGCGGCGAAGCACTTCGAAGTCAAACGCACCGCCGATGAGGAGATACTCATCGCCGACGCGAAGCTGACCCGCGCGGCCGTCAATCTCGAGGCGATGAAAGTTTCGGCGCCGCGTGAGAAGGTCGGGCGCAATGATGCGCAGCCGGACATCAGTGGAACCGAGCGTCCCGTCACCAATGCCGCGCTTCCGCCGGCAGATCTCGGCGACCTGGCGGCGATGGCGGCGACACTGCCGGGCGTTCAGCTCGTTCCCGGCCAGAATGGCGACCCGAATGGCTTCTCCGTGCTCGGACTCGGCGCCGATCAGAACAACACGACCCTCAATGGCATGAGCTTCGGCGGGTCGAACTTGCCGCGCGACGCCGGCGTCTCGACCTCAGTGGTGACATCGCCCTACGACGTGTCGCGCGGTGGATTCAGCGGCGGTCAGATCACTATCCGCACACGGCCCGGCTCGAACTTCATCACCCGCGGCATGAGCCTCAATCTCGACGCGCCGCAGATGCAGTGGACTGATCGTGCGGCGCAGGCGCTCGGCCAGCAGTACTCCAACCTTTCGCTCGGCGGCATTGCGGCGGGGCCACTGGTGGTCGACAAGGCGTTCTACAACATCTCCTACCAGCTCGGCCGGCGCGCCAACGATTATCAAAACTTGCTCAATACGGACCCTCTTGGATTACAGACGGCGGGCGTTGCCTTCGATTCGGTAACGCACTTCCTCGGCATCCTCGGTCAGTCGCAGATTCCCACTGCCGTCGGCCGCATTCCGCGTGATCGAACGAGCGATCAGGGGTCGATCCTCGGCAGTCTCGACTTCGCGCCACCCACGTCGACGACCGGTCAGGCGTACAACCTCACCTTCAACGGCAGCTGGAACAAGCAGTCGCCGGTTGGCAGCAATGCCACGTCGGTGCCGGCGAGCAGCGGCGATCGCACGGGGTGGAACGGTGGATTGCAGGCACGGCACAACAGCTACTTCGGCTTCGGCGTCCTTGAGGAGACGACCTTGGGCGTGAGCGGGTCGCACAGCTACGGCACGCCGTATCTGGCGCTGCCGAGCGGCCGAGTGTTGGTGAATTCCACCTTCGACGACGGCACGAGCGGTCTGCAGAATCTCGCGTTCGGCGGTAATCAATCGCTCAACACCAGCACGTCGACGACGAGCGTCGGGTTGTTGAACCAGCTCTCCTGGTTCAGCGCGAGCAATAAGCATCGGCTCAAGCTGACGACCGAGCTGCGGCGCGAGGCGTACTCCTCGAATCAGACGACCAATCTACTGGGTACGTACACGTATCTGTCGCTCGCCGATCTCGCCGCCGATCAGCCGGCGTCGTTCACGCGCCAGCTGTCGCCGCGGACGAGCGGCGCAAGCCAGCTCGTGGGCGCGCTGTCGTTAGGCGACGCGTGGCGGCCGACGAACGATTTGCAGATCCAGTATGGACTCCGGCTCGACGGCAATCGCTTCATGGCCGAGCCGATCGAGAACCCGGACATCGAGAACATCTTCGGGGCGCGCAACGATCATGTGCCGAGCCGGGCGTATCTGAGCCCGCGGTTAGGCTTCTCCTGGACGTACGGCACGGCGCCGACGATCGCGAGCTTCGACGGCTCGGCGCGGGTTCCGCGCGCGGTGGTGCGCGGCGGCATCGGCTTGTTCCAGAACACACCGGCAACCCCGACGATCGGCTCGGCGCTCGACAATACCGGCCTGCCGAACGCGGTGCAGCAGCTCAATTGCGTGGGACCGGCAACGCCGACGCCGAACTGGGCATCGTACGAGGCCAACCTGTCGTCGATTCCTTCTCTATGCTCCGACGCCACCACGGGAAGCGTGTTCGGGAATACCGCGCCTAACGTATCTCTGTTCTCGAAGGATTTCGCCGCGTCGCGCAGTGTGCGGTCGAACCTCCAGTGGAATGGCCCGGTGCTGGGGAATCGCCTGATGGCGACGGTCGAGGGGACATATTCGCGCAATCTGAATCAGTCCGGGTTCGTGGATCTCAACTTCAACTCGACGCAGCGATTTGCGCTGGCCGACGAGGCCAATCGGCCGGTCTATGTCCAGCCGACGAGCATCGTGCCGGCGACGGGTGCGATTGCATCCGGCGATGCGCGGCTGACGTCACTCTTCTCGCACGTCTCGGAGTTGCGATCGGGGCTGCAGTCGGAAAGTCGTCAGGTGAGCCTTCGCCTCTCCCCGGCGACGTTCAACACCAGTTACTCCTGGAGTCTGGCATACGTGTACGGTAACGTGCGCGACGAGGTGTACGGCTTCGGCAGCACCGCGGGAAGCCCCCTCGGCGTCTCGTGGGGCCGGTCGTCGTTCGACTCCCGTCACCAGTTCGTCTACACGCTCGGTTATAACTTCTTCAACACCGTGAACGTGAGTTGGTACGGCCAGTTCCGGTCGGGTACGCCGTTCACGCCAATGATTGCGGCCGATGTCAACGGCGATGGCTACGCGAACGACCGCGCCTACGTGTTCGACCCCGGCGCGGCGAAGGATCCGGCGGTCGCGGCCGGGATGCAGGCATTGCTCGATCACGGCTCAGGGGCGGCGCGCGAGTGTCTGAGAAGCCAATTGGGCGACCTCGCGGCGCGCAACAGCTGCGAGGGTCCGTGGACGTCCACAGCGAACCTCAGCTTCACTTTCAACCCGATGCGCGTGCGCATGCCGCAGCGGGCGACGCTGTCGTTCAATCTGTCGAACCCGTTAGGCGCCGCCGACCTCATCATGCACGGGTCGAACAAACTGCACGGCTGGGGACAGCCGGCGGCGCCGGACCAGTCGCTGCTCTATGTGCGCGGGTTCGACGCCAATAACGGTCGCTACATATATGAAGTCAATCAGCGGTTCGGCGCGACGCTGCCCGCGCTGAGCGCGTTCCGATTGCCAGTGGTGTTGACGGCGATGCTGCGCTTCGATGTCGGTCCGACACGAGAGCGACAATCATTGACGTCGCAGCTCGACCGCGGACGCCGCGTCGACGGACAGAAGATGCCGGAGCAGTTCCTGCGGATCATCTACGGTACGGGCAGCATCCCGAATCCGATGGCCCAGATCCTTCGCCAGCAGGACAGCCTCCAGTTGACGTCGAAGCAGGCCGACAGCATCGCGTCGCTCAACCGCTGGTACGGCGTGCGCGTCGACTCGATCTGGGCGCCCGTAGCGAAATACCTGAGCGAGCTGCCTGACCACTACGATCAGGGCGAGGCCTACGATCATTATCTGCAGGCGCGCCGCGCGTCGGTGGATCTGCTCGCGCAGCTCGCTCCGACGGTGAAGGAGATTCTCACCGCGGAGCAACTGCGGAAACTGCCGGCATTCATTGCCAGCTATCTCGAGCCGCGATATCTGGCGTCGATTCGTTCCGGGACCGCGGCCTTCACCGGGGCGCCGATGCTCCCCGGCTCCGCCGCTACGTTCTTCGGAGGTGCGGGCGGTTCGGATGGTGGTGCGCGAACGGTGATCATCTCGAGACCGTAGATCACGATAGTACCGATGCGGATTGACCACGGAGTTCACAGAGGTTCACAGAGGAGGGGCACAACAAATCATTGAGTGTAACAACTTGATAATTTGTTGTTCCTCTGTGTTCCCCGTGTTCTCTGTGGTTTCTCAAACGAAGCCCTTTCAGCCATCGACTGTGATGCGATACACCTTTCTTCTTGTAATCTCGACGGCCGCCTCCGCCTCCGCCGTCGCGCAGCAGCAGCCACCCATCCGGCAGCTCGGACCAGTTACGTCCAGGAGCACCGAGCCCTGGTCGACCATCGTCAGCGTGCGCGCGCTGCCGGGCGGGCGTGTTCTCGTGAACGATATGGTCGGACGGAAAGTCGTGCTCCTGGATTCCAGTCTCGCCAGAGTCACGATCGTCGCCGACACCACGCCCGCGACGTCGACCGCCTACTCGGGGCG